>NZ_JBHUEK010000025.1:0-813529 GCF_042680725.1 Ferdinandcohnia salidurans
TGGTACGACTCTATAAGTTTCGTTTGCACACACGCAGAGCGTGTGGTTTAAAAAGACTAATAAAAATCCACGAAACTAGTCCGTTTCGCGGATTATAAGTTAGCTCTTTTTTGCCTTTGTAGCACTGCCTCTGACAATGAGCTTTGTGTGAATGGTTATTTTTTTACAGATTTCACGCTTAGTTGCAATTCGCTCAAGCAGTAAGTCGACCGCGGATTCTCCCATAATTTCCGTGTACAATTTAACGGTTGTAAGCGGTGGCATCATGTATTGTGCAGAGGACACATCATTAAAGCCGACGATGCTTAGATCCTCCGGTATTTTAACACCTAATTCATAGGCTGCCTTGTAGCAACCGACTGCAATTGAATCGTTTGCTACGAACACCGCGGTTGGTTTTTCGTTCTGACTGAGCATATCCTTAAGGATCTGATAGCCATCCTTTGGATTATAGCCGCCAATTTTGACGAATTCCTCATTAAAAATTCCTTTTTCCTTTAAATAGCATTCAAAGACATCCTGTCGTAAGTCCTTGAACCGATTACCATACATATCTGTTTCAACGCCACCGATAAAACCTATGTTTTTATGTCCTAAGTCAACCAAATAGTTGAGCGCCGTTTTCGTCGCAGAAGTAAAATCGATGACAACAGCATCAAAACGATCCTCATCTGGGTTTGAGTCCACAAACACCGATGGTTTTTCAAAGCTCTTAATCAATTCAATATCTGCTTTTTTAAAGGTTCCAAGGCAGATGATTCCGTCCAATTTTGATAGACTTCTTTTTGTGTCGTCTTTTGTAATTTTTAATAATTCCATCCCCAAGCTTTCAAGCTTCTTTTCTAATGCAACCCGAATCGAAAGATAATAGGTGTCGACCAATTCCTCTTCTAGTGAATAGGAATAGTAGAGCCCCACTATCCCTTTCTTTTTTGTTTTTTTCTTTTTCGGGGTAACGACATAATTTAGTTCCTCTGCCGCTTCGAAAATTCGCTTTCTTGTCTCTGGTGCAACGTTTAACGTTTCATCATAGTTTAACACCCGCGAGACCGTTGCCATGGAAACCTGTGCTAAATCTGCTATATCTTTAATTGTCGCCATATATCATACCCACTTTTTTCTTTATACTTCCATTTTAATACAGATATCCGTTTACTACACTGCTTCTTTGTAGCTTTTTTTCCTTATGAACTTCAGTTTTGTTTCGGAAATGATGATCGCTACAAGAATAATGATGGCTCCGATGATCATTCTTGTTGTTAACACTTCACTTAAAATGATCACGGAGAATACCATGCCCCAGAATGCTTCTGTTGATAATATGATGGCTGCATTTGTTTCGGTCGTAAATTTCTGAGCGACTGTCTGCAGTAAAAACGCAATTGTTGTGGAGAAAACTCCCAAGTACAGAACCGCCGATACTCCTTCAAAACTAGCCGCAAAATTCATTTCTCCTTTGAAAAGGACGACGATGAAACCCAAAACTGTGGCAGCCGCCATTTGAATAACCGTTAATAGCACTGGATCTTCATCCTTCACAAACTGTGCCGTGTAGAAAATATGAAATGCGAATGCAACCGCACATAATAGAGTCAAGAAGTCTCCAAAGTTGATACCACCTGAGAGCTGAAGTGATAATACCCCTATACCTGTTATCGCAAGCACTGCGCCCAAGAGCTCGAACTTATCCATTTTTCGTTTAAAGATAAAGAATGCAATAATCGGAACAATGACCACATTTACCGCCGTCAAAAAGGCATTTTTCGATGGCGTGGTATAGACTAACCCGACTGTTTGTAGAGCAAATGCTAAATATAGAAAGATTCCAATGATCGAACCCTTGATTAACGTACTCTTTTTGATGTGTTTTAGTTTCTTAAAAAAGACTAGACTTAACAAAAGAACACCAATTAGGAAACGGATTGCTAGAATTTGATAAGGTGTATAATGTTCCAGCGACACCGCGCTCGCCACAAACCCGCTTCCCCAAATGATGGCTACTATCGTAAGACCTATTTCCCCAAAATGTTTCCGCATGTAAACCTCCACCTATTGGGACTCAAGGGACAGGTCCCTCGTCCCATTTATTAAACTCGTGGGACAGTGTGTCCCATTAATTGAAGAAAGACGCTTGATGTCCACGTGAAGGAGGTATCGACGAGCCCTGTTCCGTTATGCGGGTCGAAGTTTTCTGCCATTCCGCCGACGAGTGTTAGATTCAAATATTTCTCTCTGATTCTTTCTCCAATTTCACTGTAGCCAAAACTTTTTAATGAATCAATAAAAAGATAGGTGACTGGTGCCCAAATTGGTCCAAGCCAGTAGCCATTTTCCTTATAAAATGGGCTTGATGGCATTTCTGTTGCAAATCCATATTTCGTTTCAAAGTTTTCCGTAAGGTCAGCCACAAGCTGATCCATTACCTTTGTATCAAGACGATACCCGATTAAAACAGGCAAACGCAGTATCAAGCTTGAGCGAATGTCGATCTTTTCAGCATCTTTACCTACGCGGCCAAAGAATCCATTTTCGTCGTACAATCTATCCATTAATAAAGCAAACATTGAATCTGCTTTATCTGTAAACTGCTTTGCTTCATCCTGCTCTCCAAGAATGCCCGCAAATTTTGTTAAAATATCATATGTTCTTATTAAAAAGCTAGCAAGGTCAGGTGCTTCAACCGGCATACCACGATGAAATAAAGACGCATTGTCCCAGCCGGAATCATTGCCGTGCTTATAATGTGGAAGTCGACCTTCATATGTTCGATATAGGTCAAAATACTTTATAACTTTTTTTGTAGATTCATAAACCTCTCTTAAGCGGTTTTCATCTTTAAAGTAATCATTTTCTTCCATGAGTTTTTCATAAACATATGCAAAAATCGGAGGCTTAATACAGTTATAGGATACAAATTTATCATTCACAAAATCAGGGTATGCCCCAGATTCATCCTGTGTATCGATAAAGATTTTTAATTGGGAATACGCTAGTTCTGGATACTTAGCTCCTAAATTTAACGCATTGAAACAATTGTCCCAGGACCAAATATTGTACATCCAAAGCTTTGACATATACATGGCGTAATCTTTTAAAAGGCCATCTGGGTGAACGACACTTGACCAAGTGATATACGACGCACGGTCAATCGAAGCTTGGTAGACTTCATTTTTCTCTGTGATATTTCCGACCCACTCTTGATAGAGTTTCTCGACCTTTTCTTTACCCGCTTCAAAGCTTGCATATTCCTTTGGCTTAAAAACAGTCCGATAGCTCTCAATCACAAAATGGCCATTACTCATGCGAATGTCAATAAAATCATTGCCGATGACATTCCATGGTGCTTCAACTGACATTTCTCCGCTGAGCTTGCTGATCATCAGCTTTAATTCCTTCGGATAGATATGGTACTCATACATTCCATCCTCATATTCATGTAACGTATCGTATTTTACTTTACTTGCCTGCAAACGTACTTCTACTCCATGAACATCAATATGCAGCTCATCCTCTTCCGGAATGATGATTTCCGCATATTTCTCTAAGTCCTCTACTACATAAAAACGCAAGGTCGTTTCAGATGCGAGGATCTCAAATTCTTTTTCAATACCATCCTGCAAAAGATCCAATTTAAAAAGCTTTGAAGGTGCGTCATCCCCACCATGAACATCGCGTATATAAATTTCTTTAGAATCCTTCTCCTGTGACACGCAAAAATAAGAACCAAATCTAGAAAAAGGAATTTCTCTAATATCTAAATTCATCTATAATTCTCCTTTATGGAAGAAGCAGGGTTTCCCCTGCTCTCTTAACGTGCTGTGAAAAATTTACTTTCTTCTACTAGGCTATCCTTTTCAATCTTTCTTATTTCAAATTGAAGGCGGAAGTCCTCAATCACGGTTCGATATGGAGGTAACTGCTCTTCACCACAGCTATTGCTTCCAACACCACTTTGTTTATAATCAATGGTCAACACATTGAATGGTGACTTCTTGATATTTCCGCGGTGTTTCGCTTCTTCAAGTGCACTTGTCTCATAATCATGAATCGTAAAGTCATACTCTTCTTTAAAATTAATTAGGTACTTGTGGTCACCTTTCGCTAGCGATAGGAAAGAGGTATCACATCTTGAGCCGTTTTCCTGTGGATACACATAATCAGTGTGCATGTCTTCAACGGTCTTGTTGTAAAGTCCAATTGGTTGGCTACGTTTCGTATCCTGATAGGATTCAGAATCCCCACGACCATACCAAGTAACATCGTTGTAATCTTGGTTAAAGTTCATTGTTACGCCAATACGTGGCAGCATTTCTGGAATTTCTATGCCACGTAGAACTTTTTCACCTTTTAGATCAATGTTAAGCGCACCATTTTTCGTGATCCGGTAATTATATGTTAAATGGAAGCCCCACGCTTGGTTTACGGTTGATAAGAACTTCGTGATAACCACGTCCACATGATTTTCAGACACCTCATAGGTTACTTCGCCAAGCTGTTCTTTTGTGTTTTTAAGGAAGTACTTGTTAATCCAGTCATCCTTTTTATACATGTCATTGTCGATAATTGCTCTCCAAAGCGTTACTTCAGGGCCTTTGTTTATGATCTCTTCCCCTTCTGATTCGAAGGATTCAAGTGTTCCGTACACATTTGAGAAAACAGCCTTGAACATATCATTTTCAACGATCAGCTGAGCTGCTTCGTCTTCAATAATGAAATCAGATCCGATTGACGCGATAGTTTTTACACTTTTTTCAAGTTTCGTAGAATCTAGTAAAAAGCTTTCCTTTGTAATCTCGTGTCCTTTTTCCGCATAGAGAGTATCTTCAGCTTCCCGATAGCTTAGGTAGATACGAACATCGTCATGCTGCGCAGCTTTTGCAACATCGATTGGCAACGTGATTTCTGCAACTTCATGAGCCTGAATGCTCGGTAGCTTGATTTCTTTTTCCTCGATAAGTGTACCGAAGGATTTCACTTCAATATGAAGCACGATTCCACTAATGTTTTTAAAATCGTATAAGTTCTTCACACGAATTTTTCCTTCTGCTACGTTTACTTCCTCCGTCACAATCGGTTCGATGACCTTTTTGTATTCGATTAGTCCTGGTGATGGGGTTCTGTCTGGATAGACTAGCCCATCAATACAGAAATTTCCGTTAGTTGGGAAGTCGCCGTAATCGCCGCCATACAGATAGTACGTTTCACCATTTTCATTCGTCGTTTCAATTCCATGGTCACACCATTCCCAAATAAATCCACCTTGTAATCGAGGATACTTTCGCATTAACTGTTGGTACTCTGTTAAACCACCAGGGCCATTCCCCATCGCATGTCCATACTCACATAGGATATGAGGCTTCTTACCTTCTGCATTTTTACCGATTTCTTCAAGTGGCTTTAAGCGAGTATACATGGTTGTGTAAACATCACTGTAAGCTGCAACTCTGTCTCCCTCATAATGTACGAGTCTAGTAGGGTCGATTGCCTTAATCGCATTGTACATCGCTGTGAAGTTGCGCCCAGCTCCAGACTCATTTCCTAATGACCACATCACAATACTTGGGTGGTTGCGATCTCTTTTTACCATACGAACTGCACGGTCTACATATTGTTTTTCCCATAATTCATTATCGGAAATCCAGTTATAGTTACCCGTGTTTTCGAAGCCATGGCACTCTAGGTCCGCTTCATCTATTACGTATAATCCATACTCATCACATAAATCATAAAATACATCATTATTTGGATAGTGCGCTGAACGAACAGCGTTAATATTATACTGCTTCATCATTTTAATATCCTGAAGCATGTCTTCATAACTTACCGTTCTACCTGTCTTTGGATGTGAATCATGACGGTTCACCCCATTAAAGAAAATGCGTTTTCCATTGACACGAATTTCATTGTCGATGACCTCAATTGAACGGAAACCAACGCGAAGCGGCACAATTTCCTTATCACCGTTTGGTAAACAATATTCAAAAACTAGATGGTATAGATTTGGCTCCTCTGCATTCCACAAAAGCGGCTTTTCTACTAATTTACTAGTCTCGAATTTTCCGTCAGCCACTTCGATGTCAAACTGATCCACTTTCTCATCTCTGTGATATAGAGTTGCAAATAAACCTTTTACATCGTTTGTTAAAAATTCACCACCGACTTTCAAGGTGAAATTTTCATAGTTTTCATCAGGCAGTGTTTCCACAAAAACGTCCTGAAGCGTATTTTTGTTGATTTTAAAGAGCTCCACACTTCTAAAAATACCTGAAAGCCACCACATATCCTGGTCTTCTAAATAAGTGCCATCAGAGAACTGATACACCCTTACCGTTAGGCGGTTGCTTCCTTGTTTCACATACTCTGTAATGTCAAATTCAGACGGTACTCTAGAAACCTTGCTGTAACCGACATGCTGTCCGTTCACATATAAATCAAATGCAGAGTCAACCCCATTGAATTTTAAAATAAGGGCTTCGTCGTCTGCTAAATCAGAAACCTCTAACTCTCTAAAATAAATCCCTGTTGGATTTTCCTGTGGTACAAATGGTGGGTTGATAGCAAATGGGTACAAAACATCTGTGTAATGCATGTTTCCATAACCCTTGATTTGCCAGCTGGATGGCACTTCGATATCGTCTAAACCTTCGACTGCGAAGTCCTCCGCCTCAAACCCCTTTGGTGAAAGCTCTGGTGCATCTACAAATAAAAACTTCCACACGCCGTCAAGCAATGTATAGCCGATACTACTTTCTTTGTTAAACGTTCTTGCGTTCTCTTTTGTTTCATATCTATAAAAATCGGTATGTGCAGGGAGTCTGTTGATCCCAGTCAGATGGATATTCTCCCATCTTTTCATCTCTCGTCGCATATTATCTTCCTCCGCATAACTATGGTGAATTACTTGATTGAACCGCTGATTCCCTCGACAATATACTTTTGCGCAATTAGGAACACGAGAACTGGTGGAATAATCATGACTAACGTGATCGACATAATTGGTAGAATTTGAAGGTCATGAATTCCTTTAAATGCTGCAAGTCCTAGTGCTAATGTATATTTTGATTGATCCTGAAGGTAAATTAATGGACCTAAGTAATCGTTCCATACTAATAAAATATTTAATACAGCGATTAGGATAAGTGGTGCTCTCATAATCGGTAAGAATATTTTAAAGAAAATCTGGAACTCGTTTGCTCCATCAATTCTCGCTGCATTTTCAAGATCCTTCGGTATGTTCATAAGGAATTGTCTTAATAAAAAGATATAGTAAGCTGATCCAAAAAACGCTGGGACAATTAATGGTTTTAATGTGTTAATCCATCCGAAAAAGTTAAATTCCATGTATAACGGAATCATCGTTACGTCCCAAGGTATCATCATCGTTGCAAGCAACAAGATGAAGAGTCCATTTTTATATTTGAAGTCATATCTTGCAAATCCGTAGGCTACTAGAGAACAAGAAATCAACTGACCTAGCGTTGTCATCACGGTTACGATGACCGAGTTTTTAAAATAGGTTCCAAATGGTTGACTGTTCCAAGCATCCATAAAGTTTCCCCACTGTGGCACTTCCGGGAAAATCTTTGGTGGGAAGCTAAACACTTCAGCCTCTGTTTTTAACGCAGAAAGGATTACCCACACAAATGGTAGTAAGAAGTAAAGTGAAAATAATCCAAGAAGGCTGTACATTATGATTTTATATTTCCTTGACATCTTCATTTTTTCTTCTTCCCTTCTTTTTTCACTTCATTTTCGTAAAATACCCATGTGGATGATGATTTAAAGATTAACATCGTTAAGATTAAGATGACGATGAACATAAACCATGCGTTTGCACTTGCATATCCTAATTCATGGTGTTTGAAGGCGTTGTTATATACATATAGTCCATAGAAATAGGTTGATTTTAACGGACCTCCACCGGTTAAAAGTAAGACAAGTGTTAATTGTTGCAGTGCGGCGATTACCGATGTAATCACGTTGAATAAAATTGTTGGTGTAATACTAGGGATTGTGATGCTGAAAAACTGACGAAACGGACCCGCACCATCAATTGCTGCTGCTTCATATAATTCTGGCGGGATTCCTTTAATGTCTGTGTAAAAGATAAGCATCATTGTTCCGACACCCCAGGCACTCGCAATAACGATTGTCAGGATTGCCCACTTCGGATCGACAAGCCATTTTGGCCCTTCAATACCAGCTAATGAAAGTAGGTAGTTTAAAATTCCATATTCAGAGTTGAAAATCCAGCCCCAAATAATTGAAATCGCAACTCCGGATACAACCGCAGGTAAATAGAAAATGGTACGGAAAATTTTCATTCCTTTTAATGGTTGAGTAATGAGGAGCGCTAAGATTAGGGCAGTAACTAAGTTTAACGGCACAAAAATCGCGGCAAATTTAAATGTAATGGCTAAAGATTTATAAAATTGTGGATCGTCAGTGAACATCGTTTTATAGTTGTCGATACCCACAAAGCTTGGTGCACTTGTAATTGGCCAATCAAAAAAACTCATGATTAATGAAAAAGCTAATGGACCAAGAGTGAACACCAAAAATCCGATTATCCAAGGTGAGATAAATAAATAGGGTACTTTCCTACTTACCAGCTGATAGCTATTCGCTTTCTTTGTTTTATTTAACATAAGATGACCCCTTATTCAGATTAGAAAATAGGGTAAAGCACTGTACAAGTGCTTTACCACGTTAAGTTATTTACTGAGCAGCGTCCTTTAATGCTTCTTTAGGATCTACCATTGTGCTTGGGTTAAAGATTGATTCGAATACATAGTTTAGATTGTCGGACACCTGACTCCAGTCCTCTACGATGAAGGAAGCAGGAGTATAGCCCTCACTCTTTTCTAACATGGAGTAGAACACACTCTTCATTTCGTGTTCCTCAAGCTTTTCACTTTCTACAACAGATTTTAGAACTGGTAGTTCGAAATCAATTCTTGCTTTGTTTGCTTCTTCGCCAGTCCAGAATTTAATGAACTCAAATGCTTCTTCTTTGTGCTTAGAATTCTTAGAAATAGAAATACCTGAAGAACTTAAGATACTAACACTTTTTCCATTTTCAAACGTCGGTAATTCAACTACACCATAATCAATTCCAGCCTCTGTTAATGGATTAAGTCCCCATGCACCATATACAAACATGGCAACTTTACCAGATTTCATTTCTGTAGCTCCTGAACCCTCAGTTGGAATCGCATAGCCTTCTTTCGCCATGTTTTGGAACATCTCAAACACTTCAACTGATTCTTTTGAATCAAGGTTTCCTTTTAAGTTTCCTTCTTCATCAACGTAAGCTGCGTTGTTACCCCATAAGAACATTTCGAAATCATATGGGTCAGGCTTTCCTGAGAATGCAAATCCAGTAACCTTTGAATCTTTGTTTGTTATTTTCTTAGCTGTATCTTGAAGGTCTTTCCAAGTCCAATCTGCTTGTGGATATTCAACACCTGCTTCATCAAATAGAGCTTTGTTGTAATAAACAACATGTGTTGTGTATCCAACTGGTAATCCAAGGATTTGGTCATCCGCTGAGTTATAGTTCCAAAGAGTTTCATAGAAATTGTCTTTGTACTCAGCGCCTTCTTTTTCAATGTAAGAATCCAGTGGTTCTAATGCATCCTTGTATTGTGGGTAGTTCCACATATACATAATGTCCGGAGCATCTTTCGCACCCATACCAGCTGTAATTTTTGTATCATACTCACTTCCGTAAGCCTCTAAAACAACTTCAATATTCTCGTGAGTTTCATTGAATTTGTCGATCATCTCTTGCTGTAAGTCAACATCGTCACCAACATCCCATGTAGCAAATCGAAGTTTTACCTTTCCATCTTCAGTAGTGTCACCACTGCTTTCCCCCGATGATGAGCTACAACCTGCTAAAAGCAACATTGCTGCGATGAATAAAAAGAAAATAGATTTAAATTTTACTAGCTTCATAATTGCGCCTCCTTTTTATATGACACCTTCATTATATTCTGACTTTTACTAAATGTAAACGGTTTTATTTTCATTTTTACTAAAATTTATTTTGGTATAAACTGGGTTATATTGTAGTTATGGTAGGGTTTTACAGGTGTTTTATTCGTTTAGTAAAAGAGAGAGTACGAGTTTTCTTTTCGGTAAAGTGTACGTATCGGATTAGTTAGTTTTAGTAAAAACAGGGCTCTGGTGGGTCACGGGGACAGGTCCCTTGTCCCAGGGCGTGGGAAATTTCGGCTTGTTGTTTTATGAAGGACTATCTAATTGATATTTTTGCTCGAAGTGGGCTTCATTGAGCTTATGAAGGACATATCGAACGAGTTTTTTGCTCCAAATGGGCTTCATCAGGCTTATGAAGGACTTTTCTAGCGAGTTTTTTGCTCCAAATGGTCTTCATCGGGCTTATGAAGGACTTTTCGAGCGAGTTTTTTGCTCATACTGTACTTCATCAGGCTTATGAAGTACACTTTAGTCATGTTTTTCACCCGAAGTGGTCTTCATGCTTACACAACTAAAACTAAATCATCAATAGCAAAAAAGCCGATTCCCCACAATTGGAAAATCGACTTGTTTTTTAGTTCGGGCACGAGAACAGGTACCCTAGATTGGGCTAATCGTAAATTCAAATTCCATGTCTTCGTTTGGATTTATCAGGTATTCTGGGTGAACAGGTGCTCCCCAGCTATCGTCTCCTCCAACGCCCATTTGTTTGCCTGCCACAGTTACAACTGTGTAGTGTACATTTGGCAGTTCATAATGATGAGCGGCATTTTCTAGCTCAAAGGCAGTGTAAGGTGAGAAATTACATTCTACTGGACGAGATGTGGAAGCAATTTTAATTCCTTGTCCGTCACGGTTTGTAAGGTTTACCCAACGTACTCCCGTGCGATTGCCCGATTCTTGCGGTTTTACATATCCAGACAGGTTGTCTGCAACTGTATTTTTAAATACCCCGAGCCTTGCGCCAGCAGCACGGTCTGAATAATTTTCTTCCGGCCCCATCGCGTACCACTCTAATTGGTCATAATCCGCAGAAACCTTAAATGAAAGAGCAAAGATTGGCATTTGTGGAAGGTTGTCAGCGCCATGATAGTTTGATTTTACACGAACACTTCCATCTGCAAATACAGTAAATGTATTCTTCACTTCAATTTCCGAGTGAATTGAGAATTTATAGGCAAAAGTAACTTCTACACGATCCTCTTTTTCCTCTACATCCCAGCCAATCGATTTACGAGCTAAACTAGCTGCATACCAGCACCCAGATTCAAACCCTTGAGCAAATCCTCTATCATTATCGGTAGTTGCTCTCCAGAATAGTGGAAGTAGTGGGGCCTCAATCATCTCTCTTCCTCCATATTTCATCGAAATCAGACTGCCGGCCTTTCGACAAAACATGATTGTAAAATCAGTACCGTGTATACCAACATTTTGTGTTCCGTATGCTACTCGTAAATTCCCGCTAGGAACTTGAGCAATCCGTTTTTTCTCCTCAAACACATATTGGCCAAAAGCAATTTCATAGCCTGGATCTGCCCAATTCTCTTCTTCTTTCAGTTTGAAAGATGCATGGATGACATATTCACCTGCTTCATCGAGTAAGTCTGTTGGCCAATTATATTCAGCTCGACCTTCACTTTGTGCAGGAATCACCACCGTTTGGTCTTGATTGCGGTACAATTCTTTTCCATCTAGGAATAAAACGTACTCTAGTTCATAATTTGATGTATCTTCAAATAGATTTTCATTTTTAATCGTTACGCCTGTTTTATCAACAGTAAGTTTGATATTTTGATAGAGGTATTTTACTTCTTGCATCTTTGGTGATAGTTCGCGATTGGCGTAGACAATGCCATTTGTACAGAATCCATAATCTGTAGGGCGGTCGCCAAAATCTCCTCCGGTCGCAAGAAACTCCTGACCATAGCGGTCTTTTTTCACCAAGGATTGGTCGATATAATCCCAAATAAATCCACCTTGGTACATCTCATATTTATTTTCAAGAGCCGTGTATTTGTGCATACCTCCAAGGGAATTCCCCATCGCATGTATATACTCACAGCTGATATAAGGCTTTTCAGGATTGTCAGTTAAATATTCCTCAATATCTGCAGGCTTTGCGTACATCCGGCTTTCCATATCACTTGTGTCGTTGTAGTCGCGATTATGGAACACACCCTCATAGTGGACTAGTCGGCTTGGGTCAACAGATTTGAAGTAATGAGTAACATTTAAAATAACCTCACCTGCATATGACTCATTCCCACATGACCATATCAAAACGGAGGGATGGTTTTTGTCTCTCTCCAGCATTGAAACGGCTCGATCTAAAACAATATCATTCCATTCCGGTTTGTTCCCAGGGATATTCCATGATGGTTCTACCTGCCCCATCTTCTGCCAGGATCCATGTGTTTCCAAGTTCATTTCATCAATCACATAGATTCCGTATTCATCACATAACTCATACCAATAGCTTTGATTTGGGTAATGTGCGGTACGGACGGCATTGATATTGTGTTGTTTCATTGTTTTAATATCCCAAAGCATGTCTTCCTTTGTAATCGCACGGCCGCTTCGGTGATTAAATTCATGACGATTGACACCCTTAAATACGATTCTCTCGCCATTGAGTCGCATGATTTTATCCACAATCTCAAACTTCCGGAATCCAACCTTTTGTGGAATAACCTCAACAAGTTCCCCTGAAGCATTATAAATTTGGATAAAGAGTTTATACAAATACGGATTTTCCGCACTCCACAACGTTGGAGCTTCTACCTCCATCGATACTGAACCCTTTACAGCCGTAAGCGCACGACTTGTTTTTGCTACTCTGTTCCCTTCTTTATCACAAAGCTCAACTATGATTTGCGAACCAACAGGGACATTTGGGAGAAGCTTAAAATCTACTTTTAGCTCTGCCTTTTTAAAAGAAGAGTTAAGTTCGGTATGAATGTGGATATCCTGTGCATGAATCTCAGGTACGGTATAAAGATAGACATCTCTAAAAATACCAGAGAATCTCCAAAAGTCTTGATCCTCTAACCAACTTCCCGTGCTACGTTGAAACACCTCAACTGCCAGTTTATTTTCACCTTCTTTTATAAAAGGAGTTAATTCAAACTCAGCAGGTGTGAAACTGTCCTCGCTATACCCAACAAATTCTCCATTCAACCAAACGTAGAATGCAGACTCTACACCTTGAAATGAAATATACACAGGTTTGTTTTCCATATTCTCAGGTACTTTAAAGTCCTTCACATAGCTGCCAACTGGGTTAAAATCTGTCGGGATTGCTGGAGGCCGTATATCTTGATGTCCATCCCACGGATAAATTGTATTCACATATTGTGGCGTTCCAAATCCTTGTAATTGAATGTGGCCTGGAACGATAATATTTTCCCAAGCTGAGCACTCAAAGTCCGTTTCATAAAAACGCTCTGGTCTTGAATCAGGGTTGATTGAATAATGGAATTTCCAATTTCCGTTTAAGTCGTAACGCATGTTCATTGCAGATGCTTCTTTCGCTTCCTCTAATGTTTCATAGTAAGTGTGGTCAGAATGAGCTGGTATTCGGTTCACTGCAAACACATTTACATCCGTTAGCCAATCGATACTTGGAGTTTGATCTCGTTTTGTTTCTTGAATTTGAGTATTCGACATCATCATATTCTTCCTTTCTATTCGTCTACCAAATGGTGTTAGTTACTGGATGTTTTCGTAAGCCTTGTTGTTTTTATATCGTTGACTTCCGCTTCAGGTGGACGCTTTCCGCGGGCGTGGCTTGAGCCTCCTCAACGAAATGTGTAGGCGGCTTGCCAGAAACGAGAAAATTGGAGACTCCGACAAAGAGGCGTATTTTGCCTCTGAAGGAGGAGTTGAAATTTCTTGAGTTTCTAGCCGCTGCAACTGGACAAGTCGCTGATGCTCCTGCGGGGTCTCAAGTCTCACGCTTTTCCCGCTGGAGTCGCCACCCTACGCTCCAATCAACATGGTTTGCAATTTATTAACAAAAAGCAACAATCTTTTAGAAATAAGCCTGGTTATTTTACGGACCCCATCATTCCTGCAACGAAATGCTTTTGAAGTAGGAAGAAGATGAGGGCTGTTGGTAATGTTGCAATCACAATCGTTGTCATAATCATCCCGAAATCAGGTGCATGACTCGAACCAAGATTCGAAATAAGCAATGGAATCGTATGGTTTTCTGGTGACTGTAGCACAACGAGTGGCCACAGGTAATTGTTCCAGCTTGCCATAAACGTTATGATGGCTGCCGCCGCATAGGTTGTTTTCATCGTTGGTACATAGATACGGAAGAATACACCAAGCTCTGTTAAACCATCCATTCGTCCCGCTTCTAGTAGCGCTTTTGGAAACATCTTTGTATTCTGTCTGAAGAAAAAGATCAGAAATGCCGTTGTAATACTTGGCAACATAGCAGCCGTTAACGTATCTATCCCAATTCCAGGTGCATATTGAGAAATCGTCCCAAACATCCGGAAGAGCGGAATCATCAGTGCTGCAAAAGGAATCATCATCGACAGAAGCAAGATATTAAAGACTACATCCTTTGCCTTACTCCGGTAGATTTCAAAGCCATACCCTGCAAGCGATGCAATGATCAGAGATAAAATGGTCGTTGCGATCGAGATAATGGCTGAATTCATTAACGCTGGAACAAGATTAACCGAATTTAATAGGTTCTGGAAGTTTTCCAGCAAATGTGTACCAGGCAATAACCTCCCATTTGTCACATCAACAGATTTATTTGTCGCACTAACAATCATCCATAGAAATGGGAAAATAGAAATGATCGTAAAAATCGATAGAATGATATAAACGAAAGCCTGTTTTATTTTATGCATTTTTATCACCTGCTACTTTGAACTGAATGATCGAGAAGAAAATGATCATAATCACGATTGCATATGACACTGTCGCAGCATAGCCAAAATCAGGAGTATATTTAAATGAGAGATTATAAATATACTGAGAGATTGTTAATGTCGCATTACCAGGTCCACCCTTTGTTATGTTCATCACCTCATCAAATAACTGAAGCGTACCAATGGTTGATGTAATCGATGTAAATAAAATAATCGGCTTTAGCATTGGAATTGTAATTTTAAAGAATTGTTGAAAAGCATTTGCACCATCAATCTTTGCAGCTTCATAAATAGAGTTATCCACATTTTGGAGAGCAGATAGATAAAAAATCATATTATAGCCTGTCCAACGCCATGTGATTGCGATAATAATCGTTACCTTTGCCCAAAAAGGATCTGTTAGCCATTGAATCGGTTCTGCGATGAACGACAGGTTGATCAGCATTTTGTTAATGATGCCATCTGTACTAAATAAATATTTGAATACGACCGAATACGCGACAAGTGACGTAATACACGGTAAAAAGATAGCCGTGCGAAAGAATCCTTTTAGCTTCAAATTTTTATTATTTAACATAACCGATAAAAACAATGCCAGAATGATCATGGCAGGTACTTGGATGATCAGGTAGATAACTGTATTTTTCACAGCCGTTATAAACGTCGGATCCGTAAATAACCGCATGTAATTATCGAAACCTACAAACTGCAGATTGGTTCCAGCACCTGATTGAAATGATAGAATGAGCGCTTGGACCATTGGATAGAAGTAAAATATACAGATCATGACCGTTGCTATTGAGATAAACGACCAGCCTATTAGTCCATTTTTAAACCGGAGTTTGTTGTTATACTTTCTTGGTTTCGTATCTAAGTTCTGCTTCGTAGTTGCTTGTATCACTTCTCTCAACTCCCTACTTATCGAATCAAATGCGCCTTGGCGTATTTGCGCCCGATTTTTTTCGAGTTAGCTCGAAAAATTTCCTTTGAAAAATCGTGGCATCCGCCGGAGGCTCTAACTTTATTCAGTTGGGGTTTGAGCCCCTACTGAATAAAGTTATAAGAATAGCCCCGGAAGAGCCCACTTCCGTACTGCCGGTGAGTTCCGAGGACTATTAAATTCAAATATATTATTTGATTTGTATTTCCGCTTGTTGTTGTGCATCTTTAAGTACTTGGTCTAAGTCTTGTCCATTCAGATAATTTTGCATTGCCACAATTAAAATACTTTCAATCGCATATGTGTGCATCCCATAGTTAACTTGTGGAATTTCTTCAGCCCATTTCGAAAAATCTGAAACAATAGATTGACCACCAAAGAATTCATCTGTTGTCTGATAAGCTTCTCCTTCTGTAGCTGGGGTATATGTACCGATTACCCCAATTTCAGTTACTAATTTTTGATACAAGTCTACATTCGAACCAAATGTTTTTGTAAGGAAATCAACTGCGTTCTCTTTACCCGGAACATTTAGAACATACCATGATGCACCACCTAGGTTGGATGCATTTACAGATTCAATGCCTGGTAAAGTTGGATGAGGCACTACAGCCCACTTACCAGATTGAGAGCTTTCGGCTTTGATGGAAGGAGTAATCCAGTTCCCAGTCGTTACCGTCGCAACTTCTCCACCGTTAAATGTAGCCAAGAACTGATTCCAGTCTGAGTGGAAATTCATTAGGTCGTTCTCAACAAGTTCTTTATAAATCTCAAAAGACTTTTTTAGAGCTTCATTATCAGCTATATATGGCGTAGTCCCATCTTCCTCAACATACCACTCACCTGCTGACTGAATCATAGTATGAATTATTCCTAACTCATTTGGGTCAAGAGTAAGCAATCTCTTGCCCGTTGCTTCTTTTACTTTCTTCCCAATTTCAATGTATTCTTTCCAGTCGATGTTTTGTAAATCTTCAACCGTATAACCCGCTTCTGCTAAGTAATCGGTTCTCACGTATAATCCAGTTACTCCGGAGTCAAATGGAAGACCATAGTTTTCGTCATTTACACTCGTTGCTTCTACCTTATATGGAACAAAGTCTTCTGTTTTATAAGTTCCAGTAAGCGGATGGAACATGTCTGGATAAGCTTGTAGAAAACTTTGTGCACGATAGTCCTCAATTAATACGATATTTGGTAATCCCTTCGTTGTACCAGAACTTAAGCTCGTATTCAGCTTTTGCACAATGTCATCTTGCGCATTCTCAATGATCTTGACGTTGACGTCTGGATTTTCAGCTGCATACGCTTCTTTTGCTAATTCAATTGCTTTAATGTTAAAGTTTGGATCCCATGCCCAAACAGTAATCTCATTTGAGTCTGAGTTTCCCTCCGGTTCAGTACTATTCGAAGACCCCGAAGAACACGCACCCAACAAAAGCATGCTAACCATCAATAGTGCCATTACTTTCTTCATGTTTATATCCCCCTAAGAATGTCTGTTAATGTAAGCGTTATCCTTCTTACAATTTCAATGTTATCATCACGTAGAGCGTATGAGTTAGGACGATATTTTTGTAAATTTGTGATATTTTTGTATGTTGATTACGCTTCCATTTCTTGACTTGTATTATCTTTAGGTTTTATGAATTTTTTTAGCTTTCTTGTATTGGAAGGGTGATACGAACCTTTGTCCCTTCTCCGATAGTACTTGAGATCGTCACACCATAGTCTTCCCCATATAATAGCTGGATGCGTTCGTTGACATTTCGAACACCGATGCCACTGAACATCTGTTGTTTGCGCTTCGTATCCGGAAGTTTGTGATCGGTAGACACTTTCATTCCGTCACCATTATCAAGGATCTCACTAATGAGGGTATCTTCTTCTTTCCAAACGAGAACATTTATTGTCCCACCACTCTTTTTATTGAAGCCATGGAAAAAGGAATTTTCAATAAATGGTTGTAAAATGAGTTTCGGAATTTGGACATTGTTACACTCCGGTCCGATAAAATAATTCACTCGAATTCGCTCACCATATCGTTTCTGATTAATGAAGACATAGCTTTTTAAATTATCGATTTCTTGATCCACAGTGATCGTTTCACTAATATTGCCAATGGTATTTTGGAGGAGAGAGATTAGCGCATTGACTGTTTCGGTTGCCTCTTCTTTTCCACCTTGCTGCACCATGAACTTGATTGAAGTTAACGTATTATATAAAAAATGTGGATTGATTTGTTGCTGGAGTGCTGCTAATTCTGCATTCCGCTTCTGTTTTTGGCTCAGTACAAGCTTGTCTACATACTCATGAAGCTCATCAAGCATTGAATTGAAGGCTTGACCAATTTGTCGTGTTTCGTACGTACCCGTTACCGGTATATAATGATCAAAGTCATTTTTAGGGGTATTTTCAATTTGCTTCACGAGATTTGACAATGAATTTGTCAGCCTTCTTGAGGCAAAAAACACAATGATAATCGCCAGAATCATAAAAAGGACGCTGATCATGACAATTGATTTTTTATCAATGATATCCTTAAATGCTGTTTGTTTATCAATTAAATTGACCAAATACAAATTTAGGGTAGGGCTATATTCAGTCATAATAATATGATCCTTGCCCTTAAATTCTGTATCCATGTAATTCTTTTGTTGATCCTCTAATTGAATGGCATAGTCAAGGAGCTCTACTTCTTTTTTTCCAATGAACTCCTCCCGATTACTCGATAAAATGGTCCCCTTCTTATCCATCACTAGCACATCATTTCCTAAGCTCGTGTAGCTACTATAAAACTTTCGAAAATCTTCTTCTAGAATCGTAAAGTACATGGATCCATAAATATAGTTTGATGTTCGTTCCATAAATGCTTTTGATGCAATAATGTATCGGTCATCCTTTTGTTGCTCAAGATGATAAAGCAGTTTTTTAGGTTGTTTTAGTGTAGCTGTCGTGATGAAGTGATTCTGCAACTCTTCATCCGATGAGGCCCATGTAGGTCGATCCGTTGCATAATTAACACCATTTATACCATGGATCAAAATGCTTACATTATAAGCTTCAACACTGGATTTTATCGTTTCCAATTGTGAGTTTACTTGATAATAATAGCTGCCCAACATACGATTAGAGTGATTACCTGTGAGAAAACTCTTAACCGTTCCGTTTTGCAAAAGGTTATTCGAAGCGATTACAATCGAATAATGAAAAGTACCTAAGCTCTCCTTGATCTGATCCATCACCTTGCTATTGTTAAAACTAAACCGCTCGACAAAAAACTTCTCTGACATGCGTAAAGTGGTCCAGGATATCAAAGAGGATACCGTAACTATAATCACGATGGTAAGAAGAAACATTTTATAAAACAGGCTATTATGTCTAAATCGATTACGTAAAATTCTCATGTACATCTCATCTCTTTTTTCGTCTAAATTTACTAGGTGACATTCCGTGTACCTTTTTAAACACTTTACAGAAATAACTATGGTCCGAGTAACCAACCATCCCACTAATTTCTGAAATGGGTGCCGTATCCTTTAGTAGGAGCTGTGAAGCTTTTTCAATTCGAACCTTATTCAAATACTCTATAAACCCTTCTTTATTATGAGTAGAAAAATAGCTAGATAAATACGAAGGATTAAAATGGAAATGCTCGGCTACACCAGCAAGGCTTAGTGGTTCCGCATAATGGTCTTCAATATATTGCAGGAGCTTTTTCATATTCAAATTAGTAGGTTGATTCTTCTCCGATTGTAAGCATTTGTTTACTTGTTCAATAAAAGTCATTAGAATATCGACTGTTTCAGTAGACGATTGAGCTTCATTAATCGACCTGAAGTAGTCATACTTGGCATTCTCTATTTCCGTGAAATCGTACTCCGTATTACCAAAAAGAACGGTCATGTGAAAGATGATATGTTCGAAGAATGATTTAAACTCAAATACATCTGTTGTATAGATTGTAGAAAATGAAGTTACATAATCCTGCAAATAGCTAAAAGCTTCTTGGAAACGATCTTGCTTACATTCATTTGTGAACCACTCTATTTTAAAGGGTTCAATGTTAGGTATATCTCTTTGTAAATCTTGTGCCCGTAAAAGAGGGATGTCGGGAAAATAAAATCGATATTGCATTAATTTTGAAACCTTATCACGATAAATAAGTCCAATCTGTGAAAAGTCAGCGAACAGCTCACTTAGAACAAAGCCTGAATCCTGTTGGCTTTCCGCCATCATGTTTGCAAAATCGATGACCCTTTGAGCGTGGTCTTTTTTTACATTTAGAAGAATGACGGTTTCATCTTTATTAAAGGGAATCGTGTGATAGATTCCTTGGTCTACAAAAGATTGGAATTGTCCGGTGATACGATCCTGAAGTTGGCTGCGTTCAACTCCTGGAAGGTTCCCACTAAAAACAACCCCTAATAGATAGAAACTGTCAAAGGGAAACACCCTAGCTATCAGTTCGGCATCGTAGTCTGTTTCATACCCTGACATGATCTTATCAATGACATGATTGATTGAAATGTAATCCTGCTGTTTTGACTCAATAGAATTTGCGGAGGGTATTCTGCTTACTGCTTTAGTTAGCACGCTTAATAGTGAATGAGCATCCAGCTTGGGCTTTAATATATAATCAACAACTCCACTTTGAAAGCTAGACCGAACATAATCAAACTCTCCGAAACTACTTAAGACGATGATTTCAATCTCTGGATATTTTGACTTCACGATTCTTGTCAATTCTTCTCCGTCCATGATCGGCATGACAATATCGGTAATGACGATTTGGGGCTGCGTTTGTTCAATGATTTCAAGCGCTTCCTTTCCATTCGAGGCTTCCCCCACAATTTGAAAGCCTTCCTGCTCCCAATTGACATAATGTTTGATCCCCTGTCTAATTAAGACTTCATCATCCACAATCACAATTTTACACAATTCCTTCGTTGCCATTTGTTGTTCACCCTATTTGCAATTTTTTATACCTATTATACACATCATAACGAGTTGTCGAAAAAGAATTGGTCTTCAACAGTCGCTGGTATTAGCCCACGTCCATACCGGGACAGTCACACGGCCCCTATGCTATACTATATTCCATATTATGGTCTCGGAGGGTCTTATTTGAATTCAATCATCCATTTATATAAAAAGATGACGTTACAACAGAAGTTGTTTTACATTATCCTTCTCCTTTGTTTTCTAGCTAGCATCGTGTTTGTCTATAACAATTATGCTTTTTATGAGCGGCCGATCGTTAAAGTGATTGAAGTAAGTTTGGAAGATGAGACGGAAATAGTGGATGGACTTGAGAACAAAGATACTTTGTTCACCCAGCATATCATTGGGGAAATAAAAAATGGCGAAGAAAAAGGAAGCCTGATTCATCTTGAAAATGAATACTCTTCCTCAAAAGCGTATGATTACGAATTTCGTGTTGGGAATGAATTGTTTGTTACGATCGATGGGGATAACGAAGGGGATACAGATTTAACTGGCACAATCCTTGAGGTTAAACGTGATAAATATTTACTGATCGTTGCTTGGATTTTTATCTTTATTTTACTATTGGTCGGGAAAAAGCAAGGTCTGTTGTCTATTTTTAGCTTGGTAATCAATGCACTCATTTTATCGTATGCCTTGGACCTTTATTTGGACAAACCCGACCGAAGTCTATTAATGATATGCAGTATCGGTATTATTTTCTTTACAGTCATATCCCTGTTACTCGTCAATGGATTTAATGAAAAAACATATAGCGCCATTATCGCAACCCTACTTGGCACTTTTGTTTCTTTAGCCGTTGCGTATCTCGCAATATGGTTCACTGCCGGTGAAGGCCTCCGATATGAAGAACTGCAATTTATTACTCGGCCCTATAAAACGGTGTTTATGGCTGGGTTATTTATCGGTTCCCTAGGGGCTGTTATGGATGTAGCCATTACCATGTCTTCTTCAATCTTTAGTTTGTATGAAAAAAATAACAATATTTCCGTCAAAGCACTTGTGAAGTCTGGGTTGGAAATTGGTAGAGATATCATGGGAACGATGACGAATATATTGTTTTTTGCATACATAAGTGGTTCGATCCCATTATTGATTCTATATTTTAAAAATGCATCTCCATTCGGATTTACTCTGAACATGAATCTTTCGCTGGAACTAGCTCGTGCACTAGCTGGTGGGATTGGAATTGTACTAGCGATTCCAATTGGGTTGTACACGACGATATTTTTCATAAGTAGAAAGAGGGCGAGATCATGAATGCTTTATTCTTACTTGCCGCCATTTTATTTATTTTAATGGCCCTTATCGGTGGAAAAAAAGGGGTACGTTCATTTTTGGCGTTGTTCTTCAATTTTGGTGTGCTCATGATTACGGTCATTTTTATGAATGACCCGAATCTAAATCCGATTTATTTAACCCTGATAGCATGTGTTGCGATAAGTGGTATTAATCTTTTTTATATTAATGAAGTAAATAGTAAAACAAAAACAGCCTTTATTTCTACGATCATCACAACGGTCATACTGCTGTTGTTTATTATCGCGCTCACCAATAAAACAATGATTCAAGGGTTTGGCGAGGAAGAAATCGAAGAGCTTGGGATGTTCTCACTTTATATAGGAGTCGATTTTGTGAAAATTGGGGCTTCCGTCATCATTATGAGTACCATTGGCGCCATTACAGATGCAGCAATTGCAATTTCATCGCCGATGCGTGAAATTTATTACCATAATCCGAATCTTAGCCGAAGAGAGTTATTCGCTTCTGGGCTAAATATAGGAAGGGACATCCTTGGAACGAGTACGAATACGTTATTCTTCGCCTTCTTTGGAGGCTACCTTGCCCTATTAATTTGGTTTAAGGATTTACATTATTCAATCGGTGAAATCGTAAACTCAAAGATATTTAGCGCCGAAATGGTGACGATTCTAATTGCCGGAATCAGTGTAACTCTAGTTATACCCATTACCGCATGGATTACGGCATACTTTTTCGTAAAAAAAGCGAACTAAGGCGGGTCACAGGGACAGGTCCCTCGTACCAACTGGGACAGAGGCCCTGTCGCTCTGTCCCTAATTCCTCTTTGTTAGGAAGGTGTCTAATTTTTGGATGACGTAACTACTAATATACGGCTCTATTTTTTTCACTTCTTCTTTAATGTTCTCTTCTTTCACTTCAATTAGTTGAAAGAACCGGGAGAGGACTTCATGGTTTACTGCCAATTGTTTAGCGAGCATTTCTCCATTTTCTGTGAGGATAATAATCCCATATCGTTGAAAATCAATCAGTCCCTCCTCCTTCAACTTTTTCGACATTTTTGACGCAGAAGGAACGGAAACATTCAATGACTTCGCTATTTGAGAAACACGCGCAAAACCTTCCTCATTTAAACTCCAATAGATCTCCACAAGATACTTTTCTTGCTTAGCTGAAAGCATCTATTCTTACACCACCTTGAATCAAATCGATTTTTTCAAAAGTTATCATCTTTATCATGAGAGACATTGCCTGTAATTTGGTTAAAGGCGTCCGTATCAATTACACCTAAAGCTCTAAGAATAATAGAGTACTTTACAAGCTTCGAATAAATTCTTGGACTTCTTTGCATCATTCTCACCCTCCTTTTTGGGACACGGGGACAGGTCCCTTGTCCCACCCATTTTTTTACTAGATAAACCTGCCAACGCAACCCTTTAATCACGAGGTAAACTGGGACGATGGACCTCTGCCCCAGCCGTTTTAGAGAGAATCCCGTGTCTAGGGGAACAGATGAAGCTGATGAGAAAGATCACACCTGTTGCAAATGCCATGGAACCGGAAATGGACGTATCAATCCAGAGTGCAAAATAGTATCCCATTATTGCGGACATCACCCCGAAGGAGGCACTTAGACCAATCATGACTAATAGTTTGTCAGTCCAAAGATAGGCGGATGCAGCTGGGGTGATCAGCATGGCGACTACCATGATAGCACCGACGGCATCAAAGGAAGCGACGGTCGTAACTGAAACAAGTGTCATAAACAGGTAATGCATCCCAAGTACCGGAATGCCAATACTGGCTGCAAGTGATGGGTCAAAGGTTGTAAGCTTCCATTCCTTATAAAAGAGTCCGATCACCAATATAACCACAAATAGGACAACAAGTAACATAAATGTTGCGAGAGGGATCTCTCCAAGCACAGGTACATGAACAGTATTCCAAGGGACAAATGAGATTTCTCCCATTAAGGCGTGCTGCACATCCAGATGCGCATTTCCAACCTTCGTCGCGATCAAGATCACTCCAATTGCAAAAAGTGTTGTGAAGACGACACCGATAGATGCATCCTGCCCCACGCCTTTTGAATGGAACCACTGTACTAAAAACGTGGTTAAGATACCAGCAACCGCTGCACCAATGACCATGTGATAACCACTTAAGCTATGTGTAAGTAAATAGGCAACCACAATTCCTAGTAATACAGTGTGACTAATCGCATCTGCCATCATCGCCATTTTTCGAAGGATGAGAAATACCCCAACGATTCCACAAGAAATCCCCACTAGAGAAGCTGTTAGAAGGATCCATGCTGTGTACGTCATTAATTTCCCTCCTTTACAATAGATTGTGGAACCAACTGTTCTTGGACTTCTTTCCGTTTGTTTCGTAGCATCATAGATTCAACGATCAATCCCTTTTTATATCCTAAAAATAAGGATACTAGAAAGATAGAACCAGACGTCACGACAATGAATGGCCCCGTTGGTAATCCAACTCCTAAAGCGCTAATTGTTGTTCCAACAGCACCTGAAACCCCTCCGAAGATTCCTGATAACCACATCATGGTTTTGAATGAGTGCGTCCAATATCGCGCACTGACAGGTGGGATGATTAGTAGAGCTGACATAAGTATGACGCCAACTGCTTGAATTCCTACGACAACCGTGAGGACAAGTATTAATAAATAGATGATGTTCATCCCTTTTATGGATAGATTTAGACCCTTTGCAAAGTTCGGGTCAAACAGAAACAGTTTCCATTCCTTAAAGCCAATGACAACTATAAAAATCACAGCGATTGCTAAAATTGACATAGTCATTACATCTGAAGAGACCATCGAGGCGGCTTGCCCGAAGATAAAATTGTTTAAACCAGCCTGATTTCCTGTACTCGTCTTGTTTACCAGTGTCAACAGAACAATTCCTCCGCCAAAAAATACAGCTAAAATCATCCCCATTGCTGTGTCCTCGGTGATACGAGTTGTTGATTTTATCAACATGATACAGAATGCCCCAAGGAGCGCACTAATAGAGGCTCCAATCATTAAAACAAACAAGTCTTTCACTTGAAAAATAAGAAAGACCAAAACTACTCCAGGAAGTGCAGCATGTGAAAGTGCATCACTCATCAGACTTTGCTTTTTCCAATAAGCTAAACAACCAACCAATCCTGCAGCTACCCCAAGGAGCAATGTACTAAACAAGACCCATTGAAAGTTACTTGAGAGTAGAATTGACAACGCCAACGCCCTCCTTCAACCAGCGAATGGTTCCACCATAGGTTCTTTCTATATTTTCCGTTGAGAAGGTTGAAGCAACATCACCGTGTGCGATCACAGAACGGTTTAAAAATAAGACTTGATCAAAGTAATCTTCTACCGTCTGAAGGTCATGATGGACAACAAGTACAGTTCTACCCTCATTTTTCAATTCTCTTAAAATTGTCATAATCGCTCTTTCTGTAGCTGCATCAACACCAGCAAGCGGTTCATCCATAAAATACAAATCTGCATCTTGGATCAAAGCCCTTGCTAAGAAGACCCGTTGCTGCTGTCCACCCGACAATTCACTGATTTGTCGATGTGCGTAATCAGCCATCCCCACTTTATCCAAGGCATCAAGGGCTTTTTCACGATGATGTTTGTTAGGCCACTTTACCCATCCGATTTGTCCGTACATCCCCATCATCACAACATCCAATGCATCCGTAGGAAAATCCCAATCTACTGAACCTCTTTGCGGTACGTACCCAACTCGTGCCTTTTCCTTTTTTAAAGTGGTTCCAAAAAAAGAAGTTGTACCTGTTAAACGTGGGTGAAGTTCAAGTAAAACTTTAATAAGGGTTGATTTCCCCGCTCCATTTGGACCAACGATGCTTGTTAGTGACCCTTGCTTGATTGTAAATGAAACATCTTGAAGCACTGTATTTTTACGATATGCGGCACTAAGCCCATCCACTGTAAGTACACTCATTCATCAACACTCCTTGTTAACCCATCGTAAACCGTTTTGACATTGTGACGATACATTCCTAAATAGGTGCCTTCTTCCGTTCCTGCTTGCCCCATTGCGTCAGAGAAGAGTTCTCCACCTAAGCTAACGTCCATCCCCTTTTTAGCCGCACCCTCAATAACTGCCTTGATTGAGTTTTGGTTGATACTACTTTCAACAAAGACAGACGGAACCTTTTTTTCGTGTAATAGATCAACTGTCGATTGAATATCAGATATTCCGACTTCATCCTCCGTACTTAAGCCCTGCAAACCAACCACTTCAATATCATACATGCGACCAAAATAGCCAAATGCATCATGTGCCGTGACAAGGATACGTTGTTCTACTGGAATACTCGCCATTTTCTCGATTGCCTCTGCCTTTAGCTCATCAATTTTAGAAAAATAATCTTGTTTGTTTTCCTCAAAATAGCTGGCATCACGAGGTGAAAATTCTTTTAAATTTTCTGTCGCACTTTCTAACGCATCCTCCCAGATCTCTAAGTCAAACCAAATATGTGGGTCAATTGCACCCTCTTCGTCCTTTAGCAATCGACTCTCGTCAATAGAGTCCCCGATTGCAAAAACCGGTTTCGTTTCATTCAACTTGTCAAAGATTTCTCCTAAATTTCCTTCAAGATGTAATCCATTGTAAAAAATGATATCTGCATTTTGTAGGGTCGTGATATCTCCTTGGGTAGCTTGATACAAATGCGGATCAACTCCAGGCCCCATAAGACTTGTAACTTCCACCCGATTACCACCAATGATTTGCATGGGTTCCCCTATTTGTGCAATCGTTGTGACTACTTGAATTGTTTCTTTCGTGGAATCCTCGTTATTTAGCTCACTGGTTGTCGTGCTGCACCCTATAAGTACAAGCGTCATACATACTCCTAAGATAAAAAGTCGGATGATTGTTTTTGCTCTCTTCAATTTTTACGCCTCCTTGCATTAATGAAGAAATGTTGCATCAGGGAAACTTTTTGGGTAAAAAAATTTATAGTTTCCTAACAGACAAAAAGTTTCCTTAAGGAAAAATTAACTCAATACAACCTATCCTGTCAAGAAGAATTTTTTGAAAAATAAAAAAAGGGCGGGACATAAAAAGCCGACTTCCCACAATTAGGAAGTCGGCCAGGCGTTAAAGTGCTTCTTTGATCAATTTTTTATAGTACATCACAGATAGGATACCAAAGATAGAGTAGAGCAGGGTGTATAGGACCATAACGATAATCATGGGAGTCCAGAGTTCAGTGCCGAACCAGAACCATCCTGATTTCACAGCAAAATAACTGTGAGATAGTCCGACCACTAATGGTATTCCGAAGTTAAATAGTTGTTTGATTTTGATACCATTTAACAGGTCCGTTCTTGTAAAACCTAGTTTACGCAAAATCGTGTAGCTTCCTTTTTCCTCTTCGCCTTCATCCATCTGTTTGAAATAGAGGATACATCCTGAGGTAACTAAGAATACCAATCCAAGAAATCCGACGATAAACATCATCATGCCCATATTTCTTTTTTGGTCGGTAAAGGCATCTAATTGTGATTCATGCGCCGCCCATTTTGCTATATCTAATTCATGAAAAATATCGTTTGCCTTTTGCAGGTCATCTCTTTCATCGATATCAATCCCAATTGATATGGTAAATTCATCGGCTATTTCTGGGTCAGCATCAGAAGCTAATTGCTGATAAACTGTATCATCCACAACCGCGACCGGTAACCCGCCATTTGTTAAGCGTAATGGAAGTACATTTTTTTCTTCAAATCCTAAAAACTCTAAATCAATCGATGTGGTTTTACCTTTCACGGTAAATTTCCCTTTATTAAAAGTCATAAATGACTGGAGAGCAGAGTTATTATTGACAAATATCGATTCATTTTCAGCGACATCAAGATCCTCTACTGAATCATCCGAAACAATAACCAACGGCATTTGATCGATACTATCCGAACCTGACGGCTGCTCAAGACTAATTTCGAGTATCTTTGTTTGGTCTGAAATCACATGTAAAAATTCAACTTCTGTTTTATTGTAGCCAATTTGATTTTTATCCAAAGCTTCGATAAATTGGCTAGCACGCTCTTCATTTGGAATCGAAAAGTCGTAAACGACAGATTCTGCCGCTGATTTTTCTGCAGAATAATACGAAATATACGTGAGTGACAACAACCCTAGAGATAAGGCCGAAACAGTTGTAATAACTGTGAGTAAAATCGAATTAGACTTCATCCGAAACATAATTGACGACAGTGACAATACTTTATTCACCGTCAGATACCCGTTATTCTTTTTCCGTATTAGATTAAAAACAAACCGAATTGATCCTTTGTAAAAGAAGTACGTTCCAATAATCACAGAGCCTAAGATGGCTATCATAGCCATAAACAATGCTTCCATCGTCGTAAACTGTCCATCGAATAGCTTAGTTGATAAATAATAGCCAAAGATGATGAGCCCAAGACCTAGTACACCAATTACTACTTCAAGTACGGAAACCTTACGTCTCTTGTCTTCTGTTGTTGAACTCGTATTAAATAGTGATAAAATTTGCTGTCTTTTAATAAACAATGCATTTATCGCCATTATTACCACATAAATAGCAGCAAACACTAGCACCGTTTGAACAAGAGCCTCAGGTGAAAATCGGAGCTCGGCAACCTCATTAATCCCAATGATTTTTAATAGAATCATCATTACGAGTTTCGAGGAAACAAAGCCAAGGAAAATCCCGATCATCATTGATCCGAAATACAGAATCATGTTTTCGACACTTAAAATCCAAAATGTCTTTCCTTTTGAAATACCGACTAATTGGAACAACCCGATTTCCTTGCCACGACGTTTAATAAACAACGTATTGGCATAAACAAGGAAAACCATGACGATTGCGATTAGCATGACAGACGCTGCTTTTATCGCAGCAGCACCCTTAACAGACCCTGCCGCTTCATCCATCGCTGGGTCATACTGCAACGTCACAAAGGCAAAATACAGCGCAACACTAAAAACGAGTGCAAACACATATAAATAGTAGTTTTTGATGTTTTTTACTAGATTTCGGAAGATGAGGCTTTTAAAGCTCATGCTGCACCCCACCTAACACAGCCTGGGTCTTAATGATATCGTTAAAGAAGTCCTGTCTGTTCTCCTCGCCTCGATTTAGTTTCGTAAAGATTTGCCCATCTCTGATAAAAATAACCCGGCTGCAGTAGCTTGCTGCTTGTGGGTCATGGGTGACCATCACAATGGTTGCTTCCCGCTTTTCATTTAAATCACTTAGTTTGTTGAGTAAATCTGAAGCCGACTTGGAATCAAGTGCACCCGTTGGTTCATCCGCAAAGATAATACTCGGTTCATGTACGAATGCACGTGCTGCTGAAGCCCGCTGCTTCTGACCACCTGAAATTTCGTTCGGATATTTATCCTTCACCGCAAAAATACCTAATTCCTTTGCCACATCCTCAAACATGATTTGTGCAGCCTTGGGCGAAATCTTATTAACTGTGAGTGGTAACATAATATTTTCTTTGACCGTTAATGTATCTAATAGATGATATTCCTGAAAAATAAACCCGAGATGCTGTTTTCGAAATTCAGCAAGTTGTTTGTCCTTCATACTCGTGAATTCCTTGCCTTCCACGCGAATCGACCCTGAACTCACGCGGTCAATGGATGAAAGTACATTAAGTAATGTTGTTTTACCAGAGCCTGAAGGGCCCATGATTCCAACGAACTCACCCTTTTTTACCTCGATATCAATTCCCTTTAGAACCTCTTGGCGGTTCCACTTGTTTCCGTATGTTTTTACAATTTTATTAGCTTCTAAAATGTTCAATTGTATCAACTCCTTACCTCTAGCATAGACGGGAATGAGCTCTTTTTCCTTCGAATCATCGAACAAAACATGAAAGCATGTGACATTCTTGTCACATGCTTGTAAGTTTGAGAAAGTCATTTTTTCTAGGAAAAGTTAATGTGAAAGTTGTTCCCTCTCCATATATAGAATGGACATCTATCCTAATTTTTAACGGCTTTGCTGCATTTTTTGTGAGGTAGAGACCCATACCAGTTGCTGCATGATCCCGATGGTCGGTTGTAGACGTGAAGCCTTTTTCAAAAATGCGTGGAAGGTCTTTCTCCTTCATGCCACGCCCGTAATCTTTGATTTCTAAGACGACTTGGTCATTTTTTTGATAGCTGTGGATTTCGATATCGGCATTTTCACTATATTTTACCGCATTGGTTAGGAGTTGCCGCAAGATAAATTGAAGCCACTTTCCGTCAGAAGCCACCTCTGAAGCCTCTAGCGATATATCAAAGCCAATCCCCTTTTGAAAACACCATGATTTTAATGACTGAATTTCATGAATGAGTAACCCTTTCAAATCAACCATTTCGATGTACAGGTCGTTTTCCATGAAAGGGATTCGTCGTCCGTGCAACTGCAGATCAAGTAGCAAGTGAACCCGAAGCCATTCTGACATGAGCTGCTCCTTTAACGTGTGGTCCTCGACTCTTTCAATCATTAATTTCATCGTTGTCAGTGGCGTTTTTACTTCGTGAATCCAGGATAATAATTCATCTTTTTCCTGTTCAACACTCGTTGCATAACGACTTATTTCGTTTTTATAAAAATGATGATGCTGGTTAAGAGCCGTTTCTACCATTTTTTCAAAAGGTGCATTACTTTCCTGGAGACTCTCAACACCTACAGCTGGGTCCCATTCTTCAATATTTTTATAAAACGAAGCTTCCCGATTGTACCGAATGACGAGAAATAAAATAAACACGACGAAAAAGACAAACACAATATAGAGAACAGAGCGAAATGACAGGGATGAATCAAGATACCCAATGAGCAGGATTAACACTTGAAGAAAACAGAATAATAGAATCCAACTGCGCCTTTCGACGAGAAATTTCTTGATCATTTAAACGCCATCCTCTTCCCTAGCCATATACCCTTGACCAACTTTTGTCTCAATATATTGCCCTAGGCCGATTTCATCAAGGCGCTTTCGTAATCGATTGACGTTTACTGTCAGGGTATTGTCACTTACAAATCGTTCATCATCCCACAGGCTTTTGATGAGCTCCTCACGGCTAACGATTTGGTTCACATTCTCGATCAGGATTTTCAAGATAAACATTTCATTTTTTGTTAATTCAATGGCTTCAGTGCCTTTTTGCACGGTGTTTTTCACATAATCAACAGATGCCCCATTCCAAATTTTTAAATGTATTTGCTGTTCAAGGCTGTAGTTGTAGACTCGTCTAAGGACGGCCTGAATTTTCGCAATGAGCACATCAAAATGAAACGGCTTCTGCACAAAATCATCCGCACCAAGCTGCATCGACATGACCATATCCGTCGGGTGGTCTCTCGACGACAGAAAAATAATCGGGACCTTCGAATGTGTCCGAATCATCCGACACCAATGAAAACCATCAAATTTCGGCAGCTGAATATCGATAATGACCAGGTCGGGCTGAATTCTCGTAAACTCTTTCATCACATTGCTGAAATCACCGATTCCGTACACATCATACGACCACTGCAACAACCGCTCCCGAATCTCATTAAACAACGTCACATCATCTTCAATCAACAAAATCTTAAACACACGACCACCATCTATCTGGGACAAAGGGACAGGTCCCGCGTCCCACCATTTTATGGGAAACACTCCCTCATACTCTACTCTAATAATACCATAAACTACCACAAGAAGCCTGAACCGATGATGGATTCAGGCTTCTATAAAGTTGTCCCGACGGAACTCGAAAGTTTGTTTATTTACTCGTTTCATTGACAGTACCCATACCCTTGATATCTACTTCAACAGAAACATTGATATCCGCTTCTGCTAGTGCTTCACCCCAGTTATCCTCTACCTTTTTAAAGTCATCGTACTGATAGGCTCTTGCGTAGATTCCAAATCCAAATGGGTCGACTTTATGCCCTTGAATTTTTTTAAACAATTCCTCATATCCCGTTTTCAACCGCTCCTCAATTTTTTTCTTGATTTCCTTTTCATGAGTTTGCATATCTACTGATAATAGACTTTCGAGAATAACGATGGACATCGAGACTTTCACATCGAACTTAAACCTGTCCTTGTCATGCGATGTTTTAACTTTTGACTTCACCGTTTTCACTTCAAAACTCAAATCATTTTTATGAAATATCCCCTCTTCTCTTTCAGTCGGAATCGTAATGGTCGTATAACTAATTTGATGTTTCCGATTATGCTTTAAGAAAAGGTATAACGTGGATTCCGATAAATCAAGAAAATCCACATATTTCCCACGATCATTTAGTAACGCGGTTCCTATTATTTCAACCTTTTTCCCCTTCTTCACATTGGCTAAAGCCGGTGTCACTCCCTTGTCAAAAAATTCAGTATGAAGTTGTTGGAGCGTTCCTTTTTCCGTTCTTGTTCGTTTATGGTTTTTATCAATAACATTCTTCAAGTACATCGCAAGAAATGCATTGCTTTCTGGTTCATATTTAATGACATCGGATACTTGACCGTCTACAACGACCACTCTTGTATTAATCGAAAAATTACTGTTCCGGTACATGGTATCCAATATAGGAAACCAGTCCTCATGTTCCACTACCCGTTTTCCTAGCAAAAGAATCTGGATTTTGGCACCTGATACCTCACCACCTGTCACCGCGTCAAAAAACTTTCTAGAATCTCGTATTGTTTCAGCCTTTGTTTCGTAAATATCTGTTTGCGCCTTTGCTTCCTTACTAAATACAGGGCTTGACTCATAAAAAATAAGATTATTGTCCTCATCAAGATCAATCCCAAGGACGAAGACAATCGTCGTATCCTCTAATGGAACTTGGTATCCACAGCTTGTAAGCATTATTAAAAGTGGAAGAAACAAAAGAGTACGAAAACAACGTTTCATTTCAAGCTCCTCCTCTTGATTAGGCCATGTATGAGGACATAACCCCATAAACAAATAGGGAAAGCAAACGAAAAGAGATAACTTAGTCTGTGTAATTCCTTACTCCAAATCAAATTCATATGTACGGAAGGTGGAAACAAAAAAACATAAATGACACTAATGATCAGGAACCAAAATAACGGTTTTGAGTGTTCCTTTTTTCCAAATATCCAGCTTGTACTAAACACAGATACGAACAAAAGTGGAAGGACTTTTGTAGACATCACAAATATATAAAATGCGAACACGACAATCTCTAATCGTTCGATAAAGGTAAATTCAATAACCTTCAAGACTGTAATGGTTGGTTCATTAAATTTTGCAATTTCATCAGGACTAAAAATAACAAATGCCACAATGGTAATAATTAAATAGGCAATCATGGTTATTGTATTCGCAATCACAACTCCAATTGAGGCCATTTCCTTCTTTTGTAAAAAGGGATAAAGGTAAAAAGCGATATCAAATCCAACATATGTAACAATGGTGATTTTTACAGTGTTCATGACGGGATGCCAGCCTTCCTTTAAAAGAGGAAGAAGATTTAGCACTTGGCCATCCTTAATCGAATATGAATATAAGACAATTATCCAAATCGTCATATAAAAAATAACCACTGAGTATCTCGCTATAATTTGAATATTGTTACGGACCAATAAATACGTTGGGATAGATAATAAGATCATCAGTAAGAAGATAGAAATTCTCGGTAAAACCCAAGCTTGGATAAACATCGCCTCTGTAATAAATGAGTACAGGGCTAATAAACCAAAATATAAAGCGAGGATCACCCCGGCCACTTTACCTACCCACTTACCAAAGTAATGTGTCAACAGGTCAAGAATCGTTCCATTCGGGTGTTTTTTCATAATTTGAATAATAACTAAACTAGTAATTGTAGCAATGAACCACCCAATGATTATGCCAATCCATCCATCAGTCCCTGCCTTTTCTGCTAAATCTCTAGGTAAGGTAAGGACGCCAACGCCTATTTGAACACCATGAATTAATAAGATATACTGGACGATTGAGATTTGTTTACCTTGAACATTCATCATTTTTTGTCACCCTTTGGACGGCTAGAATCTGCCCTTCTTAATTGAGTGCCCAAAGAACTAACCGGGCGTTTGATGATTGACCATTGTGGGAAACGTATAAACAAATCCTTCCAATCTTGAATTCGTAATGGTGAAACCGGACTAGCATAGGAGACACCAAGTGATTTTAGCTCAATTAAATGGACGATTAATGTCATTAACCCTACACTTAATCCAACAAATCCAAATAAGGATGCAATAATCATCATTGGAAATCGGATAAGCCTGACGGAGGCTCCCATTTGATAGTTTGGAATGATAAAAGAGGCAACTGCTGTTATGGCAACAACAATGACCATAATATTACTAACGATTCCGGCCTGTACGGCAGCCTGCCCAATGACAATACCGCCGACGATTCCTATGGTTTGGCCAATTTTGGCTGGGAGCCGAATTCCTGCCTCACGTAACATCTCCAGGGCTATTTCCATAATTAGAGCTTCAATGAACGGTGGAAATGGTACTCGTTCCCTCGACACACCGATAGACAAGAGCAATTTTAAGGGAATCACCTCAAAATGAAACGCAATGACCGCAATATAGGTCGCTGGTAAAAAGATTGCCGTAAAAAAACCAACATACCTTAACAGTCGAATAAAGGAGGCGACCAACCAACGTGACGTATAATCATCCATGCTCTTAAAAAAGGAAAAAAAGGTTGATGGTGCAACTAAAACATTCGGTGCTCCATCTACCACTATCACAATTCTTCCGGCTAAAATTTCCAAAGCAGCAAAATCAGTACGCTCTGTTATAAGAAATTGCGGGAATGGCGAATAGGGATTATCCTCTATGTATTCTTCTAAAACGATGCAATTAGAAATACTATCAACTTTGACCTTTTGAAGGCGGGCTTCAAGTTCCTTTATCAAATCCGGATTGGCAACATCGTCTAAGTATAAAAGGGAGACCTTGGTTTTCCCTCTTTCACCCATGTTGTATTCATTTATTTTTAAACGTTGATTTTTAACATGCTTTCGGATGAGTGCAATATTTGTACTACCAGATTCAGTAAACCCGATATGTTCAGCATAAATAGAAGACTCAATCGGAGTATCTTCAATGGATCGTTCCGGCCATTTACCGGTATCTAAAAGGAATGCAGCTTGAGACCCGTCCACAAACAAGACACTTTTCCCCTGTAAAATTTCGTCCGTAATTTTTGACCATGTATTCACTTCCTTAATTTGGGTGACTGATACCTTGGGTGTCGAATCCTCATGAGTATCATCAACATGGAATAATAGTGGTCTTAATACATGTTCACTAACCACCGTGGAATCAGTAAGCTCACCTAAATAGACGAGTGCAGCTTTCGCATTTGTTTGTTTAATCACAAGGTTAGTCACGATTAAATCCGGTGTTTTACTAAAAATGCTTTGTATCTCATTTACGTTATCTATTACATGCAAGCTAATCGGTTCCTCTTTAGGTCCTGAATTCTCGTTAGGATTTGTTGATTGCTGTTGCGTTTCCTTCTTATACTTTTTAAAAAAAGACATATGAAAACCACCTACGATATGATGATTTAGTATGCGACAAAGACTGGAAAAACATGCAAAATAGGAAACGGGTCAATGCCCGGTTTTTCAATGATGAATGGTTGCACCTGTGATGTTTTGTTCGGCTTACCCCAATGCGACGTCAAGTATCATCATCACGACAAATCCAATCATTAAGCTCATGGATGCGAGATCTTTATTGCCTTTTTCCTGAGAACTCGGAATTACTTCTTCTGCGACAACAAAAATCATCGCACCAGCCGCAAAGCTTAATGCGTATGGAAGCAATGGTGCAATGAAGGATACAGCAACTGCCCCAACAACAGCAGCAATCGGCTCGACCATCCCTGAAAATTGCCCGTAAAAGAAACTCTTTCGACGGGACATGCCGTCGCCTCTTAACGGCATTGAAACCGCAATACCTTCTGGAAAGTTTTGAATTCCAATACCAAGCGCCAAGGTCAAGGCACCCGCTAAAGAAGCTTCCGTTCCCCCATTTGCAAGGGCACCAAACGCGATTCCAACAGCCAATCCCTCTGGAATATTATGAAGTGTAATTGCGAGGACTAAGAGCGTACTTCGCTTTTGACCTTTAGAATGTAAGCCTTCTGCGTCGTTGATTGGTGCATTTGGGTGAAGATGAGGCAAAATCTTATCAATTCCCCATAGAAAAATGCCCCCTAACAGGAATCCGGACGCTGCAGGAAACCAAGCACCGATTTGGTTGTCGCTAGACATCTCAATCGCAGGTCCCAATAGCGACCAATAACTAGCCGCAATCATTACGCCCCCAGCGAAACCTAACATACTATCCAAAAGACGCTGATTGATCGTCTTTGTTGCAAAAACAAGGGTTGCCCCCAGTGCCGTCATCCCCCATGTAAACAAAGTCGCAATCAACGCTTGCATAACCGGATGAAAATTCTCGAAAAAGTCTACCATACTCAAGAACTCCTTTTTAACCAACTATATGATAGTTTAGCTTAACCAATTTTAGGGTTAATTATGGTGGAGGGGTTGGGATATCGGTAGAGTTGGAGGGATATGGGGGAGAGTTTTGGGTTATCGGACAGAGTTTTCGGGATATCGGACAAAGTTCTCGGGTTATCGGACAAAGTTCTCGGGTTATCGGACAGAGACTGAAGGATATCGGACAAAATTTCCGGGATATCGGACATAAAATTAAATATATCGGACAAACCATTGCTCATAGCCAATTTCACAAAAAAATAGCTTGCTCTGCTATAATCAGTAGTAAGAGAGGTGAGATCATGCAAAAACTAGTTTTTGAGGACGCGTGGGATCGGACGATTTCGCAGAAGGATCGAGAAATAATTGAACAGCTTTTTCGTGACGAGACCTCTGAAGAAGAAGTTAGTTTTACCACGTTTCGGATAGCAGTAAATCACAAAAACGAACGCTTAGTAACCGCAATTGTACATAACAGAACGCCACAAAATCTTTTATTTGAAAATACACCGCTACAGTTTTTTGATGGGGATAAACTCCTAGTTGAGCACGAGTTTACCCTGCCCGCTCTCCATGTACCACCTGAAACTAGCATGCCCTGGACGTTTATTTTTCCATCTGATAGTTTTGAGATTCCGAATTCAATCGAGCATACGACACTTAGACATAAAAAAGAGAAGTAGACTCACTTTTAGAATCTACTTCTCTTTTTTATTTGACTGGACCTTTTGTGATTTCGGTAAGCTTTGAATTAATCGCAAAGATTTTTCCGTTTACACCGTTGATGCCAAAGCCAGCTAATCGTTTCGTATGCATGTCGAGATATTTTTCAGCGGTTTCTTTTGTCTCGAATAAATAGATTCCACCTGCTTCTTTTGCTTCCGGATTTTCGGTCCAAATTTTCCAGATGAAACCTGGTTCTTCATTAATGCTTTTGGCCAAATCAGTAAACGCTCCAGCCATTTCATCTCCGAATGGTCCATCCATTTTAAAATCTACCTGTAATACGTATGCCATAGTGACTCTCCTTTTTATACAGTTTGTAATTCAGAATCCTTTTGTCTGATTCCTTTTAATGCTGTAGACCACGCGACAACATCGTCTATTGTTTTATGTAAGGAATCCTCGTGGAAAGGTGCTGGATTAAATCTACTCATATCTTGAAAATCAGTAAATAGACTCATCGCAACAGAAGGTCCAACAGTTGCTACCTTTGGCACTGTTAAAATAAGGCGTAAATCATTTGCCGCGGTAACACCTAAAGTTGATCCATAACTTACAATTCCCGCTGCTTTATGATTCCACTCAACGTATAAATAATCAATTGCATCCTTCAACCCAGAGGTAATAGCCTTATTATATTCCGGAGTGACAAATATAAATCCATCGAGACTACTAATTTTTTCAGACCATGCATGTGCTTCTGGAGCTTGATAGTCCTGTGACATAATCGCCGGAATAGGCTCATTAAATTTTGGTAGGTTAAAGTCTTTAATATCTATTAATTCAAATTCTGCATCCGTTCTTTTATCTGCGATTGATTTCACCCAATCTGCGACTTGTAGATTTACCCTTGAATCCCTTGTGCTCCCTGTAAGAATACCAATTTTGATCATGTTTTCTCCCCTAAATTATAATGTTTTTCGTATCTACATTTAGTTTAGCAAGGGCGAAAACATATTGGCACCAACAGTACATTGGATTTGTTGCTTATCCAACACTTTTGATAAAGTGTATAAAAAATAGGTTGAGCATGGGGCGCTTGGTCCCTTGTCACCCCATTAAACTGGAACGAGGGACCTGTGTCCCAACCCGAGAACAGGTGTCCCATTCACAGCATAAACAGGACGAATGTTAAGGGTAATATCAATACAGGTAGCCACGAGATTGATAGAAAGGCGCTCTTTTTGTAGCCTACTTCCGGAAACGGAATCGAGGCTGGATTAAAGAACCAGTTTGCCATGCGATTTAACCTGGATTTTTTCATAGGGAAGTCTGGTACTTCAACTGTGAATTGATCGAGTTTCTCTTTTAATTCTTTTTCAAATTGGTCATTATTCAATCCTCATTCACCTCTAATTCTACTTTTAGTTTTTTTAGTGCACGATGTAGCTTTGATTTTACCGTTCCGACTGGGATGTGTAGGATCGTGGAGATTTCTTTTTGTGTGAGGTCGTGGTAGTAGGTCAGCAACACAATCGCACGTAAATCTTCAGGGAGCGATTGGATCGCTGTTTGTACGGTTATTTTTTCGTCGGTGTTTTCTTGGTGTGTAGCGCGTTCTGCCAAAATCGGCAACAAGGTTCGAAATAAACTCTGTCTTCTTAGCCTCGTCATCATCGTGTTATAAGCAATCTGATAGAGATAGGTTTTGAACTGTCCTTTTTCCGGATTAAATTGATGAAATTTACGCTGTAGCTTTTCAAATGTGTCCTGAACAAGGTCGATGCTTAGTTGCTCATTGTTTGTGTACCGATAAATAAACTGGTAAAGAGGGGCTTTGTATATTTTGTAAATGACCTCTAATGCTTCCTTATCCCCTCGTTGAAATTGAAGAATTGCCTCGTTAACGCTACTGTAACTCATCAGACCACCGCTTTTTTATTCCTTTATAGATATATGCAAGCTTTGTAATGAACCACAAAAATGTAATCAAACTGAAGACAAACGTCTGATGAATGAAAAATTGAATGAACGGACTATCAATGGTGTCTCCTCGTAAAAGGAAAACCAATAAACCCGTAATACATAAAAATGTATACACAGCCGCAATTGTAATAATTGTATCCCATCTAGACCAATAAAAATAGATGTTTGACTTCGTAAAATCAATATCACCCTTATGATCTCGGACAACCTTTTTATTCATGGAACCAATCACTATTGCAAAAACCGTTCCAAGAATGGCAACCACAACGGAACTCACAACCCACCCTATGATTGTTGTCATTTTTAGCACTCCCTTTTTTTTTGGTCTTACTTCTTATACTAATGAGGGAAGTGAAAGGTTCACTCTTTTCTAGAAAGATATCTATTTTTTCATACTTTTTTGGAGAGCGAGCATTTCTTCCGCCAATTGGTGGATACGTTTTTTAAGTCCCTGATTGGTGATTTCATTGTCATCATCGAAGTTGTCGTTATGTATGAAAACTTGATGAACCGGTACTGTGCCTTTCAAGTAGGAAAGAATAGGCTTTAAATGGAACTCCGAGACGAGAAAATGTTTTTCCGTACCACCTGTTGTAATAATTCCAGTCACTTTATTCTTGAAGGAATCGACTGGGAAAAAGTCTAACAGATTTTTTAGAACTCCTGAAATGGACGCCTGATAAATCGGTGAACCAAAGACAAGCATATCTGCCTCTAACATTTTATTTACTACTTTAATTGTATCATCATTGTAATAGCTTAATGGGCTTCCATTCACAAATTCAATCTCAAAATCCTTCAGGTCTAGTAATTCAATTTGAACGTTAGGATCAAGTGACTTAATAGCAGCCAACACTTCATAGACCGCCTTTGATGTTTTGGCTCCAATCAGTGAGCCAGATATACCAACAACCTTCATTTTCGTGAACCTCCTAAAAATTTCATTTACACCAGTCTTAGCGTTCACTTAAAGATGGGCATTTATGTTTGTTTTTCAGGCGTTATAGATACGAGATTAATCAATCTGAGAAGTTTACAGGTGAAAAAATTATGTCAGAAAATTGAAATCACTGTTATAATTAAGAACAATCCCTCCTACTAACTGGGAACTAAAATGATGCACTAGATTACTGACATAAGGGGAGAAACATAATGGAACAATTAGTAAAAGAGTTAACTGCCATTCATGGTCCATGTGGCTTTGAAGAGGATGTGGCAAAATACATAGCAAGCCGATTAAAAGGGAAAGTCGACCATATGGAGGTTGATGGGGCAGGTAATCTCATTGTCTCTAAAAAAGGCAGCCAAGTGGGGCCAAAGATTGTCGTTGCTGCTCATATGGATGAGGTAGGCTTTATTGTGAAAAAGATAGAAGAAAATGGACTTATCCTATTTGAAAAGCTAGGTGGGCATGACGATCGTATTCTTCTATCACAACGTGTCCAAATAAAAACATCCCAAGGGTTACGTCCAGGAGTTATTGGAACCATTTCGGCTCATATGATGAAATATGATGACCCTAAAAAGGTTCGGCCTCATCAACGCCTATATATCGATGCAGGTGCTTCCTCTAAAAAAGAGGCTGAGGAATTTGGGATTCGAATTGGAGATCCGATTACGTGGTACCCGCATTTTGATCATTTGTCAGAAACTCGGATTGTTGGTAAAGCTTTCGATGATCGAGCAGGTTGTGCGGTATTAATTCAAGCATTAGAGGATTTGAATAAAGATGATTTTTCGGGTGAATTTGTAGGAATCTTTACTGTCCAAGAAGAAGTTGGACTCAGAGGAGCAAGGGTGGCAAGCCATCAACAAAATGCCGATGTTGCTCTTGCACTTGATACAACAGCCGTTAGCGATACTCCTGAAGAAATGATGGATCAAACATTAGCAATTGGGAATGGTACAGGAATTAAAGTACTAGATTTCAGCTTAATAGCAAATAAAAAGGTACGTGATCACTTAATTGAACTAGCAGATGCTAGTAAGATACCTTACCAATTAGAAGTTTTCCCTGGAATTGGAACAGATGCAGGAGAATTAAGCCTTGCTCACCAGGGCATTCCTACGGGTGTTCTATCCATACCTTCAAGATATGCACATTCTTCAATCGAAGTAATTGACTTAAATGACCTTGAAGCAACAAAGAACTTATTAGTAGCTTTTGTGAAAAACATGAGATATTCCAACTCTTATAAATTTACGATTGAATAAAGAAATACCTTTAAAGCCGTAAACTATTTTTTATGGCTTTTTTTCTTTTCTAAAAAACGATTTTGTTTTAATGAGGACTAGAGAACCGAATAATTCCTTTTAAAGAGTAGATAGTAAAAAATGAACGACATTAGGTACAATCAATGGAGGTAGGATTGTGGGTAGCTGTGAGCTCTGTGGACGTAGTGAGGTTGAAACAACGATTCACCATCTACTCCCTAAAGAGTTGGGAGGTACTTTTGGTGACACGGCAAACCTGTGTATCCCATGTCATAAACAAATTCATGCATTATATACAAATAGAGAGATTGCTACACGGTTAACTACATTACGGGAACTAAGAGAAGACGAAATGCTTTCACGATTTATTAAATGGATACGAAAGCAACCTCCTACTAAAATCATGAAAAATAGAAAGTCGAATGGTCGAAAAATGAAAAAGAAGTAACTTGTTACATAGAAATGAATCCACTGAACACACTAAGCGTACATATGTTTGGGAGGGATTAAAATGGAAACAACGGATTTTAATCAAATTTATAAAGAATACAAGCAACAAGGTGAAGAGCAGGCTCGTACTGAAGCTGCAGAAACAGATTCTACGAAGGAAAAGATCGTAGCAGTACGTAAAAACGACGATGGTGATCTGATTGCTTTTAAGACAGAAAGCGGTAGGGAATTGGATTATATAACCGCTCTAGACGAGGCAAAAGCCGGCATGCTTGCCCATGTAGATGTATTCCATAAATATGGCAGGGATATTCTACGGAGTGAACCAGATGGTGTTAAAGAAAACAACTTAGACAATCTTCCCGATTTTTAGGAACAATTAATAGCCTCAGAACTCAACAGACTACTGTTAATTTTAAAAAAGGAATCACTACTCTGTAAAATTAAGTACAAATGAAAGTACCTTTTTATATACAGAATCGGTGTTTGACTTTAATGTCACACATTAAATAAAAATTAAGTACATCACTTATATTTAGTGGTGTACTTTTTTATTTACTAGACCTCTAAATGACCTCATTTACTGGCGATTAAATGTATTATTTTTTTATTCTTTTAGTGTTTATAAGTTTTACTATGATCTATTTTGAAACCTACCCTTTAGTAAATCGTATAAAAAACTAACAGATCAAAGTACCTAATAACGGGGGTATAAAAGGTGGACTTATTACTCTGGATAACTATTGGTTTCATAATAATCGGATTTGTTGTTCTCACTTCTATGAAAAAAGGTATGGAAAGTAAGCTTTCTTTTATAACAGCAAATACGGAAGACGTGGAAAGTTTAAAGAAAGCTAAAACCATAATTTTGTGGATAATGAGTACCACAGCTTGGGGAATCGTGAGTATGGTTCTTATTGTTTGGTGGTTTCATAATCACTTTGGATAACTATTGTACTTAAACAAACGGGTGCGTTGAACCAAGAAGGGTACGCACCTTTATGTTGAAGTTATTAAACTAACGATACAGGATAGTTAAAGTTTTAATAGGATTCCTAAATATCAAAGTGTAAAATGTAATTATTGGTAATTATATTCAATTTAGGGAGGGAATTTATGAATAAAAAACCAATTATTTTCTTTACTTTAGCTCTAATTATATTTTTTCTAATCCTAACATTGTCAAAACCTTCTCCAGAAAGTTTTAATGAATGGCTATCAAATAAACATGATATAGAGTGCGTTGGGGATAAATGTATAAATGGTAACGATAATTTAACAGTAGCTGATAGAACAATAGACGATTATTTTTTTATTAATAAGATTGGTGTTAAACTGTATTATGAAGATGGGAGTGTCCTTTTAATAGAAGGGTTAGGAATCCTTGGTACATTTAGCACATTCACGTTTAACATAAGGATATAAAATACTAAAAAAATTTTTCAACTACCATGAAAATAAACTTCTCTAAACTCGAAAAAAGACAATACCAAAGAGAACCCGTCTCATTTTTTTAAAAAAATTGAGAGAGCTGCAATTCATTGCTATGATTAGTTGACTGGATCAAGGTCAGTATCAGTATTGACACTTCCTAACCATTTTGATTCTCTGTGGTGAATCGCTGATTTTTTGCGATTCATGGGTGGCTAACGGGTGCGTTAGTACAACAACATTGCAATTTTTTGTTGTAGTAAATGGGGGCATTTGTAGTAGAAAAAAAAGGATAGATAGAGCATATTTAATTCTGCTCATCTATCCTTTATATTTACCCCCTTATAATGGCTGACATTAAATTAAAATATAATGTTAATAAGGGTTCTTGGAAATATCTCGTCTTTTGTCTTTTAATAAAATTTTGTAGTGATGCCCTTAAAATTACACTTACACCGCTTTATGCTTCCATCCTTTGCCTTCTTCAACGAAAAGGATTCCTAACTCATGATGCTCTCCTTCGTATAGCGCACGTTGGACGTATCTGACCTCACCGTTAATATCTAACACATCAACCTTACATAAGGCGCGATTTTTTTGAAGAGCCATGTAAAATTCCTGAACGTTTTTTACGTGTATACCGTTCACCTTTGATATGGTCTCACCAATTTTAATCTGCATTTTGTCAGCTGGCGATTGTGGGATGATCCCCAAAACGAGTAGGCCATGATTTTGTTGTGAAAAGATGGATTGTCTCGCTTCATCGGTAAAATAGTGTTGCAGGTAGATGAGTTCCCGACCTGCTAGCGCAAAACAGGCAGCAATAATCGCTGTAACTGGGTACCAAATGCTCGCCAACGCTAACCCTGAGATTACGACCCCAAGAATGACCACGCGTTTTCCGACAACGGGGATACTCTGGGTTGGAAGCATGCTTTTTACTTTATGATAAAATCCAATCCCAAACGGTACTAAAATGAGCGAGTAGGCTTGTCCAGAAACATTGAACACTGGCCACCATTCATATTGAGTAGTGAGTGCCTCACCTGGAATAAGTAAGAATACGGGTGCAAGCCATAGTCGTTGTGAAATATGGGCGCCGACCGGAAGTCCACGTTTACTTTTTAAAAGATCGGGTGATGTGCCAATATGACCTTTTTTCAGTATCAATATTCCTTCTGCAAGTATGAGGGCACCAAGTAAAATCGCAATCGCCGCAAGACTTGTATTGCCCATATCGTCTAGTAATCTCGCAATAAATTTATTCTCAACCGATAGATTTGATAATAAAATAATTCCAAAAAACGATACCCCTAAAATATAGGCTGGAGATAGTAGACGTGTATTAATCGGTAGGCTGAGTAGTAAGGTGACAATTGCAATTACCACGATGCTACCAAGTGGGATGACGACACCGGCTGCAATCGTTACAACTGATATAAGCAGTCCAGCAAGCCAACCGCCCGGAAGTAGTGATCTCAGGTCATAAAAACCATCTTCTACTCTTATATGGAAAGCACGTCGCTCACGTTTAACACGGAAATAGCCTAAAAGTACACAATATCCTGCAAAATAATAAAACATTGGATTTAGGAAAAAGCGTCCAATCCCCTTTGCAAATTCAAGTAACCATGCTTCAACCAATCTTTTCACCACCTATGGATATGACTTAATATGTAAAAATTTTCGTTCGATTTACTAACTTTTATTGTACCAAATACTTGACTTAAAGAATACGATGATTTTTTTGGAAATGGTCTGATTGCTCCAGCGTTAGGCATATTACTGGTTTTAGGACTAAAAAATGGCTTTGTCCGATATATGGTGATTTATGCCCGATACCCCGAAAGTTGTGTCCGATAAATCCGCCACTTTGTCCGATATGTGGCTAAGCTCTGTCCGATAAAATCAAAATTGTGTCCGATATAGTAGTTCCCGGGCCTTTGAATTAGGATCCAGAAATATTGCCATGGTCAAAATTGGGACCACCAGAACCGTCCCCATGGTTCCATGGTTCCCATGATTCCCCTAATATAAAAAACACCTCTCCGACCGGGAGAGGTGTTTCACGTTCTTATTTAAATAGTACTTCCATCGCTTTTTTGAGTTGTAGGTCGTTCTTTTGGTCTCGGATCGACTCGATGACTTTAGCTTCGATTAATCCGGCTGTTTTTTCGTTGATGGTGCCGGTTGCTTCTATTTCATTTGCTTGTTGGAATGCTTTTACAGCGATGACGGTTTCTCCACTGAAGTAGCCGTCCTCACGTCCTGGGTCGAATCCTAATCCCTTTAGCATGATTTGTGCGTTTTTGATTTTTTCATTGTTCATGTTTTGCGCAAGCTCTTTTTCAAACTGAATTGGATTTGCATAGAAGTATTCAGGTTGTTTTGCCTCCACTGTTGGCTCAATTCCTTTTTTGTGAATCCAGTTGCCATCTGGTGTTAACCATTTGAACATCGTTAGCTTCAGGTTACTTCCGTCGCCCATGTCGCGCGCCTGCTGAACAGTTCCTTTACCAAATGTTTTTTCACCGACAATGTCATAGCCACCCGCTTCTTTTAAGGCACCTGCTAAAATCTCAGATGCGGAAGCACTACCTTGGTTTGTCAGCACGACAATTGGGTATTCCTTTTGTTTTTCAAGAGTGGAGAAGAAGCGCTGCTTTTCGCCATCTCTGTTCTCGATTTGAACATATGGCTTATCTTTTGTTACAAGCTGTTTTAGAATTTCTTCAACACTTTCTAAAAGTCCACCTGGATTGCCACGAACATCGATGACCAGACCTTCAATACCCTTATCCTCTAGCTCATTCAGTCCAACAATGAAATCCTCTGCTGTATCATTTGCGAATGATGTGATTTCAATATACCCAATCTTTTTATTATCATATTCCTTCAAGTCTGTGTAGACTGTTTCAATCGGAATGGTGTCGCGGGTTACTTTTACATTCATAAGATCGGATACTCCCGGTCTCATGACTTCTAGAGTAACAACTGTTCCTTTTTCACCGCGGATTTTTAAAACGGCTTCATATAGATCAAGGCCTTCGATGCTTTCGCCGTCGATTTTAATGATTTGGTCATTTGGCTTAAGACCTGATTTTTCAGCCGGTGAATCCTTGAATGGAGCGACAATTGTGACCTTGCCTTCCATCATACTCACCTCTGCGCCAATTCCTTCAAACGATGATTCCAGCGACTCATTGAACTGGGCAGCTGTTTCTTCATCCATATATGCGGAATACGGGTCCTCAAGTGTGCTGACCATCCCCTGAATGGCACCCTCAATTAATTGTTTTTCGTCCACCTTTTCAACATAATTAGATAAAATCATGTTGTATGCTTGACCGATTTTAGATAGATCGTTTTCGTTTTCCTTCTTATTATCATTGTTTTGGCTTGGTTGCTGAACGAGTGGTTGTTCGTTGTTATCAAGTAACTGAACCACTAAAAATGTAGCACTCGCTCCTAATAGTAAGGATAGTACCATGTATAATGCGACAACTTTACGACTCACCTATTTGTTCCTCCTCCGTTACGAATACAAATGCATACCGTTAATTTTTGTAGCTTTTATGTTCTTATTCATCCCTTACTCATGATAATAGTCGAAAAGTCTTGTTTGACATTTGGTCCTAGCCCTTTTTGACTATCCGGTCAGAGTTGCAGGAAAAGGCACCACACCTGCGTTAGTGCGATGCCTTTGTATAAAAATATGTAATGCTTGTACACTTTATGACAAAAATGAGGCCACGCCTCAACGTGTATTTGGTAAAAATTTTTGTTCTTTTACCATTATAAAAGTTTTATAAGAATGAAGTAAAGAAAAATGTAGTCAGTTAAGAGCTAGTGCAGTAAGATAGAAGAAATCTTTTTTGTAGGAGTGGTTGGCGTGGCACATGAAATTCGCGAATTAAAGACGGTCGAGGAATGGAAATTAGCGTTTCCTGTTATGAAGCAATTACGGACACATCTGAGCCTCGAGGAGTTCGTAGCATTGGTGACGGACATGCAGCCTCAAGGATATAGAATGTTCGCATTAATTGATAATGGAAAGGTTGCGGCTGTTACTGGGGTTGCGCAACAGCTCAATCTTTATTACGGAAATCACATGTACGTCTATGATTTGGTGACAGACGAGACCGGGCGTTCAAAAGGCTACGGTGAAAAACTGCTTTCTTATATCCATGAACTTGGTCGTGAATTGGGCTGCGGGCTGGTTGCATTGTCGTCTGGACTGCAGCGTGTGGATGCGCACCGTTTTTATGAGGAGAAGATGGGGTATGAGCGGAAGAGTTATGCGTTTGTGAAGGAGTTGTAGGATAGGAACCCGACGTGTTTTGCCGGTTGAAAATTTTGCGTAAATCTCCAAAGCATCGATCCCCTCAAAGGACCGATGCTTTTCTTATCAAATACGCCTTGGCGTATTTGCCGCCCAGATTTTTTAGGCCCACACGATGTGGGTCACAAAGACGTTGCCACAGGATGTGGCGTTGTTAGTCTTTGATCCTACGCTCGAAAACTTTCCATTGAAAATCTATGGCATCCGCCGGAGGCTTTAACTTTATTCAGCGTTCTCCTGAATAAAGTTAATACCCGTCTGATTCTTGTCCCATGTTTTTAGACTTCTCTACTGCCTCATTCGCTGCAGCGGAGCTATTATCGGTTGTATCCATTGCTTTTGCGAGGCCTTCTCTGACACGTCTGCCGTACTCCTCGTCGGCATTGGTGAAGTACTCCAGCATTTTGTTTTGGATTTCTGGACGGCATACTTTTAAGTTATCGACCAAATTGCTGATGAGTTCATCCCTCTCTACGTCCGAAAAGGCTCGATACGTCTCACCTGCTTGCCCGAAATCATTCGGGCGGTCAATTTTTTCACGAACCAACTTGTCATTATAATGAGGCTCATGAATTTTGCCCTCCTGCTTCGCTTCCTTCAGGCCGCCAATCGTGGACGGTTCATAATTGACGTGCGGATTACCGCTCGGTGGTACATCCACATGGTAAGACATTTGGCCACCACGCTGATTGGTTGCAACCCGTTTTTTCGGCGCATTAATTGGCAGTTGAAGATAGTTCGTTCCGACGCGATGTCGCTGCGTATCTGAGTACGAGAACGTTCTCCCTTGAAGCATTTTATCATCTGAAAAATCAAGTCCATCCACAAGTACCCCTGTACCAAACGCAGCTTGCTCAACCTCGTTAAAATAATTCTCTGGATTCTTGTTTAATACCATTTTTCCAACCTTTAAAAACGGGAACTTATCTGTCGGCCAGAGTTTTGTATCATCGAGTGGGTCAAAATCAAGCTCAGAGTGGTAATCATCAGTCATGATTTGCACACAAAACTCCCACTCTGGGTAATCTCCACGCTCGATTGCTTCATATAAATCCTGAGTAGCATGACTTACATTTGTCGCTTGGATTTCATTTGCTTCTTTTTGAGTTAAGTTTTTTATACCTTGCTTCAGTGGCTCCCAGTGATATTTCACTAATACGGCCTCGCCGTCCTGATTCACCCATTTGTATGTATTTACTCCAGAACCTTGCATTTGGCGGTAGTTTGCCGGAATTCCCCATGGTGAAAACAGGAAGGTTATCATATGGGTTGCTTCAGGTGTTTTCGATAAAAAGTCAAACATTCTTTCTGGGTTTGACAGATTTGAGACCGGGTCTGGCTTAAAAGCATGAATCATATCAGGAAACTTCATCGCATCGCGGATAAAAAAGATTTTTAAATTGTTTCCGACTAAATCCCAGTTTCCATCCTCCGTATAAAATTTAACGGCAAAACCGCGGGGATCTCGTGCCGTTTCTGGAGACTCCATCGCCCCTGCGACCGTTGAAAAACGCACAAAAACTGGAGTCCTTTTTCCTGCTTCTTGGAACAATTTTGCGCGAGTGTACTTAGAAACCGGTTCGTCGCCAACTTTTCCATATGCCTCAAAATATCCATGTGCACCAGCACCTCTGGCATGAACTACACGTTCTGGAACGCGTTCACGGTCAAAATGGGACATTTTTTCAATAAAATCGTAATTCTCTAGTGTTGAAGGACCTCGGTTTCCAACTGTTCGGATATTTTGATTATCTGTAACTGGATGGCCCTGCCTGTTTGTTAATGAATCCGCCGACTCACCCGTTCCTAGGCGATTATCCTGTGGCCCACCTACCCCTTCCACACTTCCATGTTGCTTTTCATCGTTCATGTTGCACTTCCTCTCTTAAACGAAAATTCATTGTCATTATTTCCCTTACATCATTTTCTATGTATATAAAAGGCTACATCCCACTCCAATTCTCAAGTATGTACTAAAAATCTCTATAATTGAAAATCAATAGAATAAAGATACATGAAAAATAATTCGAAATACAGTTTAATCTCATGTAAGTTATGAGTGTTATAACGTTAATACCACCACATTCCAATACTAAATCTAAGAGACTATTTCAATCTACATTATAATTATTATAAAAAAATATTGATTTTTAATTTATAGGTGTTATTATAATAAATGTATTCAAATTTAATACGAGGTGATCAAGTTGACATACAATAATCTCACTACAAGTTGGGGTGCTCCAGTTGGGGACAACCAAAACTCAATCACAGCTGGTTCTAGAGGACCGGTACTAATCCAGGACGTACACCTCCTTGAAAAATTAGCACATTTCAATAGAGAACGTGTCCCTGAACGTGTTGTTCACGCGAAAGGTAGCGGTGCGCACGGTTATTTCGAAGTAACAAACGACATATCAAAATATACAAAAGCAAAATTATTCAATGGAATTGGCAAGCGTACTCCATTATTCATCCGTTTTTCAACGGTTGCTGGGGAAAATGGATCTGCTGACACAGCTCGTGACCCACGTGGTTTTGCGCTTAAATTTTATACAGAAGAAGGAAACTACGACATCGTTGGAAACAACACACCGATTTTCTTTATCCGCGATGCGATTAAGTTCCCAGACTTCATCCATACACAAAAGCGTCATCCACAAACACACTTGAAAAACCCAACAGCTGTATGGGATTTCTGGTCTCATTCACCTGAATCACTTCACCAAGTTACTTGGTTAATGGGTGACCGCGGTATTCCTGCGACATGGCGTCACATGCATGGTTACGGAAGCCATACGTTCAAATGGACAAACGCTGAAGGTGAAGGCGTTTGGATTAAGTATCATTTCCGTACAGAGCAAGGCGTTAAGTGCCTAACAAATGAAGTAGCGACAAAGCTTGCTGGAGAAAATCCAGATTATCATACGGAAGATCTGTTCAATGCAATTGAAAAAGGTGACTTCCCTGCTTGGAAGCTATATGTACAAATCATGCCGTTGGAGGATGCGAATACATATCGCTTCGATCCATTCGATGTTACAAAAGTGTGGTCACAAAAGGACTATCCATTAATCGAAGTTGGTCGCATGGTATTAGACCGCAACCCTGAAAACTATTTTGCAGAAGTTGAACAAGCCACATTCTCACCTGGAACGTTAGTACCTGGTGTGGATGTATCACCTGACAAAATGCTTCAAGGTCGTCTTTTTGCCTACCATGATGCACATCGTTACCGTGTTGGAGCAAACCACCAAGCATTACCAATCAACCGTGCAAGAGTTGATGTGAACAACTATCAACGCGATGGTCAAATGCGGTTTGATAACAATGGTGGTAGTTCCGTATATTACGAGCCTAATAGCTTTAGCGGACCGAAAGAAACACCAGAAGCAAAGCAGCATGCATTCGCTGTTGAAGGAATTGCCGATAGTGTAGCTTATGATCATAACGACCATTACACACAAGCTGGTGACCTTTACCGCTTAATGAGTGAAGAGGAACGCACTCGTCTTGTTGACACAATCGTAGCAGCTATGAAACCAGTTGAATTAGAAGAAATCCAACTTCGTCAAATTAGCCACTTCTTCAAGGCAGACCCTGAATACGGAACACGTATCGCAGAAGGCCTTGGCTTAGAGGTTCCTGGTGAAGTAGTAGCGAAGTAATAAGTAAAGAACATTTCATTTTATTCTCACATAAAATAGGTATCCGCAGCCGGATACCTATTCTTATAAATATGAACAAAGAGGTTGTTAAACGTGGAAGACAATCAAATGGCTGAACTAATCCCTTTTTTAAAAGAACGCGGGTTACGCATTACACCTCAACGTACGTTAATACTACAGACCTTCCTTTCCTTAAAAGGCCATCCGACAGTGGAAGACATACATCGGCAATTACCACAAATTAGCCTTGCCACTATCTACAACAATGTAAGACTATTTGTATCGTTACGGATTTTAAAAGAACTGCCCTATGGGAACGGGTTAAGTAAATATGAACTAGCCAACCAACCGAATCACTATCATATTTTATGTGAATCTTGTGGCGAAATTATTGATTTTAATTATCCAACTCTACGCCAAATCGAGCATGTTGCCTGCAAGCTAACTGAATTTAAAATTTACTCGCACCAGATGGAAGTATATGGACTATGTAAATCTTGTCAAAACAAAGAAGGTGACTTTTAAAATGCCCAAAACAATCTGTCCAATATGTAAAACGGAAATCAAAATCCTTAAACACAGCACAAGCTGCGCCTGTGGAATGAAATTAAAGAAAAACAAAACCCGTTATGTAAGTTAAGCACGAAAAAGCGCACCTTTGCAGATGCGCTTTTTTCTTATACTTTTAGGAACTTACGGACAGACATTAAGCTTCCCCAAACTCCAATGAATGCACCAATTAGCAGCAAGAGTGCCGTTACTTGGAATGCAAATGGATTAAATGGCAATAGCTCTAGGAATGTACCGTTTAATTGTGGTTGAATCAAATCATATATGAAATTATAGAATCCTAGGATAATTCCAATTGGAATCAACGAGCCAAGAATTCCAAGGAATAATCCTTCTAGGAAAAATGGCCAACGAATAAACCAGTTTGTTGCTCCTACTAGCTTCATAATCTCAATTTCTCTTCTTCTCGCAAAGATCGTGATTTTAATTGTATTTGAAATTAAGAACATCGCTGTGAAAAGGAGACCGATGATCAGCCCAATTCCAATGTTTCGTGAAACACCGACAGTACTGAAAATCTTTTCAACTTTTCCTTTTCCATAGTTCACACTGTAAACATACTCCATTTTTTCAACTTTATTAGCAACCGCCATGATCTCTTGAGGTTTTTTCGTTTCCACGACAAATACATCATGAAGTGGGTTACTTTGTTCGTATAAAGCAAAAACTTTTCCATCTTCTCCAAAGCTATCAATCATTTTTTCTAACTCTTGATCCTTTGAGGAGAAAGTGACAGATGCAACCTCAGGAATTTTTACAATTTCTGCTTTCAAGGCTTCCTGCTGTTCTTTTGTTGACGTTAAGTCCGTGTGAACACTGATACGAACGTCTTTTTCAAGTGATGTCGCCATGCTGTTCAGATTCATCATGATGACTAAGAATACACCTACTAGGAGTAGTGTAACAGTAACGGCACTGACAGATGCGAATGTCATCCATCCGTTTCGCCCTAAGTTTTTTGTACTTTCACGTAAATGACGGCGGAGTGTGTTAAGCTTCATAGCCGTAATCACCCCTTACCTCGTCACGCGCAATTTTTCCACCTTCAATGGCAATTACACGTCTTTTAATCGTATTAACAATTTCACGGTTATGAGTCGCCATCACAATGGTCGTCCCACGGAAATTGATTTCTTCAAAAATGTTCATTATTTCCCAAGATGTCTCAGGGTCAAGGTTACCTGTAGGCTCGTCCGCAATAAGCGCACCTGGAGAATTGACGATCGAGCGCGCAATCGACACACGCTGCTGTTCCCCACCTGATAGCTCATCTGGCAAAAATCGAGCTTTGTGCTTAAGACGCACAAGGTCAAGCACGTCCATTACACGTTTTTTGATATTCTTCGGATTTTCTTCAATAACTTCAAGCGCGAATGCCACGTTTTCATACACCGATAGGCGTGGTAACAGCTTGAAATCCTGGAACACGACGCCGATATTTCTACGTAAAAGGGGAACCTTTTTCTCTTTTAATTTAGCAAGATCAATTCCATTTATGATGATTGAACCTTTTGTCGGCTTCTCTTCACGATACATCATTTTAATAAATGTCGATTTCCCCGCACCACTCGGACCAACAACATACACGAACTCACCTTGATCGATTTTTACATTTATTCCATTAACGGCCATAACACCATTCGGATACTTTTTAAAAACGTCTTTCATTTCTATCATTGCGAATCACCTATCTCGTTTTTTTATCCCTCGTTAACCGGAAGTAAGAACCCCACCGTTCTCAGTGGGGAATTCTATTATTTTATGTTTAGTAATCTATTTATATTAAAATGTAAGCGCTTATGTCCATATAGACATACTTATGCTCCTATTGAACTATGCAACTTGAAATTATAAGCCAAAATGAGGATAATTTCATTACTTTTTTCATTATAACATCATTATTCGTCAAAATACGACTCAATTTTATTACATTTTCATTTCATGGCAGTTAATGTTTGATGGGATAGGATTCAGGTGCTGGTGTGTAAATTTTGGAATCGGGTCAAATGGTACATTCTTCCTTTTTTCTCTCCTGTATACTCGAGATTCATAGATTTTAACAATCGAAATATAAATTTACTTGAAGGGATTTGTAAAAAATCTCGGATTTCCTCGTTCGTAAACGTTGGTTTTATGAGTAAGGTATAATCCTTGAGTGCTTGTATATATGCATCTTGGGATTTCGTACAACAATTATCACAATACCAATAGCCTCTTTTTCTTTCAATCGGAAGAGCGGAACATTTCAGACAATGAACCCCTTTTAGAATTTCAGTTTGGGAAATAGAAAACTGTACCAGTGGGTCAGGTTTTTTAGGGGTATGATGTTTTTCAATGGCCCCCGCTATTTTCTTCATTTCCTTCATCGTCAACGTTTCTTTCGTATGTCTATTTTGAAATTTTTCAAATGTAAATGGGAGATTTGCATTGTGCATTACTTTTGTGAAAATACTTGGTCTTGACGCTTTTATAATTGTTTTTGGGTCACTGATGATGACTAAATGTTCGATGGGCAAAAGTGGTAACTTCCGTTGGATGAGCCAGTTTTTGAATTGGCGGGAATGTCGGAGCGCTTGTAAAATTGGATTGGGCATTCCTTCTTCTTCATTGATTAAAGTTCGGATCATTTGATTAGATTCATCTTCAAAGTAAAGGGTTCCTGCTATATTTTTGACTTCTAGGATTAGAAAAAAATAAGGGGTAATCACGAGTGTGTCGATCTGGAAGAAGCTTTTGCCGTCTGTGAGCCTAATATCGTGCAAAATGAGGAATTCAGGTGTGTCGATGAGGTCCAAATAATAATTTAACGAAAGTTCTCCTCGGTATCCCTTCTTTCTTTTGGCTAATTCTGCTTGAATTTGTGGTATTTTTGGATGGTCTGGCCGTAATCTCCGCAAAAGTGCTTCAAGGATTAAAATTTCAATTGGTACTGTACGTTTTTTTCTTATCAAATACATCTACTCCTTTCACTTTTATTGGGTATTCGACATTATTTTCGGCTTTCCTGCAATTTTTTTAAAAATAATTTACTTGGAAGATGGGGAAAGTTTTAGATATCGGACAGAAATTTAAGGATATCGGACATTGGCGCCGGGATATCGGACATTGATTCAGTTTTATCGGACACAACTCTGAAATTATCGGACATTCACCACTTTTTATCGGACATAACCCTAGTTTTAGCCATTTAAAAAGCCTTCCGGTTCATTCGGAAGGCAGACTATCTATTTAGGTATTTCGATATCGGACATTGTTTTGATTATATCGGACATTACCGCTGGGATATCGGACATTGATTCAATTTTATCGGACTCAACTCTGAATATATCAGACATTCACCACTTTTTATCGGACATAACCCTAGTTTTAGCCATTTAAAAAGCCTTCCGGTTCACCCGGAAGGCCTGACATACTACTTATTTTTTCTCAGATAGCCATGTAGCTACTGCGTCTTTTTCTTCACCTTTGATGATGCCACCAGGCATTGAGCCTTGGCCATTTTCAATGATTCCAGCAATTTCGTCTTTGCTGTATTTAGATCCGATCTTTGTAAGGTCAGGACCTGCTCCACCACCAAAGTCTTGTCCGTGACAAGATGCACAGTTTTGTTGAGCGATTTCTTCAGCGTTAACGGTAGCTTCTCCACCGCCGTTATTATCACTTGCTGGTGCCTCTCCTGCATTGTCGTCCCCACCGCCACATGCAGCTAACGCGAATACAAGTGATGTTCCTAATAAAATACTGAATAGCTTACGTTTCACAGAATTTACCCCCTGTAATAAATTTTTCCATTATACAATTTTTATTATACCCCTTTTACGCTCTTTTAAAACCCTCTCCTAATACCTCTGCAGCGTCCATAACGACGACAAATGCAGATGTATCAACGCTTTGAACCACTTGTTTCAATTTTGTGAACTCTTTTTGATCGACTACACACATGAGCATCGGTCGCTCATCGTCGGTGTAACCCCCATATCCAGAGAGTTTTGTCACTCCTCTGTCCAGTTTGTCAAAAATCTCCTGGCGCACTTCGTCCTGACGATTCGTAATAATGAGAGCCATTTTCGAATTACCTAGACCTACCTGTACCAAATCAATCGTTTTACTTGTAACGAAAAGTCCAATTAACGCATAGAGCCCACTCTCAATATTGAACACAATTGCCGCAGTCACAACAATCAAGCCGTCAATAAAAGCAACACTTTTCCCAAGGGAGATTCCTGTATACTTATGAACAATCTGAGCGGCCAGGTCTGTCCCACCTGTCGATGCATTGCCTCGGAAAGTAATACCGAGCCCCAAACCGACTCCAATTCCACCAAATAAAGCACCAAGCAATGGATCGAACGTTGCGGGTTCCAGATTTCTAGAAAGATAAACAACAAATGGTAAAAAAAGAGTGCCAATTAACGTCCGGGCACCATACATCTTCCCTAGAAAAATGATTCCTGCAATGAATAATGGGATATTAAATGCCCACTGAACATAGGCTGCTTCCCAACCGAAAAGGGAGTTCAGGATGGTACTAATCCCGCTCACACCACCAGATGCCACCTTGTTCGGTAGTAAAAACAGATTAAACGATAGAGCCACTGTGGCAGAACCTAGTAGTATGTATATGAATTCCTTTACCTTTTGAAGTGTTGGATGAACTTCGTGCTGACGTCTTCTTCTATTCATGAAACTACCCCCGTATACAATCCTAGCAACTAGCACCGTTCAAATGTTAGATGCAACTTGCCTTGCGTATTTGCGCCCAAATAACCTTTGGAAGTATAACACGGCTTCAAAAGCAAGTAAACGCCAGCAAAATAACGTGGTAAAGCAACAAAATATACACCTACATCATTAGTTTGTAACGATAAATAAATTATTATTACAAAATAATAATTAGTGGCTTGAAATTTTACGAAATGTCCAAATATCCGAGACTGCTCGTCCTGTGTATTTGTCTTCAACAACCGCATACCACGAGTATGAACGGTCACTCTCTAGCCCCGTCCACAAGGCCTTTGCGATTTTGCCGCTTTTCGTCTTATCAGTTCCAATTACGCGATTTGTATAAACATTGACCGTAAAGTAATCGGTTGCGACCCGCTTTGTGACTGGTGCTAAATCCATCTCAATTACAAATTGGTCTTTCTGCGGATAAATATCTAGGTCGTAAAAATTGTAGTCGTCCATATAAGGAGAATACGTTTTAACCAAAATTCGATTATTATTTTGGTCAAAATGCAGGAGCCTCATATAGCCTTGGCCACCTTCTGGCCCAGCTTGATAATCGGCCAACATTTGGGTAACGGTACGGTCTGGATCTCCATCACCATCATCATCAATTTCATCGACATAGGTTTGTGCCTCATGGTAATGGCCACACAACACCATAATGACATTTTTGTTTGGCACAACAATTTCATTAAAAAGCCTTTCACCTATCGGGTGCCTTGTCCCTGTGGCAAGCAAGTATTCATGGAAGTTTAAAATCGCTTTGCGATCTGGGTGGGCAGCTAGTACATCGTTTACCCATTGGATGCCTTCATCAGTTATCCCCCAGCCGAGGTACACCATGATAAAATCATTGCCGCCCGCTGAAATTAAATCATAATGGCCACGGTTATTACGGTACGAACCGCCATAATAAGGTTTATTTTTAAAACGTTGCTTTCCAAAGTACTTATAGAACTCGGAATAATCATTATTCACCTGGTCAACATCATGATTTCCAGCTAACACACCGTATGGAATGTTATTGTCATCCAAAACCTTCATATATTTATCCGCATTTTGCCACTGCTTCTTCTTCCTTGATTGATTGACCAAATCACCAGTATGAAACACGTACTTGATACTGAGCTTTTCCTTCATTTCTGCTATCCATTCCGTTTGTTTCTTAAAAATCTCCGGATAGCTCTCAGAGTAAAACTGGGTGTCGGACATCCAGACGAAGGTGTAATCAAATTCTTCTGCAATTTCGTCTTGAATCAGGACATTGATTTTTGAATCACGGACATAATCACGGACCGCCACATCAGATGCAAGCTTAAAGTCTTTTGACCCCGCTATTTTAAAATCAAGCAAAACCCATTTGCCATCATTGTGATTCCATGCGTACATTGAAACCTTTCGACCTTCAAGCGAATTCCCTTTCCATAGAAGCTCAACCCTGTCATTGTCACCGAGAGACTCATCAACCGTGACATCAAAACGGTGGTACGGGAATTTCGTGTCAGAATCCGTGACTAAATAGCGGGCATCGGCTTTTGAAACGAGTGAGATATCTTCTGGTGTAAAAGCTGCCTCCCCTTCTGGAACCATCTTATTTGGCGGCTCAAACTCAGTCGCATGTTTAAATCCTTTTACACTTGAATTTACATCATGCTTGTAGGCTTCATAAAAGGTTACGTCGAGCTTATCCTTTGTCGGATCCTTCACTTTCACTTGTAAAAGTGGATCCCCGTCAATCTTTCCCTTAGGAGAAATACGCTCTGGTTTTTTCGGATTTTCATTCAAAACTTTAAAATAGAAAACGTCCTTTGTTTCATTGCCTACTTTGTCAATCGCATGTACCTTGAGTTTGTGTTTACCTGGTTTAAGCGTTGCGGACGATGTTTCAAACGGAACCTCGATTTCCTCTCCATCCAAGGTTACCGTACTTTTTTCAACACCAGCAAGCTTATCCTTCACGTCCACATCTATTGTAAAAGCACCCTTGTATGGTTTCTTTTTCAGATTTGTTTTGATAGTTGGAGCTCTATTATCAACCAAAACTTGTGAACTAACCTTTTTATCACCTGCCTGAACTGTAACTAAATGTTTTTTGTCTTGAACCTCGATTGTGTTCCATTTATAGGTGAGCGAACGGGCCTCTTTTTCCGTAATCGTAAAGGTAAAATCGGCATACTTACGCTGATCACCCATGTTCAGGATGCGATTTGGATCTGTATAAATCGGGTCCTTGATCACCGTTCCATCGCCAAGGATGAGTCGGACGTTCCGCAATTGAAAGTCATCGCGATTTTCCCTCGACCAGAGTTCAAACGGTGAAGCCTTGTTTCCGGAACGAATCGTAATCGTTGTGTTGCCTACAGGGAGTCGCTCCGGCTCAATTGGAATCGTGAAGGTTTTCCATTCCGTGAGCCAATCCTGGTCCATCACATGTAATACTTCCTTGCCCATCGTAACAGCATTTTGAAAATACGTATTCAAACCATTTACCTCAAAAGCAAAATAGGCGGTGTGTTCAAGTGAACGATAGACGCCCTCTTGAACCTCGTTTCCGTTAATCATGAGCTTCAATGGCGTGTTTTCTTCTGAAGTTGCCTTGATTGTTTTTTCCCCACGAAGCATTTCTTCATTTTGTAAATTAAGTCTTAGACTCGAATGGTCGAGTTCATTCTTGATGTTTATCCGAAACGTCTCACTTTTTATCTCATTGCTTCCGTCGGATACAACATAGTAATAATCGATATACTCACGTCCAATTAATGCTGGTGCATAAATGGTGTGATGAAAAAGTAAATCATCATAATTCTCATGTAAAATGACTTCATCGAACTCGTCATCTAGGTCGATTTTATAATGCAACTTAACAGATTTAACGGTATGGTCGTCTGTTGCATTTGCAACGAGTTCCAGATTGTCTTTTTGATTGACTTCAGAAGCTAACGTTAAATCCTCAATACTTGGTGGGACACTATCTTTTTCTATATGAACGGGCTTTTTAGGTACTTGGTAGCTCTCCACCTTGCCAGGGGTCGCATCCTTTGTACCGATTCTTTTAGAGACCGTCGATTTGTTGGTTGGATATCGGTAGATAATTGCCTGATCAACTTCCGTCTTGTTATAGTAAGCAACGGAAATTTCGCGATGCGTATTCGTTCCAATCACGACACCGCGCATACTTTTGTTTGCCATACCGCCACTGTGAACCCGCACAATATCCTGATTTTCCTTCAAGTTGGTTCCATAGTGCGCATTAAAATCCTCCACCGTCTGCTCGCTATTTTCACTATTAACGATCCATAGCACAAGCGTTTTGCGGGCAGGAATGACCACATTCTCTTTTACAGAAGGCCACATCACATCAGTTCTGCGATTCTTTCCGTATCGATAGTAAAGCTTATAATCCTTGAAGTTGGTTGCTTTATTGCTGTTATTGTAGATTTCTACAAATTCAAATCCATCAGCACTGCCCACATTCGTAGAATCAGGAAGAATCTCCGTCACGAGCAGCTGAGGCATCTTTGCGAAATCAATCTCTTTTTGAACAACTTGGATTTTGTTCACGTCCGTTTTTTCCGTATTGGTACCGTCGCTCGCCTCGATATAATAAGCGATTTCATCATATACGTGGAAGCCCGGAATTTCGGCAATGTATGTTTCCTCGTTCAATATCATCGGGATTGCTTTGAAATCGTCTGAGTCACCCGCTTTATAAAAAAGCGTCACATCTTGGATGGCGGTGTCATCCGTAACACCAGCCTTGATTTTGATGGGTAACAGTGGCTCACTTGTTGTTTTCGGTTTGTGTGTGATGACCGGAGCATTTGTGTCCCGTTGTGCAACTACCATGTCTGGGCTTACTGTAGTTGTTAAAAGTAGAATAAATAGAACAATTATTTTCAGCACGTGTTGCCAAAAAATCATACAGCATACCCTCCAGAATTATTTTCCAATCTTAGTTTGCCAATTGCTTATAAAATGATGTACAAACAAATGCGAAATAAGCAAAAAGGACTAGTTCCGGGGATAAAAAAAAGACGACTTATGAAAGTCATCTTTTATACTTCTACTGCAGCTGCCACGGTGCCTACAGCGTCGAGCATTTCGTGCCATTCCTCGTATGTATTTAGTTTAATGTGGACTGGATTTTCGGCATCCTCTTTATATTCCACAATCCACATCCCTTTAGTTGACGGTAAAAAGAAGACGATGTTTGCGAGTAGAAAGTCACCTTCTATGTTTGGGATTTCGAAGTGCGAAATATTGTAAAGTGACCACTCATGCTCTTCTAGGTCCTTAATGAATAGATTGAAGCTCTGTTCCTCAGTCGGAGTGAACTTTGCTTTCTTCCGGACCTTCTCTGTTTTTGACTGGTCATTTAACCAATCGAACAGTTTGTCTGTGAGGAAAAATTCCTGTGTTTCCTCTATTTTTGTACCTTCGAAAGAATAAAAGTCCTTAATTATCGTTGGAATTTCATCATTTGATAATAACGCGAATTCATGCATAATGTCTTCTGCGATTACATGAGCAAGCCAAATGTCTTCTTCAAAATGATGGATCATTAATACGGTTCGCCCCGTAATATTCGAACAACGAATCATCCATTTGGATTCCACATAATGCTTTATAAAAGTTTGCATTTCATCGCTTAATGGATGCTCATCCTCGCCGTTTTTGTCAGGGTCCCACAGTGATTTGATCACCAACTGGTGGATCGTTGATTCCATGATCGCGTCCCACTCTGCAGGAGACTTTTCACCGTACGAAGCCTCTGCGATTCCTTTTGCCACAGCTGGGTATCCACACACTGTAACCAATAATGCCAATTCCTCCGTCGTGCATGTTAAAGCATGATTCATGTCTGGTACCTCCTTTTTTATAAAAACACTGCATGCAGTGCAGCCTTGATAATGTAATAGATTAGCATAAACACAATTCCCATGACGAGTGTAATGACTAACATGAGCAACCTTCTAACAATCCATGAGAATCTATTAAGCTTTGTGTAAATGAACGGCCCTAGGCCCATCAAGAATAATACAATAAAGGTAAAAAGTTTGAGAAATGGGTTCTTTGTATTTCTGAAGACACCCGTTTCCACATGCTCGACCAGCACGTTCCCTAGAAAAATAGTTAAAAAGCTGATTCCGACCTGAAGGGAGAGCCATGCTCCAAAAAATAAGGTAACTAAATCTATGATTTCTTTTGCATTGTCCATAACATTCATCCTATCAACATTTTAATTAATCAAACCAGCTACTTACTGATTTGAAAACTGATTTTCCAAATTTCTCAACCCCACCGGCGAATTTTTCACCAACATCCTTAATTTGATTACCATATTTAGAACTTACTATTCCTCCAACAAGACCGCCGACGGCTCCACCAACTACAATACCTACCGGACCTCCAAGACTTCCAATCATGGCACCTGCTTTTGCACCACCTGCAATTGCACCGACGCTTGAAACGGCTCCAAACGTGAATCGACCTATTTTTTCAGCGCCAGATAAATGACTATTATTCGGGTCTACTAGCTCTGTCGCATTTGCCCCGATGGCGATGAGATTTCCTACAATTGGAACTCTTTTCGCGACACTTGTAAAGCCCTTTACTTTTGCAAGATTTGATACGACTTCCTTAGAACCAATCGTAATCCTCTGATGAAAACGACTCATGAGGGTTGTTCCATGCATGGCAGCATTCACATTTTTCGAGAAACCTGCAGCATGCTTTAACAAGGAGGCTGGCCCTCTATAGGAACTGACAAACGAATGCACACGTTTTAATAGGGGATTTGTCGGTGATGATTTTGAAAAGTCGTTAATGTACTTTGCGATTTTCGAGCTATATCCTGTTCTACTCGTCCAGGAAGGCTTTGCAGTTAATGTGAATTTATATTGACCACGAAACTTTTGCCATAACGTAGGCTTTCCACCTATGTAGTTAACTTTTAGGTTCCTCATTAAAAAAGTTGAGGATGCTACAGACAGTAATTGCGAACCAACTAAAGCAATATCCCAATTTGTAATTGTCGAGCTGACATTGTTTAAGTATGTCAACATTTTATGAATAAGAGCAGATGTTTCGCTGTTTTTTGATTTTGGAGAGTCGGCTTTTTTCCCACCCTCTTCTGGTTTTGCCGGGGTCATCCCCCGAACTGCCTCCATCGCCATAAACGAAGAGTTTAAATAACGCTCTGTTGACGAATAGCGAGTTACAGCTAAATTTAAAAAGGACTGCAACTTTCTTACTTTTGCTTCCAATTGATCAATTGAAGAAGTTACCTCTGTTAGTTGCGGCCGGATGGAGGTTCTAGCCAAGATTCGATAATCAATGGAATTTCTGACAGAAGCCACGCCTCCCTCAACCTGCGAAAGTTTTGAGGCTACAGTCCCTACCATGGGACTGATTCCGATAACTTGATTCGGTTTAATCGTGATTCTAGACAAAACGATGCCTCCTTTTATTCTATTATAAATCAAATACGCCTTGGCGTATTTGCGCCCGATTTTAGGCCCACACGAGGTGGGTCACAAAGACGTTGCCACAGGAAGTGGCGTCCTTAGTCTTTGATCTTACTGCTCGAAAATTTCCTCTAAAAAATCGTGGCATCCGCCGGGGATTTAACTTTATTCAGCCGGGTTTGCTGAATGAAGTTAACTTTTTTTAAAAACAGGCATCCGCAAAATGCGAATGCCTACATTTTTGTTACATATCTTTCTCGTCTCTTCTGCGGATGTTGGTTCTGCGGAGAGCGACAGCACTTGCTGCTGCAATACCAGCAAGACCTACCATTGCGCCCGCAAATAATGGTTTATTTTCATAGAACTTTACAAGTACGCTTTTTTCAACGATTTCGAATTCTACTACTTCGTTCATTTCATTACCTGCTTCGTCTTCGGCTAACACTTCCACCTTGTATTTGTTGATATCAGATAGTGTCACGGAAATGACTTTCGTTCCGTTCACATCTTTAACCTCACCATTGAAAAGCTCTCCATTAATCATGACAGACTTGAGTGTATCACTAGGATTATCAAGGCTGATTGAGAGAGTTACAGGGTCACGATAGGTTTCGTTTTTCTTGACTCCTTCGACAACCACTTTCGGAGGAGTTTTATCAATAATAAACTCAACACTTAACTGTTGGATATTTCCTGCTTTGTCCTTCACCTCAAAGAAGAGCACGTGCTTTCCTTCTTCCTCAATTGGGTCACCAAGATTATAAGGCTGACCGTTCAAGGTTTGTGAGATGATGTCATATGCATTTAAATCCTCAATTAGCAATTCAGGAAGTAAGCTTTCCTTGAAGTACCCTTCAGAAATAGCTTCCTTAAATTTAATCACTGGTGCTGTTTTATCAATCGTAAACACAATGGTTCGGGATGAAACATTGTTGGCTAAGTCATAAACTTGCGCTTTTAAAATGTAGTCTCCCTCTTCACTTAGTTGTACCCCATTTACAAACGGACGGCCATTTAATGTTACACTTGAGCGACTTGAATCGAGGTAACGATCCGAGTAGGTCACAGTCGGCATTTGATTGTTATTAAAGAATCCATCAATAACACCTGTGATATTCAAGTTCGGCTTTGTCGTATCAAGGATAAAGCTGATATCAATTGTTGACTCGTTACCTGCTTTGTCTCGTGCAAGAACACTGAAATCGTACTTCATTTCCAATGTAGCCGTTGGAATTCGACCTGTCACATTCCGACCATTCATTGTTACTGAAACGATGGTGTCCTCACTTTGGTCTAGCGCAAATTCAGGGGTGAATACTTCATTAATATATTCGCCATTCTTAATTACACGGCTTTGACCCTTAAATTTCGGTGTGATGACTGGAGCTGTTTTATCAATTGTAAAAGCAATCTGTCTGCTGAATTGGTTACCCGCTTTGTCAATCGCTTCTACGTTGATCGCATAGTCACCCTCCTGGCTAAAGTTGTGGCTGAGTCGAGCAGTTTGATTCGCTACTCCAAATCCACCAGCGTTATAGCCTCTACCATTTCGAGTCACGGTGATGCGGTTCAAATCTAAGTTCACATCACGGATTTCAACACTGACTGGCTTATCCACATTATAGTGTGCTGCATTTTCAACACCTGTAATTTCGATTGCTGGCTTTGTCGTATCAATTGTAAATGTCTTGTTCGCTGTGATTGGACCATTGCCAGCCTTATCTTCAGCACTGATTGCAATGGTGTATAAGCCATCATCATTAAAATTGTAGCCTAAGCTCGATAGCTTATTGTTGTTTTTCCAAGTTCCAATATTAAATACCTTGCCATCCTTTGTTACAGAAAGCACTACGTAATTTGTACCAAAGTTCAATTCATCAACAGAAACCGTTACGCGCTTGCCAGTTGGATTGAAGGACTGGTGGTCAACACCGTCAATTGTGACAACTGGATTGGTTTTGTCGATGATAAAAGCAATTTCCTCATGCGTTGTTTTGTTACCTGATTTATCCGTTGCATTGAAGTAAAGCACGTAGCTGCCTTCTTCTGCAAAATTGTGTTGTAAACTCGCTTTTGTTCTAGATTGTTGTAGTGCTGGAATCTCATATGCCTTGCCGTTCTTCGTCACGTGCAATGAAGTTTGATCAATGTTCGCATCGGTTACTTCGAATGTAACTGGCTTGCTAACATTGTAGTTCGTCATATGCTCGACACCTGTGATTTTTAGCGTCGGGAAGCTTTCGTCAACCGTGAACTTTACTTCTTTTGTGTCCGCAATGTTTCCAGCTGCATCCTTCGAAGACACCATAATCACATAGTCGCCATCTTCGTTAAACGGAATCGCAAGACTTGATTCAACACCTTGGTTTTTCCACTCGTACGGCTTATTGTTAACTTTTACTTCTACTTCATTGTTTGCAAAGTTCAGCTCGTTAACCTTAATCGTAGCTGTTTGCTTTTTATCGTAAAATGTTCCGTCTTTTACATTTTCAATTGTGATAACAGGCTTTACGTTATCCACTGTGAAAATGTGTGTTTTCTCCGTTGCTTTGTTACCTGCAAAGTCTTCAGAACGAACTGTTACTTCATATTCTCCGTCTTCTGGGAAGCTTTGCTTGAACTGAAAACCTGTTGCTGTTTCTTTCCACTGGGCATCCTTAACCGGTTTGCCGTTTACTAGGACTTCATTTTTACTTTCGTCAAAATGTAGGTCATTGATGTCTACGATTAACTCGTTGTCACCTTGGACAAATCCACCATCCGGGATGTACCCGCTGATTTGAATTTCAGGTGAGGTACGGTCAATTGTAAAACCAAGATCCTTTGTGCTTTCAGCGCCAAAGTAGTCTTTCGCTTTTACTTGAGCTGAATAAACACCTTCGTCCTCAAGTTCAACCGTTAGTTCTTGAGTGATTAACCAGACGATTTTTTTCATCCATCCATCTTTTGGAACCTCGATGGCTTTATCCCCATTTTTTACTGTGATTTCGGGAACAAACGGTGTGTAGTCATCAACAGTAACTGTTAGGTTCACTTTATTATCATTAAAATACGTACCATCTTTAATAGAGTATTTAATCGCAGGCCCTGTTTTATCGAGCGTGAATTTAATGTATTTAGTATTTTCGTTTCCGGCTTTATCCGTTGAAACGACTTGCAGCTCGTAAACCCCTTCTTCAGTGAAGGTGTGTTTGGTTGTTGCCATATTGCCGTCAAGCACAAGTGGGTCAATCTCATATGACTCTCCATTGTACTTTACTGTTGCATTTGACTCACCCATATTTAGGTCAGTTACCGTAATAGTTACTTCACGATCATCGTTGTATCTGCCATCTTCACCGATGTTTGTCACAACGATCTCAGGTTTGATTTTATCGATTGTAAAACGAACTTGTTTTTCTGCTGAAATATTTCCTGCTTCGTCAGTTGACTTTAGTTTTACAACATAAACGCCATCGCCAGTAAAGGTATGCTCTGCCTCAGCGTATCGGTTCCTTTGTTTCTTGAATTTGATTCCATCCGTTGGATAAGCTTTGCCATCCTTCGTAATAGTCAGTTCAATGTTGTCTAGGTCGATATGCGAATCCTCAACCGTAAACTTGACTTCTTTGTCTGTATTCGCAAACTCATTTTCAGTTACACCCGTGATATCAACCTCCGGCTTAGAGTTGTCGATAACAAATGTAATCGATGAAAAATCAGCCTTGTTTCCAGCTTTATCAAAGTAGTCTACATTGATTTCATAGACACCTTCTTGTTTAAAGCTATGTTTCTCATGTGCCTTTTTACCCTCAAACGTTTCTGATTTCCCATCTTTTGTTACTGTTAAAATGGTCTTGCTATCATCTTTGTTTGTGTCTTCTCCAACAATCTCCACATCTACTTGGCGGTTGTACTTCTTCTTATTTTCAGCGCCAGTAAGTGTAACGGTTGGCTTCGTTTTGTCGAGTGTGAATGTTTTCGTGACTTTGTCTGCAACCTTTCCTACTTGGTCAGTCGCGTTTAACTCAATTGTATAGCTGCCTTCCGTTTTAAACGTATGACTTGCTTCGGCTACTGTACCGTTCTGTTCGAATTTGATTTCTTCTGTGTAGTCGGTATCGTTGTGCTTTACGACAAGAGTTGTTTTCGCCAAATCAAGTGTAAGATCTTTTACTGAAAAATGAACGGATTTATTTTCAGGATAATACGTTCCATTTTCAACTCCAGAAATCTCTAACTCTGGCTTCTGGGTATCAATTGTAAAGTTGAGTGCTGGGTTTTTCGTTTCATTCCCAGCTTTGTCAAACACACTTAGTTCAACAGAGTATACTCCATCTGTTAAGTTGCGCTTTTCAAGAGCTTCTTTTCCACTGATGGTTTCAACTTTTCCGTTTTTCGTTAGCTTTAACACCGATTTGTTTTCATCTAAATATGTGTCAGTTGCTGAAATAACTAAATCCTTGGATTCTGTATATTCACCACCATTTGTAACTCCAGTTATATTTAGTTCTGGTGCTGTTTTGTCGATGATGATATTTTCATAGGTTCCAAGCTCAAACCCAGTTGGTCTCCAATAATCTGTTATCTTTGCACTAAATGCATACGTTCCTTCTTCTGAAAGGGAGTATGTTGCAGTCTTTGAAAACAGAGTATTTTTGATGTCCATATCCACAGTCTGTGGCTCGCCGCCATTCTTGACATAAGTAAGCTTTGCAGAGTAGATGGAAAGTGGATTTTCAACCACGATATTTACGTTATCTTTATAAAAATTGTTTTCTGTTTTATCTTTGATGTACAAAATCGCATCTGTTTTAACGTTGGCAAATGAAATGGACTTTGCATCGCTCACGTTACCTGCTTTATCGGTGGCAGTTACGGTTACTTCATAATGGCCATCTTGATCAAATCGAATGGACGTGCTTTTTCCATCCCATTGAACAGGATTTTGTAAATCGAAATCTGAACCGTCCTTTTTAATTGAAATAGTCACTTTGTCTTGTAAAAAGTGTTCTTCATCTACTTCAATACCTAGGTCAACATCTTTCCGATAAAACTCACCATTCTTTGGTCCAGACAGATTTACGACTGGAGCCTGTGTGTCTTTTTGTACGGTAAATGTTGTTTGGCTAGCTGGTGGTTCATTCACCCATGTGTCTTTTACAAAGTTGATCGTTACTGGGATTTCACCATCTTTATTATTAACACCAGAGATGGTTACTTTATACAGACCCGTGAACCCACCATCTGTAATTGGGGTTATTGTTGCTTCTCCAGATCCCTTTGATAGTGTTACATCAAAAGGTAACCCGCCTTCGGGTACCTCACCTGCTACTGGAGTTGTCGCTGTATTTTCAGGGGGCGTTTCCCCTTCAGTTTCCTCCGGTGTTTCCTTTGGCTTCAGGTAATTCTCATAGTCCTCACTTAAATCGACTTGGACTTGAAAGGTATCTCCATTTATGTACCACTCATTTGAGAACTTTTGCCCAATTTCCCATTTTTCATTGTTATATTTTATATACTGTTTTGTTTCAACCTGAGATGATACGTTCAGGCTAAAGAATACCACCGACAGCACCAAAACAAATGCAATCGGTAACCAGAGTACCGATTTGTTTTTTCGGTAGCTTTTTGAAATCATTGCTATCACTTTACTACGCTCCTTTTTTCAATCATGTTATTTGTATGGACGATCATGACATCGACTTCGATTTGGAAGTCGGATTCTTCTTCTTTTTCAGTGAGGATTGCGGTTTCTCCATCGCCTTCAAGGAGAATCGTTGTTTCGTCATCCCCGACTAGCAATGTCGTCTCATCGTCGTCCTGTAATAGGGCCGTTTCCTCAGATAAAAGTGAGGTCTCCTCCAGTAATGAAGTTTCACGGTCAGCTTTGTTTTCTACCAACAATTCCGTCGGTGGGTGTGAACTTTCCTCAAGCAGAGAGGTTGGTTCAAGTCCCTGGCTCATGAGGGCTGTGTCCTCAACTGATGCTGCAACTGGATCTTCTTTTTTCCGAAGCTTGATTTCACTCGTTGTTCGCTTCGTTTCTTGAGCCTCAAGGGACACTCGGTTGTTTGTCTTCTTTTTCATAAATCGGTTTCCCGTAATGTCCGCAAATACTTGAGAAATTTGTAGTTTCATATAGACGATGATCGAGATGATGAGCGTAATCACCGCTCCCGCTAATCCCCCGTAAAACATAATTTGGTATTCCAATTGAGAGCCCCCTTTCATTCGAAATGCGCAAGTTTGAGACATGTGGACAGGTGCATTGTCCCACTATCTGATATTTAGATTACTCATGCGTCTGGATAGCTTTTTGTAGGCTTCGTTGTCTTTAGCGCCTTCTAGCTTTCCTGCTTTGTCATAGACTTCTTTTGCCTTGTTGTAGTTGCGCTGGTCTTCTTGCTTTCCTTGCTCAATGTCTAGCAAGAGATTACCTAGCTTCACGTACGCATTTAGACTTTTCGGAAATTCTTTAATCGTTCCTTCAAATTGTTCAACCGCTTGGGAATGCTCCCCCATCTCTTGATAAATCACACCGATATTGTTCATTACCTCTTCCTTATTCGGTACGTTCAAATCTAGAAGATTGTTGTAGTGCTGTGTCGCCTGTTCGAAATCATCTCGTGCTGCAACTTGATCCTCAGAGTTCACGCCTCTTGAGTAAAAAGCTTGCGCGAGCTTTTGTTCGAACTCAATCTCGTATTTTAACTGCAGCTGCTCATCCGGAGCTAGCTCGAGAACCTTTTGTGCCTTCTGAACAACCGTGATCGCCTTCGTATTGGCATCCGTGATTTGACCTTTATAGGAAATGTAGATGTTCGCGAGTGAATTATAGTTATCTACCTTTTTCACGTTGTTCGGAAGATTATCATTGAACGTTTCAAACTCTAAGAGATTCGTAGAAAACTGGTCATAATCAATGTTCATGCCGCCTAATGTTGTCGCAAGCGTGATATAGTAACTCGCGTCCGGAATGTCTTTTTCATTCACCTGTTTAAAATACTTCAGTGCCACAGGGTAATCGCGTTTCCGGTCAAAATACGTCATCCCCAGCTTAAAAAGAACCTCACTGTTTTTATGGATGTTGCCGTATTCGTCATTCACATAGGCCTCAATTTTCGCAAGACCTGTGTCCACTTCATTTCGGTTAATGTAAACATCAAGCAGATTGATATAAGCAGAAGCACGGCCCTTGTCGACTTTAATTGCTTGTTCTAAAAGCTTGATTGCCTCGGTATCATTGCCCTCGATTAATGAAATACTAGATTCATTGACAAGCCCCATATAATCCTGGAACTGCTCATTTTGCATCCCTTGATAGCCAAGCACGGACGTCGTTGAAAAACCTAGGCACAATACAGCTGGAACCAAAAAGAGATAGAGCCGCTTCATCATTTTTTTCCGGTAGCCTGCCGTGAGCTTGTTGATATTTTCAAGATCGTATAGGAGCTCCTCACTGGTTTGGTACCGATTTTCCGGTTCTGCCTGGGTACATTTTAAAATGATATGCTCGAGTCCCTCTGGTAAGGTTGGATCCCACTGGCGAATTGGCCTTACCTCATACGGCGGGTCTGCTAGACTTTTACCCGTAATGAGTTGATACAGCGTTAGCCCCAAGCTGTATATGTCAGTTCTGGCGTCTGTTCGCTTACCGGACAGCTGCTCAGGTGCTGCATAGGTTTTCGTTCCGAGATTTGTCGTATCGGTCAGGCTCTCATCTTTAAATTCACGCGCGATCCCGAAGTCGATCAGTTTGATTTTCCCTTCTGGCGTAAGCATGATATTGTCCGGTTTCATGTCGCGGTAAATAATCGGATGCGGCTTTCTTGTATGTAAATAATGAAGAACCTCTGCAAGCTGCTTTGCCCAGTTAATCACAAGCTTCGCCGAGATCACTTTTTCCCGCTTCAGCTTTTGCTTGAGCGACTCTCCCTCGACATAGTCCATGACCACATAAATGTCACCCTCAGATTCGATGATGTCGTAAATCTTTGGAAGTGAACCGTGGTCAAGTTTTTTGAGCATGTTCGCCTCGACAACTAGACTATTAATGAGGAGCTCGTTGTTACTGTTGTCGCGCTTACGGATATCCTTGACCACCAAAGACTTGTTGAGTCGGTTGTCCATTGCCAAATAGACAATACTCATTCCACCGCGCCCGATTTCCTTCAATATTTCGTATCTGTCATCTATAAAACTTCCGATTTTAATCAACGTAATTCCTCCTATGAATGGCCTCGACCATTCACACTACATGCGCAAGAACAATTGAGATGTTGTCGACCTCTTTTCGTTCCTTCACGGCATCGACGAGTTTAATCGCCTTGTATTTTAATTGTTTTTCATTTAAAAATTGGTTTGGACGGAGTTCCTCAAGAATCTCCGTATCCGTAATTTTATGGTAAAAACCATCTGTGCAAAGCAAGAACACTGTTCCCGGCTCTGTCTCGCCAGTCAGAATCACGACATCAAGTTCCCTTGTCGCACCAACACATTGTAGAAGGACATTACGTCTTGGGTCCTTTAAGGCTTGCTCAGGTGTAATGTTTCCGCGCTCCACTTCACGTTCCACCAAGGTTTGGTCCTTCGTCAATCTTGTTACATGCTGCTGAATTTGATAAGCACGGCTGTCACCGATATGTACGATATAGTAACGCGAATGAATGATGAGGAGTGCTGTCACCGTTGTTCCGACCTGGGTGTTTGTCTCGTCCCCATATTCTAAGATCTTTTCATTTTGCTCCGTGATACAGGCTTCGAGAGCTTTGCGGATATCTTCATCCTGTTGGTCAGAATGAAGGAGTTCTGGCAGTTCCTGTTCGAACCAGTCCGACAGACCGCGAACAACTGTTGCACTGGCGAGTTCTCCGTGATCGAGTCCACCCATTCCGTCACACACGACGAACATCCCCACATATCCATTCGGCGTTTTTGCGGTCTTGACGAGCAACGCATCTTGGTTTGTTTTCTTTTTAATCCCCACATCTGTGTGGTAAGCATGTATGAACGACACTTATTTCACCTCTTTTGAAATGCGTAAGGCGCCCGCTTATCGGCGACAAGCACAAGACAAGCGGTGACAGAAGGCGCTTTTTGCCTTCCGAAGCGATTGGCTTGTGACCTCGAGCCGATGGCGCCTGAAGCTAGACATTAAAAACCTTTTTATCTTCGTATCCTAAAAAAGCCTAAACACAAATTCTTCGTTTGCTAGCTTGATTTTATCCTCGTGTTTGATTTTTACCTTGTTTTTAGGGACGAGCTTGACGCCATTTACATAGCTGCCGTTTCTCGATTCTTGGTCGACGATGAAGTATTCCCCGTTTTCGGTAATCAACTCCGCATGGACACGCCCAATGACTTTATTGTTGGATGTATAATCAGTAATCCCTGGATCACGGCCAATTTTAAACACTCGCTTGGAAAGAACGATTTTTTCCTGAGTAGACGTTAGTAAGAATGGCTGCTGCTGTTGGAAACGTGCGCCCACACCCAGCGCCGTTGTTCCTTCTTCCTCTTCCGGCTCTTTATACGCGGTGAGGACAGTTGTACCCTCTTCTTCATCAGGCTCATCGGTATCAAACGAAATCGGACTTCCCACATTTGGCTTGATGTTGATGGATGTTCCACCTGATAGGAGTGGATTTCCTTCGCCAAGCTCAGTGCGAGTGATTCGCTTGTACTGAACCTCTTCCTCGATTTCAAGCTTTTGTTTTGTCTTTTTATCAACCTTTTTACTGCTATATTCTGATGTAATCACGCCGTTTTCTTCGGATGCCTTGATTTCACTGCTAGGACTATAATAGTTCGGTGTTTTAGGTTCTTCGTCCTGAATCGGAAACTTTCTGAAACTCTGAGGTGAAGTTGGTTTATTCAAGAGCAACTCATTCAGCTTTTGTTGAAGCGCATATAAATTGATTTCCTCTGATGTTGCGAAATAATTATGTAGCCGCACAAAAAAAGCAAGGTCATCATTTTCTTCATAGGAGTGGGAGTGTAAGAAACTGGTGAAGTATTCCCGGATTGATACCTTTTCAAAAATATTATTTTTAATCGGCATGTACAGTAGAATTAATCTGTTTGAAAAATTATCAATAAAGATGTAGTTCTCATCAAAAACAAAGTTGTTCACATTTAACCCAAGTCGCTCGGATTCAATTAATGTTTCGATGATGTTTGAAAAATAGCTATGGAGCTGATCCTTTGTGAGTGGGTTCGTGGTCTGTTGGCTAAGAGTCACTTCTGAGACTAAATCATAGCGAAAATACGCCTCATCTTCCTTGTTAATCACAACACATGGCAAAAGGCCAGGAACCTTGTTGTTTTTAAGCTTATCAGCTTCTGTAAAATCAACACGAATCGCAGGTGGCACCTTGTAAAATATGAACTTCGAAACACCGTAATTTTCAATATGTAATTCAACATGTTTAATCATTTTCTTGCACTCCCATTGTTTATCAAATGCGTACTTCATATTTTTTCACGCCATTACTGAATAAAGTTGGTGAGGACAACCGGCGAGGCCAATTGCCCTCCTCATGGATTATTTAAATGCGCTAGCGTTATTATTGATTGCAGTTTCTGCAGCGTTGTAGTTTGTAACAGTGTTATCTAGGAATTTCGCATAGCTATCAATAACTTGGCGATACTCCTCAAAACGTGGAGCCAACGCATTGAAATTTCCGCGAATAGTATTAGATGCATCAGAGTTCCATGTAGCAGATAAGCCATTCATTTCCTTCTTAATGTCTTCTAGTGCAGTTGCAAGCTGTTGGTTTAGGTTACGGATTTGCCCAGCGGTTTTACTAACCTCGCCAAGGGAAATCTTGATTCCATCAACTGACATCGTGCCACCTCCTTTTTTGGTAGTTTTATAGAAATTGAGATTAGTTCGTTAAGCGACGAGCTTGGTTCACTACCTCGCTTTGTGTTTCACGGTATGTTTTTGCGCTAAGCTTTAAGAACTCAGAGTATTGTCTCATCAAGTTCGTCATTTTTTGGAAATCATCCATGAAGCCCTTGATTTGAGAAACATATGCTTGGTTATCAGTACCTTGCCACGCAGCACCCATGCCTTCAACCTCTGTGTAAAGAGCCTTGTAAAGTCTCTCATAGTCAGCAGATTGTTGGTCAATTTTAGTAGCCGCAGTGTCTAACTTCGCTGGATCAACAGTAATTGAACGTGCCATTTTTTTTCACCTCCTTTAAAGGGGATATGTATAAGCTAACTCGGTTTTATGGCCGAGAGAACTTTGGATTGTATTTAGCAGTGGTCTAGTGGTCTAGTAATCTATCTAACTCAAATCCTTCTCAGGTCATTGCCGACTCTACGGTATTTGTCCGCTGCACTTTGCAAACTTGATGCACTTTTGGTAGAGCCAATCCCTTTGAATTCACGGTTGAGACCATTTGAGATCTCATCGAGTTCCCTTGAGATGGCATTGATCTCATAAATAATGCTATTAATCTTTCGTCGAACATGAGGTTTCATTGGGTTACCTCCTTTGGATTTGTATTTCTAAAAAAATCATTCCATGAAGGATTCGTAATTATCAATAATGTTTTCAGGTCCATGAAGGATCACACTTGGATCGACAATATCACTCGGATCATCAGGGTCAAGTCTATCGTCTACACCCACTACTCCGTAAACCTTCGCATTAAAATTTGACCATTGAAGATTATTTACGAAAGACGTTTGAATGTATTCGGAAATGTCTTCAGACTGGTCAATAAATCCAATAGAAATAGCATAAAGCTTTACATCTAAGCCTTTAAATAATTGAAAAAGATTGTAAATTCCATTGCTATATTGATTTATATCTGGTGGACCATTTGTTTTTACCCCTGCGGTAAGAGAAATTTTGACATCTTTATTTTTACTGAGGTACTCATTAACTGAAATAGCGGCCATTGTTTCATCAACCTCGTCACTACCAACTGATAAGTTCACCTTAAATTGGGTTCCTTCCGGAAGTTCCTTTGCGATATCCGCTTCTAGTTTTTGATGTAATTCATATCCCCATTTTGCTGATAAATAGTCGTCAACCCATTCACCTTTATCGTTAAACTCTTTTACAATGAAAACCACATTAGGTTCACCCTTAGGATGAACGATAACCTTATCTCCACCATATAAATCTTGAAAAACCGTACTTCCCTCTTTTGACCACATAACCTCAAATTCTTCACCATATTTATCTTCCAAATACTGAAGTGCTTTTTCTTCAGAGTTACTGCAGCCAACAACTCCTATAAAGAAAAATAGTAGCACCGTTATTTTCACTATTTTCATAGCTATTGAATAATCCTAGCCTTGCCAACTAGTTTCGTTTCGTTCGCATCAAGCAATCGGGCGGCAGTATTTAGGTAGTTGATGTTTTGATTGAGCCTGTAAGAGAAAGACGTTAAAATATCGGCGCTCAACACATGACGGATATCTAACAGGTCTACCTCCCAATACAGAGAGTCAATCTGATTATTGAGTGCATTCACTCTTCGCTTGATACTTTCAAGTCGTTGTGCATAATAGTAGAGCCTTGCGACGTTTACTTTCAGGTATGGCTCTACTGGGAAGTAGCCCCCAAGCTTTTTGATTGCTTTTATAACAAATGACGCTACATCTTTAGCTAAATTATCAAAGTAGTCACCAACGGCTTTTATCAAGTCAATTCCAGCTTTGATTGTCTTTTTCACATAATTTATGACTTGATCTTTGATGTAACTTGCAAGAGCTTCAATTCCTTTTTTTATAGAAACAATCACTTTAATTGTTGCCTCAGCCATCGCCTTCCCAATATGATAGGCAAGTTTAAACTTATCTACTAACTCCGTTAATCTCAACATGACTACGTTGGCAGTGGCTCTTGGGATTGACGTTCCATCTCGGTAATTTTTATAATAACCATTCTCGTCAAATTCAGCGCTTGTTTCATAATGTGGATAAAAGAAATCCCTATCCTCTCCAGCCATGTACTCGGATGGGTCCTTAATCGTTTCTACAATTTTATCGACATAGGGTGCAACCCCCGTCTGCGATACGATATCACCCTCATAAACAACAAAGGTATATCGATTACCCATCAACGCTTTTTTCTGCTCTGTCGTTAAGTTATTCCAATAAATCGGCGCACCATTTAACACATATGCTACAACTTTGTCGCCAAGATGATTAACATACACATACGTGGCTAGGTTTCCACCTTTAGAGTGACCTAGTAACAAGGTTTGCCCATCTTTTCCGGCAGTAAGCTTTTCGTAAAATGCGTCCGCTTCACGCTGCTGTTGAATTTCATACCCAATACCAGCTTCAATATTTGATTTCCAATCGGTATCGAAGTGGACGGGGTCTTTCATATCTTCACTCCCACGAAATACCGCTGATGCATTTCCATCATTATCTTTAAATCCGTAACCTACAAAACCTGATTGTGAGCCGGAAACCGAATTATTGTTTTCAGTCGGATTATTATTCTGATACTGAACTAATTGAATATCGTGTAAGGCAGAGTCGGGATTTTTCGCTAAAAATTCATCGATATTTTTGTATCGGGTTTCCTGATTTTTTCTAACTTGCGGATCCACATAAGATAGAAACTTTTCAATAGTTAGGGTTTTGTTTGGATGATCACTCACATCAATATTTGGTGGTAAATCAATGTACGATAATTGAAGTAATATATTTTTCTCTTCTTCAGTTAAATTTGTAAGAGACATTTAATCACTCCTCAATCGTCTGATAGCTCTCTTCCACAATTTGTGGAGTTACAGTATCGTATCGATCATCTACATTTATTTCCCCATATACCTTTAATGCTAGATTTGTCCATGGTGTATTGTTCACATAAGAGGTTCTGATATAGTCCGAAATATCCTCCGAATTTTCAACAAACCCCACTGAAATTGTATATTGAGAAGTTCCGAGACCTTTAATTAGCTCATAAAGTTGATAGACTCCTTCGCTATACTGACTAACATCAGGTTCGCCCTCTACTTTTACACCAGCAACCAGCGCAATTCTTACATCTTTATCATTTGCTAAAAAATCTTGTATGCTCATATCCTTCAGAGAGGCATTCAGGTCTGAATATGGGTAAACCAAAACTTTATACTCGCTATCAACTGGAATATAATTTTCAATTTCATCGGCTAAATCAGCCTTTAACTCCTCGCCCCATTTAGCGGCTAAATAATTGTCAAGATACACATCTTCTTCATCGCTTTTCTCCTCCGCAATGAATACCACATCAGAATTACCTTCTGGGTGTAGAACAAATTTATCTTTTCCATACATATTGGCGAAAGCTTCACTACCTTGGTCAACAGCTTCAACTTCAAATTTCTCATTATACTTATCTTCTAAATGCTTAATGATCTTCTCTTCCGTACTCGCACTACTTGAACTCATACACCCTGTTCCTCCTATTATGAGAATGAATAGAAGAAGGAATAAGACTACCCTCTTTTGTAACCTCATTTGGCACCTTCCTTACGTAAAAATGACTTTGATTCCTAGTGAAAATTGTTTGTTGCCACAAAATTGACTTTGAATGGCGGGGCGGGACACTTTGCTAAGTGCCCGGGCCCGCTCTTTTTGGATATATCGGACATTGTTTTGAATATATCGGACATTGAATTTAATTTATCGGACACAATCTCGGGATTATCGGACAATTTCGGCAAGATATCGGACAAACTTTTCAATATATCGGACAAAGCCGTCATTTCCAGCCAGGCCGGTGGCTCCAATTGTGCCCTATGCCGAGCGAATTGTGCCCTATGCCAAAATTCAGCCATTGCCCCATCTAAACCAACATCAATTTCTTTCCGTTCATAAATCCTAGTTCTTCCACCGTTTGGTTAATGTCGAAGATCTTGCCGGTTTCGCGGTCGCACACCACGGTGGTGTCGGTTGCGACGAAGTAGCCGTTGGATAGCTCAGTCATGGTGTTTGCGAGTAAAAATGTTACTTCATAGAGCTTGCTTTGGGCCGGGATGAAGACGTCGTAGGATTCACCGGCGGCTGGAATGAATACTTCGACCAACACTTTATCCATTGAAAACTGCCTCCTCTTCACGAACTGCCGAACCCGTCAGTAATTTGACTAACTTTGGTTTTCCTTTAGTGAGCACATATCCGAAGTCTTCTGGAATCTCTTGGTACATGCTGTTTGTCACTTTTGAAACTTTTAATAAAAATTGATCGGTAATGCCGTTTCCAACCCAGATGCCGTCGCTGAGTGAGACCTGCTTTTTAAACCAAGGCTCAAATGCGACTGAGTTCAGTGCATCGGCGCGGTCTGAGATGATCATAAAGACATTGAGTCCGTCGATTCGTTCTAGGAATACCTTCAGCTTATCCTGACCATCCTCGGATAACATCAACAACATGTCGTTGAAGGAATGAACAATGCAGTAGAGCGGTTCGAACACTGGTGGTGTTGTACCTTCTCCTATCGCATCCTTCGTTGTGTTGTTACGGAACACCAATGTGTTAAACAACTCAACGATGGTTTCCTCTATCTCCGTTGGACTAGAAACATGCTTCCCGCCAACTTCAATTAGTTCCCCATTCGGGTCAATTATAACCACTTCATTTTTCTCATTTTTAGTAACGATCTCTGATATTCCCTGCATCATACCTGCGCAGGCATCGCTGCTACTGCCGAGTACTAGATTTACAGGCGAATCTCCGAAATCGAAATACGTGATGGCAAGGGACTCTTTTTCAACACCAACTGGTAGTTTACTTGACTTGTTGTACTGAATTTCATCTTGTAGATACTCAATATCTACTTTTTCAGGCAAGACTGGAATTCGTTTCGCAGCACTCTTGCCCCAATTGTCGCGCAGGCGTCGACAGTAGTCCGTGATATATTGGTACATGTCCTCGACACCCTCAGTAATGAGAGCCACCTGGAATTCATACACACTGTCTGCTTTGAAAATGCCTCGACCTTTATGCTTCGATGGGAAGACGCCGTCCACATTTCCAAGTACCGCTGAATATTCAGATGTGTCATTAAGCTGCAACACATACAACTGCTTGAAGTTTTGCATCAAGCGGTAGCGAACCGCACCCGTATGTGCCGCTGTCACGATAAAATAAATGCCGTACTTCGTGCCTTCACGAGTGAGGTACGAAATCGCCTCTTCGTGTGACTCGTACATTTCAGAAAACGCGGCATAGTTGTGAATCACAATCACAATCGATGGTAGACCATCCTCTGACAGACGGTTGTAAGTCTGCAAATCACCGCCATAATTGGACAACTGCTTTTTCCGTTTCTCAATCTCGCTATTTAGCATTTTAAAGAGATTATCAATCTTCTCACTATCATGGGATAACAGAACGTCCCCGATATGTGGGGCTTCACGGAACCAACTCAATGTCTCTGAGCTAAAATCTAGTAAATAAGAATGTAGCTCATCTGGCGTATGGGACTCCATTAGCGAGTACATCAACGTCGCAATAAACGTTGTCTTTCCGCTACCGGCAACTCCATAAATGATAGTATTGCCATCCTGTGTGATTGGTAGTCTCATAACATTTTGGCGTTGATTCGCTGGATCGTCATATTCCCCAATTACAGGGTTCAGTTCAAAGCGGTTTGTTGTTTCTTCACTGTATTTTTCAACTAACTGATCTAAATAAATCCTTGCAGGTATCGGTTCAAGCCATAGCTGCTTTACCTTGATATTTTCCTGTTTTGCTAGAGTTTCTAAGTACTTTGTGACTTCATCAATTTGCTTCGGTGGATTCTTCACCATCGTTCTGCGGTCAATTTTTGCACTCTTGATGACGCGACCTAAGTGGTCAATCACGCGAATGCTTTCATCCACACGTTTTTCAATCTTATCGGAAGGATAATACGGTGCCCCTGCCCATGCCGATTGACCAAGTTCGAACAACTCGTTATACCCAACTTGCAGGTAAAAACGGCCGGTCGTTGATAGCTCGGCAGCATCTGGTCGTTTGATGACCTCCATACTATCCGCTTTTTCCTGTACCTTCAGACTGATTCTAAATTTCGAGTTACTCCAAATTTGATCGTCCACCACACCAGATGGCTTCTGAGTAGCTAAAATCAAATGGACACCTAAGCTTCGTCCGATACGAGCCGCACTCACCAGCTGCTCCATGAACTCTGGTTGCTGGGTTTTCAGCTCGGCGAACTCATCGGAAATCATGAACAAATGCTGAAGTGGCTCACTCACTAAGCCTTCACGATACAGCTTTTGGTATTTATAAATGTCGATATTACTAGTATTCATACGTCGACTCGTCTCACTGAAAATAGACTGACGACGCTTTAGCTCACTCTGAATTGAAATTAACGAGCGTTTCACTGCTGCCCCATCGAGGTTTGTAATCGTACCAGCTAGATGCGGCAGATTTAAAAACGCATTCGCCATTCCGCCACCCTTGTAGTCGATTAAAATAAATGCAACCTCATCAGGGTGATAGTTCACCGCAAGCGATAAAATGAACGTCATAATGAACTCAGACTTACCAGACCCCGTCATACCTGCAATCAGCCCATGCGGACCGTGGTATTTTTCATGAAGGTCTAGTTTGAACGACTCACCCATTGTGTCGACCCCAATTGGTGTTTCAATGGAGAGCACAGGGTTGTTTTCCTTCCAGCGCGTCAATGCGTTCAAGTGCTCGATTTTACTTACACCAAACATCTCAAGGAACGTGATCATGTCTGGTAGCGTATATGCTTCAACGGAAGATGCAAGCTGGATATTGGCTAGGCGTATCGCAACCTCTTCCGCATCCTCACGCTCATAAAACTCCGCATCAAACGCTGTGTACAAGCCGGAAATGTCGTCCTTGTCATAAATCTTAGACATATCATCCGCAAGCTCGACAACCATCGTACATTCCTTCGGTAGATTTTTTAGCTCATCGTATAAAGTGACGAGGCTAATTCCGATGTCCTTATTTTCCTCTAAAAGGAGGTTGATCATCTCAGCCCTTGAAGCTAGTGATTTACTCATTGAGAAAATCAAATAATGCTGGTCAAGTTCCTTTATCTCTGTCTCATCAAGGCTTGCACGGTAGGCAATTTCCTTTTCAAAATAGGAAGACAGCTCTTTTACCTCTGTCGCATCTGTTGCGATAAAGCGTATTTGCATCGCCTCATCCCACACATGCGGTAGCCATCTCGCAAACTTCCAATACTCTTCCTCATTTTTATCGTAAAGAAACACAAGCTTCAGTTCGTCATAACTATGTAGGGCTGTTAATTGAAAAATAAGTCCCTTTACAAAATCTTGTACGCGACTGCGGCGTCCAATCACACCACTGACAAACTCCTCTACAAAACTTAAGGTTACGGGCACCTGTTTTAAAATGTGAGGTGTTTCAACCAATTTATAAAGATCATCCTGGAGATTGTCATCCTCTAAGGTGAATTTTTTCTCAGGGTATTTCAGTTCTGCATTTAATGGAAGATCGCCGATTCCGAGGCGAACCTTAAGGAAATCATCTTGACCAATGGCACGCTCCCACAGATTTCTTTTTCGCATCGTAATTCGTGAAATTAGATTTTGGAGGGCCACATGGTTTTCATGAAGAATTTCACTTTGACGTTGACATTCTTCCTCAATCACCTGCGCCATTTCTTCAATGTATGTTGAGTATTTTTCCTGACGTTTGCCTTCAAGCTTAATCCGCTGCTTCTTCTCATATTTCTTCGTTAAAATTGGCCAAAGCACCGTTCCGATCAACATACTAAAGGACATGATCAATGTCGGCATCGCGTACGTAAGACTTTCGCCGCGTGCCAATACGTTATTTAGCATAAATAGCCCCATGGACAAGGACGCCATCCCCATCGTGAGGGAAGGTCCGAGAATGAACATCAATGGAGTTTCGTCAATATTTGGCTTAGATGGCGGTGGATCAATACTAATTTCTGTTCGCTTAATATCCCGCTTAAAACGCGGTGAGCGATAAAAGAGGTCGTCATTTAATTCCTCGGTTTCAAAATCGTCAAGCGGTTCCTCTTCTTCTATAAACGGCTTTTGCACCTCAAACGGGCGAAAGGCATTGCGGTCTAAAAATACCAATTGATGTGGATTATTCAGGGATAATAACTTGCCATTGTAGATGATTTTTAATCCCATGATGTAGATAACGTCACCGATTGAAAGGACTTTTTCCGTCACGCGCTCTCCGTTGACATATGTACCATTCGAGCTATTGTTGTCACGGATGATCGCATGGCCTTGTGTGTCGTACTGAATCACACAGTGGGAGCTAGAGACAAGCTTATTCGAAAATCGAATGTGGCAGTCATTACCACGACCAACCTGAATGCTACTTCCCGTCACCTCATGCTTTGTAAACTCATTTCGATCGTTTGTCGGCGGCTCCACATAGAGGAGAGCAGATGCATCATTGTTGCGCGAAATCGAGTAAGTTTTAAATGGCTCAATTTCCTGTTTGACAAGTATTTCTTGCTTATCATTTGCCAGGAATGCCGACTTGTTCGACTTCAAGAACCATTTGCCTTCCTCGGCCTCGATGGCGATTAAGTCTTTCGGTTCCCCATGAGCATCTTCAGAGGTTAAAATATAGCGGCCCGTGATGCGTTCTGGCAGCACATATGTAAAAGCCTTTTCCCGATCAAATAGAGTTAATATCAAAGCAAATCTCTCCTTCATAAAAAAAGCGCAAGGCTGTCACGTCTTTTTCCTAACGCCAGTATTAACTATTGCAATAAGCTATTTTCATAGTTGTAAGCAAAGGGGTATAAAATATCCTATTCTAGCAGTCTTAGCGTAGATGAGGGGCTCTTGCGTCAGCTCTTTTCTGTGCTTCTTCTTCAGCCTTTCTTCTCGCTTCCGCTGCTGCACGAGCAGCTGCCTCTTCTTCTCGCTTGATTTGGTTTGCAACTGATATGATGTCTGGCGCGACTGAATCAAGCTTTGAGGCAATCTGATTTAGTTCTCGATTAATCTCGGCAATTGCTTGATTGATATACTGAACCTCAGTTGCCTGCCAAGCCGAGTTGATATTTCCTTGAAATCCATTTAGAGAGCTTTTTAGATTACGAAGTTGTGTGGCATAATTGCGAAGTTGGTTTGCCTGTGAAATTGCTGCTGAAACACTGATTCCCATAAAATCACCTACTTATCGTAAATAAGTTTAATATAGTGTAATGCCCTTTTATGGGGCAAAATTGACATAGTACGGTCACACTTTTTCCAGATATATACTAAAAATTACTCGATATTTTGGATTAGGTCAATTTTTCCAGAATATTCAACCAACTTAGTAACCGAGACGAAAGACCTGTTTATTCTACATTTTTCTACAAATTATCGTTCCTGACGGAGTTGCTTACTACCTTAGGTGTACTACCCCTCTAGTACTTTTGAGAAATTCATGAAACGGAAGAACGTTGATAACTCTCGACATAATATCTTGATTTCAAGCCTCTTGACTCCCTTTATTACAATTAGTAGGAAATTAGTCCTTTTATCGTTAATGTTTGTAACATAATTGTAACTTGACAATACTTACAACTTCCTTGGTACTTGTAAGCACTTTCATTGGTGTGAAGTTATAAATTCGTCTTTCCCTTAAAATGAAGTAATGTTTTTGTAAAATAGGATTTTATTTTTGAAGAATAGTTGTTTGGGGTGGTAAATGTTGGTGGATAGGTAAGGAAAAGGTACGAGGATTCGACTAAATTCTCTAGGAGTTTCGTGGTTGTTGCAGGGGGATTTTGTAATCTTTCTTTCCTATTAAAATGGATTGTAAAAAACCTAGTCAGGTGGTTGACTAGGTTTCTCGTATCACTAATTTAGTAGCAATGAATACTTTTTTCGGTATTTGTCTCCCGTTGATTCGTTCAAGGATGGTGTCGACAGCAGTTTCACCCATGACTTCGGTATGGACTTTGACCGTTGACAGTGGCGGATAGACATATTTGGAGACACTGATATCATTGACTCCAAACAGGCTTACACGGTCAGGCACTGCGAGTTTTTCTTCATTTAATGCACGTAATGCACCGATTGCAATCAAATCATTAGCAGCAAAAAAGGCCGTTGGGAGGTCGTCTCCTTTTTCCACGATTGCCTGTTTCATCAATTTGTACCCGTCCTCGACTGTAAAGCTTCCTATATATAAGTTGCTCTCATCTAGTAGATTGGCTTGCGAAAGATAGGTCCTAAACGTTTTCTCACGTATTTCTTCGATTTCCGCAGAGTGGTCCTTGAATTCCTCACGTCCACCAAGATATCCAATATTCGTATGACCATTTTCGATAAAATGCCTCAACACAGTTCGGGTGGCTTTTTCAAAGTCAACAACAACCGCATCGTACACATCCTCATCTGGGTTCGAATCAACAAACACGATATGCTCAGCCATTTTCGATAGCTCATCAACTTGATTTTCACTGAACTTACCAACCGCAATAATTCCCTGAAACTCCTCTTGCTTCATGCTATCAATACTATTGTAAAAATTAGCCACTTGGATGCCATGCTGCTCACAGCGCTGCTCAATCCCAAGACGAATCGACATGTAATAGAGATCATTTAGTTCCTCTTTTTCAGTGTACCAAAGGAGAATCCCTATCCGAGCAGAAGAAGACTTTTTAGAGGGACGCTTTTTATACGAAAGTGCCTCAGCAATCTCAAAGATCCTCTTTTTGGTCTCATCACTGACAGATAAGCTGGAATCATAGTTCAGCACCCTTGACACCGTTGCAATCGAGACACCCGCTTTTTCCGCAATATCTTTAATTGTCGCCATGATTCATCTCCTTTCTGTGGAACCATAGGGACGGTTCTCTTGGCTCCCCACCTGGCCACTATAGCGGACCAGGAGAACCGTCCCCTTGGTCCCTATCTTACTAAAAATGTGTACTTCGTTTCCCAATGGTATTCCTCACCCTTTTTGACGATCGTGGATGGGAAGTTCGCGTGATGGATTGAATCAGGTGGTGCTTGTGTTTCAAGGCACACGCCTAAATACGGGCGTGCCTTGCCACCGCGCATTTCAAAGCCTTCCATTGTGTTGCTTGTGTAAACGACAACAGCTGGTTGGTTTGTTTCTACCTTTAATAGGCGGCCGGATGCTTCATCATAAAGTGTAACCAATTTTTCATCGAGCAAAAATGGATGGTCGTACCCTTGGCCAACAAGGGCAATCTGCTCATCATTTGAATTCGGTCCGTCGGCGATTTTTCGTCCATAACGAAAATCAAAAACAGTACCAGTGACATCAAGAAGTTCACCGGTAGGAAGAAACTCTTGGTCTAGTTCAAGAAACTTACTGCTTTTAATAAAGAGTTCATGATCAAGTATGTCCCTTTTCATGTTGCCTGATAGGTTAAAATAAGCATGGTTTGTGATATTTAAAACTGTGTCTGCATCAGGAACACCTACTGCAGAGATCAAAAATTCATTTTCATTATTAAGTGAATAAGTGACTGTCATTTCAAATGTTCCAGGATAGCCCCCTTCACCGTCTTTACTGACATACTTAAACTCAACGCCGACATGATTTTCTTCCTTTATAATAGTAGAATCCCAGACGACTTTGCTGAACCCTTTTACTCCACCATGGATATGGTTGGTGTTTTCATTTTTATCAAGATGATAGGTTTTGCCGTTCAGTTCAAACTCCCCACCTCTAATACGGCCTGCAATCCGACCAACAATCGCCCCTTGATAAGTTTGATCTGCAATATATCCATCAAGGTTATCGAATCCAAGCACGACATTCTCCTGTGCACCGTTTCTGTCTGGCGCTATAACCTCAGTGATAATGCAACCATAGTCAATGCAGGTAACGCTTAGCCCGTGGTCATTTTTTAACGTAAAAGCTTGGATTTGTTGGTTATCGAACTTTCCGTAAGGATGTACAGTAACTTCCATATTAACAATCTCCTATTTTGTAAAGTGGTCTATAAATCTCTTAAATGCATCTTGGCCAACTTCATCACGCTTGTATACGCCGGCGTCTTCAAGCACACGCATGAACTTTTTGCCGACTTCCTGTTTGACAAGTTCGTGCACATTATCTTTCGGCGGGTTGTAAGCTTTCAGTTCATCCGCCCATTCTTGGTGGATTGGATTGACTGAGTCTGCTTCGCCGATTAGGTAATTTTCCACTTCTTGCAACTCAGTTTTGAGTCGAGCTGGAAGCACCGCTAATCCCATTACCTCGATGAGACCGATGTTTTCCTTTTTAATATGATGCACATCGGCATGCGGGTGAAAAATGCCGAGTGGATGTTCGTCATTCGTACGGTTGTTTCGGAGAACAAGGTCCAACTCGTATTTGCCGTCTCGTTTCCGAGCAATCGGTGTAATTGTGTTATGCGGCGTTTCACCAGAAAACGCGATGATATCGACTTCTGGATCACTGTAATTGCGCCATGTTTGTAAAATGTGGTCACCCACTTCCACCAAGGCATCCTTATCAGTGCTTCTAAGGCGAAGTACAGACATCGGCCAGTTTACCGTTGAAAATTCGATGCTGTCATAACGGTCCCATGTAAATTTGATATCATCTTCTGCCTTGGCCATCGCAAATTCATAGTTTCCAGCTTGGTAGTGATCATGGGTTAAAATCGAGCCCCCGACAATTGGGATATCTGCATTTGAACCAATGAAATAGTGTGGAAACTTTTCAACAAAGCCAAGTAATCGCGCAAATGTCTCACTGCTGATTTTCATATCACGATGCTCTTCGCAAAGCAAGATGCTGTGCTCGTTGTAGTACACATATGGCGAGTACTGCAAATACCAGTTTTCTCTCTCAAGTGGCACTGGAATGATGCGGTGATTCGAGCGAGCCGGATGACCGATGCGGCCCGCATACCCTTCATTTTCTACACAGAGCAGGCATTTCGGATACTTCTCACCGCTGTTTTTTGTCTCTTTTTCAAGTGCGATTTGCTTTGGATCTTTTTCGGGTTTGGACAAGTTGATGGTGATATCAAGCTCACCGTACTTAGTTTCTACTTTATATTCAATGTTTTTTTCGATTCGTTTCATTTGAATGTAGTTGCTATTTTTACTTAACTCGTAAAAATAGTTTGTTGCTGCCGCCGGGTCTTTTTGATGAAGTTCATAAAAATGACGTGTCACCGCTGACGGCAGTGGGATCATCACGTTCATGACTTTACTTGCGAAAATTTCTTTAGCGTCGAAATAATCCTCGATAACACCTTGTTCGCATGCATATTCAACTAGATCCTCAACCAAAGTTGGGATGTCTTTTTCCGGTGAGACTTGCTCAGTTGGCGCGAAGTCTTCAAGATTTAACAAGGAAAGGACCTGATTGCGAACATAGATCACGTCTTCTTTTTTAATAAGTCCGACCTTGATGGCCTGCTCCGTTAACTGCTGAACAGCTCCGTAGATAGTCAAGTTTCTCCCCTCAGCTTTCATACCCATTTGGGTGGTTTACATGCCAGTTCCACGCATCCTTAATGATTTCATTGATTGACGCACGCTTTGGCTCCCAGCCGAGCACTTCCTTCGCTTTTCCTGATGATGCGATGAGAATGCTTGGGTCACCTGCACGGCGCTCGCCAATAATGACAGGAATATCGCGCTGTGTAACCTCTTTTGCTGCCTCAACCATTTCTTTTACAGAGAATCCACTGTTACTTCCAAGGTTGAAATAGTTACTCTCGCCACCGTTTTGGAGATATTTCAGCGCTAAAATATGCGCATTAATCAAGTCCTCGACATGGATGTAGTCACGGATGCATGTGCCGTCTGGCGTATCATAGTCCTCACCGAAGATCGTGATGGCATCTCTTTGTCCTAATGCTGCTTGTAAAATAACCGGGATTAGATGAGTTTCCGGATCATGATCCTCCCCGATTTCACCAGTTGCGCGAGCCCCAGCTACGTTAAAATAACGGAGTGAAACAAATTTAATGTCATGCGCCATCTCAGACCACTTCATCATTTTCTCCATCGCGAGCTTCGTTTCACCGTACGTATTTGTTGGAACAGTTGGCATGTCCTCCGTAATTGGCACCTGCTTAGGCTCACCATAAGTTGCAGCAGTTGATGAGAAAACGATGTACTTCACGTTATTGTTTTTCATTGTTTCAAGGACAATCTGTGTGCCGAATACATTGTTGTCATAGTATTTTAACGGGTCAACCATTGATTCGCCGACAAGGGAATTCGCCGCAAAGTGGATCACCGCATTAATATCTTCTTTTTCAAAAACAGATTGTAAAAACACTCGGTCACGAATGTCACCTTGATAAAACTTCGCTTTCGGGTGAACCGCCTCCTTGTGGCCTGTTTGAAGATTGTCAACAACCACAACATCCTCGTTCGCGTCAATTAACTGATAAACCGCATGCGAGCCAATATAACCCGCTCCACCTAAAACTAAAATACTCATATTCATTCGCTCCTTTTTGTGGGTGATGGACCTGTCCCTGTGTCCCACGGACAACCTTGTGTCCCACCACCCTGTTATAGTTCTTTTGCGCCGTCGCCGATGCTTACCTCATAGAAGGTAGCCGGGTAGCCGATGGTTTCTTCGTAGATTTTTCCGACTGCATCGATGATTGCTTGCGCTTTTTCTTTTTCGATGAGGGCAATTGCACAGCCTCCGAAACCAGCGCCTGTCATTCGTGCACCAAGTACACCCTCTTGCGCCCATGCTGCTTCTGCTAAAGTATCAAGCTCTTTGCCGGTTACTTCATAATCATCACGCAACGATGTGTGTGATGCATTTAGCAAACGACCGAACTCGACGAGGTCCTCCGCTTTCAGGGCTTTTAGCGCATCTAACGTTCTTTCATTTTCGTAAACCGCATGTTTAGCTCGCTTTTGCAAGGTTTCGTTTTGGATTAGATGCTTGTGTTGTTCAAATTGCTTGCTAGTGATGTTACCAAGCGCTTGAACATCCAGCTCCTTCTGAAGTTGGACAAGTGCCTGTTCACACTCACTGCGACGCTCGTTATATTTAGAGTCCGCTAGCTCACGGCGTTTGTTCGTGTTCATGATTAAAATGAGATGTTCGTCTAACTCGATTGGTGCGTATTCATACTTTAATGTATCGCAATCTAGTAAAATTCCTGCATTCTTTTTACCCATTCCGATTGCAAATTGGTCCATGATTCCACTGTTCACACCAATGAACTTATTTTCTACAAGTTGACCAATTTTTACAAGTTCAACACGGTCAATTTCAAGGTTAAATAATTTTTCGAACATCACGCCTGACACAAGCTCAATGGATGCCGATGAGGAAAGGCCCGCACCGTTTGGAATATTGCCGTAAAAAAGCACGTCAACTCCAGTTTCAATTTCATACCCTTTTTCACGTAAATAACGAAGCATCCCCTTCGGATAATTCGTCCAATCATGTGTTTTATTGTAGTCAAGGTCGCGTAGGTCGAACTCGATTACCCCAAGCTCTTCAAAGTTCATCGAGTACATTCTGATTTTTTCATCATCACGCTTTCTAGCTATTGCATAGGTACCTTTTGTGATTGAAGCCGGAAAAACATGGCCGCCATTGTAATCGGTATGCTCACCAATGAGATTAATACGGCCAGGCGCGAAGAAGCTTCTGTAATCGGTTTCGTTAAATACTTCTATAAATCTATTTGAAAGTTGTTTGAGATCCATGGTGGATTTACCTCCAATACTTTGGTTTCTATCTTTATTGTAGAACCGGAAGTAAAAAAGGTCAATTAATTTTAGTTAAAGTTTTACTAAATTATTTAGCCTGCAGTTTTCTGCCCCCATAAAAAAAGAACCAAAGAGATCTGCTCTTTGGTTCTTAATGAAAATACATTCGAAATCCTATGATGATTAATAGAAAAGATAACATTTGCATGATAACACGACTTGGGATTTTTTGTGAGAGGATAACACCAAGCTGTGAACCAATGATAATTCCGGTTCCACCAAATGCAACAATCAACCAATCAATATTCCCATGCCAGACCTGAAGAAAAACACCTACAGAAGAATACAAGCATAAAGAAAAGATTGAGGTTGCAGTTGCGATATGGGTTGGCACACGAAAAATGTAAACCAAAATCGGAACAAGCATCCAGCCTCCCCCAATTCCAAGATAGCTTGAGAGAATTCCCATGAAAAAACCAAGTGGGATAAGCCATTTAACCTGTAATCTGTTATTTGTTTGAAGATTAGAGGTGACGTGATCTGCTGATTCCCCCGTTGCCGCGGCTTCAGTTTTCGCTTCCTTCGTCATATTCTTCTTTTTTAGCAGATTCGTATTTTTCACCACTAAAAAGAAGCCCAAAAAGACGAGTACACTTGCAAAGAAAAAGTAAAAATATGTAGAGGAATAAGCTTGAAGAAGTTGCACACCGATAAAAGTTCCCGGGAACGCACCTATACCTAACATGATTCCGGTTCGGTAATCAATCCGTTTTTGTTTTGCAAATCCAAAAACACCAGACAATGAGTTAATTAGTACAATGACTAGCCCTGTTCCTGCAGCAAGAACGGGATCGACATGAAAAAGCAGCAAAAGTGCCGGTACAAATAGAAAGCCTCCACCCGCCCCAACAATTGCCCCATAACCACCAGCAAATATCCCGATTGCCACAAGTAAAACCCCTGTTACGATATCCATGATTACGTTCCCCCTATGTATGACTCTCTATTAACCTATCAAATCTTTAAGTAGTAGTAAAATAACAATGTATAATAGGTCATAACAAAACGTAATACTGCTTGTGATATAGAATAATACGAACTCAATCTTATATAATGAAAGTAAAGGCTATAGAAATTACGTTTGCAAGGGGGGGATACCATGAACATTGAGAATCTTAAACTCTTTTGCCTTGTCGTAGAAGAGGGAAGTATTACAAACGCTGCACGGATAAGTTTTATCTCTCAACCAGCTGTCACGAAAAAGATAAGCCAGCTTGAAAATGAATATGGCACCCTGCTTTTTGAGAGAAACGGTGGAAGACTTGAACTAACAAAGGCCGGGGAAGTCCTTTATCCCTATGCGAAAGATGTGATTGAAAATATCAAAAGATCCTTCGATGCTGTTCAAAAAATGACTGGCAATGAGGAAGTCAATTTACATATAGGCGCAAGCTTAACGATCGGTGAATATCTATTACCTCAAATTCTTGGAATGATAAAAAAAGGATATCCACATATAACGTTCAGTCTTACAATAGGAAATACCCCAAATATAATTGCAATGCTTGAAAACAATGAAATTGATATCGCTCTTGTGGAAAGTCATGTAGAAAATCCAATTTTAAGAATTGAAAAATTTGCTGAAGATGAGCTTATTTTAGTCACTTCGAATGACCATCATTGGAAGCATCGAAAAACAATTACAATAAATGAATTGGTAGAAGAAAAAATGATTTGGCGGGAGCCCGAATCTGGTTCTCGTCTGATCGTCGAAAATTACCTTCGTGATCATGGAATCATTGATGACATTGAAAGCGAAATGGAACTGGGGAGTATCCAATCTATCAAAAGTGCGGTTGAAGCAGGCCTTGGCATCAGCATTCTCCCAAGGATTACGGTATTAAAAGAATTAGAACTAGGAACATTATGCCAGATTAACGTGACCAATTTTTCACTCACGCGTACACTCTGGATGGTCCAAAAACCACATCGTTTCCCAAAAATAGGATTGCAACATTTTGTAGATTTTATCCGGAATTACTGAGTAAACCAGGTAACCACAGGGACGGTTCTCGTGGTCCCATCCAAGGTGGGAACCAGAGGAACCGTCCCTCTGGTTCAAAATAAAAGAGGAGTAACCTAATCACCACAGGCTACTCCCCTTTTATTATGCGCTGTACTAGTATACCTACTTTTACAGTGAATTATGCTCTATTTTTCTTTAAAAATTTCCATCAGTTCGGCTGTTGCGTCGTCTGTGTTTTGGACGTAGGAGACGAGGTGTTGCATTTGGCCGTTCTGGTTTTCGATGGATGCTGTAATTTCCTCAAGAGATGCTGTTGTTTCTTCAATGATTGCTGCGAATTCACTGACTGATGTTTCAATCGAAACCGATGAATGGCTAATTTGGTTTGAGATTTTTTCGAAATGCTTAACGGCTTCGTTCAATTCGGAAACTGTGTCGTCGATAACTGTGAAGACGCCCTTTGCATCCTTTGTAAGCTGGACACTTTCGTCCATTTTTATCGCATTTTCTGCCATATGCTTCTGTGTTAATGTCGTGCTTTCGTTTACTTCTTTTAAATTCTCAGATATGAGGTTTGCTGTATTAGAAGTCACCTCTGAAAGTTTTCTAATTTCAGATGCAACTACCGCAAAACCTCTACCACTATCACCTGCACGGGCCGCTTCAATCGAAGCATTCAACGCGAGTAAATTCGTTTGTGACGCAATCTCCTGAATTCGGTCCGTAAACCCGTTTGTCTCATTGATTTTTTCAACTAATAAATTCATGGTTTCAGACATCGAATGTACGGATGCTTGAAAGTCTGTAATTTTTGAGAGTAAAAGGTCGATAGATTCATTTCCGTTGTCAGCTGCTAGATTCGTATTCTCGGTCTGATTACTAAGGTGGTTCGAACCTTTTACAAGCTCCTGGACAATTCCATTAAGATCTTCGATGGATTCAGTAATGGTTGTCGCTGCCTCATTTTGCGTGTTCATTCCGGAAGAGATTTCCGTAACGGCGATTGTCATCTCATTAAAGGAGTGCATTTGCTCCTCACCTTGGCGACGGATGTTTGTGATGTTCTCACTGATCACTTGTGAGTTTTCCTCAAGCTGAGCCGCATGATGCCTTCTCATCTCAAGAAGGTGCTCGGTGTGCTTATGCGTTGCTTGAATATCCTGAGTCAACCTTCCAGTCACAATGCTCTGGAAAAACAGGGTCGCAATAATCACCACAAAGATCAAATAATAGATCACAATTTCCTTTGAAGTATAACTGAATTCATGTCCACTTGTGATAAAAAATAAAACCGTTAATGCAATGGCACAAGCCACGCCAAAGATTAGCGTTTTCCGCTTATTATAGATTGCAACCGTTGTCAAGAGGTATAACGGTAAAAGGACGATTGGCGTTGACTGTGAGCTAGACATAATCACAAAGATCACCACCGCAATCCCTACGACTGAAATATAAGGTGTTTGAGTTAATAGTAGATTCTTGTAAATAAGTAAAAATAAGAGAGCTAGAAAAATCGCACCACCGATTCCGATTGTAAGAATCATTTGAAGTGGTTGTTGGATTGAGACCTCAACAATAATTGCTAGAATGATAGAAATAAGTGAAACAATGCCGACCAATTTGTTTTTTCGGATAAGATCCTCTCGTTTTAACTCCTCAATAGATAAAACCGTTTCGTTCATAAGGTTATCCCCCATTTTTAATATCTCCCTCTATTTTACCGTTTTTTAGGAGGATTGAATATAGTAATTATGGGAATTTGGGATTCAAACAAGCGTTTGTTTGGATTGAAATGTTATTTAAAGGTCAGGTTCACTGTATAGCCTAGATTATCAAAAAAGCCTACTAAAACTTTTTCAGCATTTTTTTCGGCGGTTTCTAATAGACCTCCCTCGATTGCCTCTTTCCTGATTTTCTTCTGGGCTTCAGCCGCTAAATCAAAGCCTTCATCCCATTTCACCTCACCACGGAATATTCCTTCGTCTGAAAATGTGATTAACTTATCCATCTGTATCGCTGGTTCTTGGATTAGATCAGCATGTGGGAGTACAATATCTAGCACTTTTTCTTTTTCATTCACTTTTATATCATCCGCGGTTATCCCTTCTAAATCAACACCAGCAATCACCGTACCCGGAACAATTAATAAGACCTCTCTCTTTGTGCCTGGGACCTTAATCGGTAGATCATTCCCAAACAACTTATTATCCTCTTGCTTGATAACTGTTTTCACAGAGGCTTCAGCTGTTGCGAGTGTAGCCAGCTCTTTGATATCTTCAACAAAAACCGTACTTTCTTTTTTTAACGTACTCCCAGATAGAAACCAAACACTCCCCGCTGAAACCGCAATGAGAAGGACAGCAACTAGGAGAATCCTTGCTCCTAGAACTCGAAATAGAAACTTAGTTAGCGTTCCAGATGTGTTTCGATCTGCTCTTCGCTGTCCGACAACAGCAGTAGCCGCACTTTCATCATTTGCTGTTTTAAGTTCCTTTAAAATTGCTTCCAACTGTGCTACTGTTTCATCCTTTTTCCTCATTGGATCCAACCCCTTCTTTGACTTAATATGATTGATTGCTAGTTTTTAAAAAATGCAAAATGAAAGGCTACACCTAACTGGGGTGTAGCCTGCATATTAATATGAGGTGCTTTCGTCATATTCTGTGTCATTTCTACTATTTTTTACAAATTCTCTTATGGTTATTTTATCATAGGTGATTTTTAACTGTCACTTAAATTAAGATTGAGAGTTTTGGGATTAAGTTTATTCGGACAAATAACAGTGATGTCTTATTTTACAAAATTACAAAGGTTACAAATCATTACAAGTTTTTCTTTTATTAACGAAGCTTAACAATTCATTTAAGAGTTGTAAATTCCAGATGAATCGACAAATTTTAAAGGTATGATTATCTATAATGACAGGAGTTAGAGGGTTAGGAGTCAACCTTCTGTAATTAGTAAAAGAAAAATGGAGGTAACTTTTTATGAATATCGTTAACTTTATAAGCATATATTTATTGGGTTCGCTTATTTTAATTTTTCTGTTGAATCTATCTTTCAGTCAGTTAAGTCATAAAATCTCCAAAATCAAAGAAAATAAGCACAATAGCCGGTGTTAAATACATAGGTTTTGTTACTAAATAGAGGTGATAAAATGGGAAATCTACTACGATACGCTGTTCAGTCAAAAAAGAAAGATTTGATTAATAAGTTGATTAAACAAGGAATCTATAAAAAAGATGAAAAACATCTGTATGAATTGAGTTTGAGTGAACTTGAAAATGAATATAAATTAGTATATGACCGCGAGTGACCTTCGAATCAACGGCGCATCGAACCTGATTATGGCCGATAAATCAAATTTATGGCTGTTAGCTAAAGGCTAATGGACGATAATTTTGATTTATAGCTGTTATTTCACTTTTTCGGCCCATAGCACTTTTTCGCTCAAAAAAAAGAGACAGCCAATGGCTGCCCCTCTCCAATTATTAATTCAACTTCGATCTCAAATACGCATCAATAAACATATCAATCTCGCCGTCCATGACGCTCCCGGTGTTACCAACCTCTACATTCGTGCGGTGGTCTTTTACCATGGAGTATGGGTGGAAGACGTAGGAGCGGATTTGGCTACCCCAGCCGATTTCTTTTTGTTCGCCGCGGATTTCGTCTAATTCGGCTTGTTGTTTTTCAATTTCAAGCTGATACAACTTAGACTTTAACATTTTCATTGCTTGTTCGCGGTTTTTGATTTGTGAACGCTCAGTTTGACAGGTTACAACTGTATTCGTTGGTAAGTGTGTGATACGAACGGCTGAGTCGGTGGTGTTGATGTGCTGACCACCCGCTCCACTCGCACGGTACGTATCAATTTTTAAATCTTCACTGCGGATATCAATTTCGATATCATCGTTAAACTCAGGCATGATCTCACATGAAACGAAAGAGGTGTGACGACGACCTGAAGAGTCGAACGGTGAAATCCGAACAAGACGGTGTACTCCTTTTTCAGCCTTCAAATAGCCGTAGGCATTGTGTCCTTTGATTAAAAGAGTCACACTCTTAATCCCAGCTTCGTCTCCAGGAAGATAGTCCAAGGTTTCAACTTTGAATCCTTTTTTCTCCGCCCAACGAGTATACATGCGTAGAAGCAAGGAGCCCCAGTCCTGTGATTCAGTACCGCCCGCACCTGGATGAAGTTCTAGGATCGCATTATTTTTATCATGAGGCTCGCTTAAAAGGAGCTGCAATTCGAAATCGCTTAGGCTCTTAGACAACTGTTGAATTTCCTCGTCTAGCTCAGCTTGTAAATCTGCATCTGGTTCTTCTTTTACGAGCTGATAAGTGAGCTCAAGATTCTCATAAGAATCATTTAAATTTACAAATTCAACTACTTGATCCTTTAATGCATTGGCTTCGTTGATGATCGTTTGAGCTGCGTTCTGGTCATTCCAGAAGTCGGGCATTGACATGATTTCGTCAAGCTCGGTGATACGCGCTTGTTTGGCCTCTAAGTCAAAGAGACCCCCTGAAACCCGCTAATTTCTTAGCCATTTTATCAAGTTCATGCTTAATTTCTACTAATTCCATTATTTTTCCTCCAAGATGTGTGGTATTTAACTTATATCATGATTCCTACTTCATTATCTTACTCATTTTTACAGGATTAGTCTCTGATTTTTTTCGAAACAAAAGGTGAGAGTTGGCTCTCACCTTTTTTAATATTGATGTCTGGGACAAGGGACCTGTCCCTCTGTCCAATTATTGACCGTGGCAGTTTTTGTATTTTTTACCGCTTCCGCAGTAGCATGGATCGTTACGGCCGATGTCCACGGATTTTTGGACTGGGCGTTTTTTCGGCTTTTCTTCGCCGCCTTCTTTTGGTTGAACGGCATGGCCTTTCGCCACTTCTTCACGCTGAAGGTTGCTGCGGATTTGCGCCTTCATGACAAACTTCGCAACATCGTCTTCAATGGATGCAACCATGTTTTCAAACATCGCAAAGCCTTCGAAATTGTATTCGCGAAGTGGGTCGTTTTGACCGTATGCACGTAAATGGATACCTTGGCGAAGCTGATCCATTTGGTCAATATGGTCCATCCACTTGCTGTCAACGGCACGAAGTACAACAACGCGCTCGAATTCACGCATTTGCTCAGGTTCAATTTGCGCTTCTTTTTCATCATAACGCACTTTTACCTTTTCAAAAATGAGTTCGGACATTTCTTCAGGCTCTTTCCCACGAAGGTCATCAATTGATATGTCACCTTCATTTAGAAGATTCGCATTCACATGATCAACGATTCCTTTGTAGTTCCAGTCTTCCTCTACCTCATCCTTTGGTGTGTGAGCGTGAATCACACGATCGAGTGAAGACTTAATCATATTCTCGACAACATCACGAAGATTCTCAGAATCAAGAACTTCATAACGCTGTTTATAAATAACCTCACGCTGCTGACGAAGAACATCGTCATATTGTAAAAGTTGTTTACGTGCATCAAAGTTGTTACCCTCAACACGTTTTTGAGCAGATTCAACCGCTCTTGAGACCATTTTACTTTGAATTGGCTGGGAATCATCCATGCCAAGGCGCTCCATCATATTTTTCATATTGTCAGAACCGAAACGGCGCATAAGTTCATCTTCCATTGAAAGGTAGAACTGTGTTACCCCTGGGTCCCCTTGACGACCTGAACGTCCACGAAGCTGGTTATCAATACGACGGCTCTCATGTCGCTCGGTACCAATTACTGCTAGTCCACCAAGCTCTTTTACACCTTCGCCAAGCTTGATATCCGTACCACGACCTGCCATGTTTGTCGCGATTGTTACCGCACCTTTTTGTCCAGCATTCTCAATGATTTCAGCCTCACGCTCGTGGTTTTTCGCGTTCAAGACATTATGTTTAACACCTTTTTTCAATAAAAACTTCGAAATAATTTCAGACGTTTCAATCGCAACCGTACCTACTAAGACAGGTTGTCCCTTCGCATGGCGCTCTGCAATATCTTCAGCAACCGCACGGAATTTGCCCTCGATCGATTTATAAATTAAATCAGGACGGTCATCACGGGCAATCGGACGGTTTGTTGGAATCACGACAACGTTCATGTTGTAAATGTTGCGGAATTCCTCTTCCTCAGTCTTCGCTGTACCCGTCATACCTGAAAGCTTCTCATACATACGGAAGTAGTTTTGGAACGTGATGGTCGCAAGTGTCATACTTTCATTTTGAATTTCGACGCCTTCCTTCGCCTCAATCGCTTGGTGAAGGCCTTCACTATAACGACGCCCCTTCATCAGACGACCAGTAAACTGGTCAACAATGACGATTTGGTCTTCTTCAACCACATAGTCAATGTCACGATGCATACTCGCATTCGCTTTTAACGCTTGGTTGATGTGGTGAATCAAAGCCACATTTCCAATATCAAATAGGTTTTCAACACCGAACACCCGCTCAGCCTTTGAAATCCCTTCTTCAGTGAGTTGAACACCTTTTGTTTTTTCATCATAGGTGTAGTCTTCTTCTTTTTTTAGTGTCGTCACAAATCCGTTCGCTTGAACGTAGAGTGCTGCTGATTTTTGAGCAGAACCTGAAATGATTAACGGTGTACGCGCCTCATCGATTAAAATCGAGTCAACCTCATCAATTACGGCAAAATAAAGCGGACGCTGCACCATTTGCTCCTTATAAAGGACCATGTTATCACGCAAATAGTCGAAACCAAACTCATTGTTCGTTCCATACGTAATATCAGCACGGTACGCTTCAATTTTTTCATCACGAGACATGGAGTTCAGGTTCAACCCAACAGTTAGACCTAAAAACTCATAAAGCTGGCCCATCTCGTGCGCATCACGGCTTGCAAGGTATTCGTTGACAGTAACAACGTGAACGCCTTTTCCAGTGATCGCATTCAAATAAACAGGCATAGTGGAAGTTAATGTTTTACCTTCCCCTGTTTTCATCTCAGAAATATTTCCTTCATGAAGGGAAATCCCCCCCATTAACTGGACGCGGTATGGGTGTAAACCCAACACACGCTTTGCACCTTCACGAACAACAGCGAAAGCTTCAACTAGTAAATCATCAAGTTTTTCACCTTTTTGGTATCGTTCCTTGAACTCTTCGGTTTTGTTGCGAAGGGCTTCATCAGAAAGCTTCTCCATCTCAGGATGAAGGGCCTCAATTTTATCTGCAAGTGTTTCCAAGCGCTTGATTGTGCGTTTGTTTGGATCAAAAACTTTGTTTAAAATTCCAAGCATCATGTACGCTCCTCTATCGTAAAATTCGTCAATTACGAGATTATGTATATTTCCCATTTTACCACTAAATAGGACAAGGGTAAAATATTATCGAGTTTCGTGATGTGAGGGGATTCGACAAAAACGAAAAGCGGAAGTGCCTGTTCAGCCCTGACAAGCACAAGACGAGCCAGCATGAAGGTTGTACTTTGACCTTCTTGATGGATTGGCTTGTGACCTCGAGGGGCTAGGCACTGCAGCTGGACACAAAAAAGTACCTCGCTCTTCACGAGATACTTAAATTGCATAACTGATTTGATTTCGGCCATTTTGTTTGGACGCATACAAGGAGTTGTCCGCTTTTTCAATCGCTTGATAAAGATGATCCGGGTCTTTCAGTGCGGAAACACCGATCGATACTGTTAGGGTCAGCTCTTGATTATCCGCATAAAAAGGTGTTGACTCAATCCCGCTACGAATGTCAGAAACGATATTCATCAACTTTTCTTTTGATTCGCATTCTAATAGTAAAATAAATTCCTCCCCACCATATCTTCCAAGTATCGACCTATGAGGATGAACGATTTTATATAAGGTTTGTGCGACATTTTTTAAAATCGAATCGCCATTTAAGTGGCCGAACGTGTCATTGATTTTCTTAAAATGGTCGATATCAATCATCACAATGTACGTATTACGTTGGCTTGAAACTTTTTTAACGCGACTTTCGAAATAGCGCATATTGTACAGACCTGTAAGTGGGTCCCGTTCTGCATAAAACCGGAGCTTTCGTTTCAACTCTATTTCTCGACTGAGCAGGTTAATGAAAAAATATAGAATAAACGCGGATACCTGAAGCGCTATCATTCGAACGAGATGGATTTCATCAAATATTTCCCAACCATCCGGCACAAGGAAAATAATCGGTACATCCGATATGAGCCAACTAGCCATCACGATACTGAACAAGGTTAGAGGTTTAGGCATGACTCGATCTTTTTTATGAAAAAGAAGAGCCAGTAACACAGGTAAAGTCATTCCAAATAACACGCCTGGCCAAGCTCCCACGCCACCCATGCCAAGCCTCCAGCTAACCGTTATGATTAGGATAGGAATCGCATGTTTCCACCCCAACAAGAGTGAAAATATCACCAATGGCACAAGGCGGAGGTCGAACTTATAACCTTCAAAATGAATTGGCAAATAGAAAAGAGATATTACACAAGTCGCAGTAAGAATGAGAATACTCGCTGAAAACAGATACTTGTGAATGGATTTCCGGTTAGATACTAATAGACTGATACACATATATAAGAACAAAATAATTGCAATATTTGAAAGGGTAGGTTGTAGGATAGTTGTCATCTAGATCCCTGCTTTATTAAAAGATCAATTTATGAGGGTTGTCCCTCAATTGTATTATCTATGATGTGGGAGTTTTTGGCTATGGGGGATTTCCCCTATTTTTCGTATAGTAGGTTTGGCCTTTACACAAAAGAGGCACAGCCTGAAAATCAGACTGCGCACTCGTAAATTGTTTTATTAGCTAGGTTCAATGATGCCGTATTTGCCATCTTTACGACGATACACAACATTCGTTGTATTGGTTTCTGCGTTTGTGAAAACGAAGAAATTGTGGCCAAGCATATTCATTTGTAGAATCGCTTCTTCACTATCCATCGGTTTCAAATCAAAACGCTTTGTACGTACTAATTCGTAATCTTCGTCCTCGATATCCTGAACTGCAGTAGCCGTTGTTGCCCCGCCATTCTCCATCAGAGTGCGAGTAGAGCCTTTCTCACGGAGCTTACGATTTACTTTTGTTTTATGCTTGCGGATTTGACGCTCAAGCTTATCAGTCACAAGGTCAATTGCTGCGTACATATCTTCATTAGACTCCTCCGCACGAAGCACAAGCTGAGTCATCGGAATCGTAACCTCTATTCTATGATCCTTTGCATTATTTACTTTTAAGTTAACATTTACTTTTGCATCTGGAGTGCCATCGAAATAGCGTTCAAGCTTTCCTACCTTTTTCTCAACATACTCTCGCAATGCTGGAGTTACCTCAATGTTTTCACCACGAACGTTGTAATTCATACATGAACTCCTCCTTTTAACTCTAATGCATTGGACACAGCCAAGACCCTTTTTAGGGTAACCAACCTGTGTAACAATATAACCCTTTTTAAATTAAGGTTATAGTAACTAATTCTACACACCCCTTCCCAATTCCTGCTTTTTTGTAAACTAAATATGAAGAAATTGTGAATTTGTAAACAATATTTACATAGGCAAAGGTATGCCCGTGGGTCACAGATGGGCCTTGCTTGGGTCACAGGGACAGGTCCCTTGTCCCACCAGAAATTGGATATAGTTATCCCAATGTTCCACTTTTCCTGCTATTAATGTAAATTTGTAAACATTATGTGTAGGTGTAAAAATATATGCATGTCTAAGGTGAGTTATGAATGGAACTTGTGTGGTTTCTTAGATGGGATTGCTTGAAGAATTCTTCAGTAGTAGTATGTCCAACTATTTATTTTTTACCAGCGTTTACCTTAATTAGTGAAAGATTTGATATTTTGTTTTCCCCAATCGTACATCATGAAAACAATCGGCATTAGGCTTTGACCTAATTCTGTTAATTTATATTCTACCCGCGGAGGAACTTCGGGATATACTCTCCGATGAACAATCCCATCTTCCTCTAACTCTCTAACCTGAGTTGTTAACACCTTATGTGTAATTTTGGGGAATAATTTTTTAATTTCGCTAAAACGTAATGTACCATCCGTCCCTAAATAGTAAATAATCGTAATTTTCCACTTGCCACTTAGAATGGATAAGGTCAATTCCTTTTCACAATTAAATTCGCCACTCTCAAGTTTCTTTCTGACTTCTCTCCGTAAATCATCCATTAAATACTTCTCCTCCTCACTGGCTCAAAAGTATCCTTAAGGTTATCTTCTCACAAAAAAGTGCGTTCTTCCAAACAAAAGATTTATTTTTTAGACTAGATGTAGGATAGAGAATAATTTAAATTTAAGTTCACGACCTTAAAACTCTATCAAAAGAAGATTGGGGGATGGAAGAATGGCAGGAAACAGAGCTGTTGTATACAAAAGTCCAGGTAGCGTAGCAATTGAGGATATTAGCTACCCAGATTTGATTCTTAGAGACGGACCGGGAGTAAATCCTTTAAATGTTGGTCGTAAGTGTGATCATGGGGTTATTGTAAAGGTAGTTACAACTAATATTTGCGGAAGTGATCAGCACATGGTTCGTGGTCGGACAACTGCTCCATCGGGGCTTGTTCTCGGTCATGAGATTACAGGTGAAGTTATTGAAGTAGGACGCGATGTCGAATTTATTAAAAAAGGAGATCTAGTCTCCGTACCTTTTAATATTGCATGTGGTCGTTGTCGCAGTTGTAAAGAACAGAACACCCATATTTGTGAAAATGTAAACCCAGATCGACCAGGCTCCGCTTATGGTTATGTCGACATGGGGGGCTGGGTTGGTGGACAATCCGAGTATGTCATGGTTCCTTACGCGGACTTTCAGTTGTTGAAATTCCCTGATAAAGATCAAGCCTTAGAAAAAATTCTTGATTTAACGATGCTTTCTGATATTTTCCCGACAGGTTATCACGGTGCGGTGAGTGCTGGCGTGAAGCCTGGTTCTACTGTATATGTTGCGGGAGCTGGCCCTGTTGGCTTGGCTGCTGCCCATTCTGCTCAACTTCTAGGTGCTTCAGTTGTAATCGTAGGTGATCTTAATAACGCGCGACTTGCACAAGCGAGAAGCTTCGGTTGTGAAACGGTCAACCTGAGAGAACATCCAGATCTAGGAGAGCAAATCGAACAAATTCTAGGTGTTCCAGAGGTGGATTGTGCCATTGACTGTGTTGGTTTTGAAGCACACGGACATGGTGCTGGTGCTGGTGAAGCACCTGCCGCTGTACTGAACTCCATTATGGAAGTAACCCGTGCTGGAGGTCGACTTGGGATTCCAGGACTATACGTGACAGGAGATCCAGGTGCAGTCGACGAGGATGCGAAAATCGGTACGTTAAAAGTTCGACTGGGACTTGGTTGGGCGAAAGCACATACTTTCGTAACTGGCCAAACTCCTGTTATGAAATATCACCGTGACTTAATGATGGCAATCCTAAGCGGAAAAGCGCAAATTGCGAAAGCGGTGAACGCAACACTAATCTCCCTAGAACAAGCACCAGCAGCATATGCTGAATTTGATCAAGGTGCATCCAAGAAATTTGTCATTGACCCTCATGGAATGTTGAATAAATAAGGTATTTAAAAACAAGGAGGCTATTATTATGAGTAAAATTACATTGGATTTAGCGAAAAAAGTCATTGCAGGCGCAGAAGAAGAAGCCAATAAAATTGGAGTATCCATGGTGATTTCAGTCGTGGATGAAGGTGGAAACCTGATTGCGATTCACCGCATGGATGATGCGTGGTTAGCGAGCATTGACATTGCCCAAAACAAGGCTTGGACATCTGTTGCATTAAAAATGCCTTCAGCAAACTTAGCCGATGCAACGGTTCCTGCAGCCGAGCTTTATGGATTGAATACAACAAACAACGGACGTCTTGTCGTGTTCGGTGGTGGGATTCCACTCGAGATTGATGGAAAAGCCGTTGGCGCTGTTGGAGTTAGCGGTAGTACCGTTCCACATGATGTTCAAGTGGCAGAGGCTGCTGTAGAGGTATTTAATAGCTTACATCGTTAATAAATATCAACATGATTGGACTGTACGCTAACCTAAAATAGTTATTAATAAAGGCATCCAAATGCAGCAAATGCTGCTAATTGGATGCCTTTTGACAAATTTATTTAATCACTTTCACATCTGCTTTGCCCTTTACAACAAAATCTCCCAGTTTCCCTTCGAAGTTCATTGTCATTTGACCACGTACCCAGTAGAAGTCTTGTCGTTCAAACTTGAACTGGCCTTTTTTCGCTTGTTGGTAATAGCCTTTGTTGGATGTTAGAGCTGATACTCCATCTAGAGTCACTTTATCTAAATCAAAATCTTTAGGATTATACCCCATTGGTAAAGATACCTGCACTGTGAAAACACCTTTGTTTCCGTTCATGACCTTAGGTAATACTTCAACAGTTGCTGGAATATAAACAAGAATTGTCTTTGTAATCTTTGTTGTCCATCCAGCATAATCTGTTGCTTCAACTTCAATTACATATTGTCCTGGTTGATCGAAAATAAAATTTCCACCATTTTGAACTATTTGACCATTAACAGTCATTTGTTCATTTGCGATTCCGGATAGATTGTCTGCTGCAGAATAGGCTAATTGTAAATCAGTACCCAACGCATATTCTTCTGCTAAATCTAGAGAAATAATTGGTGCTGTTTTATCGATTTTCACTTGGACTGTTTGAATATCTTCTTTGTTACCAGCATGGTCTACACTGTAGTATGAGACTTCGGTGATTCCTTCTTCATCTACTGTTAAGCTTGTACCTTCTGCAAATTCTGAACCATTAATTGAGTAGAAAGTTTGAGCTACTCCACTTAAGTTGTCGGTTGCGGTTAGGTTTACTTGGAAGTCTTTGTTGTTCCATACATTTTCTACATTTGATGTTGTTTCTGGTGTTGTTTTGTCGATTTTAACCAGAACTGTTTGGGCTTCTTCAACATTTCCTGCTACGTCAACACTGTAGAATGATACTTCTGTGATTCCTTCTTCACTTACTACTAAGCTAGTGCCTTCTACGTATTCAGAGCCGTTTACGGAATAGAATGTTTGAGCTACACCGCTTAGGTTGTCAGTTGCTTTTAGGTCAACTTGGAAATCTCTGTTATTCCAAACATCTTGGACATTTGATGTTGTTTCTGGTGCTGTTTTGTCAATCTTCACTTGTATTGTTTGGACTTCTTCAACATTTCCTGCTTTATCAACACTGTAGAATGATACTTCTGTGATTCCTTCTTCACTTACAGTTAAGCTTGTACCTTCTACATATTCAGATCCGTTTACGGAATAGAATGTTTGAGCTACTCCACTTAAATTGTCAGTTGCGGTTAGGTCAACATGTACTTCTTTGTTAGACCATAAGTCTTCTACATTTGATGTCGTAACTGGTGCTGTTTTGTCAATCTTCACTTGTTTTGATTGTACTTCTTCAACGTTTTCTGCTACGTCAACACTGTAGAATGATACTTCTGTGATTCCTTCTTTACTTACTAATAAGCTCGTGCCTTCTAAGAAATCTTCGCCATTCACAGCATAGAAAGTTTGTTCTACTCCACTTAAGTTATCTGCTGCATTTAATTCAACCTGAACATCTTCGTTGCCCCATACTTCCTGGACATTTGACGTTGTCACAGGTGCTGTCTTATCTACATTAACCTCTATTGTTTGGACCTCTTCTTTATTCCCAGCTTGGTCAATGCTATAGAAGTAAATCTTATTTATTGCTTCTTCCTTAACTATAAAACTTGTACCTTCTACAAAAATCAGACCGTCGTATGAATAGAATGTTTTAGAAACACCACTTAAATTGTCGGTAGCTGTTAATTCTACTTGGAAGTCCTTATTGTTCCATGCATCATCAACATTTGATATTGTAGTTGGTTTTGTTTTGTCGATTTTAACTTCTGCTATTTTTATTTTTTCAGTATTACCGACCTTATCAACAGAGTAATAAGCCACCTTATGGATTCCTTCTTCTTTGATAGAGAAGGTTGTACCTTCAACAAATGCTCCATTATTTAGAGAATAGAATGTTTTTTCAACGCCTACCTCATTATCAGTAGCAGTAAGGTTAACATCCACATTCTCATTAACCCAATCAGTCGGTGCATCAATTGTTGTATCAGGTGCCTCTTCGTCAATAATCAATTTAGCAAGTACTACATCTGAAGGTGCTGATTCACCAAAAGAATTACTATAAGATGTTACAACATATTCATGGTTAGCATAGGAAAGGTTATTGATTGTGTAAGATAAATTATTTACCTTTTCAGCTATTAAAACTTTCTCACCATCAATCATTTCATAGATGTTATATCCATTTGCATAAGTTACGAAATTCCAGGTAATTCTTGCACTTGTGTCACTTGTTAGCTTTAAGCTTGCGACTGGTGGTTGCATGATAGGATAAATGATATTTTCTGTAATTCGATTAGATGGGTGAGCTTCACCAAAAGTAGTATGATAAGCCACTACTTCAAAGGCATGTGTATCTTCGGTTAAATTATAAACCTTAAAGCTTCTTTTCGAACCTTCATAAATTAATTCACGAGTATCATCTGTTATTTGATACACTCGATAGTTATTTGCCCAGTCCGCAGCTCCCCAATTCAAAGTAATATTATTTACATCAAATACTATTCCCTCCAACTGGGTAGGCTGCACTTCAGGCCAGATAAGTGTTAACTCAATTGAACTACTCTCTGGAGACTCTCCAAATCGGTCACTGTATGAATGTACAACATATTCATAGTCGCCTTCAGGCATATTTGAGAACGTAGTTGATGGACTAGTAGCTTTACGTTGAAATACCTTTACGCCTTCAATGATCTGATATACATTGTATCCTGACGCAAACTCTGCACTATTCCACTTAAGAACAATATTATTTCCGTTTGAAATGCTATTTGTCACATTTTCTGGTTTCTGCATAATTGGATGAACCAAAGTAAGTGAAATCTCATTACTTTCCGGTGATTCTCCAAAACGGTCACTAAATGAGTGAACCTCGTATACGTAGTCTCCTTCAGGTTGATTTGTAAAAGTTACACTAGTTCCTGTAATTGTCTTTTGTAAAACTTTTTCACCATTTATGATTTGGTAGACATTATAAGATTTAGCGTATTCAGATGAAGACCACTTTAATTGAATGTCATTTCCTTTTAAAATGTTTGTAGTTAAGTCTTGAGGTGCTTGCATAGTTGGATATACTACTTCTAAAGAAACAGTAGTTCCCTCTACAGATTCACCAAAACGTTTACTTACCGCATGTACGATATATGAATGTTGTCCCTCAGAAACATTACTTACCTGATATAAATTTGATGTAGTATTTCTAAGCAATTCCTTTTGGTCGCCCATTACTTCATACACGTCATAAGAATCAGCATAATCTACCTTTTCCCATGTAAGTTTAACATCATTTCCATTCAGAATCTCATAGCTAAGGTAAGCTGGTTTGTCCATTTCCGGATGTACTAAGCTAACAGATATTTCAGCCCCAAACTTCGATTCTCCATGAATCGTAGAGTTTGAATGAATGACGAAATGATAGTCTCCTTCAGGTTGGTTCGAAATAGTAGTTGTTTTTGAACTAATATTTCTTAAGTGAACCTTTTCTCCATCAATAACCTGATAAACATTATAATTTGTAGCGAATTCTGCAACTGCCCATGAAAGAGAAATATCATTTCCATTTTTGATTTCAACCTTTAGATCTGTTGGAGCTTTAATTGTTAACCCTTCAACTGTAACACTTACTTGAGAGCCTACTTCAGATTCCCCAAATCTTGAAGAAACAGAGAAAATCTCATATGTGTATTCCCCTGCAGACATATTAGAGTAAGTAATACTTGTTGAAGTTGAAGTTTTAGTATTAATTATTTCTCCATTTTCAATCTGATAAATCTTATAAGACGTTGCGTAATCAACCGTATCCCATTCGAGACTAAACGATGTCTCACTCTTAATTGTCTTTGTAACATTGGTTGGTGCTTTCATTTCAGGGTGCACAACTGAAATGGTTGTTTCAGTTCCCTCTGCTGACTCGCCAAACCTAGTTGAATTGGAGTGAACCACATATTTGTAGTTTCCTTCTGCCATGTTTGTAAAATTAGTTGAAGTAGAAGGGTTTTTTACTGTTCTTATTCTTACCTTAGACCCATCATCTTTCACTTGGTAAACATAATATTCGTCAGTATTAGAAGTTGGTTCCCATTCCAAAATAATATCATTGACGTTCTTTATATATGAAGAAACAGTAGTTGGCGCCTGCATCTCAACGTGATCAATTGTTAGCGAAACTTTAGCACCTTCTTTTGACTCTCCAAATCTATCATTATAAGAATGGATCTCAAATTCATACTCGCCAGCTTCTGCCTTAGGGTATGTCACATACGTTCTTGTTTCTGTACTCTTTAATACTTTCTCACCATCAATAATTTGATAGATTTTATATGCAGTAGCATTGGGAACACTGTCCCAAGTTAGCTTTATATCATTAAGGTTTAGTAATTGGTATGAGAAATTTGCTGGTGCCGCCATGATAATTTCATCTACAACGACGGTTAAACCTTCTCCACCTTTTGATTCACCAAAGCGATCACTAAATGCCTGAACTTCATACTTATAGCTACCTGCAGCAACATTTGATAGTCTGATAGTTTTATTAGTTGTTGTTCCAACAAGCTCTTTCCCATTTTCGGTAATTTCATATAACTTGTATTCTGTTGTATAAGGAACTGATGACCAACTGAAGGTAATGTCATTCCCATTTGTAATAGAGTATTTGAAATTACTTGGAGTTTCCATCTTTGGATGAACTACCTCAGCAATTATTGGTGCTGAAGCTTGGGAATCTCCGTATAATGTGTTATTCGTGGACACCGCATATTTATAAGTTCCTTCAGCCACATTCGTAATTGTATAATTATTTTTTGTTGAAGAATCTAGTAACGTAAACTGTCCGTCCTCGGAAACCTGATAAAGATTATACGAATCAGCATATTTAAATGCATCCCAGGTTAAAACAATGTTGTTGCCGTTCGAAATTTTATAAGAAAGATTTGATGGCGCGACCATTTCTGGATATGTAACGGTAAAACTAATCGGGGCACTTGGTCCAGATTCGCCTTCAGAATTCAAGGTTGAAATAACATAAGTATAGGTTCCTTCTGGTAGATCTTTTATTTGATAACTAGTAGCAGTGACCTTATTTATTAAGATAAGCTTGCCTTCTGTTATTTCGTAGACATTGTACCCAGTTGCGCCATATACGGAATTCCAACTGAGGGTAATATCATCTGGAGTTACCTCCTTATACGAAATATCGCTTGGTGGGAGCATACTACCATTAGCGAATGCATTGCCTAACGGGAAAAATAATTGAACAACCATTAGAAGCAATGCGAGAAAAATAACGTTTCTCTTCAAGATTTTCTTCATTCTTTCTTCCTACCTTTCTAAAAAAAGCCAAAAGAAAAAGAACCTCATACAAGGTTCATAGGTAGATAGACTATGAGTCCTTGTGGCAACCGGCTACCATCCACTATCTGTGGGTCAGGCCCTTGGCTTTGCGTCCTATGATTTCCCATAGTTTGCCTTTTTCACTTTGGTTTTTTGTTGTTATTCATTACTTATTATCATACTATTTTACCATCCGGTTGAAAAGGTCTATTTTACTAGTAATAGGCAATTTATCCTTATTTAACAGATAAATCTAGCAAAAGAAACCGAGTAGCTAATAGCACTACTCGGTGTAGACTCTATTTTTTTTTATCGAAAAACATTCCGTCTGATGGTCCTGATTGATAAGGGTTCGTATATTTTATCGAAGAAGTTTTACTTTTCTTCAATTGGGCTAAATCCATCTGGATCTCGACTTTGAGTTCTGCTAGTTTAGCATCAATGATTTTGTTCATACGTACAATTTCAGCACCAATTTTACTTTCGTCTTCCGTAAAAGGAGGCTTAATCTCTGTAATCAGGGTGTCTCTTGAAACTAATAAGGAGTTAATCCTTTCAATAACTTCTTCCCGCATCTCCTTTTGGATTGGCTGTGAAACAATTGCTAATAGTTCTTCTGTAGCCTTAAAAAGAGAATCTAGTGCACTCACTACACTTGTCCACCTTGTGCATGTTGTCGCTGACGGTTAATTTGAATAACTTCCTTCCATGTATCACGGAATTCTGTTACAAGCCCTTCAACTTCAGAAAGGATCTCTACGTCATTTTTGATATTAGCATCGATTAACCGGCGATTAATATAGTCATACATGGTCATCATCGTTTTAGACACTTCTACATTAGGATTAAGCGAAACCATTAGTTCCCTGATAATATTTTGTGCCTTCTGCAGATTTGTATTTTTCTCTTGATTATTTTTTTCTTCAATTGCCTTTCGGGAAAGCTTAATAAATTTTATACAACCGTTATACAGCATTAATGTTAGCTCTCCAGGCGAAGCTGTTGTGACGGTATTTGTTTGGTAGGCTTGATATGGGTTACTTATCGCCATTTCTTCTTACACTCCCTTTTAGTAGCTAAATTGCTGCATTAAATAGGCCGATTGTGAGTTGGCCTTCTGAATTGCTTTTTCCATCTCCGTAAATTGGCGCCAATAACGGTCCTCGATTTTGAGTAATCGCGCCTCAAAGCTATCTATACGATTGTCCACGTTGTCGAGATTTCGACCAATGGTAAATGAATTATTTGTAGAAAAAGCTTTGCCAGCTTTTAGTTCTATACCACTCATCGTTTCTTTAATAGAATCCCTCAGCCTTCTCCCTAGCCCTTTTTCCTCTGTTGTAGGTCCATCTTTTTGAAATAACTCATAAATGGCATTTGGGTTATTGGAGATGGCTTCACGCAGCTTGCCTTCGTCAATATTCAACTTTCCTTTATCCATATAGTTTTTAGAAGTTGTAATACCGATATCCGAGAGTTGATTAAAATCTGAGCTCAATCCAGAAACATTCGAATATAGTTGCTGTCTCATTGTATTTGTACTGGATATGAGAGTCGAATCACGATAAAGGGTTCCTTTCCGTGCTTCTTTTTCCCATTTTTCAATTTGGTCCTCCGTCATATCTTCCTTTTGTTCGTCTGTAAGAGGCTGATAATTCCGATTCGGCTTCTCACTGGTTTTAGAGTTGATGTTCTCAATTAACGCATTATATTTGTCTACGAACGAAACGATGGTAGACAGGATTGAATCCACATCAGGTGACGATGAAAATGTAACTGCTTGTCCAGTTAAGGTAGTAGGGTCACCCGTAACTTGCTTTAATGTATACTCGTAACCATTAATTTGAAAGGTATTCGAACTTCGAGTTGTAACAAGACCGTTGTAATTAAATTTGGCATCCTGTCCAGTTGATCCGATTCCTTTGGACTGAGCCTGAATATTATCGGAGTCCAGCTGTAACTTAGTAAAAAATTCACCAGTTAGTTTAATTTCAGGTTGGTCTGCACCAGTTGCATCCTTGGCATCCCCCGTATATTTTGTAGTGAGGGAAACTTTACCTGTCACACTATCAAAAAACGCATTAACACCTGTGTTAGAGTTTATTTTGCTTATAAGTGAGTTAATGGTTTCTTGAGCAGGATCAAATGTGATTGTTTGTCCTACTTCGTCAAATGTTCCATCCTTCTTTGTTGACTGAATTGTAATAGAAGTTTCAGTAATACCTAACTCGCTTAATTTTTTTGTTGGATCAAGTCCAGTATTTGATGCACTTTGCATCGAAGCACCTTTTGCAAGCTGGAACACAGTGATAGACCCAGAGATTTCATTAGTTGCACTAATACTGCGAGCAGTAACAGCCGCATCATTTGAACTTGTTATATTTTTTTTCGTATAAGTTGATTTCATCATTAACTTATCAAAAATGAATGTATCAAAATCAAGCAATTGCTTGTTTATATCACGATAATCATCACGTTGCCATTCAAGATATTGCTTTTTTTGATGCATCTTATCTAACGGGATGCGTTCGGCTTTCATTAAATCCTTAACGATTGAATCAATATCCATTCCACTTGCCAATCCACCAATTCTAACCATTGGTGTTCACCACCTTTTCATTTGGGACAAAGCATCTGGTCCCGTTAAATCTTTTTATCAACAACAAAGCCAAGAAATTCAGTCATTGCTGCATAGATGTCTAAGATTTTCTTAGAAGGAATCTCCCGAACAACATCATGTGTCTCATCGTTCACGATTGTGACGTAATATTCATTTAGCTCCTCGTGCAGCTCAAATTTCAATGAAGTGTTATTCGGCTCCAAAAATTTATTCAGGCTATCGATTACTTGTTGTACATTCTCTTTTGAGTCTATCTTTTCACTCTGTTTTATGGGTTGTTGCGGGGAAGTAACGTTCTCCCCTCTGGTTTCAGTCTCAATAGATTTTTTTTGTTGAAAATAATCACTGTTGAAGTTCATTGTTGTACTAGAAGAGATTTTATCTATAGACATATAGTTTCCTCCTAAATGAACGGGGCTTTATTAGTTATATCGGAAGGAAACAGCAAAAGTTAAGGATACCACTTAATTAACCCTTTAAATTTTTTTATCCCCTCACCAAAGGAACGTACGTTTGGTATAATAGAAACAAAGAGGAGGAGACGCATGAATTTAAATAAACTGTCCGACGTTCAACTAAACATTCTATTTGGAAGCATTATAGGAGATGGGGAAATAACTAAAATTTACAAGGGTTCACGAAGTAAGAATAATAGTTTTCGTGAGCATTTTGGGGTTCAACAAAAAGAATACCGCAAATGGAAGATGTCATTTCTCCCCGATTTGTTATATTTAACGCCCAAGAGTAATACACTTCGTTCTAGAGCTTTACCATTGTTTACTGAATTATATCCTCATTTTTATAATTTAGATGGAGAAAAAATAATACCAGTAGATTTGTTACATAAGTGCACTCTTTTGCATTTTCTAGCTATCATTTTTATGGATGATGGAACACTTTCAATTACCTCAAGAATTAACCACAATAAGAAACTCATTTACCTAACACCAAATGTATATTTATATTTACAAAACTTTCATTTAAACCAACTTCAAATCCTAAGTCAACATTTTCAAAAAACATTTAAAATAAAATTCACAATCAACAAACGTCAGGATGGACATGGTCACATTCTTAGGTTTACGTCTACAGATAATACGTATGATTTTCTAGAACAAATATCACCAATTACTGCGAGTTGCCCAAGTATGTTTTATAAAACAAACTGGAATTGGAGATATCAGAAGGAAATCCACAAATACCAAGTAACATATCCAGGTTATTCTGTTCTAGCAACAAACAGTGATAGAAACAAGAACTATTCAAAAACGGAAATTAAAGAAATCATTAGATTAAAATTGATGGGAGAAAAAGATAGGGTTATAGCTGAAAGGGTAAATAGATCGTATTGGTCAATTGTGTATAAACTTAAAGAATTAAGAAAAGATGGTCACCTATAAAGGCGGCCATCTTTAAGATTTTATTAACGAAGAAGTTGTAGAACTCCTTGTGGTTGTTGGTTCGCTTGCTTCGCGGCTGTACCTTTCGAATACAGAATAGACTATATCTTCACCCAACAAAATACGTTGGGGCTGGGCACTTCGAACAGCACTTGCTGCCCTACGAGATTCATAGTCCTAGCTTTACCTTAGACCGTGTTCCCTAGTCGTTGAACCTTCTCCAGAGTTTCCTCACAGGAGCTTGGCTGCTGATTATCCATTCTTCATCTTCATCTTCATCATTTTCATACCGTCACGCCTACCGTTTCCAGTTACGTTGTGGTTGATGAAGCTTTAGGAGGTTCCAGCAATTCACCCAGTTATCCTCTTATCCGTTACCAGATAAGACGCCCTTCTAATCAATTATCTCAAAAGTTGCAATACACCTTGAGGCATTTGATTGGATTGAGCTAACATTGCTTGTGATGCTTGTGCAAGAATAGAATTCTTAGTTTGTTCCATCATTTCTTTCGCCATATCTACGTCACGAATTCGAGACTCAGCTGCAGTAAGGTTTTCTGATGATGTGTTTAAGTTGTTAATTGTATGTTCAAGTCTATTTTGTATTGAACCTAAATTAGAACGATTATCTGAAACCGTATCTATTGCAGATTGAATAATAGTTAGGTTACCAGTTGCAACTGTATTAGTACCATCTAGAGTCGTTAACGCATCTAATCCAAGGCCAGCTGCAGTATTATCTGAATTAACCAAATCAATTGTTTCCCCTGCATTTGCACCCACTTGGAAAGTTATAGTGGTAGTATTATCAAGTAAGGATTGTTTGTTGAACTTAGTTTGAGTTGCGATATCACCAATTTGTTCTGTTAACTGAGTAATTTCTGCTTGAATCTTATCGTTATCGTCCGAAGTTTGAGTACCATTTGCAGCTTGTGTGTATAATTCTGCCATACGTTGTAACATTGCATGAGTTTCATTTAGGGCACCTTCAGCAGTTTGAATTAAAGAAATTCCATCTTGTGAGTTCTTTGATGCCTGGTCTAACCCACGAATTTGATTTCGCATTTTTTCAGATATTGCTAGGCCTGCTGCATCATCTGCTGCGCGGTTAATACGAAGGCCAGAAGATAACTTTTCCATCGACTTCATTTGAGCGCTGTTCGCAACTCCTAATTGACGATGTGTGTTAAGTGCTGCAATATTGTGATTAATTCTCATTTATTTTTTCCTCCTTGAATGTTTGTAATCCCACGTCCTTGTGGAATTTGATATATTAACAAACAGTACGAAAGTCGGCCGCCTTTTGCACTGATATGTTTTACATACTTTATATCGACACGTTTTGTAATTGTTTAATAGATTTTTAGTTTTTTCTACAAAATTCTTAAATAAAAATACCCGTTATCATTTTTAGATTAACGGGTATTCTTAAAATTGATATTCAGCTGTTTTAACAAATCAAATGAAGTTTGGGAGGCTTGGTTGTTTTCATTTTGAATATCTAGGTAAACTTCTTTCCGGTGGATTTCAATATGTTTTGGTGCTTCTATTCCGATTTTAATTTGTTCTCCACTCACTGATAATATTGTAATTTCAATATCATCACCAATTTTTATTGATTCATTGATCTTTCTAGTTAATACAAGCATACTCCCACCTCCTATTTAGCAGATACTTTTCCTTTTTCAAAAATTAAATGCTTTGTTTGATATGAAGTATTTGTTAATATAACTTGCTTAGCTAATTGTTTTTTTGTATTTAGAACTACCGGAGCTTGCAAGTTCGCCGTAGTTTTTTCAAACGGATCTTTCACGGTTAAAATCACATAAACTGAAATATCCTTTTCTGATTCCAGATGAAGTTGTTCAATTACTTGATCATCAAGATTAAAATCATACTCTTTAAAAAAGAAAAACGGGTTTGTTACGACAAATGCCAATTGTGAATTTCCTACTGACTGCATAATTGAAATACTAGTATCTTCTCCAAAAGGTAGTATCACAAAGCACTTTTCTTCTAAAAATCCAGGTATACCATTTGCAAATGTGATAATTTCTTTTTCCTCTATATGTATCTCACCATGATATTTCGTATCTATTTTCATTTTTTCACAACCTTATTTTAGATCTCTTGTTCGTAGTTCACACCGATATATTTTAAATTTACAAAGTCAATTTTTAGTGATTGCCTTTGATCTAAAGTAATATCTACTTTTCCAGGAGTGTACTCATGAATTGGTTTATTAATGTTAGCATTTATAACTGGCTTATTCACTTTAACCTGTATGTCCACTTCTGCCGGAACATAATTAGTTTTAACACTAAAGTGAGACGGTATCCAACCTATATTAAATTGCAACTCAGGTCCTTCACTATTTCTTTTAGCAATTTGAGAAATTGGATTTCCACCGTTTTCGATTTTCATTAATTCATTTCCTTCTTGTGCCCGCCTTGCAACACCTTCAAGGGAATCCCGATAACCCTTGTCAGCAGCCTCCGCAATTCTTTGAGAAATGCTTTTTAGGTCCATGTCCGCTCTTGCCTGAGATTGGTCAATTGTTAGTTTCCCAGGCGTAGTTTGGATCGTTAATTCAGCTTTGGGCTGTTCAATTGATAAATCTGCTTTTGGTTGTTGGATTTCTTGAATTGGATTGTTCTTACGAATTCCAATTTTAGCATATTGAGATTCTAATCGAATTTGGGCTAATTCCATAGTTTCACCTCTATCAAAAAAGCTATCTTTTTATAAGATAGCTTAACGTAAAAAGTCTAAAAGTGTGGGTTGAATGATTCGAGATCCAACTCCAAGTGATGCACGGTGCACTGCCTCTGCAGTTGTTAAATTAATTATTACCTTTTCCATATCAGCATCTTCGTTCTCTGAGATAATTTTATTTGCAATTACCTCCTGCGAACTAAGTCTGTCATCAATAAGTTCCACACGGTTATATCTTGCTCCAAGATCTGCACGATTTGTAACAATGTTAGAACTATGGTCATCTAAACTGTCAAGATACTTAGCAACGTCGCCATTGGAGCTTAGATCATTTATTAAATTATCCAGTTCAGTAAAAATGTCATTTGCATTGCTACCTTGCAATAGGTCTGTAGCCTTCACATTCACATTCATCTGAACCCCTTTTGAAACCTCAAGCAACACATCACTACTTGTTGACGGAATCTTATTAGTAGCTAAATCAACTGGAGCTTCAGTTGTATTTGTACCATTAAAGATAAACTTATTCCCAACCTTAGTATTAGCAACAGTAGCAATATGCTCTTTTAATTGCGCAATCTCTATTGCAATATTTTTCTTTTCATCTGCACCATTCGTCCCCGTACTCGCCTGCACCGTCAACTCCCTAACACGATGAAGTGCCTGAGTCATCTTATCCATCGCATCGTCCGCTGACTCCATCCATGTGTATGCTTCGGATAGATTCCGTTGGTATTGTTCAATCTCTGCAAGGTCTGTACGATAGCGCATGCCCTTAATTGCAACTACTGGATCGTCGGAGGGCTTTGTTATTTTCTTTTGAGTGTTTAATTGATCCTGATATTTACCAAGTCTTTCGTAACTGTTACTTAGATTTCGGAGCATGTTATTTGTTAACATGGATTGTGTTACGCGCATGTTTTACACCTACCTTCCACCAGTACCTAGGCCATTTATGATTCGATCTAACATTTCATCAAGGACTGTAATCATCCTAGCCGAACCGTTGTATGCATGCTGGAATTTAATCATGTTTGTCATTTCTTCATCTAATGAGACCGCACTTACCGATTGACGTCGATTTTCGACTGAATCCTTCAATACCGCAGAGTTATCTGCCATTCGGATTGCTTCCTGGGAATCTACTCCCATAGAACCAATGAGAGATTCGTAGAAGGACTGAATACTTCCGGCTGTTATTGGGAAGCCAGCTAGTTTACCGAAGTCTGCATTTTTAACATTTGCTAAATTTGTAGCATTGTAGCCATTTCCTGATTCACCTTGAATCGTTGAAACAGCAATATGGCTGAGATTGTCAATGTTAGAAGAAATACTGATAGTCGATGCTGCTCCAGCATGTGCTTTTGCCCCAGTTCCAGTAAATGGAGTAAAAAAGTCGCCACCCTGCACACTTGGTTCTGTTGAAGTTTTTAATGTATATCCTTGTTTATGAACGTTATTAAACTGATTGGCAAACGAATAAGCCATTTTATCCAAGTCATCTAGCATCTTGTTGTAAATGCCTTTTTCCTCGCCGTTGCTATCAACATAACCGAATGCCTCAACTAATGCTTTCATTTCCCCGCTACGTACAAAAGGAATAGTTTGTCCATCTAATTGGAAACCAGTAACAGGCCCGGTTGGTTGATCATTCACTCCGTCTCCGTCAGAATCCATTGCAGGAACGACTGAAAGCTTTTTAAAATTACTTCCATCAATCAGTTTGGTCTCTGTTCCGTTCTCACCAACGATTGAAATGTCTAGAATTCCTTCAGCAACCGGTAGGGAATCACCACCACTGCTTCTTGGAGGGTGAACCTTAATTTCCACGTATTTTGAAAGCTCATCAATTAACCGATCACGTTCGTCGTATAAATCGTTTGGTAAATAACCGACTGGCTCAATCTCTGAAATTTGTTTATTTATTTTACTAATCTGATCAGAAAGCGAGTTTACTGTTTTCACAGTTACACTGATTTGTTTGCCAAAGTCGTCTTTTATCGCAGTTAAAGAGTTTGATAGATAATTGAAAGTGTTTGCTACCATTTCTCCACGTTGGCGCACTACCGAACGTGCACCTTGGTCTTCTGGGTTAGCCGCTAAATCCTGCAGCGACTGCCAAAACTGGTTCATTGTGTTTGCAAGACCTGTTTCAGATGGCTCATTCATGATTTCTTCCATTTTACCCAAAGCGTTTGCGCGTGTTTCCCAGTAGCTTGTTTTTGTTTGCTCACCACGAAATTGAACGTCTAAAAAGCTTTCGCGCACACGTTGTATTGTTCCGGCTTCAACACCTGTTCCAAGTTGTCCAGGAAATTTAGGTGCATTTAGACCAGGAGATGGATATGGATTTGTCTGGGTGAAGTTGACACGTTGCCTTGTGTAGCCAGGTGTACTCGCATTTGCGATATTGTGTCCAGTTGTATATAACGCACTTTGCTGGGTCATCATGCCGCGGCGTGCAGTTTCTAGTCCATGAAAAGTTGATACCATTTTTCCATCCTCCGTTTAAGCTTTTGAGTCGAACATCGAACGTGTTTGCTTTTTCTCTTTTGTTCCCGCTGGATTGCCATAGGTAGCAGTTTGTTCCTGTGGTAGTAGCATGTCCAACGACATGTTCACGTACTGCAGTGACTGGTGTGTGAGCTGTTGATTTAATTCGTTGACAACCTTTAAATCGCGAGTAACTTTTACTAATTCTTCAAGCAATCCCACTAACTCTGAGCGAATTGGTTCACCTGCAACCTCAATACACTTCGATAATGTCTTCTCTCGAACACGTGGTCCAAGCAAATTATCGACAATGGTAATCCGTTCATTTTCCATTTGCCTTATTGCCAAAATATATTTTTGTTCTTCTTTCATTTGTTCGTTGAGGGCATCGATGTCGCCATTTTTTAGAATTTCTGTTTTTCGCTCAGATAGCTTAAGTAGGTTTTGATGTAGAATAAGAATCTTTTTGAGCGTTGAGACTAAGTTTTCTGCAGACATAATGACCCTCCTTTTTTCACATTACTTTTTAAAATAAAAATTGTATACGCTTTTCGCAACGTCCTCTGCGTTTACTTTATATGTACCGCTTTGTACTAGTTGTTTAAGGGCTTCAACCTTTTGTTGACGTTCAACGGTTATAGGTGATGTTTCCTGCAACTGTTTTGCAGCCGAAGAGATCTCCACTTTATCCGTTTGGGTTGATTTTTCTGTAGCAGCAACCTTGTTCATTTGCTTTTTATATGGATTCATTCCGACTGGTCCGAACTGGTTAATTTTCATGGTAAAACCTCACTTTCTATCCGAACTTTATTTCTTTTTATTTTATATCGGCAGCGACATGAAAAAGTTTAGATTATTTATCAACATAATACGTTCTTTGTTCACGAATTCGCAGTTCTCGCATTCGTTCCTGTTCTTTTTGGAAAGTAGATAATTCACTACGAAGTTCCTTTGTACAGTCGTCGCATAGATTACCTTCCCTAATTATAGTGCGACATTTTTGACATGGATATCCAAGGTTTGGGAATTGCGCAAGACGCAAACGTCCGCTTTTAATAAATTTGATGATTAATTCCTCATCCACACCCGTTCCCTCTGAGGTCTCAAAGATAGTTGCTGTCCGATTTTCCTTTTTTCGAATAAACGTATAAACCGTTTCGAACGCGATTTGCTCTTCTTTATAGCATTTTTCACATACATCACGTAGATTCGTTTTTACAAATAGTCCTCCGCAATTTGGGCAATTCATTAGTTCCGCCATATTGATTCTCTCCTCGAACACCTTTTTTCTATCTATTATATCGGTGGTTTTGGAGGAGTTTATAGTGACAGATTTTTGAAATATCTACCCCCTCATCAACGTCAACGACGAGACCGACTTCGCCCCTGCCTCTACCAACACTTTTCCCGCATGCCTCAGCGTCGAGCCTGTCGTATAAATATCATCTACTAACAAAATATCTTTACCCTGAACCTCGCCGGTCACTCGGAATACATTTTCACCAAGAATCCTCTCGGAACGATTCTTCTTTGATTGCTTATCCAAATGAGTCCGCGTCATCACCTCGTGTACCTGCACTTCCAACAACGCTGCTAGCGCCTTAGCCTGGTTAAATCCACGTTCATACAAACGCTCGTCACTTAATGGAATTGGAACAACAAGATAGGAAGAATTAAAATGAGTTTTGAAAGCTTTTTTAAGAGGGGTTTTAAAGATTGAAGAAATCACAAAATCACCGCGGAATTTATAAAGGGAGATCACATCTTTTGCAAAGTCATTATAGAGGTAAATCGACCGGTTCTTTGTAAGGACACCTTGAAAGTTGGAATCTTGTTCCCAGCGAACGCAGTCATAGCAGAGGTTTCCTTCACGATATTCGTCGGCCACATCCGAAAAAAGTCGGCCACAACATTCGCAAAATTCGCCTTCTATTTTTTCGAATTTCTCACTACAAGTAGAACAAAGTGGATCAGGTTCTACTAAAGAAAACAGGGTCGCCCATGAATCCACTTCCTCAAAATATTGATGGCAAAGAATACATGTAGACATCGGTTAGCTCCTTTGAAAATTTGCGCATTGAGGATTTTTTGCTACGATGTTCACGGCTTCTGCGATTTTCACATAGATATTCGCCATCATTTGTTTATTAAAATATTGAGCCCGAACATACGCCATCCCACTGTCTTTTGAGACATAACGAGGTGGAATATTATTTAGCGTGAGGGCAAACACATCATTTTTACATTGTTCACATTTACAAGGCAGGTTAAATTCAGACCAATTATCATTAATTGCTTCAGCCACTAATGGCTCCATTGCATTAAAAACCTTCATATGAACCTCTCCATTCTCTTTTTTCATTATCACACAATAAACATTAATTGGAAATACTTTTGGCCTACTCATTTAATTTGACAGACCTTCGTATTATTCCTTTTTAACGATCGAAAAATAATGCTTTGGTCCTATCGAAAAACCCCTATGCCAGATTCCGTCCAGCTTAGGGGTCACAAGGTCAATTAACCATTTTTCCATAAAAAATAAAGCGGTGTGGCGCGTTTCCAATGTATCCGAACGGATAACAGGTTGTTACAATAAGCTCCTCGTTTGGCGCTGTTGATTTAATGATGGTCCGGTCGTCCGCATCCACGATTTTCGTATCCACTATTTCATAGGTAAAATCACCGTATGGCATTTTCACAACAAATGTGTCACCGATTGCAAGTTCATCAAAGCGTCTAAAAGTGGTATCGCGATGACCTGAGAGGACAATTTGATCGTTTTGCGTCGGTAGCGCGGTGCCGAGATAATGACCTACGCCCTTTGCGAGTTCATCCTCATCCGTTCCCTCTATGATTGGCATTTTCTCACCAAGCTTTGGAACTTCTAAAACTCCCATTGTCTCGCCTTTTTCAAAGGTTGGAATCACAATTTCCTTTTCTGCCTCTTCCTCTACAGGAGAGGTTGAGATAAGTTCCTCTGCCTGAACCAATGCTTCTTTTTGTGCCTGATTTGAATCCCAAATTTGAAAAACCGAGTAACCTGTCAATGAAACTCCACCGATGATTAACAAAAGCGCAAACGTATAAACAACCTTTTTCACTGGAAATCACCACCATTTTCGTTCTTTGTCCGTTATCTTTAATCATAATCAAAATGGGCTACAAAATCAATCAATGAAGCCGTTTTGAAGGGCCTCTTTATTCATTTTTTCAATATGATGTTTCGCCTTTAACATTTCTTTTGTTTTTCCGAAATGAAAAAATAAAATCTCACCAGTCGGAAATTTTGCACTGCGTCCAACCCTTCCTGAAATTTGGACCAAGGCACTCTCGGTAAAAATTCGATCCTCCGCACCCAGGACAGCCACATCAATGTTTGGAACAGTTACGCCTCGTTCTAAAATGGTCGTTGTGACAAGGATTGGAATTTCGCCGATACGGAAGCGTGCTACCTTATCTTTGCGGTTGGGGTCCTCAGCATGAACGCCTTCAATTCGGGGGTCGATGTTTTGTAAAAGTTGGACGATGCTTTCTAGATAGGTAATCCGGGGGACAAACAGGAAGGCTTGTTTTCCGATATCAAGATGTTCCTTAATCCAACCCATCACATTCCCTGGCAGCCTTTTCTTTTTTAGTCTCTTTTCCCAGTTCCCACACCATACATATTCAGGCACCGGTAATGGATGGCGATGAAACCTCGCCGGAATCGTGGCAGCTTTTCTTTTTCCAGATGAAATTTCACTTTTCCATGTTTTGTTTGGAGTTGCAGTGAGGTAGATGGTCGAGGCAATCTCTTTTTTCGCCTGGTTGACAGCGTATTGTAGCATGGGTTCCACGGAATACGGGAAGGCGTCCACCTCATCGATGATAATCATGTCAAAGGCTTTGTAAAAGCGCAGCAATTGGTGGGTTGTGGAGAGAGTGATGGGGGCTGTCTTGTTACGATCCTCGCTTCCTCCATACAAGGAAATGACATCAACTTGTGGGAATGCGGCTTTTATCCGCGGGGCTAGCTCAATAACGACATCGGTTCGTGGTGTAGCAATACAAACCTTTTTACCTGCTTCAAGTGCCGTTTCAATTCCTTCAAAAAGAATTTCCGTTTTTCCCGCTCCACACACGGCCCAAATCAGGAGCTGATCATTTGTCTGAACCGCTCGAATAAGTTCTGTGGAAGCTTTTTGTTGTCCAGCAGAGAGTGTTCCTTCCCATACAAGTGGTTTATCCGGGATTTCTACTGTCGGTCTTGGCCCCGCCCAACTCACCATAACCGTACACTCACTCATCCGCCCCATATTAATGCACTTCCGGCAATACTTACATTCCTGCTGACATCTTGCACAATCAAACGACGCAAAAAGCTTTTGATCCGAATTGCCACAGCGAACACATGAATAACCTTCTTTTGTTTTCGTAATACACTTTCGGTAATGGATATAACCGTTCAAATAGTGTTGATGTACATCTTCAAGGGAAAATGGTATTTCTTCGAGTAGGAGTTGCTTGCCGTAGAGTAGGTGTTGGAGTTCTGAAGAGTAGTCATAGGAAGGATTTAGTAGTTGAGGATAGCCTAATCCATGGTCGGATATTCGTTTGCAGCCAGGCTTGTCCGATAATGGTTCGGGGATTAATATTTCGTTTTCTAGTAAAAACCTCATGGTAACCTCCAATTTTATTATTCATAAAACAGCGCCGCACCCAGGTACGGCACCAGTTTTTTATTTCATATACCAACCTAACCCAATCGCACCTTCACCCAGATGGGTTCCAATCACGGGGCCGAAATAGCTTAGTAAAAATTCAACATGTGGGTATTTCTTTTCAACCTCTGCCTTTAATTGCTTTGCTTCTTCCTCAATGTTTGCGTGAATCAGTGCTGCTCGCATTGGCACACCTTTACTTGCATCTTCATCAAATAATTCGAATACACGATTCAACGCTTTTTTACGTGTGCGAATTTTTTCAAAAGGAACAATCACTTTATCTTCGAAGTTAAGAATTGGCTTCACCTGAAGCAAGCTTCCTACAAATGCCGCGGCTCCACTCAAACGACCGCCACGCTGAAGATTAGTGAGGTCATCAACCATAAAATAGGCCCTCATAGTTTGCTTCATTTCTTCAAGTCGGGCTACTATTTCGTCTGCAGACTTGCCTTCATTCGTCAACTCAGCCGCTTCAAGCGCATAAAAGCCTTGCACAATACAACTAATTTCAGAATCAAATGAGTAAACTTTCACACCCTCTACCATTTCACCCGCTGTCACGGAACCTTGGTAAGTTCCACTTATTCCACTTGAAAGATGAATACTAATGATGGCATCATTTTCTTTACTAAGCTTTTCAAAAAGTTCTACGAATTCCCCAGTTGGAGGCTGTGAGGTTGTTGGCAATTCCTTGCGCGCCTTAAGTTCATCGTAAAACGCCTCTGCTGTAATGTCGACTTCCTCGCGGTAGCTTTCATTACCAAATACGACACTTAGCGGAATCATATGTATATTAAGTTTTTCACGGAGTTCCAGTGGTATGTAAGCTGTGCTATCAGTTACAATCGCCGTTTTCATATAGTTTACCTTCCTGTCTGAGTTTCTTTATAATTTCCATTCTAAATGAAATTGACGGGGATGTCACTCGTTTATCTGTATGTAGGACCCGGTGTTTTATGCGAAATCAAATATATCGGCCACCCTGTAAACCAAACAAGATTCATCATTCAACACGAATTGTTATTTCTTCTTTTAATGTATCCAATCCTTTAGCAGCAGCCCAAAATGATATTCTATATTCACCTTTTTCTAATTTGGGGAGTCCAGCTACAAAGGTTAAAGTCTTGCCTTTTGCAAAAATAACATCCCTAATGACTTGCGCAAAAACATATTCATCCGAATAGCGGTAAATTAAATCTCCAGCTTCATTAAATATTTCATAATCATACTCTTGACTGGATGGAAATTGTAGATTAATATCCTGGTCCCCAGCATTATAAAGTTCATAAATAATTGAGATTCCATTGTTCGTTTCCTTTTTTGAAATAGAGGTTTCTATATGATTCAATCCAATGATTTTTTTCGTTGAACTAGTAATCTTTCCTAACTTTTTACGATTATTCCTCATATCAGCCTCATCCTCCGTTATTATCGTTTCCCTCTCCTCTTTTATTACTTCATCAGATTTCTCTTGTACAATAAATATGATAAAACAAATGACTGCGAGCCCGCCAATCAGATAAAGTAGGGTTTTTTTCATATTCATCTCCTTTTAATGTATATGTGTTCGTAAAAAAACCTACCTCTACTATAAAATTTTTGTAGTAAAGGCAGGTTTCGATTAAGAATTAAAGTGTAACATTTTTATTTCTTCGGTTCAGGATAAACAGTGCAATAACTCCAGCAAGTAGTAAGGCTCCCCCTAATAATAGGTAATTAAATATGGAAGTTGCCGTTGTTGGAAGTTTGTCTCCATTATCATCTTTATCCCCATTATCGTCTGATCCACTCGGTTGTTTTCCAGAGTTATCAGGCTTCGGATCCTGTGGTTTTGGATCTTCTGGTTTAGGATCCTGTGGGTCCGGATTTGGTTGTGGATCTGGATCTCCCGGTCTTGGGTTCTCAGGCTCCACTTTTAGTTTAATATTGTTTACTTCAATTACTTGTACGACTTCAGTTCCATCGCTATTTTTCACATAGACTGTGTACTTTCCATTCTTGATAACAGCAAACGACTTCTCTTCTAGGTCAATTTGCATTCCATCGTTTTGGAAATCAGTGACTGTCCTTTCGCCTTCTAACCATTTCATTGCAACTACATCACTATCTACATCAACATTAATTATAACTGGACCTTCTGTTGGCTCAGTAGTGGATGGTGTAAGTTCAATTGTAACTGGTTCAGTTGGTACAATAATATTTTCCACTTTAATGGTTTTTAGTGCTTCTGCACCATCAAGGTTTTTCACATAAACTGTATACGTGTCATTTACAACAACATCAAACGTTTTTGTTTCTGGATCAATGTCTGCCCCAGCATTCGCAAAGTCTTCAGTTGTCTTTTCACCTTGTAACCATTTCATTGCGACTAGATCACTTTCGCTATCTGTTGCAACTGTAATCGATACAGGACCTTCTGTTGGTTCTGTTGTTGATGGAGTAAGATTGATTGAAATTGGTTTTACTGGTTCAACAATATTGTCCACAACAATTGTTTGCACCGCTTCTACACCTGCAGTATTTTTTGCATATACAGTATACGTTCCATTAGCAGATACCTCAAATGCCAGCGCTTCAAGATTTACTTCATTTCCAGCCTCTGCAAAATCAGAAATCTCTTTCTGTCCTTCTAACCATTTGACCGCTTCAAGTTCTTCTTCACTGTCTGTTGTAACAGTTACAGTAATTGGACCTTCAGTCGGGTCTGTAGTTGATGGTGTTAATTCAATCGAAATCGGTGCTGGTGGCACAACGATATTCCCAACAGTAATAGTTTGTACCGCTTCTACACCTACACTATTCTTCGCATAAACTGTGTACGTACCGTTTTCAATTACGTCAAATTTCATTTCTTCAAGGCTAATATCGATTCCGCCCTCAACAAAATCTGCGGCAGTTTTTTCACCTTTCAACCATTTAAGAGCAACAAGTTCCTCTTCACTGTCGGTAGCAACAGTTACAGTAACTGGTCCTTCTGTTTCTTCAGTTGTAGAAGGTGTTAATGAAACCACAATATCTTTTGGCTCTTCAGCTTCTTTTACTGGAAGTTTAACTTCTTGAGTTGCAGAGTTTGCAACGCTATCCTCAACAGTTAGAGTTAATGTATTTTCACCAGACTGAAGAACTGTTAATGGAATTTCAAATGTACCATCTTGTGCAATGGTAATTGAACCTCCACCAATCGTGCTTCCATCTTTATTCACTAGTTCATATGAAACACCTAATTGATTATTTACGTCATATGGAATACCAAACACATTTTCAACAGTTGATTTAAAATCAACGAATTTGTCAGCAATTGAACCTTTGACGACATATTCAGATCCTTCAATTTCTCCTTCAACTGCATTGAATGAAATTTCCGGTGATGATGTCTTTACAAATAATGGTCCATCCCAGCCTAGTGGACTGATTGCAAGATTTTCTATATCCCAAGAATTCATATCTACAGTATAAACACCTTCTGGGATCACTTTTTCTTCATCTGTTTCCCAATCAAAGTAAGTACCGCCGATAGGAAGTTGCCAATTGCCCGCAGGTAGCGACTGGAATGCAAAATATCCTAAATACCCATCTCCAAATGGTCCCCCTTCTGGATTAGCCGCATCCCATAATTCAATGGACATAAGTGCTTCATCACCTAGAAGACCGAACTGAAGAAGTGTTTCTTCAGTTTCCCCATCACCATTTGGAGAAATTGCATATTCCGTTAATTGGTAGTATTCCAATCCTGACGGACCTTCGTCAGAAAATGCTGCTGCAAATGGTAATGCTAGTTTTGTTCCTTCACTTATGATGTGGATATATCCAAGTAATTCGTTACCTGGAGAATCTTCACCAGCCGGAACAGTTAATGTTATATTAAGTGTTTCTGTGCCGTTAAGTGTAAATGATGATTGGTCAACGGTTACCTTAGCATCAGTTAATGCACCTGTCGCGGCTTTTGTTACTTCAACACTTACATCAAAGTTAGTAGATTTACTCACTAAATCTCTCACTTCAATTTGCTTTGTGATAGTAGTTTCCGACTCAGGATTAGGAATTACTTTTCCAAAAGTAACTGTTCCTTTTTCATGGTTGACTGTTTTACCTTCAAACTGCGTTGTATCCAATGCATATGCTAACGTTTCCGCATTAATAGCTTCTAATGGCTGAACACGTCCAGCACCTTGCGCAAACACGTCATATAATCCAGTGTCAAGTTGCTTTGCAGTATTCGATAAAGCTACTTTGATATCGGATGGTTTCCAATCTGGATTCTTTGATAGTAGTAATGCTGCAATTCCCGCTACATGCGGTGTTGCCATACTTGTACCAGTAAAACGGTCATAGCTTTCCGAATAATCCGCATCTGGATAATCCTTACCATATGCTGGTACAGAAGACATGATATTTGTACCTGGTGCCGATACATCTGGCTTAATATCAAAGTTCGGCGTAGATGGACCACGTGAACTTGAATCATTAATATCGTCTCCAGCAATTGTTCCTTTTACATAGTTGCTGAAAGTTACTTGACCTAACTTATTATCAGTTGCTGCGATCGCGTCTCTGAATTCTTTTCCTTTCGCTGTAGGAATGTCATATGTAGGGATGAATTTAAATGAATCCCCAAGTAAGAATCCAGCCGGTCCAGCACCTTCAATATTATTATGAATAATAATGCCTAGTGCTCCAGCAGCTTTTGCATTCGCAATCTTATCGACAAATGCGATTTCTCCACGAGAAACGAGTGCTACTTTTCCATTAACATCTAGACCGTTATAATCAGTTGCTGATCCAAGGCCAGGAACTGCAACTACATCATATGTTCCAGATAAAGTTACTTCTGGATCAGATGCAAATGTCCAGCCCATTAAGCCTACATTGTACTCATCTTCAAAATTACCAGCTTTCACAGACATTTTAGCCTGGATTGTTTCTGATGGTAAAGTAGAGTTCCCAACAGAAATGGCGAGTGTTGCAGTCGATGGATTTCCGATACTAGATCGTCCTGGGCCGCTATTACCAGTAGCAACTACCGCAGTTACTCCTGCAAGAACTGCATTATTAATCGCAATCGAGTCAGGCGCGGTTTCGCTAGTACTTCCTCCACCTAATGATAGATTAATAATATCCATATTCTCTTCTACAGACTTCTCAATTGCTGCAATAATTCCAGAAGTTGCTCCACTTCCATAGGCTCCTAATACACGATACGCATATAGGTCAACCTTTGGTGCAATTCCTTTAATTCCATAAGCATTGGCACCAATCGCAGCAATTGTTCCTGCAACATGTGTACCATGGTCCGTATAGAAAGTGCGACCAGAAGAGTTAACTTCAGGCATATGAGCTGGTCTATCTTTTGGTGTTGTCTCATACGGATCATTATCAGCACGGTCACGAGCATAGTCGCTACCATGCAGAACAAAGTTGTATCCACCTTTATAAATACCCTCAAATTCAGGGTGATTATAGTCAATTCCCGTATCTAATACTGCTACCTTTACATTTTCACCTTCATAACCCATATCCCAGATAGCAGGAATATCTAAATGGGAATTGCTTGTATTCATCGCCGCTGAAACTTTACCATCTACGGGAGAAATCTCACCCAATGCGTATCTTTGACTATCTGGCTCTACTCGTACGACGCCTTTAATATTCACAAGCTTTTGAATATCCTTAGCAGATAGAGTTAAAGACACACCATTAAATACTTTTTGATATGAATGCCCTTTTACTCCATTAATTTTTGCTTCTTTTAACTTCTTTTCAAAAGATGCTTGTTGCGTTATAACCTTTTTTTCAATATCCGCTTCTTTTGCTACAGAGAGTGATTTACCTGTTAACTCCAATTTCCCCTTTTCAAGAGCAACTGGATTCTCTGATAGTTGTACTATTACTGAAACTTTCTTGTCGCCATTTAAATTTACCAAGGATGGGTGAATCGTTGGTTTTTCTGAAACAAGTGCTTCTTGTTCTTCAATTACTTGTTTCATTACAGCTTTTCGTTCGTCTAAATTTATATTTTTCGTAGAGGTTGATTCTGCGGATACTAATCCTGGAGCAAAAAACGAGAATACTAGAATTAAGATTAGTAAACTATTAAATAATTTGTAGAACTTACCACTTTTCGACAATACCTATTCCCCTCTTTCATTCTCATATCTCTGTAGACCATTTCCAATTATCTCTATCTTTTGATGCCCCTCCCCTTTTTCCTATTTTATGTTCTATTGGAACACCTAAAATGTTACTATAGTCTCACCTATCTATAAATACTTAAAATTCGAAAAAAATCGACATTTCACAATATTTTTGTAGAATTTTGTAAGAAAAAGACATGAAAAGGAAAAACTTTTGGCGAAAAATCTGTGTTTAACCTACAATCAAGATACATTAGTGCAAAATTATGGCAAGATTAGTATTTTTATAAATTTGTCATAATTTGTCTTTAAAATAGGTCTTTGGGATTATTTTATTAAGAGGATTTTTTTCTGCTGAAATACTCAAACAAAAAAACCAGAGGATTTGTTTAAGAGAACGGTAGAAGAGCTTGATTACATCCCATTAAACAAAAAAAGCTAAGCCCCATCAAAGAGCTCAGCTTTCTACCTTATTATTATTCTATTATTTAACCTCAACCCAACCATTCTTAATAGCCACTACAACGGCCTGGGTACGGTCGTTTACGTTCATTTTTTGTAGAATATTACTTACGTGGTTTTTAACCGTTTTTTCACTGATATATAGGTCGTCACCAATACCGCGGTTGCTTCGTCCATCTGTTAATAGCTGGAGAACTTCGCATTCTCTTCTCGTTAGTAGATGCAATGGGCGGCGAACCTCAACCGTTGTATGCGAGTGCGCTGAAACAGATTGGCCACTTGCAACAGCAAGACGACGGAATTCTTTCACCAAATTATGAGTTACTCTTGGATGCAAGTACGATCCACCCTCTGCTACGACTTTAACCGCTTCGACTAGAGAATCCGCATCCATTTCCTTTAATAAATAACCAGTTGCTCCAGTTTTAAGGGCATGCGTCACATAGCTTTCATCATCGTGGATAGATAAAATAATGACCTTCGTATCAGGGTAAGTGTCAATCAATTGTTTCGTTGCTTCAATCCCGTTCAAGTTAGGCATGTTGATATCCATGATGACAACATCAGGCTTATGTTGCTCAATGAGTGCTAATGCCTGTTCCCCATCGTCACCTTCTGCTACAACTTGAAAGGATGGTTCAAAATCTAGTATTCGTTTTACACCTTCGCGAAATAATTGGTGATCATCAATAATAACTATGCTTGTTTTCATAAATAACGCCTCCCCCTTTCATTTTACAATTGAGGCAATTTCGGTCAATACTCCTAAAGCAGTATTAACAGACCATATTAGTAGGATTATTCTTATATACTCTATATAAATAAGTAGCGTATAGTAGTTAGACCATTTCTTGTAACGTATCATGAATTACCGAAATTTTCTCACGGATTGAAAAGGGAAAATTAAACTTCTATTGGTACCTGAATCATAACAATTGTACCAGCCCCAACACTTGAATCAATGGTAAGATTTCCATCAAGTAAATCTACTCGTTCTCTCATCCCGATTAGGCCAAATGAGTCTTTTTTCTTTTCGCGGATATCAAAGCCTTTTCCATTGTCTTTTACGATAACCGTTACATGATGTCTACTTATTTCAAGCTTCACGACGATTTCACGAGCATCCGCATGTTTTAGTGCATTTTGGACAGCTTCCTGAACCATACGGAATAGAGCAACCTCAAATTTGGAAGGTATTCTCTGTTCTGATCCAATAAATGTAAATGAAATCGCAGTGTCTCCATTATATTCTTCGATCGTGGATAGGTACTTTTTGAGGGTCGGAACTAATCCAAGATCATCCAATGCCATTGGACGTAAATCATAAATGATTCGGCGTACCTCATACAGCGCCGAGCGAACCATTTTACGCAAATCATGAATCTCCTTAACGCCTTGCTCCGGACTTTCGCGATAGACCTTATCGATAATTTGTGAGCGCAACATCACGTTCGCTAGCATCTGGGCTGGTCCATCATGAATCTCACGAGAAAGCTTTCGACGTTCTTCTTCCTGCGCTTCAATAATTTTAAGTCCAAATGCCTGCTTTTGCTGGGCGTCCTCTAAAATTTCCCCGACCATCTTAAAATCACTGTTTAAATAATTGAGAACAACGGAAATTTGTCCGACTAGATGATCCGCGCGTTCAATCGTATCATTTAGGCCAACTAGACGTCTTTCAAGCTCGTCGCGACGTTCGCGCAGTTGCTTTTCTTCCTGCCTTACAACAGTCAACTGCATCTGCAGGTCATGAGCCTTTTCATATGCATTGCGAATTTCTTCTTCCGAATACTTTTTAAAATGGCTACTCACCTCAGAAAGGCGTTTTCTAGCAAACCGTGTATGGACTTCTAACTTATCCACTTCATCAATAATCGTCCCAACACGTTCTTTAATGTCCTTTAACTCGTCCGTTAAACTGACAAATTCTTGGCGTGATTGCTCGCCAATTCGAAAAATTTCTTCTTTACTATGATCAACGGTATGCACCATTTTTTCCAAAATTGAATCCAGAACTTTGATATCAAGTCCTTTGGTGGCCATCTTCCCACCTCCATATTAATCAAATGCGCCTTGGCGTATTTGCGCCTAGATTTTTTCGAGTTTGCTCGAAAAGTTACCTCTGAAAATCTGTGGCATCCGCCGGAGGCATTAACTTTATTCAATTAGGAAATACCCGAAGTAATTTAAATACCTGGTGCATTAATACCAACAATATGAAAAGTTAGGCCTTTGATGAATAAAGTTAATTATATACCGATTTGTTTTTTACAGCGTTTCATAACAGTTACATTTGTATTACATTCAGCCTATGCCAAAAACAAACCATTGATGTAAAAATTATGTCGTTTTATAATAGAAGAATGGGCAAAAAATTACAGAAAAACTAAATTAGTGCCGAATTATGTCGCACTACTTTTTTCAAGCCTATTTTTCGCAATGAAGCCCAGATAGGAGGTATTACGTAATGCTTCATTCCTATTATACAGTAAAAGGGTATGGCGAGCATGAAATAAATATTCAAAAATCACGCTTTATTGCTTATATTGACCGCGCTACAACTGAAGAGGAAGCGCAGGAATTCATTCAAAAAATTAAAAAGCAAAACTGGAATGCCACACACAACTGTTCCGCATATCTAATTGGGGAAAACGACCAAATTCAAAAAGCAAACGATGACGGCGAACCTAGTGGAACTGCAGGTGTGCCAATACTTGAGGTTTTAAAGAAAAAACATCTAAAAGATACAGTTGTTGTCATAACTAGGTATTTTGGAGGAATAAAATTAGGTGCAGGCGGACTTATCCGTGCATATGGAAAATCAACCTCAGAAGGCCTACAAGCAACTGGAATCGTCGAGCGCAAACTAATGAGAGTTATGCATACAAAAATCGATTACACTTGGCTAGGCAAGATCGAAAACGAACTACGCTCATCCATTTACCAAATCAAAGAAATCAAGTATATTGATGCTGTAGAAATCGAAACCTATGTAGAAGAAAGCCAAACACCACAATTCACCGAATGGATGACAGAGCTTACGAATGGACAAGCGGATATTTCGGCGGGGGTTGCGACATATTTAGAAAAGATATTAGAAAACAAATAAGCTTCTAATAAAGAGGAGAAATTAAATTGAACATGTCAAGAGAATCAGTAAAAAAGAAGAAGAAAAGAAGACGGAGAATATTTTTACGCCTATTTCTGTTTATTTTAATAATCATACTAGCGTATGGTGGATATGTTTTTTATTCTGCAATGAAAGCAGCAAATAATTCATATGAAGAAATTGATCGAGGTAATAAATCTGAGTTACGAGAGGAAGAAGTAACTATAAGTAAGGATCCTTTTTCAGTATTACTTATGGGAATTGAGGATTATTCAAGCGAAGGTAAGGGTGGCCGATCCGATACATTAATGGTAGCAACATTTAATCCTAATGAAGGGTCAGCAAAACTTGTGAGTATTCCTCGTGACTCGCTTGTTAAAATTCCTGGTAAGCAAAATAAGGATAAAATCAATCATTCATATTCTGCTGGTGGAAAAGAGTTAACAATTAAAACAGTTGAAAACTATTTAGATATTCCTATCGATTATTATGCAACAATAAACTTCGAAGGCTTCGTGAATACAATTGATATTCTTGGTGGCGTTACCGTGGATGTTCCATTTGACTTTTGGGATTATAAACAAGGTGATTGGAATACCAAATATTATTTTACCGAGGGTAAAATGAAATTGAATGGTGATGAAGCATTAACCTATGCGCGAATGAGATACCGGGACCCCATGGGTGACATCGGTCGTAACGAACGACAAAAACAAATTGTAATGGCTGTAATTGACGAATTAGTAAAGCCAACATCAGTAATGAAAATAGACAAAATCTCTAAAGAAATAGGAAGTAATATTCAAACTAACCTGCGTGTAAGAGATTTACTGGCAATACTTAAGCAGTACCCAAATTTCGGTTCAGATAATATAGAAACACTTATATTAGAAGGTTATAGTGACACTATAAATGGAATTTCTTATATTATTCCCGATGAAAACTCGGTTAATGAAATTCACGATGAATTGATGACGCACTTGGAACTCAATAGCCAAAATCAATTTGGATTGGAAGGTAATAACTCAAATAATCCTTAAACCCACTTTAAAGTGGGTTTAGATTAGATTAGAAAGAGACCAAATCTTTTACTGATTTGGTCTCTTTTCATTACTTACGATATTCTGGTATTTCAAATGTAATTGAGTAGCCTTCTAACAAAGAATAAAGATCATAGATTCTGCTTGTTTGTTTAACTGCCCATCCGATATCAGTAGCATATAAATATGCCCCTGGAGTATCTGGATTCCATTTCATTTTATATAATGTTTCCTTTTTATTATGGACATATTTTTCCGCAATAAACTTAGCTCCACCAATTACTGCCTTATCTGGACTAGTCCATCCTTCATAATAGGCCTTTTCAACTCCACATTTTAACGGACATGAATCAGCCGCTCCAATACCGTACATATTAAATACGATATTATCATATGAAGTAGCAGAAGAATCTAATATATCGATAATCAATTGACCCTCATCATTATATTTTCTATTAATCTTCACACCTAAAGCAAGTTGAGACTTACCATTTCCAGTCTCATGTAAGGCATGTGACATCAAATAAATTTCATTAATATTGTATAACTGTCCTGCTTCAATAAAAGCCGCCGCTCTACCTGATAAAATGCCTTTATCCTTTAGAATTTTCTCGTTTACTTCACTAGCAGTGACCCCAGCAGTTCCAGATAACTTCATGAACTGGTAAAATGCTGCTGAATCGCGACTGAAGTTATTTGGGTCTAGATAGTATAGAGTATCTTCAGGACTTGCATTTTTCCATGTAGCCTTGTGTTCAATTTGATACCAACCATTTTCTTCACCAACAATCTTAACCTTACTATCCTTACTTAGCTGGGCAACAACCCAATAGCTTGTTGATGATCCACCTCTAACGTTTAATGTACCAGCAGTAACATAACCAATCGATGGATTAGTAGAATCCAATTGAATGTAGTCTTTTGACACAAACGTTTTATAATACTTATCAGTTTGTGGTGGTGGAGATGAAGCCATTTGTTTAGTTAAAGATTCCTCTAAAGAAAGTTCATATTGCTTATATACATAAGTAATAAATGGACCAATCTGGACATCAGGTTTATAAATATACCCAATTCTTCCCCCAATAGAGACTTCAAGCCATTCTCTAGAAGTTTGACGGATAATTGGATATGTCAATCCTGGTTCAAGAGTTGCAAATTCTACTAAATCACCTTCAGTTACAACGGTTGTTTTTTTAAATGTTGTAAATGTTTTAGTCGACACTTCTTTACCAGTATCCATACCACGTAATCCTCCACCAGTAGATGGATGAACATCACTTGTCCTTACATATGCAATGCCATGACCGTATTTAATTTTAATAAAACTATCAGTCCAGCTCTGAATCACATATTGCTGTTCCTTAACTAAATTCCCAACTTTAACATTGTTACCATTATCGTTCAAATAGATATTTACATCACTAAAGAGTGATTGAAAATACTTATCGTTAGAAGAGAAGAACATCTCAAGATGCGGCTTGTACACATAGCCAATTCTTCCTCCAAAATCTACCTCTAGCCAATAAGTAGATGTCTGTCTAATGAATGGATAGTACTCGCCTGGATTGATTGTACCCATTTCTACAAGACTACCCGAGGTATTATCATAAACTACTAGGTTTTGTCTAGCACGAATAGATTCCCCAGAGTTTGTAGCCGAGCTGTTAACATTTTTAATACTGGTGCCTGTAGATGCCGCAATTTTACCATTTCTAACATATGCAATAGAAGATCCATATTTAATTCTTACAAATCCAGTAATATGTCCAAGTATTGCATACTCTTGTCCTTTTGCTAAATTTGCAACAGGAATACTACTTCCATTTTGATTCACATATACAAAAGTTTCATCATCTACAACTTTAAAGTACTTATCTGAAGTATTTAGCATAGGAGTTACATGTGGAATATACACGTAACCAATTCTTCCACCAAGACCCACTTCAAACCAATCCGTAGATGTTTGTCTGATGACAGGGTATGTTTCTCCATACTGGATTTTTGCAAATTCTACTAAACTACCAGAAGTATTATCATATACTGATAAATTTCGATTTGCTGTAACAAATCGGTTAGAATTAGCTAAACCCTTATTCAGATTTTTAATTGTAGCTCCATTACTTGGTTGAATAGCTGACTTTCTCACATAAGCATTTTGATTACCAAAATGAATTCGAACAAAGCCATCAATCTGATTTAGAATAACATATTCTTGCCCCTCTACCAGTTCTCCAACCTTTACATTAGAGCCATTTTGATTGAAATAAATTGGAACTCCTGGTTCATTAACTTTAAAATACTTCTCATTCCCAGTAAAGGTAGGCTGTGTTTCGGTTTTTTCTACAATTTGCGTTTTCTTCACCATAATGGATTGTGTAGTAATTGTTTGTGAAGGAGTTGCTTCTTGTACGATATTTGTTGAATCAGAAGCTGCTTCTTCTTTTACTACTTCATTAATTGTGGTGTTTGATTCTTCACTTTTACTTTCTTCCTTATCCTCAGCTTTTACTATTTTCCCAAGAACATTTCCAAAGATGATTGTGACTTCTTTTTCATTTTCTTCATAAATACTAATAGTTTGAGAAGGTTCTACTGTACCGAGAACAGAAGTTAGATCTTCCGAATAAACATCCGTAAGTTCTGAAACTACAAAGTCTGAAAGGTCAGAACTATTTTCATAGAAACTAGTCTGTGCATCATCAAGAGGTTCAAAATATAATTGCTCAACACTTATACTTTGATTTCCAAATTGGAAAAAATATTTTCCATCTGTCCCTTGATTAACAAAAACAACTGCATTCTTTAATATAGTCCCAACTTCTTGACCTTCCTCATTTTGCAATAGAATATCGTCAGTGAACTTAACTAAAATCTGAGTTTGTTCTACTTGCTGGTTTGAAATTTCATGTTCTTGGATTTCATCGGTCTCCACTACTTGACTTTGTGGTTCTGAACTTTTAGTGGATTCCGTTCCTTCTGCTAATGTATTTCCTGGAATTCCAAGTAAAAAACAAAAAGCGTATAATAAGGAAATTAGCAAAATAATTTTTTTATTATTTTTTATCATCATCACTCCCTCCTAGCCTCTTATTATATCTAATTTATACTACAGTGTGTCAAAATTAGACACATTTTTATAAAAAATTTGTATATCTTTGTCATATTTTTTTCTATGACACTTAGATAGGATACTTGATTCTTAGACTTAAAGAAATACCAAAAAATATCCAAAAAAAGAAGACTCAAAACTGAGTCTCAACGGAAAGTTTTGGTTAATTCAATTAAATAGTCCTTTAGCTCTTCTGAAAATTCTTTTCTACTGAGTGCAATCTCTATCGTTGCTTGAATAAAGCTCAATTTATCACCTATATCATACCGTTTCCCTTCAAAATGTAAGGCTAATACCTTTTCTAGATCATTTAAACGGTTAATTGCATCTGTAAGCTGGATTTCTTCACCTTTACCAGGCTTTTGATTTTCAAGGATAGAGAAAATTTCAGGTGTTAACACATAGCGTCCCATGATTGCGTAATTAGATGGTGCCTCCTTAACAGATGGCTTTTCTACTAATGAGCTTAATTCAAAAAGCTTGTCTGAAAGCTGGTGTTTAATTTGAATGATTCCATACTTAGATACGTCTGATTCTTCAACTGGTTGGACACCAATTACCGGTGTTTGATAAGCATCATATATATCAATAAGCTGTTTTAAAGTCGGAGTTTCAGATTGAACAATATCGTCACCTAAAAGCACAGCAAATGGTTCATTTCCAATAAAACGGCTTGCACAGAAAATGGCATGTCCCAAACCTTTTGGTTCTTTTTGTCGAATATAGTGGATGTTTGCAAAATTCGCAACTGCTTGTACCTGTTGCAGAAGGTCATACTTTTCTTTTTTGGCTAGAGTATCTTCTAATTCATATGCCTTATCAAAATGGTCTTCAATCGAACGTTTTCCCCTACCAGTGACAATAATAATATCTTCAATACCTGATTCGATGGCTTCCTCAACAATATATTGAATTGTTGGTTTATCTACAATTGGAAGCATTTCCTTAGGTTGTGCCTTTGTTGCTGGTAAAAACCTAGTTCCTAATCCAGCTGCCGGAATAATTGCTTTTCTAACTTTCATGCCATACACTCCTATCTTTATCTACTAGTCATATCCTTATAAATGGATTCCATAACAGAAACATTTTTCTCCCAATCATATAAGGATTGTGTATATATTCTGCCTTGGTTTCCTAATCGCTCTCTTTTTTCTTCATCCATAACTAGCTCATACAGTTTTTCAGCGATTTCTTTTGCATTCTTTGGCTCAACAACAAAACCAGTCTCTTCGTCCTTTACTACCTCGGGTAACCCTCCAACATTACTTACAATGACAGGTATTCCTGAAGCCGACGCCTCAACTATCGCAACGCCGAAGCTTTCACTATCAAGTGTACTTGGCGCACAGTATATATCTAGTTTATTTAAATAGGAAGGAACTTCTGTGTGAGGTACTGCGCCAGTAAATGATACAATGTCCTCCATTTGATATTCTTTAACTAAATCTTGTAATTCCTGAAGCTGTGATCCTTTCCCAATAATTAAAAGCTTTATTTGATCTGCAATTGCATATTTGTATTCCTCTTGTAATCGATTTAATAGTAAATGTACACCTTCGATCAAATATTCAGGACCATATTTTGTTTCTAACGCTTTAATCATTCCGATTGTGATGTTATTATCATGTTTCCCTTCCTTACTAGGTTTAAAACGGTTCATATCAACACCAAAAGGAGTGACTTCAATCTTCATTTCTTTAGGACAAAACTGTTCGGTTTGTTTTTTCATGACATGACTTGTTGAAGCTAAGCGATCAGCTACCCTTAAATTTTTCATCAATATTTTTCGCTTTGAAGAACTCTCATACGGGAAATCATACACATCACTTCCCCATACAGATAATAAAGTTGGTTTATAGTTAATAAACCTAGATAAGGTTCCGTATCCACTTGCATAATGAGTATTAAGGATATCTGGTTTTAGTTCCGAAATTATTTTCTTTGCTTTTAAGGCATTCAAATAATACCCTAGCGGTGCTGGATAAGGAAGTATAATAATTTGAACTCTTGAATCAATTTTATGCTCTTCCTGTTGATGCATCGTTAGTAGAGTCAATTTATGATTTCTTTCCACCAAAGAGTTAACCCATCTAACGGTATGTATTGAATTCGCCGGTGCTAGAAAACATATATGCATAAACTATCATTTCCTTTATCAAATCATTTTTTCAAAGCTATAGTTTGGAATGCTGGGTGAATTCTTTTATATGACCCTTTTTTTCATATGCTGTGTTTATAAATGCTAATGAAACACCATATAAGAGCCACATTGGCCAAAAATAAAATAAACGACTTGGTCCAATGCAAGCAATAACAAAACCAATATAGCTTAAAAACAGACAAAAAGCTAATGCCGAAGCTTCATTATTTCTTTTATAAATTTGCCATAACTTCTTAACTAGGAAGATGAGGAAAGCTAGATAAAACGCAAAAACAATAATGCCATAATTTGTACTAACCTCGATCCACCAATTATGTGGATTAACAATTCCATTTGTATTAAACTTTTCTTGATTAACGTGATATTGAAAGTTACCTGACCCTACTCCCAATAAGAAGTAATTAATGTTAGAGTATATACCATTCAATATCAAACTTATTCTAGTACTAGTTGATCCTTGTTCGGCAACTCCTGTAATTTCAATAACCTTATTAATGATATCTCCCGAGAAATATATAAAGACCCCGATAAAAAGTGGAGTAAATACTAATAGAAACTTTATCAAATTAACTAAACGAGGGCGATAAAGCATAAATAAGAATACAATAATTTGTATTAAGAATGCGAGTATAGCAATTCTTGATCCATTCATAAACATTATGAATAAGATCGCTCCAAGAATAGGTAACTGAAATGGTTTTTTTATCATAAGGAAAAATGGTGTGATCATAACAAGAAATAATGAGAGATCATTTTCATTATAAAAGAAAGCTGTTGCTACCCTTAATCCTAATTCTTCAAATTTCTCATCTATAACATAACGCGAAGTACCAAGATGAAAATTAAAAGCTAGCTCCAAAAGAGAGAGGGCAATAGTAACACTTCCAATTAGAATAAAGGAATAATTAATCCACTGTAATAAATTCTTTCGATTAAGGCTTTCAATTATTGCAATTACCAGTAGAATGAATACACCAAAATAATATAACTCTTTAATTCCCTCAACTTTATTTGTAGCCCAAAGAATAGAAGCAACTCCAAATAAAAACCAGCCTATTAAAAAGACAAGAGCAGGCTTGATTGATTGTACTTGTAAAGAATTAGGTAATAATATATATTTAATAAATAAAAATACTAAAAACAAGAATAATACAATTCTAAGTAATGTGACATGGAGTGGTCCAATTGGAACATTAATTAAAAACGGGTCCAGAAAAACCAAAATAAACAAAAATAGATAAAAAAATAGCTTTATTCTCATCTTGCACCCTCAAAAACCTGCTTATATAATTTGGTTATTCTTGTAACAACAGATTCCTCACTAAAACGTGACACACAGTCATTACGAATATATTCTGCATCATAGGCATGATAATTCTCTTGGATATATTGCATGGCCTGTCCTAAGCCATCGATATCCTCAACATGGACTAGCTTTCCATTAATTTCATTGACAATCATTTCTGGCCCTCCACATGCAGTAGCTACGATTGGCTTTCCACAAGCAAGTGCTTCTATAAACACCACTCCAAAGGTTTCAAAACGACTTGCTAAAACAAAAGCATGTGCTTTTTGAATTTCCTCTTTGACCCGTTCACGATTCAATTCTCCTAAAAAGGTAATCTGCTTCTCAACGCTTAGCTTTTTCGCAAGAAACTCTAGTGCTTCTCGTTCTCCACCATTTCCACCTATCACTAATTCAACAGGCTTCCCCTTAAAATACTTCGCGAATGCTTGAATTAATATGTCCATTCCTTTTTTATGCTGTAAAAAAGCAACAGTGAAAAATCGAAAAATTCCAGATTGTGAAAGTTTACTTTCATCTATTTGAAACATCCCTATATCTACAATATTTGGAATGATCTTTATTTTATCTTTAGTGACGTAGTTTTCAAGCTCTTTTGCTAAACCAGGTCCAACCGAAATAATATATTCAGCCTTCTGACATGCATACGTTATTTCTTTCTTCTCATATGGTCGAATTAAATTCCTTAAGAAAGCTGTCGAGTGTTCTGTAATAACAAACGGTATACCTTCTTTTTCAGACAACTTAGAAACTGACCATCCTGCCCATAAACAAGAATGAGCATGAAGCATATCCGGTTTTCCTTCAGTTTCAACATATAGCCTATACAATGCCTCTAATCGTGAATAGAATACTATGGCTGTTGCGAAAGGAACTCTCCCAGGGATAAGATTATAACCTCTTAGACGGTAAGTTTTGACACCATCTTCATGGGTAATTAAAACACCTTTCTTACCTTTTGATGCCTTAAACATTCTAGTTGTCCAAACTTCCGGATACAACACCGTTACATCATGACCAGCTTTTTGAAGTGCTTTAGCCTGTTCTTTAAAAAATATACCATTTAATGGATTATTTTCTGTTGGATACCACGATGGAACAATTACAATTTTCATGTTGACACCTTTCTGCGTTTAACTTTTTTTAGAATCCTTCTATAAAATTGATAATCCTCGGATTGGATAAGCAAGAGTTTACTTATTTTTACACCTGTCTGTTTTTTAAATATAAAGAGTTTTATTATCGTTGCAAGACTATATGTAATAGATGTAGCGATTGCCGCACCCAATATACCATATATGGGGACTAAGATAATATTAAGAACTATATTGGAAATAACTGTAAAAATTGAAACATTCATATTTATTTCGGGTTTTCCACGTCCAGCTAAATCATTGGAAAGAATTCGATCCACTGAAAATAAAACAATACCAGGTAATAGAAACTTTATTGCCAACGAACTTTCTATGTATTCTTTACCGAATAAGATTAAAATAATTAGATCACTTAGAAGATAGAAGATTAATCCACCAAATATCGATAACCACAGGACATTTCTACTTAAAACTGATGTAAGATGATTTTTTTCATCCTGATTGTCAAGGGATGATACCGTTGGAAACAATACGGAAGAGATGGCCTGTGAAACAATCCACAATCTTTCTGAAATAGAAACTGCTGCAGTATAGATCCCTACTGCTGCAGGGTTAATATAAAATGAAATAATAAAAATATCAGAACGATAATTAATAAATGAAAGAATATTACTTATATGAGCCTTGAGACCGTAAGATATCGATTTTTTAAAATAATCCTTTGAATAGGACCCGTCTTTTCCCCTAATACCTAGCTTCTTTTTTAAAAAATAACGAGACAATAAATATTGAGCTAGAATCCCAAAAATAAAGGCAAGGACCGCACCCAATATATCAAGGCGTATTATAACTAAAAATAGAACAGTAAACAAGAGTGCAATAATTTGCCTCGACAATGAGAGCATATTATAACTCTTAAAGTCTTGTTTCCCTTGGAAAATGACTAAAAAATATTCATTTAAAAACAAGAATGGCATCAATAACAAAATCGCAAATAAGTAAATAGGGTCAACATCTTGAAAAAATTGACCTGAAAAAAACAGTAGAAAAAGTGCTCCCAAAATAACAGAAAGAAAACTTAAAAGTACTCCACTTCTTGAATTTGTTTTCAGGATATCTTCGACTGAATATTGTTTTCTGCCTATATAATAGACAGAAGACGACCCTACCCCTAAATTAAAAATTGTTAATAACATAGTAGGCAATAGTATGATAAGCTGGTAAATCCCGTTACCAGTTGGTCCTAAAACCCTTGCTATAATAACTGTATAGAGAAGGCCAATTAGAATTGCAGATACTTGGCGACTAATTGTCATTAATGTGTTTTTAATGAATTGTTTTGATTCACTCATGATATACCTCTTACAAGAAAGATTGTGGAAATAAAATAGAACTATAAATATAAATAACAGTATTTATATTTATAGTCCCCTTTTCATTATTAAAGCTTATAATAATTTTCGTTTTTATCAAAATCTTTTAGCGCGTTACGAGTATCAAAGATTACCTTACTTTCTTTCACAATCATATCATAATCAAAATCACTGTGATTCGTTAAAATAAGGGTCATTTCACTCTGGTTAAGAAGTTCTTTAGTTAAAGGTAGTGTCTCTGCAAAATTCTTGCCACATTTATAGCTCTTTATATATGGGTCCACTACCAATACCTCTGCTCCTTTTTCCCGCAACATTGTAATAATTGGAAGGGAAGGAGATTCACGATAATCATCTATATCCTTCTTATACGCAACACCTAATACCGCGATTTTAGATCCTTTTAGGGGCTTTCCGTACTCATTTAAAATTTCTAAGCTTCTTTGTACAACATACTCTGGCATGCTATTGTTTATTTCGCCTGCAAGCTCGATAAGACGAGTATGATAATTATACTCTCTTGCTTTCCATGTTAGATAAAAAGGATCAATTGGAATACAATGACCTCCTAGACCTGGTCCAGGGTAGAACGCCATAAATCCATATGGCTTTGTTTTAGCTGCATCAATCACTTCCCAAACGTCAATGCCCATTCTCTTACATAATAAGGCCATTTCATTAGCTAACGCAATATTAATATGTCTAAATGTATTTTCAAAGATCTTTTCCATTTCCGCAACAGCAGGACTTGAAACCTCGTGTACATCTCCTTCAAGTACCGCGCGGTAAAGAGCAGCTGCAACCCTTGTACATTTTTCTGTAATCCCACCAACTACTTTCGGTGTATTCTTTGTATTGTAAAGTTTGTTACCAGGGTCTACACGTTCTGGTGAGTACGCAACAAAAATTTCCTCTCCAACAACTAATCCACTTGTTTCAAGAGTGGGTTTTACAATCTCCTCTGTTGTTCCAGGGTATGTAGTAGATTCAAGAACCACTAACATTCCTTCATGTACATATTTTGCGATTTCCTTTGAAGAACTTTCTACATAGGAAGTATCTGGCTGCATATGTTGATCTAAAGGTGTAGGTACACAAATTGCTACAGTATCTACTTCTTTGATTTTTTCATAATCTGTTGTCGCTTCAAGTCTGCCCTCTTTGATCATTTCTGATAACTCTTCATCAACAACATCACCAATATAGTTAATTCCTTGATTAACTTGGTCCACTCTTGATTGCTGCACATCAAAGCCAATTACTTTATAGCCTGCTTTTGCTTTCTCCACTGCTAATGGCAGACCAACGTATCCTAATCCAACAACACCTATTACAGCATCTTTAGATTCAATTTTATTTAATAAATTTTCAAATATACTCATGCTTACATCTCCTTAAATTGACGGGCGTTAATTATATATTTCCACAAAACCACAATAATTAACATAAGTTGAAAAAACGCTGCTCCACCGAGAACTATATAACGGAGTGCGCTTGGTTTGTTTTCACTAGTAACAATACCACCTGATATTCTAGGTTCGTGTTTTTTCATGTCTGCTAGTTCATTTTCTGCGTAAAAAAGTAACTCTTCGGTATCAGCATTATAGTAATTTCCTTCTATATAAACTAGTTGACTGTCAGAGATAAATATCTCTTCAAGAAAGTCAGTGCTTATCTTGTCTGGATTTTCTTTAAGCAAATACTCCATTAAATCATTAGTAGCATTTACTTGTTTAGACAAAGCATCTACATAATTCTTCCTCGCTTGATATTGTACATTATACTTTTCCGTAAGATCTTCTAAATATTTATTAGCAACAATTGTCAAGTCCGACTCAACAATTGACTTGTCTGATCCGACTAGGGTTAGGTATATTAGGTTATTTGCTGGTATCGTTACACTAAAACCATTTTGAACTTTTTTAGATAATAAATGTTTATAATCATTTGTAATAATATCTTTTATTGATAAATCAATATTTTCCATCTTTCCAGTAAATACAGTAGCCTTTGACGTATACGTTGTCGTCTTCGTTAAAGTATACGCATAACCTATCCCCATCCCAATAATAGTTACAAGTATAATTAACCACTTTTTCTTCCATAAAAACTGTAAATAGCCATAAAGAATATATTTATTTTGTTCTACCATGACTTCTCCTTACGCGAAAAACTTTTCAATGATATCAATGATATATTCTTGTTGTTCCTTTTTTAATTCTGGGAACATGGGTAGAGACAATGCTTCCTTTGCAGCCTTCTCAGCAATTGGGAAATCTCCTTCTTTATAGCCAAGTTCTGCGAAAACAGGTTGTAAATGTAATGGTACAGGGTAATAAACCATTGAAGCAACTCCATTTTCCTTTAAGAATTGTTGGAGTTCGTCCCTTCTCTCAACTCGAATCGTATATTGATGGAACACATGATATCTGTTCTCTTCTTCTTTAGGTGTAATAACATGTTCAGAAAGCTTTTCATTTAATAATTTTGTGTAGGTTGCTGCTTTTTCACGGCGAAGTTCACTCCATTTAGTCAAATGAGGGAACTTAATGTTCAATACAGCTGCCTGTAATTCATCCAAACGACTGTTGTATCCTAATACGTGATGATAGTATTTTGGCTTACTACCGTGGACTCGGATAATGCTCATTTTTTCAGCTAGGTCAGCATCATTAGTGACTATCATTCCTCCATCACCATATGCTCCTAAATTCTTTGTAGGGAAGAAACTGAAGCATGTAGTGTCGCCAAGTTCCCCGACTTTTCTACCCTTATACTCTGCACCAATTGCTTGTGCAGCGTCATCTACAACCCTCAAATTATGCTTCTTTGCAATTTTTAAAATTCGATCCATGTCTGCAGCTTGTCCATATAAGTGAACGGGTATGATTGCCTTTGTTTTGTCAGTAATAGCAAGTTCAACTTTACTTGGGTCAATATTAAAGGTTATTGGGTCAATGTCAACAAAAACCGGCTTTGCTCCTGCTCTAGCAATTGCTCCAGCAGTCGCGAAGAATGAAAATGTTGTCGTGATAACTTCATCACCAGGTCCTACTCCACACGCTTGTAAAGAAATATGTAACGCATCACTACCATTCGCAACTCCTACGCCATGAGAAGTATTCGAAAAGGCAGCAACATCATGCTCTAACTTTTTCACATTTTCACCAAGAATGAAACTCGAAGAACTCATAACATCATCTAAAGCTTTAATTACTTCATCCTTAAGTGATTGATATTGTTCAGATAGGTCTAACATAGGTACTTTCATATTTAGACTCTCCTCATATAAATTGTTTGATTTGATTGACAATCTTTATATTAGCATAAAATATTAACTAATTTTTTTACTATTTAAAGACATTTAGGAAAGTAATTCATTTTGAATATCTTTCGCGCGTTGAAACCATAAATGTTTTCGTTTAAGTGCAAATATCGAATTTTGCCTCAGCATATTTCGTTTTGTGGAATCAAGCATTTCCTTTAATCCACCTTGTATAGAGTCACTATTATCCTTTACAATTAACCCGATTTTATCCTGTTCGACTATTTTTTGTAAGGCAGTACAATCGGTAGCTAAAACTGGTAAACCATATGAAAGGTATTCGAACAATTTTACAGGAACTGCAAAATCATTATATGTTCCCCTTTTTAGAGTAACAATTCCAAAATCAGCATCTTTATAAATAGGGAGCAATGCCTCCCCATGAGCATGATGAATATGTAACCAATCCTCATTTAAATAGGGCTTTAAGTACTCTTTAAAAGTATTAAATTCTTTTTCACGACAGACAAACAAAAGTTCAATATATGTAGTACCTTTGTTTAGCTGTTTAAAGGCTTCAAGAACCTCATATACTCCATACCTTGGGTCAATCCCACCAACGTAAACTGCACGTACCTTTTTTGAATCTTGTTTGTTTATAACCGCAGTTCTATCGATTCCACCAGGAGGCGACGAAGAAACCTGCTGTGAAGGAATTTTCACGTACTTATTCATTTCCAAGCTGGGCAAAAAAATTTTTTTTGCATTTTTTTTGTATAGGAATAACTCTATTTCAAATAATTGAACCATGATTGTCTTTATAATAGGCTTTACCTTATAGAGATCTTTAAATTTCCAATAAATGTCACGGTAAAAAATCCCCAGTGGTATCTTATTCTTTTTAAGAAATTTAAAGAAACTGTGGTCCACCAATGGGTGTCTTGGTATATGATCCGGATCTGTTAACCAAATAGGAATTGTTTGATTTTCCATATAGCAGTATAAGATATCATCGGGATTTACTTCTTCATAAATTTTCCTTAGTTGATTCTTTCTTTCCTTTGCATCGCCAATCACATCTAAACATTCAAACCCTTGCTCATAAGCTAATTCGTGAAATGCCTTTAGCATTTGGGTAGGTCTAACTCCAGAACCACTATCACCAGTTTTCAATTGAAAAGGGTAATAAACAATTATTTTCTTCGTCAATTTGGAATCAGTCCCTTTACAATAAAGTCATAAATATATCATTATTCAACATAAAACAATAACAAGTTGATAGTCCTTTGTCAAGAAAAGACAAATTTCGCAAAGAAAATTATGAACCACTTTTTATTTTTCACGAACAAAAAGCGTAGCAAAATACTACGCTTTCTGTTATTTGAGGATTTTTAATACAGTTTTCAAAATAATTGACATATCCTCAATCACAGACCTATTACGAAGGTATTCTAAATTATAACGTAATTTATCAACCATGATTTCTTCAATATAGGTTTTTTCAGGGTTCTCAGCCCTACCAAGAAGTTCACTTTCATTACTATACTTTATTGATGCATAATCGGTAATTCCAGGTTTAATTTCAAATATCGCCTTTTGTTCCTTATTATAAAACTTTGTGTACTTTGGAACTTCTGGTCTCGGCCCAACTAAACTCATGTCACCAAACAAGACATTAATAAGTTGAGGAAATTCATCTAGTTTATATTTACGCAAAAAATATCCGACCTTTGTGATTCTACTATCTTTGCCAACCGTAATTTGTTTCCCATGCTTCTCGGCATCAACAACCATTGTTCTAAACTTTAGAATTTCAAACTCTTTTTCATGCTGACCAACTCTTACTTGTTTGAAAAATACAGGTCCCTTTGAATCGACTTTAATTAGAATTGCAATTATAAGTAATAAAGGTGATAGGATGATGAGACCAATTAGAGATACAACAATATCAAAGAACCTCTTTATAGCATCATTAACAGAATGGTTTTGATTGTTTAATTCTTTGACTTTCCCTTCCATGCTTTCACCTATTTTCTATAACTTGTTGCAATATCACGAACAGCCTGAATCACTTGTGTAACTTCTTCCTCCGTCATTCTGGGATATAGAGGTAATGAAATTGCTCCTTTATATGCATTTAAAGCATTTGGGTAATCTTCAATTTTATATCCGAGCCCTTTGTAATACGGATGCATTGGTACAGGAATGAAATGTACACTTGTGCCAATTCCTGCTTCTTTCAGCTTTTCAATAAACTCCCCACGATCTATTGTAAACTGACTTTCATCCAATCGTATCACATATAAATGCCAGGCATGACGGTTAATATTATCATGGTATGGTAGAGTGATTCCATCTATTTTTGCTAATTCCTCATTATACCTTTGAGCGTAATTTTCACGAATTTGCTGCATTTTATCCAACTTTGATAACTGAACCAATCCTAATGAAGCTTGAATATCAGTCATATTATACTTGAAACCTGGGTAGTCAACCTCATAATACCAAGTACCTTTATCTCCATAGCGGTTCCAAGCGTTTTTGCTCATACCATGTAGACTCATAATGCGAATTTTATCAGCCCATTCCTCGTTATGAGTTGTTACGAGCCCACCTTCACCAGTAACGAGATTTTTAGTGGCATAAAAACTAAAGCATGTGAAATCACCTATACTCCCAATCATTTTCCCTTTGTATTGAGTATAGATTGCATGCGCAGCATCTTCGATAACAATTAGATTATGTTTACGAGCGATCTCCATAATAGGATCCATGTCACATGGATAACCTGCAAAATGGACTGCAATGATCGCTTTTGTACGTGGTGTTATTTTCTCTTCAATTAAAGAAGGAGCAATGTTCATTGTCATTGGGTCGATATCGACAAATACAGGAGTAGCACCAGTATGAATGATTGTGTTTGCACTTGCTACAAACGTATAAGGTGTAGTAATAACTTCATCTCCTGGCCCTATACCTGCTGCTAATTGCGCAAGGTGTAGACCAGCAGTACAAGAGTTTAATCCAATACCAAAGTTTGCATTTACATATTCTTTGATTTTCCCTTCGAACTCAACCGTTTTTGGTCCTTTGCTAAGCCAGTTTGATTTAATTGTATCAATGACTTCCTTAATCTCTTCATCTTCAATCATTGGAAGTGCATATGGAATTGTGCCCATTTTCTTCACCCTTCTTACCTTGTTGTTTTATGAATTCATTATTTTTATAAATCTGTCAGCTAAGACCCTATAATCATGGTTATCCAATACAAATTTCTTTCCATTGTCTCCTAACCTTTTTCTTTCAATATCGGTTAGTTTAAATATCTGATCAATAGCATCTGCAATAAGTACTGGATCCTCTGGTGCAACTGATATCCCACAGTTTGCTTCTTTCACTAAGTCATTACCCGCTTCAATGCTGTGGATAATCGGCTTTGCGGCCATCATATAATCCAAAAGTTTGTTAGGACTCACACCAAAGCGATATAGGGAACTTCTTCTCCATCCTATGTATAATGCATCCATCCTGGAAAGGAAATCAGGAATTGCATTCTTATTAATAACCGGAAGGAAATGAATATTTGTTAATCCCATGTCCTTTGACTTTTGAATAAGAGCATCACGTTCAGCACCTTTTCCAACAAGTACAAATGAAATGGGTTTATCCTGCATAATTTTTGCAACATCGAGTAAATATTCGAGTGCATTTGAAATTCCTTGTCCTCCTGCATAGCCTATTAAGAAACTACCTTCATTTTTAAGTTTTGAGATAAGTTCAATATGTTCATTCGGAATTTGTTCATTTGCATTTTCCCAATCCTCGGTTACTATACCATTCGGTAGGAATTCAAATTTTTCAGGGTCCATCCCATGATTTATCATATGTTCTTTTGCCTTGGGTAACAATGATACAACCTTATCCGCTTTTTTGTAAGCATCATTTTCACCTTTTTGCATGGTCAAAATAAAGGGGTGGAACTTAGACATATTTCCTAATTCCATAGGCGTTAATGGCCATAAATCATGTACTTCGAAAATAAGTTTAGCATTAGACTTTTCAGCAATTTTTGATGCCGGATAAATATCCAATGGGTAAGTTGATGATGCAATCACAATGTCCGGAGCGATCTCTTTTGAAAGCTTATCTGAATTGGTATACAAGTCTTTCACAAAAGAAAAGATATTTACAACCCTTTTTACGCCATTACCTTCGTATGGGGGTGTCTCTATCCACATATAATGAATCCCATCAATTATTTCTGATGTCCATTTTCCCTTGATGTCAGGTTGAATGGTTCGGACATGTGAGTAGGAACTGGCTATAATTGTAACATTATGACCCATTTTTACCCATTCTCTACTTAGATAAAATGGTCTATATTCCATACCATGCTGATTTGATCCTGCATAATGATTAATAAGTAAAATATTCATAAAGAAACGACCCCATCATTTACTGATTTTTTAACAATTGGTCATCAGAAACCATTTTTAATTTCTTAGCTGGGACACCTGCTACTATTTCTCCATCGTTAACATCTTTTGTAACAACAGAACCAGCAGCCACCGCCCCGTCCTCATTGATAACCTTACCAGGAAGAATAGTGGCATTTGCACCAATTCTTCCCCCTGTTTTTATCGTGATGCCTTTAAAATGTTTATACCGTTCCTTAGATCTTGCCATATAGTTATCATTTGTTGTAACAACACCGGGAGCAACAAACACATAATCCTCAATCTCAGAATAAGCAGTAATATAGGAATTGGTTTCAAGTTTACAATAAGCCCCAACTTTACAATCATTTTCAACCGCAACACCACGTCCAATAATTGTCTTCTCACCTAATGTAACTCTTTCTCTAACAGTTGCTAAATCCGCGATAAAAACATCATCCGATATTTCAGCATTTGCATAAATAATTGCCGAGGTTCCAACTGTCACCCCTTCACCTATTTTGGTAGGTGGTAAGGTTTTGACATCAGGAAGGATAGAGTTTTTTGCTCTTGTTGGTTGTTTTCCAATTACTGCATTATCTTGAATAATACAAAAGTTACCAATTTCTACACCATCGTATATAACAACATTATGTCCTATTGTTACATTTTCTCCAAGTTTTACATTCTCTCCAATAACTACATTGTTGCCTTTTTTAATCATTTCATGTCCTCAACTTTCCAGAATTGATTATAAAACTAGATCATTTAAAGTTTAAACAGCTTCTCTTCCTAAAAAAGATAAACAGAATGCATCCTTATACTGTAATCATTTCGTCTACAGCCTTACCTTGCTCTTGCTCTTTTTTTTTATCACTAACACCCTGCTTTTTGTTAGTTAGTCTTAGTAAGGTCTCACGAAGTTTATCTTTGTCATCCAAAACACTTTCAATTTGTTGGATAAGATTTTCTGCATTTTCTTCGGTGGCTTTTCCAATGTATATTTTAGGGAAAACCTGGCCAGGATGTATTTCATCTTTATTTAAAATTTCCTCATACATCTTTTCACCAGGACGTAGACCAGTAAATTCAATTTTTATTTCATCTTCTGTAAAACCAGATAATCTTATGAGATTTTTAGCTAAATCGATAATTTTGACTGGCTCACCCATATCTAATACGAAAATTTCTCCGCCTCTTGCTAAGGCTCCAGCTTGAATAACAAGTCTAGCTGCTTCTGGTATCGTCATAAAATATCTTGTCATATCAGGATGAGTAATTGTCAGTGGTCCGCCCTTTGCAATTTGATTTTTAAATAGAGGAACAACACTACCTCTGCTTCCTAATACATTCCCAAATCGTACTGCAACAAATCGAGTATCACTGTTACGATCAAGGTTTTGAATAGTAAGTTCTGCAATACGTTTTGAAGCTCCCATTACACTAGTAGGATTAACTGCTTTATCCGTAGAAACTAAAACAAAGGTATCTACTCCTGCAATTGAAGCCGCTTCTGCAACATTTCTTGTACCGTATATATTATTTTTTACTGCCTCCTCTGGATTCTTCTCCATTAAAGGGACGTGCTTATGTGCCGCTGCATGGAATACAAATTTTGGTTTATGATGTACCATAACATCAATCATTTTCCTCGCATCTTGTATTTCAGCAATTTCTGTTTCAAGTATAATTTGCCCTTTATATTTACTGAGCAACTCCATTTCAATGTTATAAATGCTATTTTCCCCATGCCCTAATAGAATCAATTTACTCGGATGGAACAAACAGATTTGTCTACACAACTCAGAACCAATAGAACCACCAGCTCCAGTTATTAATACTGTTTGATTTCGTATCTTTTCAGCAATTGCTTTAGTATCTAGTTCAACTGGCTCCCTGCCTAATAAGTCTTCAATAGATATATCCCTTATTTGATTAACAGAAACCTTACCTACAGCCAAATCACCAATCATCGGTAAAATTTGAACATTATCGACAAGTTTTTTTGCTTTGGCAACAATTTCATTTAGTTGTGATTTCGGTAATGATGGAATTGCGATTACAACATGTTCTATACGAAACTTCGCAATAATCTTTACTATATCATCAACCTTCCCTACAACAGGAATTCCGACAATATTTAAATTTTGTAAAGATGCATCATCATCTAAAAAAGCAATTGGTTTTAATTCTGTTCCGGGATGTTCTTTTAACTGACGGACCAGCATTCTTCCTGTTGAACCAGCGCCCAATATTAATGTTCGCTTATGTTTAACTGAACGAATTTCTTTCGTCTTAATAGCGAAGAGAACCGTTGAGGTAAAACGCCACCAAAAACGCACTCCTCCCAGTAAAAATAGATGGAGTAGGAAAGTAAGAAATAAACCTCTAGCATAGATGTTTCCAAACATAATTTTTTGAGATATGGCTGTTATTGCAATTGAAGAGGTCACCACTAATACAATTCCCACTAATTCCTCAGCGCTTGCGTACCTCCACACTTTTCGATAAAGCCCAAATACATATGAAAAAACATGATGGCTAATAAGCAAAATAATGGAACTTATCAACACTCGATTATCTTCATAATACGCTGCAAAGGGATTCAAGAAAAAATGTGACATATATATTGAAAAAAGTACAATAATTGAGTCAATAATGACCAAATTCAAAATCCTTGTTCGGTATGACATGATAGACCCTCCCAGATCTTTTTTATTTACTCTTGTCACGGAGGTTTAAATTGATTTTATTTTAGCATTTGAAATTCGACACTAATTATAACATAAAATTATTGGGCTTCACTATAAATATTAATTGTGAGTACTCTACATATTTTGATACACTTCATTAGACCTTATTAAAAAGTTTTTTGTTACATTTTATTTAAAAATACATAAAAAAAAATGTCTTTGTAACAAAAACAGCCACTGTTATAATCCTATACTATTGTATACTTCGGGATTGCAGGATTTGCACATATTTAACAAAAAAAAATATCCTTAGTTGATAAATCTCCTATCCACCGTGTGTAAAAGCTTAGTCGAAAATAGAAATACTGACATATTATAATTTAATAATTATTATTTAACCTTTATACATTCATAGTAAAATCCCTGATAATAAGGTCGTTTTTTCTTCAATAAATTTAGACATCTTCATCTGTAACAAGTATACATGATATTATCGATAAATACCTTCTACATTCTCGATTTCCCGGTGTACTCTATTTAAATAATTTCTAATAGAAAAAGGAGAATGAATATAAGTCCATTCTCCTTTTTCTATTTATTTTGCAAATCTACCTTGAAAGTCGAGAGTACTGCATTTTTCCATCGGCAGTTTTACTCCCTTTCCTTCTGCTGCAGATTTATAAATTGCGAGCACAAGTTCTAAAGCATCTCTTCCATCCTTTGCTGTCACGTATGGATCACGGTCGTTTTTAATAGCCTCAATGACGTCAGTATAAAGTGGATTGTGTCCAAATCCATAAACACTTGGAGGGTTTTCCTGATATTTCGCTTTTACCTCTTCTGGATTATCTTTATTATCAGCAAAAAGCCATTCCTCAATGATATTAACTGATTTACCTCCAGCTTTTACAGTTCCATTATCGCCAAATATGTAAAGAGTTTCTTCTAAGTTCGTAGGGAAAATGTTAGTAGTACCCTCAACGATTCCGTAACTTCCGTTTGAGAATTTGATTAAAGCCATCCCAAGGTCTTCCGCCTCAATAAATCCATGTTTTAGATTATCAGTCATACCAACAACTTCGGTAATTTCTCCGCCCATCATCCAGCGTAAAAGGTCAATATTGTGAATACATTGGTTCATTAATGCTCCGCCGTCTTGTTCCCATGTTCCACGCCAAGGAGCTTGGGTATAATAGTCTTCTCCTCTGTTCCATCGGATATGCGCTGTTCCATGGAGAAGACGACCGAAGCGTTCCGCTTCAATTGCTTCACGAATCTTTTGAATTGATTTATTAAAGCGGTTTTGGTGACATGCACTAACCTTTACGTTTTTCTCTTTTGCTTTTTTGATAATCTCATCTGCGTCTTCTAATGAAAGTGCAATCGGTTTCTCGATAATGAGATTTGCACCAGCTTCGATACAGTCTAATGCCATTGCAGCATGCTTCCCACTCTCTGTACATATCGCAACTAATTCAGGTTTTTCTTTTTCAAGCATCTCTTTATAATCCGTGTATAAAGCTGTTGTTTTTGGAAGATTAAATTTCTGTAATTTATCTTCCATATTTTCAGGTATAACATCACATAAGGCAACGATGTCCAGTTTATTTTCTTGAGCTGCTGCGATATGGTTTGGGGAAATACGTCCGCAGCCTATTAATGCATATTTTAAAGTCATGTTGCTCCTCCTTAGTTAATAACTTAACAGCAAATTATTAGTTATTTTGACGATCTTCGTCAGATTTATCCATACCATCCTTATTTTATTACAAAAAAGCTCTGCTGCCAAACCTTCAAATTTAGAAATCTTTATAAGGAAGATTATTCCTATTTATTTTTCAACATTCTTAGAAATAAAATAATTAGATAAATAATCTGCCCAAAGTTTATGACCATCTTCATTTGGTTCACCATCAATTAAATATTCGGTAATCTCATCGGATTGATAATCTGGCCAAGCCTCCCAATGGTTTAGGTATATAATATTACTCTCTTCTGCATAAGATTTGAGTTCATTAACTTCTATTGGATAATGCTTTGCATTATGTATTGGATAGGCAGGTTGTAATAGCACAATTACTTCTGGCAGTTCCTTTTTGATAGCTTCAATGATGGTTGTAAGATTAGCTAGTCGATCCGCCATTTTGATTAATTCTCCATTATCGTGCAAAATAAACGGTTCTAATAATAAAACATCTGGGGAAAGGTTTATGATTTCCTGATATAACTCTTCCTGGACAAACTCAGTTGATGATTTATCAGCTATTTCTTTTATTGCAACATTAAATACACTTTCACCATACGTTAATTCTAGCTCATTTTTTAAAAGGGTTGGCCACCCTGTTGGATCTTCCGGTGTTGCACTTGAACCGGCGATGACTAGATTCAATGGCTTACCACTTTCTACAGCAGAAATAAGTTTTGTTTGTATCTCTTTCGGTAAATTTTTCGAATAGGCTGTTACTTCTTTTGCTCTATTCTCTTGGCCTTCTTCAGCTGCAGTTTTTACTTCTACTTTCTCTGCCTTTTTGACTTGTGCAGTCTTAGCAGTTGCTTGAATTTTATCATTCCAATGCAATTTCCCGGTCACAACAATTGCAACGGAAAGAACTATGACAATAAAAACAAGTATCTTTTTCATACACTAACCCCCAACAGAACACTACGAATTGACTATATTATACAATATTAACAAATGTTTTTTAGCTTTTTTGGGGAATTTATGTAATATTTCCTCGGAAATTGGAAATTCAGCATGTAAAAGGCTGACGAACCTCGACAATGTCGTCAGCCTTTTTATTATTTTAATACAGATTCAAATACCGCTTTAACCTTTGGAGTGACATCATGACTTCCATTTTTGACGTTCTCAATCAGCATAGCTACCAATAACCTAGGATTTTCAGTGTTAACGGCGACAAACCAACCGTTTTCTTTTCCGTCCTCATCCTTACTAGTTTTGAGCTCTGCTGTTCCAGTTTTGCCAGCTAACTTAATACTATCAACTTTTGCATCACGCGCAGTGCCATGAGGGTCCTCGATGACTTGAACTAAATCTCCAAGGATTAGTTGGGCGGTATCAGGAGAGATGACATTTCCCTTCCAGACCTCTGTTTCTGAACCATCTAATACTAGACGTGGTTTGATTAAATTTCCGGAATTTAATAATGGTGTATAGGAAATCGCTAAATGAACTGGACTCATTTCAAGTTGACCTTGGCCATAGCCCGTATCCGCAATTAGAATTTCGGAACTCAAACCTTCGTTTGAAACTTTTGATTCATATAAAGGATACTCGAAAGGGAATGGTTCACCAAAGCCATATTTCTTTAGTTCAGCTTCAAATTTCTCCCCGCCAATTCCTAGTGCCGCCTGGGCAAAATATATATTGTCTGAGTAAACAAAAGCATCTTTTAAATTCACTGGTTTGCCAGGGTCTGTTACCCTCGTTATTGAATAACCTCCCCATGAATTATCTTTTTTCCACTCTTTGCCTTTTATATCTATTGTTGTCTCAGGTGTAATCACTTGATTCTCAAGAGCAATCCCTGCTGTGATTGGTTTAAACGTTGAACCAGGAGCATAAGTAGCACCAAAACGATTAATTAAAGGCTTTAACGGATCTTCATTCAATCGATTCCATTCTTCTGTCGAAATTCCAAGAACAAAGGCATTTGGATCAAAGGAAGGACTACTTACGAGAGCTAATGTATCTCCTGTTAATGGATGGATTGCAGCAGCAGCCCCCGCGTTCCCACCAAGTTGATCATATGTCGTAAGTTGAACATCAATATCAATAGCTAAAGTAATCGTTTCTCCGTCTTTTGCTTTCTGTTCAGCAAGGGTGACTTCTCCTTCACCATTTGCCTTTTTAATGAAGACTTTAGCTCCTTTTTCTCCTCTTAAGCGGTCTTCTAAAACCATTTCAAGACCTTTTCTACCAATTATATCATTTGCAGAATAGCCTTTTTCCTCAAGTTCTTTTAAATCTTCTGCTGTCACATTTCCAATATACCCAATTAAGTGAGCTGTTGCTTCTTTAAATGGGTATACCCGTGAATCTACCTTTTTGGATAAAACACCGTTAAGTTGTGTTACTTCTGTGGCAAGGCTTTGTTCTTCTAAGGAAAGCCTTTTGATTGGTACGAAATAATCAGGTTGGACCCATGAAGCATTTAATTTCTTTTCAATAGACTCAGGAGATAATTTCAACTTCTCTGCAACTGTTGCAATAGTAGATGCTCTATTTTCTCCAAGGTCCTTAGGTACTAAGCCAATTTCATATACGATTCCATTTTCAGCTAACGGGACACCGTTTCTGTCTAAAATTTCCCCACGTGTCGGAGATGATAGCGCAAGACCTATTTCATCGCCATCTTCCATTTCAGGGAAGAACATTGCTGGTTTCCACCTAATTGTCCATTTTTTTTCGTCACCTTTTTCCTCTAAAACAAGTGTCGCTTGTTCTTTAAATTCAATGGGACCAGCTATTGTTTCCATTGAAAGGGCGTATGGGAAAGTAACCTCTCCTTTTTCGTTGGGTTCAATTTTCTCTTCTGGTGCTTTAAAACTGACTTTTAGTTTTTTTACATCAACATCATTGTAGATTTTCGTAAAACGTTCATCGAATTCATTTTTGGGGATGTTAGCTTTAACATCAGAGGAAAATTGCTCATATACTTTTTTGAAGTCCTGCTTTTCCCAATCTTGAATAAATGAGTCAAAGCTATCTTCTGGAAGAGGATCTTGTTTGCAACCTGTTAACAATAAAACACTTAATACAAAAAATGCAGTTAACCATAAATACCGTTTCATCTAAATTCACTCCTTCCATATTTATGTATTATTCCTATATTATACATATTATAGTATATTTAGAGACTTTTCGATTTTTTATTGTATATTTTTACAAATAGGTCTATAATCTTATGGTATTTACAGTTTCATACAAGAAGGGGATATGTATGGAGAAAACGAAGAAGAAAAAGATGAGTAAATTTAAAAAATGGATCGTTAGTATATCAAGTATTATTGGCATTCTTATTCTCGGTTTGGGAGGATATGCTTTTTATTTATATAATTCTGTTGAAAACACAGTTTCTTCTATGCACAATCCAATTGATAGGGATAAGTCAGAGAAACGAACAGAGGCTGTTGAGTTTAAAGAACAGGACCCAATCTCTATTTTATTAATGGGTGTCGACGAGCGTAAAGGTGATAGCGGCCGTTCAGATACGTTAATTGTTCTCACCGTAAACCCAAATGAGAAGTCAACACAAATGGTAAGTATTCCACGTGATACAAGAACCGAGATTATCGGTAAGGGATTCGATGATAAAATTAACCATGCTTATGCATTTGGTGGACCGGAAATGGCAATTGACACAGTAGAAAACTTCCTCGATATTCCAATTGATTACTTTATCCAAGTAAATATGGAAAGCTTTAAGGATATCGTGAATGCAGTTGGTGGAGTGACTGTTGACAATTCATTTGCTTTTTCATCTGGAGGACATTCCTTTGGTGAAGGTAGCATTACCTTAAATGGTGATGAAGCTCTTGCTTATTCGCGGATGAGATATGAGGATCCTAGAGGGGATTTCGGACGACAAGAGCGTCAGCGACAAATTATTCAAGCCGTTATTAAGAAAGGTGCATCATTATCATCGCTTCCAAAAGCAGGTGATATTCTAAATATATTTGGAGAGAACATTCGAACAAACCTTACTTTTGATCAAATGATAGATATCCAAAAAAATTATAAAGCGGCTTCTACTACTCTAGAACAAAGTCAAATTGCCGGAAGTGGTACAAAAATTGACGGCATCTACTATTATATCGTTCCTGAAGAAGAGCGCACTGCCCTAACAGCAAAATTGAAACAACACCTAGAAATGACAGATAGTGTAACTATGAATTAAGTAAAGGTAAAAGTGTCTTCCTGGGACGCCGCTCCTTGTCCCATCCGTTGTAAAGGCCCGATAAGCATCTGCTAATCGGGCCTTTTCTTTTTACTCGTGTTCGATGCGAAACTCCCAATATTTAACTTTATAATAGTACATTTTACCTATTAACTTTTCGACAAAATGCGACGATAATAGTATTGATTTGTTATATTCGTTCGATAATAGCAAAACCATTGAAAAGTGGAATACGCAAAGCTATAGGGGCTACCGTCCAATTGACTAAGCCAGCCAGCTACCGAAAACGAGGAGGAAAGTGAATAATGAGTACATGGGTTACACCAGAAGAAATGGAACGAAAAAGAAAGAGAAACAAAACTCTTTTATATGTTTCATTTCCTATTCTAGCAATCTTAGTTAGTGCAACTATGACTTTACTTGCAAATAATTTGTAATTTTAAGAGGGTCCAAAAAGCTATTCGCTATTGGACCCTCTTTTATAGTTGGACTCAGGGACAAGGACCTGTTCCCATGAACTGGACAAGCACAATGATTACTATTCTAATAACCCGTCTAACCGATCAATCTCATTCTGAAGATCCTTGTCCAATTCCAAATAAACAAATTCTTCTTTGACTCTTGTGATAAAGCGGATATCAGTAAATAGCCTTGCAATTGTCACCAACAATCCACCTACATCGAGCTTTTTTACATCTTTTGTAAGTGCTGTAACAATGAGGTTACTAGATGAAGCTAAAACATTCGAATACAAAAGGATTTTGCGTGTTTTGACCTCATAGAGTTCGCGACTTAGGTACTTTTTTTCGTCGTAAAATAATGCATGGATCATTGCGATAATCTGGTTGATTAGAATCGATGCTCCTGCCTGTTTCCCAACCGTAGCTAGATTTTTAAAATCGATGCCCACATCGGCTAATTTTTCTGCAATTTCCGGGGATAGACTTGAACTTACCAAAGGAATAGGAAGACCAACCTTTGTGTTAACATCCGATTTAAGATGAAGACCTTGTGTAACAACTGCCGCAGCGAGCAACACCTTTTCATCCATCGCTTTCTGAATCCCATTTTCAATCATTTCACCCGTTGTTACATTAGGTTCATCCACAATCTTCTTTGACATCCTACCGATAATATCCGGGACCCTCATCACTTTGTATGTGGAAAATCGCCAATCCGTTAAAGTGCTTGTTAAAATATTTAAAGTGCCAAAAACCCATCCCAGAATAGGGTCGTGTCCAAGTGTTCGATACCTATGACTGACGCTATCGTACCCCTTGCCATTACCCCCCAGCCCTATTTCTTTACTTCCATTAATAACATCATAAGGAACTCCATCAGTTAAGATATCATGCAAACCTTCTGGAAACTTTTTCTTCCACTTTTCTTTTTCCTCTTTAACAACATCTTCACCTTCTTTGTGTCCATAGCGACTATCAAAAGAAGTAAAGACATATTGGCGTATACATTGGATAGCCGTAGCTAAAATGAGAAAGGTGATATCAACCTTTGTCAGCTTTGTTTTATTTTGAAACAGTTGATTTATCTCATCAACCCTAGCATCTGCATCAGCAATCTCAGTTGGAGTCAATAACTCCTCTATGGTTGTTTCATGATAGCCACTTTTAGTTGCTGTTTCGAATAGGTCTTCATATGTAGTAGGTTTTATATCTTCATCAAACGTTTCTTCCTTCACATCTGTGGCCCTAGATTCTTTGTGTTTAGCCATTTGTTGATCAACTTTTGATAAATCGATTCCTATCCCCTGCATGCGCTGCTTAAAATGGGCAAGCTTTAGATCCGCTTGTGCATTAAGACTTTCTATGGCTCTGTTGTTTTTTTTCACTTCATCTTTTTTTGATTTTGATTCTTGTAACAGGTTTTCGATTTTGTCCTGGTTATATTTTAATAGATTCAGTAATTGTTGTTCTTTTTCAATATCCATCTCGCTTTAACCCCTATATTTGATTTAAATCACTCATCAACTCTTCTTGTTTTTTCAGTAAAGCCTCAAATAACAACTCATATTCCTTCAATTTATCCTTTAACTTTTCAACTTCTTCCCTCGTTCTATCAAATTCCCTGGTTAGTTTTTCCTTTTCAGTTTTCTGTTTTTCGTATAATTCGTTTTGTTTCGCAACCACCTTTTGTAATCTAGCTATTTTCTTCTGAAGTAATTCTCTTTCTCTTTTTTTCTTAAAAAGTATTTTCGTAATGATTTGTTTTAACCATTTAAAAAAAGAAGGCCTTCCTGAATCTATGGTTATGGATTCAAGGGCTTTGAGCCTTTTCAAAATGTCATCGTGTAGGGCACCCATACCATCATACATAATGTCTTCACCTATGCTGCCACCAATGGCTCGGCCAACAGCTAAAGAAGTGGTACTACCTCCCAATAATAAAACCTGATCCGTTCGGAGGATTCTATCTGCTTCCTCTATCAATTCATCGATTTCTTTCAAGCTCTCTTCATCCTTAAAATACATATAGTGACCTCCCGTTATCTCTACCGCTAAATTACACATACTCTTAATTATATAGGACTTTTCTCACAATATAAGAATAATATTTAAGGGACACAGGGACAGGTCCCTCGTCCCACCATTTTTTTACAGCCAATAAGTGGTTATCTCCTCTTCGACCCAAAGCACCAATAAGAAGTTTGATTGAATATAGTATCCTTATTTAGTACAGTTATCTTAAGTGGGATTTTTTTAATAGAATACTAGTTTTACTTCCCCAATAATCGACATAAAATCAGCTTTTAAAACGTATTAATATATGATTGGGTATACGAATACCCATAAAAGGATAAATGAACCAAATTAAACAACAAAAGACAGTGGAACACAGGGACAGGTCCCTTGTCCCCTGGGCGAGACCTTGACATGGGGCTTTGCCCAATGGGCAAGGCCCCACCGGCTCGATCCCACTGTCCTAGCATTGGAGGTTTACATATGACATCTGAGCATGAGTTTATTACGAAGACGTACTATCAAACTTTTATTTCTGAAAATGACACGAGGCATCCGGTAGAGATTCTTGGTGAGGCATATATGGCTGAGCAGGAGAAGGAGCTGTATGACCTGTCCTATATACGCTTTGCGCAAGGGGAGATTTATTTTCATTATAAGGATTATGAGGCGGCCATCTATAAGTGGGAGAACATCTCGAACGACTTAGAGCCGTGGGCGAAGAAAAATATTGCGGATGCGTATTATGAGCTTGGCTTGCTCTCAAATGCGGATGAAGTGTATGGCTCAATTATATCGAGTAATAAAACCCTGACCAGCGAGGTTTCGTTGAGCCTATTCTCACTTTATCTTGAGGATAACAAGATTGATGCAGCCTACCGAATTATTCAGGAAGCAGTTGAAGGAAATCCCGATTATCCAAACATTACAACGGTTGCCAAGCATTTTTACGAGGAACAAGAAGATTGGAAAAATGCGATTGAACTGGCTATCAATGAAACGAAGCGAACAGAGGGTCTTGAATGGTTTGACGCTTTAATTGATTACTGCGAATTAGGGCATAGCAGTTCATTTGCACCTGATACATTCGTTTCGGTATTGCGCAAGTTATACGAACTTGACCAAGCAAGATTTAAACAACTAATGGCTGCTGTTTGGAAAAGCTACCAGAATACGAGCGAATATCTAAACTGGCTTCAAGCGGTCGTAAAAATCATGAAGGATTTGGAGATCAATCCGTACGAGCAGTGGCATACCATTACTCACTTATTCGAGGAAGCGTATCTTGAATTAACGACTGGTGATTATTTATTACGTGATATCGGGCAGCTTATGCCGAAATTGCTGGTCAATTGGTTGAACACAACGACTGCAACGAATGGATTAGCTGCAGCGGCAGCCATTCTTGCGTGGGATGATATTTTCCCTTCCGCCATCAAAATGGTAATCGTAAAAGAGGCAGAAATTGTCCTAGAAAACGCACATAGCCGTTCATTATCCCTGGATGAATGCCAACACTTCATGAAATCAATCATTGATTGGGCTCAAAAAAATAATATTGAAACGAGCGACCGGTTAATATGGGGCTTTGATCAACTTTTTGATACAAAAACAACGAATTTACTTGTCCTAGGAAAAGGTAAGTATTCATTTGTAAATGCCATTTTAGATGAGGAATTACTGACTCCAACTCTCTCTAATTATACAAGCATTCAATACGGAGCAGAAAAAAGGATAGCCGACGTGTCGGACGCTGGTCGTCATCCCCTACCAAGTCCGGAGGAAGCCATTACTCCAGACTCGATATTAGAGTTGACAGTACCGTCTGCCCAGTTACGAACGTCTGAATTACGATTGAATACCACTGGATATAAAGAGTATTTTATGGAGAAGAGAAAAACGTTCGGTTTCTTACCTGTTGTCGATGGCGTATTATTCGTGAGCGATGCAGAAAGCCTATCAGAGGCTGATTTTGACTATCTCGCGCAAATCAAACATAGTGCAAAGGATACTCCTGTACATTTTGTATTGCGTAATACATTGGACACAGTGAAGATAAATGAATATTTCCCTGAAGCGGTGATTCATTCAGTAAGAAACATGAACTTCTTACGTGATATTAAAGTAGGCTTCGGAACGAATTATCGTGTTGGAAAAACCCTATTTTTATTGAGAAAAGTGATTTCCAGCCTATTGAAAAAACGTGCCGATGCAGAGAACAAATTACTCGATGTAATCGCGCATAATGAAGAATACAATACAAGGTTAGCTGGATTTTTAAATAGCCTTCATGATAAGGAAACCGAGAAGAGTAAGGAAATTACGGATTCATTCTCCAAAGTAATCTCGGACGTTAAACGAGATCTTTCTGAAAAAATACCAAAGATCCTTACAGGTTGCTCGGAGATTATTACTGAAGACAGCAACCTCAACCAATTGCATATTGAGTTAAATGAAAAAATGAACGAAGAGATTCAGCGTTTATTCCAGCAAGAGGTTATACCCGGGCTCTCTAGTAAACTACAAGATTGGCTTGAAAATTCGAATTCGAAATTGGTTGCGACTCAAGAATATTTAGATGACATGACCCAGTCACTGTCTGAGGTCTATCCTGAAAAAGAGCTCAAGTTGGAATGTGACTTTAAAGTCGTTGAGGACTGGCGCCGAGACATTGGTCGCATGACTTATCAAATCCAAATTGATAAGGAAAACATCATGCTTCGCCACAATCCAGCGCAAGTATTATTGAAAGGCGCAGGTAAAGTATTGGGCTTGCTACCACAGAAGCAGCAATCATACATGCTCAATCAATATAAAAAATATGTAGAAAATGCTTCTTACGCCGAAGTTGTAGAATCCATACAAAGTAAGTTCTGGCAGCAATTTGACTTCTTCAAGAGGTCACTGCCGCAGGATATCGGTCTATTCTACAAGGAACCTTTAGATGGACTTTCACAAGCAATCGACCAAACTAAAGACCGTATAGAACAAGACAAAGAAACCTTGGCAAAAATGAAATCAAACCCAGAAGTCTACTACGACCCATTGAAACTATTCGAAACAAGACTCGTACACTACGAAAAAATAGTGGGTCTTAGTGACAGGTCCCTTGTCCCAGCATCTGGGGACACGGGGACGGGTTCCATGTCCCAAACCAACTAAAAACACAAAAAGGTCCAACGAGCATTAAAAAACAACTCGTTGGACCTTTTTTATAAGATCATTAGTCAATGGTATAATCAATCTCAATCAAATCCCATGCAGTAACCAAACCTAGTGAATCTCATCGTTTTTACCATTTTCCGTGATAATAACGGCTTCTAAATCTAATTTTTTCTTGTGCTTTTCCTCAAAGATATCCTCAATTGAAAAGATATCAATCGATTTTGCAACAAAATCTATCGGATGATGATGAACCCTGGATAGGACATCCTTTACCTTAATACCTGAAAAATCAACAATTGTAGTTGTTACGTTTTCGGTTACCCATCTTACAATTTCCCCTGTATTTAGAATGCCCACACATTCTTTCCCTTTATAAACAGGATATTGGGAAAACCCATACCTTTTAATAGTTTGAAACGTATCGATGAGATCATCTTCGTAACCAACCGTTATTACCTCTTTTGTTGCAATTGAAAGTGCAAAATTAGGTCGACTAAAGATAGCCGCAATTTTTTCAATTTGTTTAACAACATCGATATGAGGTTCAGCAATATAAAACCCTAGCTGTTTTTTATCATGAACAAGGGAGTTCCGAAGTTTTGCATATTGTTTTAAGTCTTCGTAAAATTCCCTAATGATTTGATGCTTCCTCGAACCAACATCTAATAGTACTTTGAATCTATCATCCTGTATCTTAACAATAGATTTTAACGAGTCATGTATTTGATTAAAAGCCACTTCAAACCTTTCCGAAAGTTGATACGATGTATAAATCGTGCTCATTTTGAATTCTCCTTAAAAACTAATTCTTTAACAAACTATTATGTATTTCATTTGCTAACCTATATCTTAAAATACCAGCGGCTCCATCTCAACTAAAAATATTTTGGGACACAGGGTTCCCTGTCCCACCACTTTTTCTGGATTCCCTTTCCTCACTTTCGCTGAACACAAAAAAGGCACAACGAGCGAATTTTTCTCACTCATTGCGTCTTTATTTTCCATATAAATTTATGCTAATTTCCCCACAAACAAAAGACAAGAATATTCTATATTTTCTGCAGTGCCAAACACTTTTACCTTTATAAATTCTCATTCACATATGTAAGCGTATCATCAAGATGTGAGCTAATGCCCCCAACGTTATGTCCAGTAAACGGATAAACGACATAACTCTTCTCTGCTTGGATGTGATTATATACACCAAAAATCGATTGTGGTGGACAAACCGGGTCTTTCAGCGCAATTGTTACTCTCGTTTTACTTTTTATCATGGAAGCAAAATTCAGATTATCAAAGTAACTTAGATTATGGAAAACCTGTTGTACCTTTTCAGGATACCTTGCTAAATAATGTTCGAGGCTAACTAGTGATCCTTCTAGCTTCAGCTGAATAGCTAGTTCAATATTACACATATTCGGCACATCAGCAATGACTAATTTAGGTCGATTATCCAGTGCAGCAACCGCATGGGCGATTCCTCCACCCATGCTTCCACCATAAATACAAATCCGACTTTTATCGATTTCAGGTCTTGTAAACAGAAAATCGATTGCGCGTTTATTATCGATGTATACTTTTCGATAATAATATTCGGTTTTGTCTAGAATGCCATGTAACACCCATGTCCCATTTGTTCCAGTCATGTAGCCAGAGTCGTCACTACTCTCACCATGGCCACGATTATCAATCGCTAGAACTGCATATCCTTGTATAACCCATTTCATATAATCTGAAATAGACTCCTTATCCATTCCATAACCATGGTACAAAATGATACAAGGCAGGTTTTCCTTAGCTTCTTTCGGTAAAATATAATGCCCACTTATTGGTGTTCCACCAAATCCTTGGTAGGTTACCTTATAGGCATCAATCTGCTTAATCGGATATTCTTCTCTTACTAGATGGCTTTGTAAAGGGAGTTGCTCAGACTCCTTTAACGTATCTTCCCAGAATGTATGGAAGTCCTTCGTCTTTGTTAAAGGTGGTTTATATGTTTCATATTCTTTGATTTGTTGTTCGAAATATAACAAAATAACCCTCCCAAATACTTTTAATCGTTTCTTGAGCAGTGACTAGGAATTACTAATCACCTTTATGGGTATTTAAAAAAGCAAACGCACTCTCCATACGATTTGCCATTTCCATGAATCCTAGGTCATTCGGATGGATTCCATCGACTGTGCATTCATGCCAGTATTCCCCTAACAACGTAGATCCATCTATAAATGAAATATTTTTATCACCTTGTTGCTTTAATTTTTCCACTGTTGATTTCGAGTACTCTCTACGGTTTTGATAATCCTCGTACTCTCCAATTTCTTTATCCTGTACAAATGGAATTCGTGACACTATGACAATAGGAACATCCGGATGAACTTCCCGATAGGTATCGATAAAAGGAAGTAGTGTCTCTTTATATTCCTTGTATGAAACATTAGCCTCATAATCAAGGACAAAGCAGGCTGGCCGTTCGATTTCTCTGATGGTTAAGGCCACTCCTTGCTCACCTCTCCCGCTTCCGGAGAATCCTAGATTAATAAATTCAAAATTAAATCTTCGATTAAGGATATTTGTGTACGACATACCAGGCCTACTTGCACAGGCCCCCTGGGTAATGGATGTACCATAGAAAATCACTCGTTTATCTGAAACATACGGAGTAGGCGGTTCAATAATTGCACTTGGATTAACTCCGATGAAAACCTCTTCTACCCCCTGATACAAAGGAAAATACAACGTTACCTCTCTGGGATGCTCGATCGAGGGTTGATTACTACTAGTAAAATCCCATACCGTTTTCTCATAAGATTGATCAAGTAGTGATGGAATGGCAGTTGTATAATACTGTTGTTCCCCTGGTTCCCCCACGTATACATCGAAGCCACATTGACCAGAGGCCGTCATATGCCCCATGTAAGCTGCATCCGTTAGCTTTACTTTTATTTCAAGCTTTGTAGCATTTGTCCGAAAACTAATTTGTCCACCAGAAGTATGATCCGCTAATTCATCCACACGTGGCGGAATATGATATTCCGGATTTACAGGAAGTCGCCGATATCGTTCTCCCTCATTAAACCACGCAAAACCACTTAAACGAATAGGCTTTTCTTTTGGACTGTACCACTGCAACTCCTCTTGCACCTTTCATCCCCCCATTTGGGTCAAGGGGACAGGTCCCTCGTCCCACCATTTTTTACAGGGACAAGGGACCTGTCCCTCTGTCCCAGACTTATGTCGCGCTTGCTGTGGCGATTCGGTTGTAGGTTTCGCCTCTTCCTAGTGTTACGTTTTCAGGGAATTGTTCTGGACCGTCGTAACGAAGTCGCACTTCTTCTAATTCTGCTAGTGATGAAATGTCACCATTCAGCCATAGATTTAATCGATGTTGTGCTGTTTCCATTCGTGTTAGTAAGCCGCCGTATCGCATGTCTAGAACTTCCCATCCAAACGGTTTATTGACGGTAAACCATACATCTCTGTGTGCCTTTCGTAAAGCATCAATTTCTACTCTAAGAAGCTCTACCTTTTCAAGACACACCTTAACCCCTGTTTTATCCCCCTTATCATAAGCAAACTTTAGCTCAATTCCCAACTCAGCCTTTTCACTTAAGACACTTGCTAGTTGCTCATAAAAGTGAAACAATTTTTCAGCGCCTAGATTGCGTTCCTTAGCTGTCTTTAGCTTTTCCACTAAACCTTTGTAATGTTCAGCAACCGGCAATCCTTTTATATTTTCATCAAACAGTCCCATTAACACATCCTGCCAAAGCAAGAACTTAGACGGATTTGAGGAATATAAGTTATCCTCCATGACTCCTGGGATCTCATCCATTTGATTTAACAAAAAGAAATCGTTTAACTGATAACCTGTGCAGTAGTAAAAACGTTCTTCCAAATGTTCTCGGCTCACCTCTTGATGATATGTGTGCTCAGCAAACAATTGCAGTCCTGGAAGCGCGGTTTGAATTGGAGTTTCAGCTCCATTGTCACCCCACATGGTTGTAAATACTTCTTTAATTCCTGTTTTTCTACAAGCATTTAATGCGGCCTCCGAATTTCGAAAGGCCCTCGCATAGTTAGGAGAGATTCCATTCCAGGTCCATATACCGCCTGCAAAAAGTGGATCCGATACGATTCGTTTATGGGTATTTAACATTCCCTCATAAAATTCCTCTTCGGCATGATAGTAATCCCAATACACCATTTGGACGTTAGGAATAGATTGTTTAACCTGTTCCAATAACGTCTGATCAAAGTCATAATAATTCCCGTTTTTAGAGGCTAAACGAAAATACATGTCACTCCAAATCATTGGTTCCAAGCCGAATTCCTCGGTAATTGATACAACTTCCTGAAGGTGCTTGTTCATAATTTCAAAACGGTCATCATACCCATTTTTCTCCATATACTTACCTCGACCTAACTGCAAGGCTTCATCCATGCCGATATGGATCCTTTTTGTCCGATACGGTCTTACAGCTCCCTCAATCAAATGTTTCAAAAATTCATAGGTATTCGGCTCACCGACAAGCAGTATATCATCTGTATCCTTGATTTCATTCGCATAACCCCATTTCAGTGCTTCCTTTAAATGGGCCAATGTTTGGATACACGGTATCATTTCAATCCCTAATTGAAATGCATACTCATCACAATCACGAATTTCCTTTTCCGTATATCTCCCACGCATATATCCGAAATAAGGGACTTCTGGAACCTCATACGTATCTTCTGTATAAACCATTGCCATGTTTAGGCCCATCACGGCCATTTTACGAAGCAACATTTTAATGCCATCTACCGTTAGAACCGCGTTTCTAGAAACATCAATCATTGCTCCACTTGTTTCAAATTGAGGCTCCTCAGTTAAATGGAACTCATTGTTCCTTTCCATATGTTGAAGCCATAATCCTAACCCTCTGAAAAAATGAATCCTTTTATCAAAAATGATCTGGTTGTTCGTCACGACTAACGGACCTTGACGATTTACTACTTCAATCGGGTATCCGTCCTCCGTAACTTCTAATCCCAAATCATCACAAAGAATTCGAACCCCATCCAGCACCTCGGCTAAATCACCTGTAAAATGAACCCTCATCTCAAACCTCCTTCACTGGGTCGCGGGGACAGGTCCCTCGTCCCACCATATTTTTACAGGGACAAGGGACCTGTCCCTCTGTCCCAACAGAAAAATTCAAGCGCCTGCGGTAGATCCCGCTCCCACACTTTCCACAGATGCTCATCTTCTGTTTCTATATATTTAATATTTATATTTTTAGCTGAGAAGCTTCTATATAACTCTCGATTTCTAGTTAAGATATATAATTTTTCATTCGATATCGAGGAGATAAACTCATCTTCATAAGTACCGACGGTTTGAAGCACATTCCAACCAGAAATGTCCGTTTCTTTCACCTGTTGAATATCTCCATCAGAAATAGCCGGAGACTGTAGCAATAAGTGCGTCCAGCGTTCCGGCTTCTCTAATGCAATATTCAAACTTATATTCCCCGCTAATGAGTCGCCAAGGAGACCTCTTTTAGAAATGCTAGCGCCTAGGTTTCTTTCAAACTCAGGAATGAATTCATCATTCATAAAACGCAGGTATTGATGAAAGGAAGATCCTGATCTACTGAACGATTCCCATCTTTCAATCGAATCCCCAGGGTGAATCAGCACGAGAACAAGGTGATTGGCCAATTCAGGATTCACACGTACTACATCCTGAATCGCATTTTCCAATCCACCTAATTCTAAATAATCACGGCCATCCTGGACATATAATAGATAAGCATCTTCAATATTTTCGCTTAACGTTAGTACCATGTAATCTAGTGTTTTGTTTAAATGAGAACTATAAAATGTTCGATTGGATTTATTCATTGTATTTAGCCCCTTATAGCTAAATTTTGTGAAGCGAAATCGCTCCGTAAAGCCCAGATTTATTGCCATTTTTGGATCTCAAAATTTCAACACCTGAATAACTGTCCATAATATGTTTTTGAACCTTTTCAGATACAAGTTTAACAGCTAAGTCCTGTTCCATAATCCCTCCACCCAAAATGACACAAGGAGGGTTGAAGATATGGATCAAACTGGAAAGTCCAAGAGCCACTTCATTCGTCCAATTATCAAAAACTTCATATAACTGATTATCACCATGCTGAATCATTTCAAACAACTTTCTACCGTTCGTGCAGTCGGGATTAACCTTTTTCGCTTCCCTGATAAGGGCTGTTGTGGAGCCATATTGTTCATAGCAACCTACCTTTCCACAACCGCAATCGATACCATTCGGATATAGATTCATGTGACCAAATTCTCCTGCACTGCCAGTAAAACCGCGATACAGCTTAGAATCAATTACTATCGCTCCACCGATGCCTGTTCCAAATGTTAAAAACAGAAAATCACGATATTCCTTGCCAACTCCATAATATTTTTCACCAAGAGCTGCTGAATTCACATCGTTTTCTACCTTCACAGGTACGTTAAACCTTGATTCTAGTAAATCCTTTATCCGAGTACCGGTATAGTTTGGTAGATTTTCATTTGCAAAGATAATATACCCTTCTTCACTATTCACCTGACCAGCCGTACTAATGCTGATTGCGTCTATGTCTTGGTATTTTGCGATGATATCTCCCAATTTTTGAATAATATGTGGGCCACCTTTTTTACTTTCCGTTTCAACCTCATCAAAAATCTGTGCCGTACCGCTCTCATCCGTCACACAGATTTTGATCGAGGTCCCACCAATATCCGCAGCAAATATTTTCATTTCTCTCTCACCTCATGGGTCACAGGGACAGGTCCCTCGTCCCACCATATTTTTACAGGGACAAGGGACCTGTCCCCTTGTCCCTATTCCTGTATAACTTTTATGAATCGTTTTGTGATTTCTTGTGGTCGTGTGATTGCGGATCCAACTACTGCTGAATGGACTCCCGTTGACATGACTTCCTTTAATTCCTCGGGTGACGAGATTCCGCCCTCAGCAATGATTGGTACACTCAAATGTTCCACAAATTCTTTTATCAAATCAATATTGGGCAGTTTTACATCCTTTGTGTATTCGGTATAGCCTGACAATGTGGTTCCAACCGCATCAAATCCTAGTTTTTCTGCTTGAATGCCCTCTTCTAAGGTAGAGCAGTCCGCCATAAAGAGTTGATTGGGATATTTTCGTCTGATTTCTGGATAAATCTCAGTAATTGTATGGCCATCTGGTCGTACCCGGCTTGTCGCATCTAGCGCAATCATATCGACACCTTCATTTACAAGAAGCTCAATTTCCTTCAATGTTGGTGTGATAAAAACCTCCGAGTTATCGTAATCCTGTTTAATGATTCCAATGATTGGTAGATCTGTTACCTTCTTTATCTCATGGATATCCTCAACACTGTTAGCTCTAATCCCACTTGCGCCTGCCTGAGTTGCAGCCACCGCCATTTTACTCATAATATAGGAGCTATGAAGAGGCTCATCAGGCAAGGCTTGGCAAGACACAACTAACTTTCTATATATTTTGTCAAAAAACCCTTGTTTGTTTTCCATGTCATCCACTCCAATTACTTACTAATGGATTTTTCTAGCTCTTCCCACCACTGATAATCCTCTAAATACACTGTGTCAAACAGCATAACTCCATTTGATTTTTCCTTACAAAGTTGCACAGCCTTCTTAAATTGTTCAACATTATCGGTATAATCTTTTAAATATAAGCTAGCAATCACAGGAATTTGTCCGTTAATTGCTTCCTTACTCATCTCAATCGCGCCCTCAACACTATACCAAGTTGCAGGTCTCTCATTGACTAACGCTTCCTCAATCGTTACTTCTGGGTAATAGCAACCTGTCATGATAAAATCGAATTCCTCGGCATATCCAGACGTATTGTGCGTATCAGATGTCCACTCGAAAGAAGGGTGATAGGTCTCACTTCCCCAGTTGACGCCTTCGTTATAATACAATGGATACCACGAACCCACATAGATCGTGAAAATCAAATCTGAATTCCTTGTTTTAACCACATTTTTTGCTTTTTGAACAAAGTTTTTAATATTTTTTGCACGGAACTCTGCCCATTTCGGAAAAAGGCGGCCAAATACAGGTTTCTTTTCCTCAACAGTCATAATATCCTGCGGCCAGTTTTCTACTTTTTCCCCAATATAAGCTTCGAATTTCGAACGGCTCAAACTACTAAAATCTCCATAAATGTTCGGATAGCGGCATCTGTCTAAAACAACACCATCTATTTCATACTTACTTACAATTTCTTGAACGATATTTAGTTCATAAGCCTCTACTTCTGGATGAATCGGATTCACAAATACCGTTGGATCATTGTGATTTTCCGCAGCTGTCGGCATATCTGATAGAGCTTGGTCATAGTGAACTACCTGCCACTCAGGCTTGGTATAGACCATTCCTTCTTTATCGATTCCGTTTCCTTCTGCAAATACATCGACATTCGCGATAACTTTCATCCCGGATCCTTTTGCATGATGAATCATTTCTTGAAGAAAGTCTCGGCCTTTCCAATCATGATATTGCTCATCCTTCAAGTCACTTACATGATACGCAAACTCACTTGGGTACGTTGTAAATCCATATGGAATTTTTGCATCAACTACAAGATGTGTAATCTCGCATCTAACGGCGTGTTTGATTAACTCTTTCATTTTTTCCGGGTCTAATAATCGAGAACCATTGGCTAAAAAGTCAACCCATAATATGTTTGGTTGTTCCATTTGGTCTTCGTCCTCCTTATAGGTCAATATCATCTGGCCAGTGAAGCTGAACGCCATGATTTACTAATAGATTTTGATATTCCTCTAAGTTCTCCTGCTGTTCTCTTACCTGATGTGGAGTCACATTGTTCAATAGTGAATACGCCACTAGATATCCCGCTGATTCTCCAATATTCCATTCAGTTGGATGAAGCCTGTAGCAACCATTCGTAATTTGGGTAGTCCCTATGTTTTTACAAGCAGGAATCAAATTCTTTACACGTACCGGCAATAGGGCACCAAGCGGGATTTCGTATGGATAATTCGGGATATAAAAGCTACGATTTGAAACTGTTGTGTGATGTAAATCTAAATGATAGCTCCCAACACCAACGCTATCGTAATACTCACAAATTCCTTGGTCTCCTCTTATTTCCTTGCTAACATCTTGCTCTGTAATTGTGTAGACGGCTTTAATTCTTCTAGATTCACGAATGTATGGATATTTCGCCAGGCCATCCTCCGTGTCTAATACATCCTTGCGAAGTCGTAAACCAGGGAATCCCTTCCCACCATCCAGTCTTGGTGCTTCTGTTTGCAACCAATATAGAAGTGACAAGCTTTGTTGTTTTGCATTCAATAGATTTTTTTCGATTTCTTCTTCAGGCACTTCATAGATTGGGCCTAGAAAATAGTCATTTTGCGCCCAATTGATTAGGGAAATATCACCCTCATACAAATTCCCTTCCAAATTCTCTGTATCTAGTATTCTTCGATAGGTAAATAAGGAAGGAATACCTTCATCATTAGGGAAAAGTGTAAACTGCTTGAGCTTTGATGTATCATCCGCATCTGTTGCATACCAGCTAAAGAGAGGCAAATGAGAGAAACTCGGCATATATTCACGCCAAAAGTCATACTGTTCGGGCTTATCGATTACAAAATTTCCGCCCTCTACGTAGTCCACTGCGAACACATAGGTAAAGGATTGCATATCGAGTGGATCCGCTTCTTCTAAAGCATGCGGTTCACCAGTTTCCTTAATCGATTCTGCTCCCGTTACATATTCAACACCGGCAATGGGTAAAACATCTCCACTTTCGGTAGCATCTAAGAAATATTGACCAATCAACTCGATCTTTTTAAGCTCACTGATGTGAGTAACTGTGACAGATTTAACGACATCTTCTTCTGTCTTCGCTTCTAATGGCTTATAGTTGTAAAGGATTGTTATTTTCCCGCTATTAATATATGGGGCAAGCATATCCTCGATTACTTTTAATGAAACCTTTGGTTCATGCGCTAACCGACTTACCCAACCATTTCCAGGATTCAATATGTCGTTTTCCATTGCTTCCTGCGTAAGCGGATAGTTATCCCGATAATATTGGCGCACGCGATCCCTAAATTCACGATAAGTGGCGGTACAACCATATCTTTCAATCCATTTATGTTCATCCGGAGGTACTGCCTGACTCGTAAGCTGTCCACCTAGCCAATCCGTTTCTTCCGTCATAATGACCTTTAACCCCATTTTGGCAACAGCCAAGGAAGCCATACACCCTCCTAAACCTCCACCAATCACAACAACATCTGAAATTCTGCGCTCCATCACTAGCAGCAACTCCTTTTTGGGACACAGGGACAGGTCCCTTGTCCCACCATATTTTTACAGGGACGAGGAACCTGTCCCTCCGACCCGGTTATGTTCAACATTCAAGCCGACTTCAAACATTCGGCTCCAAGGCATGTAGCAATCTGTAATTCGTAGTTCGTTTTCTTCATCGCTAAGATTTTCTTTTATAAACTCCGTTAATTGTTCCAGCACAATTTCAGAAACCTTTCCACGTTTTCCGTCAACAAGGAAATAGTCATAGCCTAGCCCTGGCAGGATGTTATTTGTGACATTTTTTCTGACTGCGCTACAATATCCCGCATCTTCGACATAGCGTAGTGCTAGAAAATCCGTATGAGTTTGTGTACTTCCATATACATGATGGAACATCCCTTGTGCAATACATGTTCCAAGTGTATTCGAGCTCGTATTCCAGCCTGCGTACCCCGCTAATTTAAATAGAAGATTCTTTCTCTTTAACAGCTTAAGCAGGCCTAAATCTGATCCATTTGCAAATGCGACATCGGCCACCACGCATGGGATGTTTCTTTCCTTCACTGTAAATTCGAGCTGCTCGACAAAATCAATTAGGTTACGATTTACCTGATATTTTGTACTTAAGTTATCCTGGTAGGCAGCCTCCATCATTGGCTCCACAGGTGAATTCAAAAATAGAGCAACATCTGCTTCAGCAAGACTTGAAGCAATCAGCCCACCTGCAGCTAAAATTTGATATTTCAGAGTCTCCATTAAAGGGCGATCTTCATATAAAGGTGTGACAGAAGGGCCTTGTGTACTTGAGAAAACTGGATAGACCAATGGTCTCTTCCCTTTAAAGCTATTGAGCATTCTTGCTAGCATCGTACAACCTACTTCGTCAGCACCTGGATACATGTATACATCTAACTCGAGATTACGAGATGCAATCGCTCCCCTTACCTCCTGCTGGTCAATCGCTGTCCACCCGTAAGGTGCAGAATCATCTTGTGGAATGATCATAAAATCAATCGTTCCATTACTCACATATTCAAGTGCAAGCTTGTTTACTTCAACATTGATTTTTCTGCGAGATAGATAGTCATCTACAACCTCTTTTGGAAGTTGTTGCTCGAGTTCTTCGTACTGCTGTTGATCTTCTTCAGATGCAAGATTGGCAGAAAGTAAGTGATGCAATCTGCCATATTGGAAGATTTCACTTCCCCAATCCTCATAATAGTCTGGTTCTTCATCACTGCTTGAATATTTCGGACATCTCATGATTAAGTTGAATGTGTATATTTTTACATCTGGATTAACTTCTTTAATTCGTGAAAGCCTCGCTAACACATCTCTGCACTCATCCAATGTTAAATCGTGCAATCTAGACGGAATGATTCCGCCATATAACAATGTATCGATTGAAAGAATCAGACCATCTGCATCCACCGCTTCCTGGTACAGCCATTCCCAAATCAATTCAGTATTTCCAGGTGTTTTTTTATCCCCCATCAGACTCAAATCCGGCCGTACAAGATTCACTTCACTGTGGGACGAGGGACCTGTCCCCTTGTCCCACCCTGTTAGGAGGCTTGGGAAGTCATAGTTACATGGGCGTTCGTCTAGTGGGATGTAAGCAATTTTATACATTTGAAATCTCCCTTTTTCTTAGCACTTTTTATTTCAGGTGGTTTATCCTTTAACCGCTCCTGCAAGTCCTTCCATATAATATTTCTGAGTGAATAAAAACACGAATATGATTGGTATTACTGAGATTACTGTACCTGCAGCAATCCACCCAAAGTTATAGGAGAACTGACCATTTAAAAAGCTTAATGCTGAAGCTAATGGGTATTTTTCTGTATCCAGTACAATGATCGGCCATAGGAAACTATTCCAGTTCGCCATAAATTCAAATAAGCCCACAACTGCGACCGCTGGTTTGATCATTGGCATCATTAATTGAACCCAAATCCGGAATTCAGAAGCGCCGTCCATTTTTCCAGAATCCCTGATATCGCCTGGAATCCCCATGAATGCTTGTCTAAAGAGGAAGACGTTAAATACAGAGACCAACGTTGGAAGGACGACCCCGGTAAACGTATTAATTAACCCCAGATTATTAATTGTTAAATAGTTAACCACAAGTGCTGCAGCTGCAGGAATAATCATTGTCGATACGAGTAACATGAAAATGAAATTTCTTCCTTTAAAATTGAAAATAGCTAACGGATATGCTGTTAAAGCACTAAATATAATACTTAATGTGACACCTAAGAAGGTGATGATCACGGTGTTCCAAATATATTTAAGAAAATCCATATACTCCCAAACTTCGATATAGTTTTTAAAGTCAATAAAAGTTGGCAGTATCGCAGGTGGAAAAGCGAAAATATTCTTACCAGGCATGAGTGACACACTGATTAGCCAAAGAAATGGCCCCATCATAAAGATGGCAAATAAGATTAACAACACATAAACGATTGTTTTACTGACAATTTTTTTAAATAGATTCGTATTTTTCATAGGTTCATCCATATTAATATGGATTTACACCACCCTTCTTGTTAAACAGGAAGACGAAAATACTGAAGAACATGATAATGAAACTTACGACTAGTCCTAGTGCAGATGAATAGCCAAACTCAAATTGTTCGAATCCCTGCTGGTAGATATAGACACTACTTGTTAAAGTTGCATTACCTGGTCCACCAGACGTTAATACGAATACCTCATCAAACACTCGAATCGCTGCCATTAAGGAAACTAACGTACATAAGAATACATATGGCTTTAATAACGGAATTGTGATTTTACTAATGATTTGCCAGTTACTTGCACCATCGATTCTTGCTGCCTCGATACAATCGGTTGGGACTGCTTGTAGGCCAGCAAGATAAATCATCATATAATAACCTAAGCCCTTCCATAAGGTGATAAACATGAGGGCCCATAGAGCGGTATCTTTATCCGATAACCAATTCACTTTTTCATCTAATATTCCAATTGACATTAATAGATAATTGAGAACCCCGTTTGAACTCATCAACCAACCCCAGATAATGGCAACAGCAACCATTGATGTAACAACTGGAATATAATAAGCTGTTCTGAAAAACTTAATTCCTACCATTTTTCGATTTACTAAAATAGCCATTAAGATGGAGATAATTTGGATAAAAGGCACAATAATCATATAGAGTAGAGAGTTTTTAAGCGAAGCAATAAAATCAACGTCAGAAAATGCACGTTTAAAGTTGTCCAGTCCTACGAACGATGTTTCTCCTATAACCGAATAGTTCGTAAATGCCAAAGGAAGACTGAAAATAATCGGCCAAAAGGTGAATAGAGCAAGCAATATCAACCCTGGCGCCATAAAAAGCCATGCAGTTTGTACCTCGTTGAATCTGCTATAACTGTGGGCTCTTTTCTTTCCCATAGGTTATTCCCTCCTAATCTTCTAAAACCTTGGCGTATTGCTCAGATTAGTAAGTCCACATGAGTAGGTAACAAAGACGTTTCCACAGGAAGTGGAGTATGTAGCCTTCGTCTTTGGAACATACTTTCTAAAAAGTTTACTTATAAAATCTGTGGCACCGCCAAAGGATTTCCTTTTATTCCGTATCCGCTGGATAAAAGGAAATGGGCAGAAGTTCATCTGCCCATTCAATTTTCATATATTAACGAGCTAAAATATCATTAACTTCTTTCTCAGCTGCTTCAAGCTCTGCATCAAGGTCTTGATCATTAATGTAGATATTTTGTAGATGTTTATTGATTGCACTATCTACATCACCTGCGTTTTCAACACCAAGGTAGAAATCTGTTGCTTTGTCTAAGCTTTCAACAGATGCAGTTAACGCTTGTCCCTCTAATGTTCCATCATTTTTATAGAAGTGCTCATCCTTCGCAGCTTCTTTAGTAGATGGAAGTGTGTTTGCTACTTTTGAGAATGCTAATTGATTTGCATCATTTGTTACATAATGTGCAAATGCTGCCGCAGCATCTACATTCTTAGATTCTTTAGGAACCACTAGATTCATTGTGTTTGTAAAACGAATGCCCGCTTTTCCTACTGGTGCTGGAACCGCGATTGTATTTTCATATACATCTGGTGAAGCTGTTTTTAATTGGTTAATAAACGAAGAACTTGAGATGATCATCCCTACTTGTTCACTACCAAAAAGCTCAACCTGTTTACTAAAATTTGGAATATCCTTTGGAATAGCCCCAGCCTCGATTAAATCGATATTGCCTTGGATGTATTCTTTTACTTCATCATTATTGAAGATCGCTTTATCGCCTTCTACGATTTTAAAGCCTTCTTCAAGGATAGAGCGAGTTTCCATTGTGAATACGTATCCATAAGAATCTGTTTTGTCTGCGATTTGTTTACCCCATGCTGCTAGTTCTTCTTTTGTTTGTGGAGGATTATTTAAATCAAGACCTGCTTTTTCTGCTAATGACTTATTGATATAAAGAACCGGAATACCTGTATACCAAGGAAGTGCATATGCACCATCACCTTGTGCAGTAGAATTATAGATTCCTTCAAAGTAAATACCCTTTTGTTCATCTGTTAATGCCTGATTGAAATCCACTAAGGCATCTTTTGAAGCCATTTGTTGAGCCATAACCGTATTTAAGTTAACTACGTCTGGAGCTTTCTTACTTGCAATGCTTGTTAATAATTTGTTCTGTACTGCATCATAAGGGAAGTCCTTCCAATCGATTTTTACATTTGGATTTTCTTCTTCATATTTCGCAATAAGATCATTGAAATAATCATTAAATGTTGGTTGAAGCGAAATTGTCCAAAATTCAACTGTTGTCTCTTCGTCCCCGCCTTTTGCTTTATCTGAGCCTGAATCCTTTGTGCCTGAATCTTCAGAACTACATGCAGCTAAGACACCTAAAACAAGTAAAAACACCATTGCTACTGATAGTACTTTTTTGAATCTACTCATTTTTTCCCCACCTCATTTGGATTTTTTTGAATTTTGATCTCTAATAGTAATTCTCTTTGTACCCCCTACTAGACTTCAAAACCCTTTTTAATTAAACGCTTTCAAGAGAGAATTTTCTCTCTATTAGAAATGTATCACCTTTTGGAGATTAAATCCACCTTTTTTATTAAAAAATAAAAAAATCTCCATTTTTTATTTTAATCTAACTATTCTCCGCATCATAATCTCTTGCCATCATGACAAAATAGTAAGTAAATGCAAGAAGACTGAAGGAGATTAAAAAAGGAACAAATCTTAAATAGATTGATAGAATCACAATCAATGTATTAATTATGATGATGAGTAAAGGCTTAAATGGTTTCCTAAAGAATAGAACAAAACTCTGAAAAATTAATGGTTTTAAACGATGCTCGCCTAAGATAAACAGTTTTGTAAGATAGCTAAATACCCCGAAAAATAAAAGAATCATAATAATATTAAAAGGAAGCAGAAAATTCTGTAACTCATTGGGTAAATAAAAGGAGGCAAAAATGTCTCCTATGATGACGATTGAAACAAGTAGAAGAACGAACCAGACTTTCATCCCTTTTTTTAAATACTGAATAAATAGTTTTAAAAAAATTTTCCATGCAGGTATCGGCTCGTCTTCCGATGTAGATTTAATCGCCCCCACCAATGCAACAAAGGCAGGGTATGCAGTTACGAGAGGAAGTGAACATATAATAAATAGAAAGTTTAATAGAACCAAATCCACTATATATTCGAGAACCTCAAATAGCTTGTTATTTGAAGAAACCATGATTTTCACCTTTTTATTCGTGTCTTAGTACAATTTATCAAGAACAGATTCCGCTGTACTCTTTATCGCTCTAAATGCCTGTTCTTTATTCTTAAGAGCTGCATTTGTTGCTAGAACATCTAATAGTAAAAGCTGAGCAATCTTGGAAGAGAAAATACCACCCTCAAATGGGGATTCCTTGCTTGCAGCTAGAAGAATTAAATCCGCATATTTTGTAATCGGTGATCTCGCCTGGTTTGTAATACAAATGATAAAGGCTTTATTTTTCTTAGCAATTTCAATCGCATCGACGACGTCCTTTGTGCTTCCTGATGAAGATAAAGCAATAATTAGATCATTTTCTCCTAATAACGAAGCAGTCATTGACATGATATGTGAATCGGAGACATGTTCTGTATCATAACCCAGCCTCATAAATCGATGTTTGCCATCTAAAGCTGTGAATCCAGAAGAACCCACCCCGAAGAAATAGATTTTTTTGGCACTATTAATCTTTTCAATTGCCTTCTGTATTGTCTGATCTTGTAGAAGTGCAACAGTATCATTTAAAGCACTTACATTTTGATTCGCTATCTTTTTTGCAATCACATCAAAGGGATCATTTTCCTCAATCTTTCCATATACTTGCTCATCAACTTCCATAAGGTTCTGAGCGACAGACAATTTAAATTCTTGAAATCCACGGTATCCTAGTTTTCTACAAAAGCGCAAAACAGTCGTTTCTCCAACCCCTACCACTTCGGCTAAATCGGTAACAGAAGAATAGACAGCTTCCTTGTGGTTTTCCATGATATAATCCGCTACCTTTTGTTCTGTTTTCGTAAGCGAGTTATATACAGATGTAATAATTAAAAGAGGGTTTACATTCTCTGTCTTTGGCATTATAAAAATCTCCTTTTTACTGCTAAAATTGTTTGAAGAAATATTCCTCCATTTTAAACAAAAGAGAATATATCCTCCAACTCAAGAATACAAAATTCTCCCCGCTGGGTCAAGGGGACAGGTCCCTTGTCCCACCATTTATTTACATGTTCAAATTGCCATGTCCACTATTCCTTTTTTCTGGAAAGGGGGGACTTTTTCCTCATTTTAAGAAAAAAAGAAGGATAAATCCATCCATTCTCGAATCCACTTAACATTGAATACCCCAACTCAGCCTCCTTAGATAATTGAACAGTCATTATTGGGATTTCAATAAAATAATAAAGGAGGAAAAGAAAATGAAAATGAAGTCTGCTTTAGTCTTAGGTACTGTTCTATTGGCATTTCTTCTGCCCACCCAGACATTTGCCAATGAAAATTATGTACCCATCGAAACACTTAAGCCTGCGGTTCATCTAGAAAAGCCAGAATTAAAACAAACCGGAGGAAAGCTAATCCTGAGTGATTCTCCAGAAACATACTCCGATAGTGGTGCATTTTATCGCGACACCGCTACAGGAGAATTCCGTGTATTTTGGCATCATCAGAATACAAGTGGAGAGACTCGAAACGTCAGCCTAGCCCTGACGAATACTTCGGAGGAACCAGTAATGCTTTATTCTAAAGGCGTTGGCGCTTCAGTCAGTATTTATCCGGACGTAGCTGGAAAAGAAGCATTGGTACAATTCCTAGAAGAAAAGGCTGAGAAAAAATACATACAGACCCTACAGCCTGGTGAGAGCTATTACTTGGAAACAAATGCACCCGATGGAGATACGGTAAGTGGGATTGCCCAATATGATGTTTATACAAAACACGGTCATCAGCCGGCCACTGTTACTGCAACGACTCTTAACTATGTAGAACGTCCAGCTGACCCACTTTCTGTTGAAATCTTACCGCCTGACTCACATGTTCGCGGAAGTTTTCCACATTTTGATCGTGAAGGTACTCTTACGTATGATACTGCATTAGGAAATGCCTATATTCGACTTTCATCTGCTGCTTATGGTCAATGGAGCGATAAATTGCCGGGAGAGTATGAAGAAGGTGTTAGTGTAGTCGATGGAAATAAACCAGTGATTAACAATGGGAACTATGGTGTTTTATATGATTTAGACGTTAGAGTGGATAATAGTTTACATCAACCACTGCAACTTTCTATCTATGATAACCCAGCAGGTGGATTCGGTCATTTTGTGATGCAATGGAATGGTCACCTTAATACGACTGGGTTCCTAAGCTATGTAAATGCATGGAAATTTGCATCCGAAACAGTTGGTGCTAACGGGAATCAATATGACTTTGTCACAAGTCTTCCAGGCGGCGCATCAGGTCCATCTGTAATTTACTTTGTTCCGGAAAAATAAAAGATAGAAAGGCTGCCATGATTAATATGGCAGCCTTTTTTGTGGGTCACGGGTTCGGGTTCGGTTCCGGCTCACAGGTTCACTTGTGGGTCACGGGGACAGGTCCCTCGTCCCACCATATTTTTACAGGGACAAGGGACCTGTCCCTCCGTCCCATTATAAATTATTAATATATGATACTAGTTGTTCTGCCACTTCAGTTGGAATATGTTTACCTGCATGTTGTTGAACAAATAGTACAAGTTCTTCTAGTTTTTGATTACCTTCTAGTATTGCTTCCTCTGCTTGCTCAACTAAGCCATCTTCTTTAAGCTTTTCTGCTGAAGCAAAATCCTTTTGTGCACTTGCTAATTGAGCGAGTACCGCTTGTTGGATACCTTTATTCGTGAAAGTTGCATTTTCAACAAACTCGATTACTTGATCAAATGTAAGTTCTTCACCAATAACCGTTACCGTTTGTTCGTTTGTTTTGAAACCATCGACAGTCACGACTATTTCAATTTGATTTTCACCAGGCTGAAGAGCAAGCTGTGCAGTGAATTCACCATTTGATTGTAAAGTTGCCGGTGAACCATTCACATGAACCTCTGCTTCTCCCGGTCCGACTACTTGTACTTTTCCATGATATTCAAAACCAACTGTAGAAAAGGTTTTCCCTTCATAGTCTAAAAATCCTTTTAATATGGAGGAACGAACATCATCACCGATATCAAAGTTGTTACCAACAAGGACCCTTCTTTCACGCGCACCGGAGCGATCAAGTGCTGAAACCACAAATCCACCCTCAGGAATGAGGCTATTGTTATCTTCTACAGCAGACCAATTCCAGCTCATGGCTTGTTTTTTATTGACCATCTTTACGACTTTACCAGTTGCATCAACAACCGCTTCTACTCCCCATTTATTGGTCCCCGTTGAAAGTCCAAACGAGTCAGAGTAAACATTTAGATTATCATCATTTCGATTGACATTTAAATAATCGCCAACGAATGGATTTTCTGGATCCATTGGATTACTGATTCCTAAAACATAATCCTTCACATATTCCTCGTCTGCAATAGATGCTTTGATGACAGGGAAGTTAGCTTGTGAATAGTCAAAAAGCATAAGTCCACTTGTATTTTGAAGACCAGCTTGGAAGACTTCTCTTTGTAGGGCTGGATCTTGCACATTAACCAATGCCATTCCTGCATAAAGAGGGACTTGTCCATCAGTTAAAATATTTCCTAATGTAATATATTTATTGATTTCCTGTGCTGTCGTTTGATACGTACCAATCATCAAGAAGTCTAATTTATCTGTATAAGCTGTTTGCCTATACTCTTCATCATATAAACTCTCTTGTGGAAATTGTAATCGAGAGTCATATGAAAAAGTAGGGCTCGACCAGTTTACACCATTTAAATAATACGATTCATACCATGAACCAACATACGCAGATAACTGTATATCTCGATTTTCACTACTATTATAGTGGTCAACTAATTCCCTTGTTTCTTCTACGTAACTATTAATAACACCAGACCTAAACGTATACCACTCATTAATAAGTGGACCATCTACACGATTACTTCCCTCATAATAAAAAATATCTTCCGGCCAATTTGTTAACTTCTTTCCCTTTTTAGCAAGGTACTCTTCAAATTGCGCTTTAGTAAGGTCGCTAAAATCAGCGAAATAGTTGTCATATCTGCCACGGTCTAATAAAACACCGTCAACATCATAGTTTTTCATTACTTCTTCAAATGTTTTTAATTGATAGTCTCGAACCTCGGGGTTAGATGGGTTCACAAAGGTAACTAAAGCACCTTTTTTACCGTACGTACTTTCTCTTAATGGTAAAATTTCTCCGTTATCTTCCGAACGATAGACTTCTTCCTCCCATTCTGGATGGTCATTTAAAACGGCAAATTCATTATGCGCAATAGAGCCTTCCGCAAACACGTTAAAAGAAGCATGAACCTCTAATCCTAACTCATGACCATGTTTGATGAATTCTTCTAGTAAATCTAAATCAGGGTTGGAACCACTTCTACCTTCTGCTGTCATTTCACTTACATATGGACGATTTGTTAAATCATTCTTTTGATAGGAAGCGAAACCTTCAACACCCTTTACATCTAAAACAACAGCTGTTACACCAGCATCTTTTGCCTCGAGGAGCATGTTACGTACATCCTCACTAGACTGGAATCTCCTAGCGCTCGGTCCTTGCTCAACCCATAGAAACACTTCCTTCTCCTCTACAGATGGGTTGTCCTGATAGTAAACAACTAAAGACTTTACATCATGTAAAATATCATTCTTGTAAATTTCTACATCAATATAATTCGTTCCTTTAGTGAGTTCATACACATATTGGAAGGAACCATCTTCTCGTAGTTCTACCTCCTGCCCATTTACAAGTAATTGATAGCTTTGATCACTTTCAATGTTTTGAACGGTTCCGGAGATATCAGCCTGCGAGTTAGTAAGCGTATACATTAATTCATTTTGTAAATTAATGCTTGCTTTCAATCCATCACCTGTCATAAATTCCGTAATAGGAACAACATTACCGTTTTTCCTTAACTTAATAACATCGCCAACTTTAAAATTTGTGGCTAAGAATTTACGGTAGTTTTTCGTTGCCCAAGAATCGTCGTGGGCTAAAAGCACATATCCACCTTCTGGTATTGCTAAAGATTGTTCTTCCTCCCATACAGGTGGCGCACCATTTACGGATTGACTAACTACGTCTGTAACCGTATTATTTGCATCCACTTGAACAGCAACCCAGAATTGTTTCACTAAAATCTCTTCAGCGTACTCAGATGTATACAGCATGATAAAATCTGCTTTTCCCTCAACACTTTCATCAATATAACTTATCGGATGCTTAAGTCCCATTGGATCAATGGTAGGGTCTAACGGGGCTGCCTCAACTTCAATCAAATCTTCATTATTTGTTTCTGCAAATGAAGAAACCGGAAATAAGGAAATCAGTAATAGCAATGATAAAAAAACGCTAAAGATCTTTTTGATTTTCAAAACTTTCACTCCCTTAATTTTGTATTAAAACTTGGTCAACTAAATAAATTAATTTCCACCCCCGATACACAATAGAAGGTAATAACCTCCTAAACATAAAATAATTTAGGAATAATCCTCCTGAACTCAACATACAGAAGTACATTTAAGAGGTCAACGAAAAAGTTGAATTTTCAAATAAATAGGAAAAAAGTAGTAGGACATGAGTTGGGTCGCGGGGACAGGTCCCCTGTCCCACTGCCAACAAAACACAAAATAGGCACAATGAGTGGTTAACATCCGCCACTTATTGTGCCTAAACTTTTTCTTCATATAATTTAACGAAGACTTCCCCTACTATAACAGCCTATTTTAACATCTCGAAAATCCGTCCAAACAAACGCTTAATTGAATTTCATTCTTAGTGCTGCTATTGAGGTAGAGTGCTAAACAAACGTTTGTTTGAAATTAAAATTCCTGATTAGTACAGGTTTTATTAAAGTAAAATATCACTATAGTAGAATAGGGTCGAGGGACCTGTCCCTCTGACCCACAGGACACCTCTGACCCATTATGGGCTTACGCTTAAAATGTCAGTTAGCAGGTAGCCACCATCACTTGGGTTTTGTTTGGTTTTAATCATGGCATCTAGATCGTTGAAGTGCCACCATTCTGATGCGAGTGGTGTGAGTCCAGCGTTTGTTAGATATGTTTGGAGTGTAACTGCTGACTCATTCATTGTGTCTGCCAAGACTGCATGTTTCCAAGCTGTTGGAGATGATGATGGGACGGGCTTGGTGAATGTAATGGATGCCAAGCTTAATTCGTGAATAGGGGTTGGCATCGTATACTCTGTATAATCCGTGATGTCGGTAACTAAATATTCGCCAATGGCTATGTCTTCTTTTGACTCGACTTTGGCTAACGTTACATCAATCGCATAGCCCATTTGATGGTTCGAAATGTTTCTAGCGATAAACCAACCTGTGCTCCACGGTGCTGTATTTATTCCAGCCATTACAGCAACATCCTCATATGCGACAGAAGTCAATGCATCTACTACTGCTTTTTGAACGGAATACGGTCGATATCCTTCATAGATGACAAGCGTATCCCCATGCGCCAATGCTTCTTGTTGGGCAAGATGGACTTTTTTTGACATGGAATACAAAACCGGCACGATGAATTCTTCTTTCCCAAATCTCTCATTAAAAGCTTTACCCTTATACAAAGTTTGTCCAGTTATTCCTGGAATTTCAATTCCGGACGACACGAACTTAGAAGAATAGGTGTTGCTGCCATCATAAGCAATTGAAGGAATCACGTCAGGAAGATTAATGAAACAATACGTATTATCAATCCATCCTTCTGAAGTGGCATCTTTTACGAACCACCACTTTCCTTCTTCTTTTATGATTGTAAAAGCTGTTCCAGCATTTAGTGTTTCTATAGTTTCAGAGTCTTGATTCGGAGAAGTTTTTAGATTTAAATCAACAGATGTATATCCTGTTGCTCCGTTAATCGGCAACTCCAGGTCGCCTTCATATTTTTCAGGAGTTGGTATTGGCTCTAACTCTTCTAGAGGAACTGTCTCTTGAACGTTCGCCACAGCCTCTACTGACTCTTCAACGGTCGCTTCTTCTGTAACGTTTGAGCAAGATGCAAGTACCAGTAAAAATGACATAAATGCAAGTATCTTAAATCTGGACATATACCCTCCCCCTAAGCGTAAATCACGTATTTTATAATATATAAAACGATTAAATGTAATGGATAAAAGACATAAAAGCCCCATTTTAAAAGATTAGATTTTCGACCACGTCTACCTTTGTACATCAGTAACAATGGGATGGCTAAGAAAATCCCCATTTGATACGCATGGTGCCAGCCCATATTGATGATTTGCGGTATGATGTGCGCAAAAACTCCAATAAGCACAAAGCTGATAATTTGTTTTTTCAATTGTCCTCGATAGATACCGAAAAAGACAATCCACAATACAGCCACGAAGTTCCAATCCGCTGGATACGCAAGCATACAACATAAAAACACAAGCGCAAGCTTCGCATACATGGGGAGCTTTTCACTTTTAACAATCGTCAACGCGATTAATCCCAATGCAAGCCCCCACATGACACTCGTTGTTTTCCACCATGGCAAATTAAAGTATAGTACATACGGGAAGTGAGAGATAGCTGCAAATATAACCAGTCTTTCGATATACTTTCTAATATTGGATGTGTAAAAATATCCCATCGCGATAAAATAACAAAAAATCGGAGCCACAACCCTACCAGGAATCCGCAAAACAAAACCAGCTATCGTTTCCTGAGGGATAAAACCTGCAAACAGATGATCAAAAAACATTGAAATCAGAGCTATGTATTTCAACGCATTTGACGTCAAATCCCTCTGAAAAATAGTATCCTGGAACATGTCCTTCTGATAAGTAGTATACTGCATCAATTATCCCTCACTTTTTGTGGATTGGGGTTGTGGGTCCTTTGCGTGGGTCGCGGGGACAGGTCCCTCGTCCCAAATTTCACCACATGCCAAAAAGAACACAACGAGCATTTTTATTACACTCATTGTGCCCGGTTTGAGGAAAAATTATGGGAAGATGAAAAAAGCACATGAGCTTTTTTTGCTCATGTGCCTTATCGATAAACACCTTATATAAACTGCATTTTTAAGCTGTTTCATACTTATCAATACGGCTGGTTGATAGACAAGTTATGGGACACTGAGCCTCTGCCCCGGAGGATGAGATCCGTATGAATATGTTGGGTTCCAAGCTCCTTCTGTAGTGCAGATATTGAAGGAGCGGATAACCTTTTTAGCTTGTTATCCTCATTATAAAATTTAATTTCAAAGTGATCGGATAAAAAGTCCAGATACGAGTCTAGGTTTACTCCGGCCATTTCTAGATATCGACTGTCAAACTCAACAATTCCTAGGACATCACGGCAGTTTTTCAGGAGGTTTATCATTCCTTTTAGCACGCTGTATTCGTAACCTTCGACGTCAATTTTAAATAAGAGACGGTGATTTTCTAGAGTTTCTTGACTAAAAAGAGAGTCCACTGTAATTGCAGGTACTTCCGTTTTTTCAATGGTATTTTTATCTGAAATTTGCAGGCCTGATGAGGTGCCCGACCAATGGGTGTCAATAAAGAAAGCTTGGTCCTGGTTTTCATTTTCTCCAGCAAAGGCATGAATGATTTTAATTTGGTCCCGATTGACGTGTTGTTGGCGAGAGCGCTCGATGTACTCCATCAAATATTTATTCGCTTCAATTCCAACAATTGTCGTGTCCTGTCCATACTGAGTAGAGAAAATGCACTCCCCGTAATTTACACCAATATCCAAAACGAGTGACGGCTTGTACAATTCCACGGTTTCCCCCCAGAATTCAGTCACGCGCGATAGTGTAATCCCATCACTAATAAGGAGCGCCCGCCCCCGATTTTCAGCATTATTAATATAAATGATATTTCTAGAAGGAAGCGTTATTTTATTTGGAATGTTAGCCAATTTTAATGTCTTATACTTTAGAAAAATACCAACATTGATGACTGCCTTTGAAAAAAGCGGATAATTCTCCCAAAGCTTCACAAAAACAGGCTTACTCAAAACACCTCTCGGAATCGCCATAAAAATAATCTCCCCTCTTGTGGGTCACAGGGACAGGTCCCTCGTCCCACTAACTCATTTATCCTCAATTATAGAAAGAGATTATTAAGGAGGTGTAAAGGTTTGGTTACATCAAATATGATTTCATCGACAAAAATTGCGATCACAATGACCAAAGAATCGTGAAATCCACCTACATTGATGATACACTTGGACCTATAGAAAACATTGGATTTTAAAAAAGAGGTATAAAGGAGAGTCTTAAAATGCCTGTTATCGTACATCATCAGTTTATTAAGGCTCCAATTGACGTATGTTTTGATCTTGCAAGGAACGTAGATATTCATACTTTAACAACTTCTAAAACAAAGGAAAGAGCCGTTGAGGGTGTAACGACGGGGCTATTAAAACAAGGAGATTCAGTTACTTGGGAAGCCATTCACTTCGGTATCAAACAGCGGTTGACAGCCAAATTGACATTAATGGAAAGGCCTCATAAATTTGTAGATAGTATGGTCAAAGGAGCTTTTCATTCCTTTGTTCACACCCATCAGTTTCTCGAAGCTGAAAATGGAACCGTCATGATCGATACATTCCAATACAAGTCACCCCTTGGCCTAATTGGTGTTATAGCCGATAAGTTATTTTTGGAGAAGTATATGAGAACATTTATTGTTTCTCGCGCATTGGCTTTAAAGGAAATAGCAGAAAAAATGGAAAAAATTTAGATATTAAACATCAGAATACGGAATCTAACATGAATTGCGGTGGTAAATCGTCCCACCATTTTCACTGGGACACGGGACCTGTCCCTTCGTTCCACAAAAAAGACCAGGAGCATGCCCCTAGTCAGTTAGTTACCATTCTTCTTATCAATGGTTTCTTTTATTTTCTCGTTTCCTTCGTCAACGTATTCGCGCCATTCGCGGTTGCCGTTGTCGACTGCCTCTCGCCAGAGTCGATTTCCATTATCGACAGCATAGCGCCACTTGGCATTTCCATAATCGACGATGTCAGAGAACATTTTTCGCGCTGGATGATCGTAGTCCTCAAAGCGTTCTTTTAGGTATGCTTGAGCTTCCTTCATACGCTCCTTCTCACGGGTGCTTTTTTCCTTCATACTTTCTTTTGTATCATAAGCTAATTTCTTTTTCTTTTCCTTTATATCGTATGCTTGTTGTTTTCCTGATTCTTTCCACTCAAGCCATCTCTTTTGGATTTCCTCATATTGAGCTCTCATGTATTTCTTCAGATCCTGCTCTGAATTAACGTAGGTAAACTCTCCGTTTCCAGCGCTTGCTACTTCCTTAAGTAGTTTTTGACCTTCGTTATCGACATCAAAACCGATGATATTGACGACCGTTTGGATATCAGATGAAACGAGATTTTTCGCCTCTTGTACTGGGTCACCATCACAAGTTTCAATTCCATCGCTTACAACATATACTACAACATCATCGGTGCCTTCCGGAATATCTCCCTTGACCATTTGCAGCCCAAGTGCGATAGGTGTCCAGCCCACCGGCTTCACTTGTGACAGTGCATTTTGGAATCCTGCAGCTTCAAAACTACTATTATATAAAACTTCCGTGCTGTCACAGGACAGACCTTTATCAGCATTAGAGTTTGAACCCTTGTGTCCGTATACACGGAGTGAAATCGTTGCATTCTCCGGGACTTGTTCCGCGAATTCCATTACAGCTTCCTTCGCAGCTTCCATTCTTGTTTTGCCACCAACCCTTGCCGCCATACTGCCGCTGGCATCCACTAATATAGCATAGTGAGCCGTTTTTAAGGTTGGCGCATCAACCGATTCATCTGGTCGATCTATATCAACCTCAATCGTCGAATCAAACGTCAGAAGTGTTTCCATTTCTTTATGGTAATCCTCGGTAAATAAATTCTTCAGTTCTTCAACATACTGCTCCATAGTCAAGTTATCTGGCAACTGATCGAGTGCTTCATGAACCTTTGCTTCATCATAATTGTCACCACTAAAAATCCCTGGGTGCCGCAGCATCTCCTGCTCAAGCTCTGTTAGCTCACGGTCGACACCTTCAATTTCATAATAAGCAACTTCTTTCGGAGTATATGTTTCCTCCTTTGACTCCTCCACCTCAGTTTCTTTTTCAACCTTAACTGTCTCCTCAGGTTCAGCTTGCGCCTGCTGACTTTCATCCTTCGAACACGCCGACAGCACAAGCATCAGCATAACAAAGCTTAACAAAAGTTTTTTCAATTATTATTTCCCCTCCAACAACGGGACACATGCCCTCTGGGTCACGGGGACAGGTCCCTCGTCCCACCATATTTTTACAGGGACAAGGGACCTGTCCCTCCGTCCCATATCGAAATCACACCATTTACATACTACTACAATCCACACTCATAATTTCCTAAATAAGTAAAAATAGGTAGTTCGTATTACAAACGAAGCCACAAGGATAGGTTTAACATCCCAGCACGGGGCGGTGAACCTTTCCCTCCCTTCCTTCGACCTATTTCACCTTCGATATAAATATACTAATCTATAATTTAAGACCTAAATCGAAGGGAGAATGAGAATGAAAAAGAAGTTGGCATTGATTTTGATTGCGTTGATGGTAAGTGTACTTGGTTTTGTTGGAGGTGTTTCTGCACAGTCTGTTACGTATCATCCATCATTGGCGCATAAAGATGGTGCAATGGCTTATGAGCATATGAAGTATCTGGCTTATGAAATTGGCCCTAGGGTTGCTGGATCTGAAAATGAGCAAAAAGCGAAAGCATACATTAAGGGCCAATTCGAACGCATGGGTTTCACTACTGAGGTTCAGGAATTCAGTTACACCAGACGTGGAGTTACTACCGTATCTTCTAACATCATCGCTTACAAACCAGGCAAATCTAGTAAACAAGTAATTGTTGGGGCACATTATGATTCTGTTGCTGCTGGTCGTGGAGTGGATGACAATGCTTCTGGCGTGGGAGTTATGCTCGAGGTTGCTGAAGTCCTGAAAAAAATAAATACACCTTACTCCATCGTCTTCATTGCTTTTGGTGCTGAAGAAGCAGGCTTACAAGGATCCAATTACTATGCAAGTCAGATGACAAAGGCTGAAATTGAATATACAGTTGGCATGATTAATCTTGACAGCCTAGCAGTCGGGGACCAAATGTATGTCTATGGCAGCCCAGGGGATGATGGTTTTATCCGTGACCAAGCGCTAAAAATTGTTGATAAAAAGAAGCTTAACGTCGAAACGAATCCTGGACTGAATCCAACTTACCCTGCTGGAACAACAGGCGACTGGAGTGACCATGCACCATTCAAAAGGGCAGGTATTCCAATCGGTTATCTCGAATCAACAAACTGGGAAATTGGAGATATGGATGGATATACTCAAACGGTTAAACACAGAGGAGTATGGCATACACAAAACGACACAATAGAATTTATTGAACAAGAATTCCCTGGTAGAATCCAAGAACACCTATCCACATTCAGTGTATTACTAACCGATCTACTAAAATTCATGAACAAAACAATCACAGCAAAATAAAATATGGTGGGTCACGTGGACAGGTCCCTCGTCCCACCTATTTTGGAGTTTCACTAGCTTCATATAAAAATTACTAATTTCAACGAATTGAAGTTAACATAAACAAAAATAGCTCCTTCGTAGTCACGTAGGTTAACCTGGGTAGATGCAACTCTTACCAAATCGGAGCTACAATACGATAACGAGCTTTTACTTATTCTAAGTATATCCTTAGGAACTATAATTCAAACCTATCAAAATAATTAGGCTGGGACACGTGACCTGTCCCTCCGTCCCAGCCACTTATACCCGTTGGATGACACTCTTCGATATCCCTGTTACCCTTAATATCTGCCTGATGCTAACGCCAGTGGTCTCCTTCAGCTGTAGCAGCACAACATCCCTTTCCTCTCGCTCCATTTGCTGCAATGCACTTACATTCTGGATTCCTAACTCCCGCAGGCACTCTCTCACTTCTCCATCTGTCAACCTCACTCGTTCTGAATAATCTAGGCATTCGTCGTCATTTGGAGCACCCATATAATCTACAAATTGTTGAGTCGCCGTCTTTCCATCTCTACCCGAAAACAGTCCCAGCCCCAATTCAGTATCGATCAATCCCGTACCGCCGAAATATTCATTAATACTAGTCCACCCCGCCTCAAATACGTTCGTGGCTAGCCCCGCCTTTACCGGATTCCGATGAATATACCGGAGCACCGTTAAGAAAGAGCTTTTCGATTCAATATTCTCGCTCTTAAAACGTTCCTGAAACAAATGTCCGCACCGCTCATACTTCGCGTTATACCAATACACATAGCTCGAGCTTATTCGCTTGATTGAAAGGCCAATTGGCTCGTTCGTTTCCTTGATCAACAAATGAATATGGTTGTCCATCAAAGAATACCCATAAAGATTGAAATTACAAATCCCCTTAAATTTTCGTAAAACATCTAGAAGTCTGGTCCTATCCTCATCATCCTCGAAAATCGTCTGTTTATTTACGCCTCGCAAAATAACATGATAGGTGCCGCTCCCACTCTTAATCCTCGCAACTCTTGGCAAGTGCATCACCTCTTTTAATAGAAATATAGAAAAAAATATCGGTCAGGATTCAAAAAAAAAGAAAAAGTAAACGCGGAAAAGTTGTGTGGCAAGATTGAAGTTTGTTTAGGAGTATTTTGTGTAAAAAGGAGATTGTCAGAATCAAAGAAGGCATTAAATGAAGGCTAATAAGAAGTACCTGCCCTTAAAAACTAACAAATAGTCAGAAAACTGTCAACTTGTTTATTGGCGTGGCTTTCTGTGGGAGACTCTGTGATGTTTCTCGCCCTATGGGTCACAGGGACAGGTCCCTCGTCCCACCATATTTTTACAGGGACAAGGGACCTGTCCCTTCGTCCCATTTTTTACAATTGCTGCCCCTTTTCATCTTGTTGCTGTCTATAACAATGGTAAAAGGGGGTTCAGGAGATGCTGAAAGTAAAAGTAGCGTCTAACACCGCTATTCAGGATTTTTCACTGTTTAACGATTATGAGGAATTTAAAACCAATATTGAGATTTGGCTTATCGATCATCAACAGAATTTCACCCGAGGAGAATTGTACGGATTAAGTCGGTTAATCCAATTATCTTCAAAAATCCCTGGGGTTTGCTTTGAAGCCATGCGAACAATTGTATGTTGTCCAGACATGGGTTTGGGCGAACACGCCATTTCCCGCTCGACATTTAAGCGAATGATTTGGAAGTGTATCCGTCTTGGGATGTTAAAAGTCTATGAAACTGAGGACAAAAATGGAGCTCAAGGAGGCAACCTCTTTGTGTTTAATCCTTATCCTGGTTGGGACGCGGGTCCATCGCCACACCCTACTAGTAGTTCGGGAAAGTGAAACCTGTCCCTCTCTGAAGCCAAGCGAACTTCCGACAAGGAAGCAACGAAAAGGCGAGGTTCTGTCTGAAGATCAATTTAGCCCCTATTTCACCAAACAAGGTATGTGCCTGTACCAAAAAATATTTTTTACATATTTTAATAGAAAAGGTGTGATTTTTATGAGTTGGATTCAAGATGCCGGGCATGGAGGTAGTGACCCAGGTGCCGTGGCGTATGGAAATACGGAGAAGATATATACACTGGAAGCCGCGCTTTATGTGGACAAACGGTTGGCTGAATTGGGAGTTGCTAGTGATTTGACTCGTTCAAGTGATGTTACAATTAATCCTGAGCCAAGGACAACAAAGGTAAAGAAATACAAAAAGTGTATTTCCCATCATTTTAATGCTGGGGGAGGAAGAGGGGTTGAAACAATCCACTCGATTTATTCTAATGGCAAGTTTGAGCAAATTTTGATTGAAGAATTTAGAAATGCTGGTTATCCAGTCAGACCTCGACCTGTGTACACCCGCAAGAATTCTTCGGGCGGAGATTATTACTATATGCATAGACTTACAGGAAATTGTCGTACTACTATACTAGAATACGAATTTGTGGATGGCCCACAATCAGAAAAAATCAAGGATAAATCATATCGTGAAGGGATGTATGAATGTGTGGTCCGCGCTATTTGTCTTGATGAAGGTGTTAGTTATGTTTGGCCTGGATCTGGACAAAAACCAGCACCTAAACCCGAACCGACACCAGTTAAACCTCCAAAAGAAAACTTAGCTGTTGACGGATATCTCGGTCCGAAAACAATCAGTGCCCTCCAAAGATATTTTGGAACACCTGTAGATGGTTACATTAGCAAGCCCTCACTCGTCATAAAAACAATGCAAAAATGGCTCGGCGTTAAACAAGACGGGTACCTAGGGCCGATTACAATCTCAGCCTTACAAAAACGACTCGGCACACCAGTTGACGGAGTCATAAGCAAACCATCACTCGTCATAAAAGAACTGCAAAGGCGTTTAAACAAAGGAAATCTGGGTTAAATATCTCTTGTGGTCCTTGCCAGCATCGACAAATTTCGAGGCGTCACTGTGACCCAACAAGGGGCGGTGGGTCACGGGGACAGGTCCCGTGACCCACCATTTTTTTACTGGGACGAGGGACCTGTCCCTCTGTCCCATTCGTAGAGTTCTAGTGGTAAGTGGTCTGGGTCTTTAAAGAAGGTGAACTTTTTACCGGTTACTTCGTCAGTTCGTATATCTTCTACTTTTATCCCTTTTGCTGTTAGCTCTCTCACCGCTTCTTCTATATCGTCTACCTCAAAAGCTACATGACGTAAACCTGCTGCCTCCGGATAACTTAGTCTTTTTGGAGAGTCCGGAAATGAGAATAACTCAATTTGATAGGTATTCCCGACAGCTAAATCAAGTTTGTACGAATCACGTTCAGCACGAAACGTTTCATTTACTATCGTAAAACCCAGTTTATTTACATAAAAGTCTTTTGACTTCTTGTAGTCCGAACAGATAATTGCAATATGATGAATACGGTTGATTTTCATAGTAACCATCCTTTCTCAATAGTTAAAAAGTACAGTAAAAGTATAATAAAAAGAGAAGTGCTTGAACACACTTCTCTTACGGCAATTTATTCTCCAAAAATAGCAACTAGGGACAGGTCACTTGGCCCACGCAAAAGTGGGACGAGGGACCTGTCCCTGCGTCCCAATACTTTTTATTTAATTAGTACGTATTCGAGGTCGACTAGTTTGGCGTAGGTTATGATTTGGTCTGTTGTTAACTTCAATGAGACAACCGTATGGTGACCACCGCCGTTTTCAATCCAGGCTCTGACGCCATCTTGAAAGTTTGGCTTAACCTCCCAAAGCACACGCGCTACTGGAAGGTTTGGAGCTGGGGTGGAAGGTTCAAATGCGCAAACTTCATTGATTAATAGTTTGTAATGGGAGCCAAAGTCGGCCATTGAGACGACAACACCGTCTCCCGCCTTTCCGTCAAATACTAAACGTGCGGGATCTTCTTGACCACCGATACCTAATGGAGATACAACGATTTTAGGTCTATTGCTTGCTAGTGTTGGGTCGACCTCAAGCATATGAGACTGAAGGACAGCTTCCTGACCAGGAGCCAACTCATACGTATAGTCTTCCATAAATCCCGTTGATTGGTTATGGCTCATTACCTTGAGTAAGCGATCAAGTGCCGCAGTCTTCCAATCTCCTTCACCCGCAAACCCATATCCTTGTGCCATTAAACGTTGAACTGCAAGACCAGGTAATTGTTTCATACCATATAAATCTTCAAAGTTCGTGGTAAAAGCATTGTATCCACCGTCATCAAGGAAACGCTTAATCGCGATTTCATAGCTTGCTTGCACCTTTACGCTAGCTTCCCAAGCCTCTCTCTCGTAACTTCCATAATCAAATTCATAAAGCTCTTCATATTCTGCAAACAAAGCATCTATTTCTTCTTCCTTAACCTCATTCACATAACGAACCAGATCACCTATACCAAAATAATCGACTGTCCATCCGAATTGAATTTGCGCTTCAATCTTATCTCCCTCGGTAACGCCAACATTTCGCATGTTGTCACCAAATCGAGCAACTTTTATGTTGAAACTTTCATTATACGCAACGGCTACATCCATCCAGTCTGCAATTTGTTTCTGAACTTCGGGTCGTTCCCAATAACCTACTACCACTTTATTTTGCTTTTTTAAACGGGCATTGATAAAACCATATTCACGGTCACCGTGAGCTGATTGGTTTAAATTCATAAAATCCATATCAATAGATGCCCAAGGAATACTCTCATTAAATTGGGTTGCCAAATGTAGGAGTGGCTTTTGCAATAATTTTGTTCCACGAATCCACATTTTCGCAGGTGAAAATGTATGCATCCACGTGATTACACCGGCAACCTCATCCCGGTAGTTTACTTCTTTCATTACGTTCGTAATTTTATCTGCACTAACTGCTAATTCTTGTAGAATGAGTGGATAAGGTAGTACACCACTTTCATTTAAGGCATCCGTCATCTCTAGAGCATGCGCTTTTACCTCTGCTAACGCTTCTTCCCCATATAGATGTTGGGAGCCTACGATAAACCAAAATTCCTTTTTCTCCATCCTAATCCCCTTCCGATCACTTTTGGCCGTAATATGCGTTTTTCCCGTGCTTTCGTAGATAGTGCTTATCTAAAATACGTTGTGGTAGGTCTGATGCGAGGTCATTTAATCCCCTTGCAAACAGGTTCATTTTTGAGACTTCATCCAAGACAACGCTGTTCACCACTGCCGCCTTTACATCTTTACCCCATGTAAATGGACCATGACCGCGTAGCAAGACACCTGGAACCGCTAAAACATCGAGCCCACGTTCTTCAAATGTTTCAATAATGACCTGACCCGTTGCTGCTTCATATCCACGATCAATTTCCTCTTGTGTCAAAAAACGGGCACATGGGATTGCGCCATAAAATGTATCGGCATGAGTTGTTCCCATCGCCTGAACATCTAGACCTGCTTGCGCCCAAATTGTCGCCCATGTGGAATGAGTGTGAACGATGCCACCAATTTCAGGATAATGCCTATATAGCACAGCGTGAGTCATTGTATCTGACGAGGGGTTCATGTGTCCTTCAACAACATTCCCATTTAAATCAACAACCACCATGTCATTTGGTTTCATCGTCTCATAATCAACACCACTAGGTTTGATAACAAATAGCCCAAGATCATGATCAATCGCACTCGCATTTCCCCATGTGAATTTTACAAGGCCATGTTTGGGCAATTCTAGATTCGCCTGAAATACTTCTTCCTTCAGATGTTCTAACACATTACCCCTCCCGCTTTCTTGACATATTGCAAATGTTCAACAGCTGCTCGCTCAATCTCAAGTCCTTTTTTATATCGCTCGATAAACACTTCAAATCCATCTACATCATCAGAATCAGGTTCGATTTCATCCCCAACCACATCTTTAAAAACTTTGTTATCAAGGAAGTCTTCTAAACTTTCATTCTTGTTTTTATTCATCATAAAAGAAGCAAGGATCGCCATTCCCCACGCACCACCATCACCAGCTGTCGCCATGACAGAAACAGGAGTATTCATTGCGGCTGCGACAATTTTTTGTCCCACGACAGGCGTTTTAAATAATCCGCCATGTGCAAGAATGCTATCTATTGCAACATTTTCTTTCTTCGTTAAAATATCCATTCCCATTTTTAAAGCTCCAAAGGCTGTAAAAAGATGGGTCCTCATGAAGTTGGCTAGATTGAAAGTACTCTCCGGAGAACGAACAAATAATGGTCTACCTTGCTCTAACCCGGTGATATTTTCACCAGAAAAATAACCATAGCTTAGCAAGCCACCACCATCCCGGTCCGCTTCCAACGCTTTGTTGAACATCACGCTGAATAATTGAGCAGTATCAATTTCATATCCCATCGCTTCCGAATATTCCCGAAACAACCCCAGCCAAGCGTTGATATCACTTGAACAGTTATTCGCATGAACCATCGCAACAGGACTCCCGTTTGGTGTGGTAACGATGTCAATTTCCGGATAAACGGTTGAGAGCTCTTTTTCTAAGACAATCATTGCAAAAACGGAAGTTCCTACGGAGATGTTTCCGGTGCGTTTCCTTACACTATTTGTCGCCACCATCCCTGTTCCTGCATCACCTTCTGGTGGACAAATCGAGATTCCAGGTTGCAATTGCTGTGAAGGATCTAGAATATTAGCTCCCTCTTCTGTTAAAAGCCCCGCTTGTTTTCCTGAGATATAAACGGTCGGAAGAATATCGCTAAGCTTCCAAGGATACTTTTTCACGGCAACAAGTTCATCAAATTGCTTAATTAGTGCATCATTATAATCCTTCGTTTCCTCATCAATCGGGAACATACCAGAAGCATCGCCAATTCCGATAGCTTTGCTGCCAGTCAGTAACCAATGAATGTAGCCAGATAACGTAGTGATATAATCAATTCGAGGTACATGTTCCTCTTCATTTAAAATCGCTTGGTAGAGGTGGGCTATACTCCACCGTTCAGGAATATTGAATTGAAATCGGTTGGTTAACTCATTTGCTGCGGGACCCGTCGTTGTATTCCGCCAAGTACGAAATGGAACCAGTAGCTCCCCCGTCTTGTCAAAAGCCAAATATCCATGCATCATAGCGGAAAAACCAATTGAACCAATTGTTCGAATCGTAATTCCAAACTCCTGCTCAACATCCTGTTTCATTCCACGATAAGCTACCTGCATACCAGCAATAACATCTTCTAAGCTATACGTCCAAAAACCATTTTCCAACCGATTTTCCCACTCATAACTGCCAGACGCGATCGTTTCAAAATGCCTATTAATCAAAACCGCCTTAATCCGAGTGGACCCAAACTCAATCCCTAATGAAGTCTCACCCTTCACAATCGCCAACTGTATCTCATCATGATTCACCCTCACATCACATCCCTCCTCAAATGGGTCACGGGGACAGGTCCCGCGTCCCACCATTTTTTTCCTGGGACAAGGGACCTGTCCCTCCGTCCCAGCTTTGGGCAACACCATGGACCCATGGGACACTACCATCAGCCAGTGGGGCAGCGCCACGGACCTGGGCAAAGACCAAGGACACTCCTCCGCCCCGCTACTTCCCAGCTCTGTTCTTGTTGTAGATATCAAACCCTACTGCGAGTAGGAGTACGAGTCCTTTGATGGCTTGTTGCCAGTCGATGCCGACACCAATGAGTGACATACCGTTGTTCATGATTCCCATGACGAGGCCACCAACAATGGCACCGATCACAGTTCCTACGCCTCCTGCCATAGAAGCACCACCGATAAAGACGGAGGCAATGGCATCAAGCTCAAGCATGTTACCCGCTGCAGGTGTTGCAGAGTTAAGACGCGAAGCAAACATTAATCCAGCTAAGGCTGCGATCACTCCGTTGTTCACAAAGACCCAGAATACGACACGCTTTGTTTTAATACCGGACAGATCAGCTGCTTTCTGGTTACCACCTGTTGCATAAACATGACGGCCCATGACTGTATTTTTCATCACAAAGGTGTAAATCACGATGAGAACAATAACAATGATTAACACCGTTGGAATCCCTTTATTCAACGCCAATTGGTACGCAAACCAGTTAATGACTGCGACTAGCAATGCCATTTTTGTAATAGATAGCCATAACGGGCTCGTTTCAAGGCTATATGTCAATTGCTTTTTACGGTTTCTGAACTCCATATAAATCAAAACAATTGATAGAATGACAGATAAAAGAATAGTAAGTAAGTGCAAATCTCCTGAACCAATCGCAGGTAAAAAGCCCCCGCTTAGCATGCCAAATGAATCAGGAAATGGCGCAAGTGATTTCCCATCTAAGAGATACAAGGTTAGTCCTCGGAAAATTAACATACTTGCTAATGTCACAATAAAGGATGGTATCCCGACATACGCGATCCAAAAGCCTTGCCAAATTCCAATGATTGCTCCAACAACGAGTGATAGAATAATAGCCAGCCATACCGGCACATTATGATTAATCATTAAGACTCCGGCAATTGCCCCAACGATTGCAACGACGGAACCTACAGATAAGTCAATATTCCCCGTTATGATGACTAAAACCATCCCAATAGCTAGTACGAGGATAAACCCGTTTTGCAAGATTAAATTGGTTAAGTTTAGTGAGCTAAAAGATATTCCATCCGTTAAAATCCAAAACAGCCCTGCAATGAACACAAGTGCAATGATCATTCCATATTCCCGAATATTGTTGCGAAATAAATTACTTAGTGTTTGCACGTTTTGTCCCTCCTGTTCCCGTCATATAACGCATCACACTCTCCTGATTTGCCTCTTCACGCCCAAGCTCACCCGTTATACGACCTTCATTCATGACATAAATACGATCTGACAGTCCTAATACCTCAGGTAACTCCGATGAGATAACAAGGACACCCATTCCTTCAGCCGCTAATTCATGTATAAGTGAATAAATTTCAAACTTAGCCCCTACATCAATTCCTCGAGTCGGTTCATCCAAAATTAAGATATCTGGCTCAGTAAAAATCCACTTACTTAAAACAATTTTTTGCTGATTTCCACCACTTAAATTTCCTGCCAGTTGAGCCAATGTAGGAGTTTTAATATTTAAACGTTCTCGTAAAATTTGCGCTTCCCGAACTTCCTTGTTTTCATCAATCACTGTATTCGTTGAAACTCGTTTAAGATTTGATAGAGTAATATTTCGTTTGATATCATCAATTAAATTTAGGCCGTATGTTTTCCGGTCTTCTGACACATAAGCAATCCCATGCTGAATCGCTTCACTTACGGTATTTACTTGTATTTCTTCACTATTTTTATACAACAGCCCCGTAATTTTCTTCCCATACGTTTTTCCGAAAATACTCATCGCAAGCTCGGTTCTTCCAGCCCCCATTAAGCCCGCTAAGCCGACAATTTCCCCGCGACGAATATGAAAGTTCACATTGTCTATCACTTTCCGTTCACGCTGTAACGGATGATAGACATTCCAATTTTCTACTTCAAAAATTACGTCACCAATGTTCGGGATTCGTTCAGGATAACGGCTCGTCAACTCACGACCTACCATCCCTTTAATAATTCGATCCTCAGATGCCTTTTCACCCTTTGCTTCAAACGTCTCAATTGTTTGTCCATCTCGTAAAATCGTAATGTTATCTGAAATACTAGATACTTCATTTAATTTATGAGAAATCAAAATGGAGGTAATTCCTTGTTTTTTTAGTTCGAGTAAAAGCTTTAAAAGGTTTTCGCTATCTGTTTCATTCAGGGCAGCCGTTGGTTCGTCTAAGATTAAGAGTTTTACATTTTTGGAAAGTGCTTTGGCAATTTCAACGAGTTGTTGTTTCCCAACCCCGATATCCATAACAGCCGTGTTTGGTGATTCCTTTAACCCAACCCGTTCTAACAGCTTTTTTGCCTCAGAAAAGGTTTCCTGCCAGTTGATAATCTTCTTGGATTGCCTTTCGTTCCCTAAAAAAATATTTTCTGCAATTGATAAGAATGGGCTCAATGCCAACTCTTGATGAATGATAACAATCCCAATCTGTTCACTTTGTTTAATATCTTTAAAATGACATTCTTCCCCTTCAAAGTAGATGCTGCCTTCATAGGTTCCACTTGGGTAAACACCACTTAATACTTTCATCAACGTTGATTTTCCAGCACCATTCTCCCCCACTAGTGCATGTATTTCACCCTTTTTCACCTTTAAATTCACATTGTCTAGTGCTTTAACACCTGGAAATGTTTTTGTGATGTTACGCATTTCTAAAATATACTCAGACATATCCTCACCACCTCGTTAAAATCCGGAATGAAGTAATTTAGTGGTGACACAAAAATCACCACTAAATCGGGGGGTACTTATTTCACATCATCTTCACTGTAATATCCACTATCAATTAGCAATTCTTTGTAGTTGTTAATATCGACTGATACAGGTTCAACTAAGTAAGAAGGAACAACTTTTTGACCATTGTCATAGGTTTCTGTATCATTTACCTCTGCTTCTTCACCGGCTTCAATCGATTTAATCATTTTTACCACTACAGCAGCAAGATCACGTGTATCTTTGAATACCGTTTGTGTTTGTTCACCCGCAATAATCGATTTTACAGAGGCAGACTCAGCATCTTGTCCAGTTACAACCGGAAGTGGAAGGTCAGCAGAACCGTATCCTACCCCTTTTAACGCTTGAATAACCCCACGGCTAATTCCATCATATGGTGATAAAACAGCGTCAACCTTTTCCCCACCTGAGTATGCTTTACTCAAAATGTTTTCCATACGTGATTTCGCGGTGTTTCCATCCCAGCGCATCGTTGCTCCTTGTTCAAATTCTGTTTGATCACTTTGAACAACCAATTTTCCGCTATCAATATATGGTTTTAGAACGGACATCGCACCGTCCCAGAAGAAGTATGCATTGTTGTCATCTGGTGAACCACCAAATAATTCGATATTAAATGGTCCAGCCTCTTCCTTAAGATTCAGTGCTTCTTCAATATAGGAAGCCTGTAAGACACCTACTTGGAAATTATCAAATGTTGCGTAATAACTTACATTTGGTGTTTCCATAATTAATCGGTCATACGCGATGACTTGTATGTCTTCATCAGCAGCTTTTTGTAATACATTGGTTAAAGCCGTACCATCAATTGAAGCTACAACCAAGATCTTTGCACCTTTTACAATCATGTTTTCAATTTGTTCAATTTGCTTATCGACATCATCTTCTGCATATTGCAAATCTGTTTTATAACCGAGTTCTTCTAATTGCTTCACCATATTATTTCCATCATCGACCCAGCGCTGTGATGACTTTGTCGGCATTGCGACTCCAATTAACGTATCCTTTGAATCTCCCCCAGAACCCGATGATTTGTCATTTCCACTACAGGCAACTAACGCAAATACCAAACTAACGATTAGTGCTAAAAAACCTAATTTCTTCATAATTGAAACCCCTTTCATTCTTTTTATTATCTAACTGTCTATAAAATTATCATCTTTGTGGATGAAAGGGCTTTACATAAAATTAAACACTTTTTATAAATTTTTAAACTAGTCGAAATATTTGTCATTTACCCATTAAAAAAAGCACCTCTATTAAAGGTGCACGTTTTCTACATCATTCTTAAACTGCATTGGTGATATTCCCACTACTTTTTTAAAAGTGGTGCTAAAGTAATGTTGAGTGTCATAACCAACGGTTTCTGCTATATCTCGTATCGATAAATCAGTCGTTTTCAATAAATCAACGGCTTTATTAATTCGCATTTGGGTTAAAAGACCAACATAGGAAATACCAAGCTCATGCTTAATCATCCGACTTAAATAGACACTCGTAATATGTAACTCTTCCGCTACCCGTTCTAACGTGAGGGAAGAATCCTGATAATGCTGTTGAATATAGGCTAGAGCCTGTTTTACAATTGGGGACATTTTGATTTGCTGTTCCACCTGCCGTTTGCATTGATCATAGACCTTATACAAATGAACAAAATCCTGAATAAAGATATCTTCCATATGATAATAGATTGTGAGATTAAAATAGGTTTGTACGACTTCTTCTATTTTGGTGAGGAGTTCCCGATTGATCGGCTCCCATAAGCAAACATTTAGCAAATGAGATTGGTCCCAAAAGATAACACCCTTTTCCGAACCAATCATCTCTTTTACGATATTTTCGATGGCAAATAAGTACAATTGCCGATCATTTTCTTGCATAAACGTTTGATTCAAATGATAATCGGGCCATTTAATCACAAGATATTGAGTCGGATGAACAACTGGTAGGTGTAAAAACTGTAATTGTTCCGTAATCTCTTCATTCGCTAACTGGCCTGCGATCCAATCCTGAAAAAAACGTTCCTTGAGCTGGGCATGATTCCGTTTTATTTGGATGGCGGCTTGTTTGATATATTTCTTCTGGTTGATTTCCAGATCAAGTTTTTGTTTAAGGTCCATGATTAACGCTTCAAGTTTTCCTGGATTGATTGGTTTTAATAAATAATCTTCGACCTTTAACCGAAGGGCTGCTTGTGCATAACGGAAATCATCATATCCCGAGATGACAACCATTTTACAGTTTGGCAATTGCTCCTTAATCTCTTCCATTGCCTCAAGCCCATCCATAATTGGCATATTTAAATCAATTAGTAAAATATCAATCTGGTGTTCAATCGCTAATTCAACGGCTTCTTCACCATCCTCTGCTTCCCCAATGACCTCCATACTGAACTTCTCCCACTGAATGGAAGAATGGATTCCATCACGAATAATATATTCGTCATCGGCAATTAAAACCTTCCATTTATGCATGTTGCTTCCGCTCCTCTTCCCATCCAATATCTTCTTCTAAAATAGGTAACACCAGCTCGAGCGTTGTCCCAACCTTTTCCCTACTCTGAATCGTAATCCCATACTGTTCACCGAATGCAAGGACGATTCGAGCTTGAACGTTCAAAATCCCATATCCCTTTTTATGCTTCGATTCACTTTGATTTTCTGTCCTTCTAACTGCATCCTTCAGGGCTACTCGAATTTCGTGAAGCTGTGATTCTGACATTCCTGCACCATTGTCTTGGATCACAAGGTGCAATTGCCCGTCATTTTGCTTAGCAGAAACAATGATTTGACCTGGCCCCCGTCGCTCTTTTATTCCATGATAGATTGCATTTTCGACAAGTGGTTGTAGAATAAATTTGAGAACGTATAGCGAAGCGACACTTTCATCCACTTCAATCTGATACTGTAATTTTTCACGATATCTCGTTTGTTGAATCTTTAAGTAACTTTCGATATGCTCGATCTCCTTATCGAGCGGTATCCGATCTCTTCCCTTACTTAATCCAATTCGGAACAATTTTGCTAACGACTCAACGACCTCCGCTATTTCAATCGCCTTTTGCTTTCGCGCCATCCATTGAATCGTATCAAGCGTATTATAAAGAAAATGAGGGTTGATATTGGCTTGTAAACTTCTAAATTCTGCTTCCCGTTTCTGCCTTTCATGCCTCTCCGTTAAGCGCAGCAATTCATTAATTTGTTTTAGCATTTTATTAAAACTTCGTCCAAGCATTCCAATTTCATCATCTCGTTTTTCCGTATACCGAACTCCAAACTCCCCACCTTCGGCTTTACGCATAAATTTCATGAGTTGTCCAATTGGTTTAGATATGGAATTGGATAAAAAGTACGATACCGGAATCCCAAATAAGAGAATGATAAAAACAAAAACGACTAAATAAAACTGGATTTCCCTTATTTCGAGAATCGATTCCTCTGTTGGAAAGACGCCGATGGTGGTCCAGTTCGAGTATGGTGATTCTTGAAAAATAAACTGCACTTTCTGTGAACCAATCTTCTTTGAAAACGTACCTGACCTTTTTCCCTCCAACCATTCATTTGGGATCGTTTCAAGTAAAGGATCCTTTGGTTGATAAATCGGTCTACTTTGTTCATCAATCACCGTCAAATAGCCGGTTTTTCCAAGCCGCACATCAACTAACGTTTCTGCAACCGTCCTAACCTTTAAATCTATTAAAATAACCCCGATTACTTCCTGTGAAATCGGGTCTATGACGGCACGAACACCAGACACCACTTCATCATTTTTATAGCTGACCAAAGATGAAAGATGGCGATCCTTCGGTTGACCAATCATTTTAAAGATACCCTTATTTTCTACCGCCTCTTGATACCAAGACTCTTCCGTTAAGTTCTCTGTAGCTGGAGCATAAAGTTCATTACTCACATACTCCCCTGCGCTATTCACCACTAAAACCCCTGCTACTTCAGGCATTAACGTTGTAAAATTACGAAGATAGCGTTGAATCTCATATTGATTTGTTTTATATTGACCTGGCTGCTGACCATTATGATGAAAAAAGTCCTCAATTCGCTCATTATAGGAAATAAAGTAGGTAACACGTTGCATGTTGTTTATGTAGAATTCAAGTGTTTCATTCACTTTACTAATAAGCTGTAAAGTATTCTGATTGACTTGCTCTTCCACGACACGCTCAACCGTCCAATTAATTAAAAAACCCAAACAGATAATCGGGATAATACTAATAATTAAAAAATGAGAAATCAGCTTATATCGAATTGGTAAATTATTTATTTGTATGAAATTCTTCAATTCAACCAATCCATTCCTAGAGGTTTATTGTGGATAGTAGGAATTCACATTTTCCTTTGTAACGATCGTCACACCTGTATCCACGTAACGAGGTAAAGGTGCATTTTTTCGGTCTTGTTCGTGAATGCCATGCTGCAAGTGAAATAAAAATTGCAAGGACCAGTACCCCATTTCCCATGTTCCCTGTGCAATGGTGGCAGAAATCACATCGTCCTTAATCATATCGAGGGTTCCCTTATCTGTATCAAAGCTAATGATTTTAATAGAGTCTTTGAGATTATTGGAGATGATGGTTTGTCCAACTCCAACTCCTCCATTTGCTTCCGTAACGAAGATGCCTGCTACATCCGGATTCTCAGCAATCATCGTTTCAGCTACCTCTTTTGAGATCACTTGATCGCCTCTTCCATCTTTGACAGAGACAACCTCCATTTCAGGATATTCCTTGAAAATCGTTTCTTGAAAACCTTTAGTACGTTCCTGATGGTTTAACTGATTGGGGAGGGTAATCACGCCAACTTGCCCCTTTTCATCTACTAACTCTGCCATTTTGTGAGCAGCCTCTACACCTGCTTTATAATTATCCGTTCCTAGAAAAGAATACGCCTTGCTTTCTGGCGCATCTGCATCGAACATGACGACTGGAATGCCAGCCTCCACCGCTTTATCAATCACAGGATTTAAAGCTTCTGGATCCATTGTGGATATGGCAATCCCCGCTGGATTCTTAGCAATTACCTGCTCAAGGACCGTCATTTCCTCGTGTACATCATATTGCGTCGAGCCCCGGTACTCAATCGAAACATTTAACGCTTCTGCCGCATCTTCAAAACCTTTTAACGCTCGCTTCCAGTAATCAATTCCTACCATAAATGTGACCATTACATACGTTTCATCCACATCCCCGACCAGTTCATTCTCATTCCATGCACGTTTCGTCGAACTCTCCGCTTGATAGTTATATATATAAAGAACAAACAAACCAATGAGTAACAAATACACAAAAAGCAACTTTTTCAACTATGAAACCCCTTTCATAAAAAGAGTGGTTACTAGATTCAATTTCAATATATGCCTATTATAGCGTAACTCTTCCAAAAATTCTCATTATTTTAGAGAGAGATGGGATGGAGTTTGGGCGGGTGTAGCGTGGGCTTTAGTGGTCGAGGGGCTCAGGCTGGTTGTTGGTCGGTCCGAGTCGGCGTGGGTCACGGGGACATGTCCCATGTCCCACCATTTTTTTCCTGGGACGAGGGACCTGTCCCTCTGTCCCACCATGCTATCTCAGGATGTCCTCAATGGAATTTGTGATTTGGATGGCCTGTGGTTGGTAGTCGAGGGTTTTGGCCTCTACGCCTTGGCCACCAAGGTAAAATTGGATGTCCTTTTGTGTCGCTGCAAATTGATCTAGTTTCCTCAACATTTGCGCGTCTGTTTCAAATGGAATCGTTGTTGTAGCGGATAGAATTACCACATTGGGTTTTAATTTACGCACCAATGATTCAATTGCCCCTGGAGCAGGAGAAGCACCGATCAGCTGGGTTTTCCAGCCTTTCACCATAAATCGCAGGAGCACGAGATGCAGCGGAACTTCATGTTGTTCATTTGGCAGACATGCCCCGAGAACGAATGGAGCATTCTCCCGATATTGATAATTTCGTCGGATTTGGACTAAGAAATCCCTTACGACTAAACTCGAAACGGATTCCTGATATTCGTCCCATTCCCGCATCTCCCATTTTCTACCTACTTCTTTTAAAAAAGGGACTACGATATCTGTTAAAAAACGTTCAAGCCCCACATGATGATAGGCTTGTTTTAAGATGAAATTCAACTCAATCTCATCACAATGTCTTCCTTTTTCTAGTAGTTGAAAAAGATATTCATTCCACTGCTCGTAATTTGGAGTATTCGCATTCTCAGTCAATACTTCCGGCTCTTCTGCTACCTCTTTTACAAGAAAAGAGGCCTGTTTAATGGAGTGTCCCTGTTCTGAAAGTGATTTTATTTTTAATAGCGTTTTGATATCACGTTGCGTATAAATTCGATACCCGTTTTCCAATCGCTCCGGTTGTATAACCTTATACCGTTCTTCCCATTTTCGAATCACTTGTTTGGATAGCCCCGTCATATCTGCTACTTGTTGAATTGTAAATGTCCCGATTTCCTCAGATTGACTCATTCCTTACATCCCCTTACTACTAGTCCGGATACTTCATAACAACATAAGTATAACGAATACACGTTACTTGTACAACATTAGCACGAAATACATTGTACAACACCATTTGTATAATATTATTATTTTATTATTATACAAACATTTGACAACTTTAATAACACCGGTACATAATAATATAAAAGTATAAAACAAAACCATTGAAAGGGAGTGACCAGGTGTTTTTAGCGTGGCAGGAAATTAAGAAAAATAAACTTCGCTTCACCCTGATTACTGGCATATTAATGCTCGTTTCCTATCTCGTCTTCTTTCTCTCTGGACTTGCAACGGGTCTTGCGAGTCTGAATCGAGAAGCAGTCGACAAGTGGGAGGCAACAGCGATTGTTCTTACGAAAGAATCGGATAAAAGTTTATATCAATCTACCATGTCGATTGATGAACAAAGTGAATTGAATGCAAACGTAACGGCAGTCATCGGACAGCTGAACGCGATTGCCAATAACGGCGACAACAAACAGAACATTTCTCTCTTTGGGATTAAAAAAGAAGAATTCCTAATGCCGACGATTGCGGAAGGAAAGGTTTTTGAAAAAGCAAATGAGGTGATTGCGGACGAATCACTGAAAGAGGAGGGATTCAAATTAGGAGATACATTAACCCTTTCTTCTAGTGAGGAGCAGTTAACGATTGTGGGATTCACCGAGCAAGCGAGATTTAATGCAGCACCCGTCCTGTATGGCAGTCTCGAAACCTTCCATGGAGTCAAATTTGGCGAAGCAGCCGAGCAAAATGGGGATCAAATTAATGGCATTGTCGTTCGCGATGACGCGGCTTCAACCATTACTAAAAATGCGGAACTCGATGCAATTGAAATGGAGACTTTTATCGAAAGTTTACCTGGTTATACGGAACAAAAACTTACGTTAAATTTCATGATTTATTTTCTATTTGGAATTTCATCCATTATCGTAGCTATTTTCTTATATGTGTTAACTGTACAAAAAATCAACATGTTCGGGGTCATGAAGGCTCAAGGCATATCAAGCTTGTATTTATCAAAGTCCGTTGTGGCACAAACTGTCATTTTAGCCTTCCTAGGAACTGCAGTAGGCTTTGCTCTTACACTCATTTCAGGAGCCTTTTTACCATCAGCCGTTCCAGTATCGTTTGATTTAATTGAGATGACCTTTTATGGAATTATTTTAATGGTGGTTGCCACTGCTGGAGCCGTCTTCTCGGTTATGACAATTGTTCGAATTGACCCGCTGAAAGCGATAGGAGGATAAAATATGACAGTGTTGGAATTAAATCAAGTAACCAAAAGTTTTGGCAGCGGTCGTACGAAAGTAGATGCCCTGAAGGAAACGAATTTTTCTGCAAAACGAGGGGAATTAATTGCTATCATTGGTCCTTCGGGGTCAGGAAAAAGTACCTTTCTCACAATTGTTGGGGGATTGTTATCGCCAACCTCAGGCGATGTCATCATCAACGGACAAAACATCACGACTCTGAATGAAAAAGCACGCTCTGTGATTCGACTGAACGAAATCGGATTTGTCTTACAAGCTTCAAATCTCGTTCCTTTCCTCACTGTTGCTAATCAGATGAAGTTATTGGACAAAGTGAAAAAAGGGAATATGACTGGTAGCGAATCTACTCAACTATACGAACAACTGGGCATCCGAGACCTACTTAAGAAGTACCCATCCGACTTATCAGGCGGGGAACGACAGCGCGTGGCGATTGCAAAGGCACTTTACAGCAACCCATCCATTATCCTAGCGGATGAGCCAACTGCCTCCCTGGATTCGGATCGAGCCTATGAAGTTATGGAACTACTAAAAAAAGTAACCAAACAAAAAAACACAACAACCATCGTCGTCACCCATGACACGAGGCTTATATCCTACTGCGACAAAGTATACCGAATGACAGACGGCGTCCTCAACGTCTGGCAGGACTCCCGAAATTTAGAAGCCAGTTCGTACGTTTAAACCGGTTAGTCGCGGGGGTTCCTTGTCTAACTATTGGGTCACAAGACTCCTTGGCAACCATTGGGTCACGGGTTCCTTTTCTCACCTGTGGGCACAGGGCTCCTTTTCTCACCATTGGGTCACGGGGACAGGTCCCGTGTCCCACCATTTATTTCCTTTTGGGACGAGGGACCTGTCCCTCCGTCCCATTCGACAAACTTCGGGGCGTCACTGTGACCAAACCTGTCCCATCTTTTTGTTTTACTTAGGTAACCAATAGCATATAATTGATTTGTAATATTTAAAATAATTCGATAGGTGGCGATGAGGTTTGGAACAATCTTCAGTACAATCTCGTGCATCTCAGGTATTACATAATCAGGGAAAGGGTGAATTATGGCGTTGGTCGGCAACAGATTTGGCTCATGGAATTCGAACAAGACTCATATCTTCTCGTGAGGCTGTTGAGAGCTGCTTGGACAGAATCGAGGAAGTAAATCCGGTGCTTAATGCACTAGTTGAAGTACATGCAGAAGAGGCACTTGCTGCAGCCGATCAGGCAGATTTAGCTGTAAAAAAAGGAGAGCCTCTTGGAGCTCTACATGGTGTGCCTGTTTCTACAAAAGTAAATGTTGATCAAGCTGGGCATGTAACAACAGATGGTGTTGTGGCTTTTAAAGATAATCTTGCTGAAAAAGACAGTCCCCCAGTGGCAAATTTACGCAAATCAGGAGCTGTCATTGTTGGCCGCAGTAATACGCCAGCCTTTAGTTTCCGCTGGTTTACAAATAATGATTTGCACGGAAGAACCCTGAACCCTTGGGATAAAACACGTACGCCTGGTGGGTCTAGTGGAGGGGCTGCTTCTGCTGTATCATCTGGGATGATGCCAATCGGACATGGTAATGATATTGGTGGTTCAGTTCGTCATCCGGCTTATGCTTGTGGAATCACAGGAATACGGCCAACGATGGGGAGAGTTCCGGGCTGGTTTGGACCTCCGAATGGGGATCAATCGCTTTCAGGACAACTGATGTCAACTGATGGACCGCTTGCACGAAACGTTGCGGACCTTCGCCTTGCCTTACAAAGCATGAGTGAATTTGACCCACGTGACCCACTTCATGCTTCAGTCCCTTTACTTGGTGAGCCCCTTCAAAAGCCAATTCGTGTTGGGCTTTTACGTGATGTCGGTGTTGCCACTCCATCTTCAGCCGTTAATCAGGCTTTGAATGAGGCTGCAGATCAGTTAACGGAAGCGGGATATGTGGTTGAAGAAGTCAGTCTTCCTCTATTCGCCGAAGCCTATAGACTATGGTATTTATTAGTGTTAGAGGATTTTAGAACAAATATATCACTTGTGGATCAGTATGGAGACGAAGGAATGAAAAAGGCTGCATTTAATTATTTCTCTAATGCAAAGGAGTGGTGGGGAGAAAACCCTGGACTAACCGATTATATTAAGGGCTACGCACGTCGTGGAACGCTAATTGTTCAGCTACAGGAATTTTTACAAAAGTATCCACTATTGCTCATGCCAGTCTCTGCTGAACAAGCATTCGAACAGGACGAGGATATCAAAAGCGTGGAAAGCATGAGACGTGTTATGGATGCACAATGGTCCATGATGGCCATTCCAGTACTCGGATTCCCGGCCATTTCTGTTCCAACTTCTGTTGCCGATGGTCTCCCAGTAGGCGTTCAGCTTCTCGGAAGACGTTTCCGTGAAGACACATTATTTGATGCTGCGGAAGTAATTGAAGCACACGCACAAATTCAAACACCAATTAATCCGAAATAAAAAGTGGGTCACGGGGACAGGTCCCGTGTCCCACCATATTTCTCCTTCTGGGACGAGGGACCTGTCCCTCTGTCCCACTAACTTACTACCGTTTTCTCGTCTTTTATTATTAGCAAATGATCCACGGCTGCCTTCTCAATTTCTATGCCTTTTTTATAGCGCTCAATAAATACTTCAAACCCTTTTACGTCTTCAGAATCAGGATCAATTTCGTCCCCAACCACATCGTTAAAGACTGTTCTGTCGAGGAAGTCTTCTAAACTTTCATTCTTGTTTTCATTCAACATATAAGAAGCAAGAATGGCCATTCCCCACGCACCGCCTTCTCCAGCTGTTGCCATGACAGAAACAGGTGTATTCATTGCGGCTGCCATCATTCTTTGTCCCACTACTGGTGTTTTAAATAATCCACCATGGGCTAGAATGCTATCTATTGCAACATTTTCTTGCTTAGTCAGAATATCCATTCCAATTTTTAATGCACCAAACGCTGAAAATAGATGAGTCCGCATGAAGTTTGCTAGATTGAAGTTACTCTCAGGTGAACGTACAAACAATGGTCTTCCGTGTTCTAATCCGGTGATAAATTCGCCTGAAAAATAACCATAGCTTAGCAATCCGCCACCATCTGGGTCCGCTTCTAAAGCTTTGTTGAACATGACACTGAATAACTGATTGGTATCCACTTTATACCCCATCGCTTCCGAGAATTCACGGAACAATCCAATCCAGGCGTTAATATCACTTGAACAGTTATTCGCATGAACCATTGCTACAGGACTTCCGTTCGGCGTCGTAACCATGTCAATTTCCGGATATACTTTTGAAAGTTCTTTTTCTAGTACAATCATGGCAAAAACAGAAGTTCCGACTGAGACATTTCCTGTACGTTTCCTTACGCTATTTGTCGCAACCATCCCCGTTCCTGCATCACCTTCTGGTGGACAAATAGGAATACCAGGTTGTAAATCTTGTGATGGATCTAGAATTCCGACCCCAACATCTGTTAATTTCCCTGCATATTCACCAGAGATATATACTGGAGGAAGAATGTCTCTAAGCTTCCAAGGATAATTTTTCGCCGCAACAAGTTCATCAAACTGTTTTACCATTACTTCATTATAATTTTTTGTTGAGTCATTAATTGGGAACATACCAGAAGCATCCCCAATTCCAATGGCTTTGTTGCCAGTTAGTAACCAATGAATGTAACCAGATAATGTTGTAATGTACTCAAGTTGTGGAACATGTTCCTCTTCATTTAAAATCGCTTGGTATAGATGAGCGATACTCCATCTTTCTGGAATATTATATTGAAAAAGATCTGTTAATTCTTTTGCTGCTCGACCAGCATTTGTATTCCGCCACGTCCGAAAAGGAACGAGTAGCTCCCCCGCCTTGTCAAACGCCATATATCCGTGCATCATGGCAGAAAATCCAATAGATCCAATTGTTTGAATCGTGATTCCAAATTTACGTTCTACTTCACTTTTCATTTCACGGTAAGCTGCTTGTAGACCAGTCTTTATTTCCTCTAGGTCGTATGTCCAAAAACCGTTTTCTAGACGGTTTTCCCAATCATAACCTCCGGTTGCAATTGTTTCAAAATGTCTATCAATTAGAACCGCTTTGATTCGTGTCGATCCTAACTCGATCCCAAGAGAAGTGTCTCCATTTATAATTGCCTTCTTAATATCTTCTATATTCGCCTTCACGTTACGACCCCCTCTAGTAGTTGGCGCGGGACAAGGGGACAGGTCCCCTGTCCCACCATATTTTTCCTGGGACAAGGGACCTGTCCCTCTGTCCCATTTAGCTATTTACCTTCTTTTGTTGACCGTAATATGCGTTTTTGCCATGTTTTCGTAGAAAGTGTTTATCTAGTAAGTGTTGGTCAATTGATTCTAATTCTGGTGATAGACTTTGAGTATAGTAAGCAAATTTTGCAACTTCCTCCATGACAACTGCATTTTCTACAGCTTTCATTGGATCTTTCCCCCAGTTAAAAGGACCGTGGTTATTCACAATCACACCTGGAATAGAAGATGGATCGATATCTTTAAATGTTTCTACAATTACTTCACCAGTATTTTGCTCATAATCATTGTCAATTTCAAACGGAGTCATGTGTCGAGTACAAGGAATGTCTCCATAAAAGTAATCAGCATGTGTTGTTCCATATGCAGGAATCGCTCTTCCTGATTGCGCCCATTTTGTACACCATGGTGAGTGGGTATGTACCACCCCTCCTATTTCTGGAAATGCCTTGTATAAGACTAAGTGTGTTGCAGTGTCTGACGATGGATTGAGTTTACCTTCAATGATGTTTCCTTCCAAGTCGAGTACCGGTAAATCTTCAGCTTTCAAATCCTCATAAGCTACTCCACTTGGTTTAATAACAACAAGGCCCTTTTCGCGGTCAATGCCACTTACATTGCCCCAAGTGAATATGACTAAGTTCCTTTTTGGCAGCTCTAGATTCGCTTCTAATACTTTCTGCTTTAATTCTTCTAACACAATTACCACTCCGTTCTATAAAGAAAACTCGGCAAAAGCCGAGCCTTATTTTTTCTGATTTACCCTTAAAGAAAAGGGCGGACTCCTTTTAGCGAATCTTGCGTGTTGTTTAGCTTTGTATAGCCTACTCTGACACGTTTTATTCCGCTGAAGTCACCGCCCTTACCCACATCAACAATCTCTCATTTATCTAATCTTTACACCCTGATTAAGGTTTTAATAATACTTTAATCGCTTCTGGATTATGTGCCATATCCATAGCTTCAACAAAGTCTTCTACTTTGTAGCTATGTGTTACAATTCCTTCAGCTGTTAATAAGCCACGTTCGAATAGGTCGATTGCAATTGGGTATGTGTATGGTCCTAAGTGTGACCCTCTAATATCCAATTCTTTTCTGTCCCCGATAACGCTCCAGTCAGTCGTTACTTCTGAACCAAATACGCTAAACTCAATAAATCTTCCAAGTCTTCTAACCATTTCTAGGCCTTGTGTAACACCGCTTGGATGACCAGTTGCTTCAATATATACATCACAACCATAACCGTCTGTTAAATCTTTAACGATTTTAATTGCATCCTCTTTTAATGGATTAATGACAAGGTCAGCACCTAATTTTTTCGCAACAGCTAGGCGGTTTTCATTACCATCAAGTACGATTAATTTCTTAGGCGTTTTTAATTTAATGAGTTGAAGCATACATAAACCAAGAGTTCCAGCACCTGCTAGTACAACTACATCTTCAAACTCGATTGTTGCTCTTTGAATTGTATGAACGGCACAAGCCATTGGCTCAACTAATGCAGCTTCTTCAGGAGTAACTCCATCAGTAATTTTATAAATAGTTGCTGTGTCGCTGAATTTCATATATTCAGCCCATGCTCCTTCAGCAATGTCTTTTTGGAAGCCATAAATGTTGTGAACATCACACATCCAGTACTTACCTGTTTTACAGAACTTACATTTTCCACATGGATTAATTTGGTCAGTTGTTACGCGATCGCCAACCGCCAGTCCGTGTTTTTCTGCAGCACCTACTCCTAATTCAGCAACAATTCCATAGAATTCATGTCCTGGAATAACTGGTGCTTTCATCCAAGGGTCTTCTCCACCCCAATACATTGCAGAACCATGATATGCCTTTAAGTCACTACCACAAATACCACAAGCTTCAACTTTGATGATAACTTCCCCTGGTCCAGCCTTTGGAACTGCAACTTCCTCAACTCGATAATCCTCTGGACCATGTGCTACTACAGCTTTCATTGTTTCTGGTAATACTGACATTGTTCTACATCTCCCTGTATGTTTAGAATTTTAATAGAATAATAAAAACTTACATATTGTTAACGTCAATGCATGTTATTCTAGTATATTAGTCTTTTTGACGAGTACTACTATAGTAGATAGCACCAACGATAATCACACCTTTAAGTACACGTTGTACATATGGAGATACACCCATTAGGTTTAAACCATTACTTAAAACACCTAATAATAGAGCACCTAGTAATGTTCCAAAAATATGTCCACGGCCACCCGCGATGCTTGTTCCACCTAATACAACTGCTGCGATGGCGTCTAACTCATAGCCTTCCCCAGCCATTGGTTGTCCGGAAGAAAGTCTTGAAGTCATGATCATTCCACTAATAGCAGCTGTCACACCACTGAATAGATAGACAAACGTTTTGATACGTTTTACTTTTACCCCAGATAATCTTACTGCTTCCTCATTACCACCTAGTGCATAGATATAACGACCAATTGGTAAATGGTTCAAGATAATATAAGCTGCGATAAAAACGAGAATCATAATAACTGCAGGCATTGGAATAACTCCAAATAGATAGCCTCTACCGATAAACGCATATGACGACGGTAGACCTGAAAGTGGGTATCCACCTGTGTATAGAAGGGCTAAACCGCGAGCCGCCTCCATCATTGCTAATGTAACGATAATTGCTGGTATTTTTGCATATGCTGTAAACAAACCATTGATATAACCTAGTGCAGCACCTAAAACAATCCCAATTAATACGGCTACAATTGGAGGTAATCCAGTATTAATCATCATACCTGCAATAATGGTCCCCGTAAGTGCCATTACAGATCCAACGGATAAATCAATACCGCCTGTTAAGATAACAAATGTCATCCCGACAGCAAGGATCCCGTTTATTGAAACTTGTCGGACTATATTTGAAACATTATCTGCCGTTAAAAAACTGTCTGCTGCAATGGAAAAGAATATACATAACACTAAAAATCCAATCAGCGTTAGCATCTCTGGGTACTTAAATATTTCCTTAGCACTAAACCCTTTTTTCTTGTAATCTAATTCACTCATCCTTCAGCACCACCCGTTGCGTAATACATTACTTTTTCTGAAGTTGCTTCACTTCCAGGAAGTTCTCCCTTTATTTTCCCCTTATGCATAACAAGAACTCGGTCACTCATCCCTAAAATCTCAGGTAATTCTGAGGAAATCATAATGATAGATAGTCCTTCATCTGCTAATTTTCTCATTAGTTTGTAGATTTCTTCCTTAGCCCCAATATCGATTCCACGGGTAGGTTCATCGAAGATTAATACTTTACAATCGGTATTCAGCCATTTTGCTAAAACAACCTTTTGTTGATTTCCCCCACTCAGGTTTTTCACTAACTGTGAGCTGCTAGGTGTCTTGATCAATAAGTCCTGAATGGATTGCTCCACAATTTCGTTTTCTTTCTTCTTATTAATAATTCGTACGAAGTTGGTCAAATCTCTTAAAATTGGAATACTAATATTGTTTTTAATAGATTGGCTAAGTACGAGACCTTGCGTTTTTCGACTCTCTGGAATTAATGCGATGCCATGTGCTAGTGCATCTGTTGGATTCTTGATTGACACTTTTTGACCGTTGATATACACATCTTTTTCTTGTGCATCATCAGCGCCAATAAGTGCTCTTACAACTTCTGTTCGTCCTGAACCAACAAGACCTGCGATTCCAATGATTTCTCCCTTTTTCAGGTTGAATCGAATATCATGAATCATTTTATTTTGCATTTTCTTAACTTCTAAAAATACTTCCTCATTTCCTGTTTTCACTGGTTTATCAGGAAACGCATTGACAATCTCACGACCTACCATCATCTTGACAATGTCTTGTTTGGTTGAATCCTTCACTTCACGGGTTCCTACAAACTCACCATCCCGTAAACAGGTAAAGCGGTCGCACATTTTTAGAATTTCCTCTAAGTGGTGCGATATATATATAATGGTTACACCATCAGCTTTCAATTTAGCGATTAATTCAAATAACTTATCAATTTCTTTTCCTGTTAAACTAGCGGTTGGTTCGTCAAAGATTAAAACCTTCGTATCAATTGCAATTGCTTTTGCAATTTCGATAAATTGTTGATTTGCCACACTTAAATGTGCAACAGGTTTATTGATATCAATATCTGCATCGAGTCTTTGTAATACTTCCCTTGCTTCCTTACGCATTTGTTTTCTGTTTAATAACCCATTTGCTTGCCTTTTTTCACGACCTAAGAAAATATTATCCACACCACTTAAATAAGGAATTAAACTGAATTCTTGGTGAATAATACTAACTCCTAACTGTTGTGCTTGCTTTGGATCTTTGAAAGATACTTCATTTCCATCTAAACGAATTGTTCCTGCAGTAGGTGTATAAACGCCAGATAGAATCTTCATTAATGTTGATTTTCCTGCACCATTTTCACCAACTAATGCATGAACTTCACCACGTCTGATGTTAAAACTAACTCCATTTAAAGCTTTTACCCCAGGAAATTCCTTCGTTATATTCTCAATCTCTAGAATGTTTTCCATAGCAATCACCTTCCTTCTCACCCATATTTAGGAGAGGCGCTATGCAAATTTGCAAAAGCGCCATATTTTGTTGATTACCAGCTAAAGTCTGCTGCGTTTTCTTTTGTTTGTAATTGTACATCAATTGGAACTTCAGTAGGTACTACCTCTGCACCCCACAGTTTAGCTAATGCCATACCAAGACCAATTCTTACTTGGTCACGTGGGAATTGAGCAGTAGTTGCCTTGAATGGTCCGCCTGCTGTGATTGCTTCAATTGCTTCTGGGTGTCCGTCAACACTATAAATTGATACATCTTTACCAGATGCCTCAATTGCACCTAGAGTACCTAATGCACCTTCATCGTTAACACTGAAGATTGCATTTAGATCTTTATTTGCTTGTAGCATGTTTTCTGTAACCTTCATTGCTTCTGCTCTATCTTGTTTACCATTTTGTTTGTCAACAATTTCAATTCCTGGAGCCTCTTTAACAGCATCTTCGAAACCACGTACACGCTCTAGGATAGGTACAACTGGAATACCATCAAGAATTGCAACTTTACCTTTTCCACCTAAATCTTCTACCATTTGCTTACCAGCTAAATACCCAGCATCATAGTTTCTTGAACCTACGAAAGAGTCGATAGGACCTTTAGCTTGAGCATCAATAGCAACAACAATAATTCCTGCTTTTTTCGCAGCTTCTACTGCACCTTCAACACCGTCACTGTCAGTTGGGTTGATTAATAAAATATCAATATCCTTTTGGATCATGTCATCAATATCATTGATTTGCTTTGTTACGTCATGTTGAGCGTCAGCAATAAATGTTTCCGCACCAATCTGTTTAGCTGCGTCTTCAAATGCTTCTTTCATTGAAATGAAGTAAGGATTGTTCATTTCCTGGAAGGACATACCGATTTTAATATCTCCTTTTTTTGCTTCTCCGCCTCCATCACCTTCGCCACCAGCGCTGCCTTGACTTGAGCAACCCGCTGCGATGAATAGAAGTAAAACGAGTGAAAGTACAACGAACTTTTTCAGATGTTTCATTGGTTAGTTCCCCCTATTTTTTAGTAGAAATTCATTAAAAATTATATTGTAAACAGAATGAAGATAAAGCGGTTACATCTTTCTAAAGTCAATCTAGTTAACTAGTCATACACCAGAGATCAAGTAACGATTTACCATCTTTATTTCATCCCCATCACAACCACTTGGTTGAATCGGCTAGTTCTTGACACATCACCCCTTTCAATAGATTGAACACGTTTGCATTATTTGTAAAAAAACAAAAGGGTGCCTTAAACACGCAATACTTTTTACACTCTACAAAAAGAGAGAATAAAAGATTACGTATATAAGGCACCCATAGCCATCATAAATTTTACACCAGCCATAAGTATAAAATTTACATTATATTAAGTTTATTGAAAACGGTTGTAATTCGCTATACCACACATGAGTATAGTTATCAATTAATTTATACTTTTGTAATGTCTTTGTAATTATATTTATAGTATATTGTGACGATATCTAATAGTCAAGTAATATTTTAAACTAACAATTTTACCCATTTGAACGAAATAAGGAATCTGCTTCAATAAGCTCTTTGGCAATCGTAACTAACTTTTTATTCTTATCCCGACTCATTTTCTGTAATCGTTTCATCGCTTCTGGTTCCTTCAAGTTCATCCGGTCCATGATAATCCCTTTTGCTTTTTCAATGTGTTTTCGTGCTTCTAATGCATTTTTCGTACTTTGTAACTCATCCTGTAATTTCTTAAACTCCTCGAATTTGGCCTGGCTAATATTGATCGCAATTTTTAGTTCTTCTATATCAATAGGTTTTAGTAAATAATAGAGTACACCCTCTTCAGTTGCTCTATTAATTAATTGTTCATCATGATAACCGCTTACAATGATACTCGGAATAAAAAGGGTTTCATTAATCTTCCTAATGGCGTCAATTCCATCCAGGTTAGGCATGTTAATGTCCATAATGACGAGATCAGGCTTTTTTTTCAATGCAAGTTCAACTGCATTTTCTCCATCTGTAGCAACGCCAACCACTTCATGGCCAAGCCTTTCTACATAGGATTTCGTAGCCATTAATACTAGAAATTCATCCTCGGCAATTAAAATTCGTAAGGACTGAGACATGGTAATCACCACCCTATTTATTGTTACATCTTCAAAGAAGACATCTAATTAAAAGGTCCATTTCTTCTACCTAAATTATATAGAAGTTTATCTTAAAATGAAAGCGAAAACAGTCAAAATTTGTCTGATATTATAAAAATTCGTAAGATTACTAGTTGAAGTTGATAGTCTGATTTGTCGTTATCTTGAAAATGATTTATCATCTTAGAGAGGCAGTCGAACTATTTTGAAATAACATTAACTTCGTTTATATAAAAATCACAAGTTTTCTTTCGATTGGGGGTATTCGCTTGAATGAGTTTATGTTGGAGTGTACTAATATTACGTTTACAAGTCCAGATGGAGATATCAATAATCTTAACTTTAATCTGAAATATTCTGAAATACATGCATTTATTATAAAGAATAGCTCTGAACAAAAGGTATTCATACAGGCATTAAAAGATTTATTTGAGAACCCTAGTTCGATAGGTGAAGTTAAATTCAAGAACAAAGTGTTAAAGAATCGTAAGCATGTTAAAAATAGAATTGAAATTTTACAACAAAAACCTTTGTTGATAAATAACTTTTCTATCGCTGAAAATCTCAATTTGCTATCTATACCAACACGGAGATTTTCCCCTTTTGTAGATTGGAAAAAGGTGAATAAAAATGCAGAAAAAGTTTTAACTCAGCTTGATTTTCAATTTGATTATAAAAGGAAGGTAAAAAATCTCACAGATGAAGAAAGAAGAATCGTTTATATTGCAAGAGGCTTTATGCAAAGCCCTGAAGTTATCATACTTCAAGAACCAATGGAAGGACTTTCTGATATAAATGCTTCAAAATTATATAACATCATGAAACAATTTAAAGATACTGGCGGTAGCATCCTCTATATAACCAAACAATGGGAGGACGCTTTAAAACTTGCAGATCGAATCACAATCATTTCCAATGGGAATCTTACTGCTGAAATGACAGCTGATGAAGCAAAAGCTGACCCTCAAAAATTACTTAAGAAAATTGAGAATTACAATTTTAACGATAATGATGAGTATAAAGACGAAGAAACGCAAACAGTTCTTGACGCTGTCTTTAAGGCAGCTGAATTCTTGACGTCTGAATATGAGTTGAAAGATGTTTTGTTACTTTTAGCGAAAGAAGTTACAAGAGTGATGAACGCTGACAGTAGTTCGATTAAATTAATCGATGAGTTCACATGGAGTATTATTGATGATTTTGAATATAAAAACAAACAAACAGTAAGCGCTCAATTAACGAATGAGGCCATTTTAAGAATCGCGAAGGGAAACGATATCTATTACGCAAATAAAAATGATACCGTATTTCCCTCTTTGTTTGTAAAAGTTGAAAATGTGAAAACGATTATCTGTATCCCTGTATTGATTCGTTCCCAGGTAACAGGAATTATTCAGGTTTCATATGAAAATCTGTATGCTCATTCAAAAGAGGAGACGAAATTTTTATCAGCGCTAGCTCGGCATGCGGCAATTGCAATTGAGGATACAAGATTAATGGGAAGATCGGCTCTTCTCCAAGAAAGCCACCATCGAATCAAGAACAATCTTCAATCCATCGTTGGACTTATTTCATTGCAGAAAATGTTTGTGCAAAACAACCCAGAGCAATCTGTTGATGAAATACTTGATAGCATCATTTTACGCATCAAAAGTATTGCCTCTGTCCATAACCTCCTTTCAAAGGATAAACTAGGCAGAAGTATCATTAACGTGAAACTCATTATCGAGTCAATCATTAGCATTATCAATAACAATCCGAAAGTAACAATTGAACTAGACCTTGATGATATTTTCATTCCTTATAACAAGGCTACATCGATTGCACTTGTCATTAACGAACTAGTCATTAACTGCTTTAAGCATGCTTTTGCTGATAATGATATCGGAAATATTGTGATAAAATGCAAAAGGCTTGAAAACACAATCTATTTATCCGTAGAAGACAATGGTCGTGGTTTTCCAGAGAATTTTGACATATCTAAGTCAAGTTCCTTAGGATTATCCATCATCCAAGGAATTATCACTAGCGAATTCCAAGGTCAAATGGATTTTGATAGTAAAGAAGGAAATACACTCGTTGAAATCAAACTGCCAACAGAGCGTATATTTTTACATCAATAGGTGGGAGAAAATCTGTTGTCCCACTGGCTGGGTACTGTGGGTCGTGGTGGGTATCCTCAGTTTGGGCGCTGTGGGCTGGGTCGCGGGGTTGGTACGCAGGGCTTGGTTCAAGTCTATTGTTTTGGGTCACGGGGACAGGTCCCGTGACCCACCATATTCTTCCTTTTGGGACGAGGGACCTGTCCCTCTGTCCCACCAAAAAACTAGGGATGCTTGGACCCTAGTTTTTTTGATTATTGAATTGTTTATGAACCCCAATCTCCGTAAGGACATTGGCTTAATCAATTTCAATTAATACTTTATTCGTATTGTACAATTTGGCTTGGAAATAGTCTGGTACATTTTTAAATGAAATTTTTGTAGTGATGTAGGAGTCAATATCAACATTACCTTGAGTAATGCTATCAATAACATAATTGAAATCATCAAGCGTTGCATTTCTGCTTCCCATTAGAGTTAATTCTTTGGCGTGAAAATCAGGGTCATTAAATGAAATATGATCCTTTACAAGGCCCACATATATAAGCTTGCCGCCGTGCGAGACATAATTGAATGCATTCATCATTGATTGCTTGTTTCCAGTAGCATCCATAACAATTGTAGGCAAGTAACCATCATTAATGTTCATAAGTTCTTTAACAAGATCAACATCGTTTGCAGCTTCTAATACTCGATCACAACCGGTCCATTCCCTAGAGAAAGCTAAGCGCTCTTTACTGATATCCATCATGATTGTTTTCGCCCCTTGCAGTTTTGCAAATCTTGCAACGCCAAGTCCAATTGGACCTGCTCCAATTATCAGTACACTCTCCCCTTTTTGAATTTGGGCTCTTCTTACAGCATGAGCTCCTATACTTAAAGGTTCGATTATCGCAGCAGCATTTAATGATAGTTCATTTACTTTTAGGATATGGCTCTCCGGGATTACAAGATACTCCGTCATACCCCCATCAATATGTACTCCAATCACTTGCATTTTGGTACAACAATTTGTTTTTCCATTTTTGCATGCAACGCAATCACCGCAATGCATGTAGGGAATAACCGTGACTCGATCGCCTATATCAAGTGTTTGCACATTTTCACCGACACTTTCCACAATCCCTGAAAGCTCATGACCAAGTATTCGTGGGTAATTAAAAAAAGGCTGGTTTCCTCCATATGCATGTAAGTCCGTACCACAAATCCCGATTCTTTTCACCCGAATCAAGATATCCTTTTCGCCAAAAGATGTGGGTGCATCCCTTTTAAGCATTATCATTTTACCAGGATCTTGACAAACAACCGTTCTCATTTTTCATATCTCCTTTGAATAAATTAAGGACCTATCTCTATATAGGCCCTTAATTTGTCTAAAATAGTGTATTTGGTAGAAACATAGAGATTGCTGGAATGAACGCAATCAACAGTGCTGCAATTACCAAGAGAAGTAAAAACGGCCAGCTATGCTTAACAAATTCCTCAACTTTTGTTCCAGTAATAGAACAAGTTGCAAACATAATTGTCCCTAAAGGTGGTGTTAAAGTACCGATACTAATACAAATAATGAAGAAAATCCCAAAATGAACAGGGTCAATTCCATACTGCATGAGCATAGGCATAAATAACGGCGTTAGGATAATAATCGAAACGTTTCCTTCTACAAACATCCCTATAACTAAAAGGAATAACAGGACTACGATAAAGAACATGATAGTGGAAGAAACATTTCCAACCATAAACTCTGTCATTCTTTGTGGTACCTGCTCTAAAGTAAGTACCCAGGCGAATGCAGAACCTGCTGCAATAATAATTAAAATGGATGCTGCTGTATGAGCTGTTTCTAGTAATGCTTCCACTAACTGTTTTATCTTCATTTCACGATACACAAGCATCCCAAGGACTAAAGCATACAATACCGCGAATGCTCCCGCCTCAGTTGCACTAAATATACCAAAGCGAATTCCGCCAATGATAATAACCGGTAGAAGAAGAGCTAATATGGCATCTTTAAAACTGACCAAAAATTCTTTTAGTGTGATCTTGTCTTGTTTTTCCGTTTCTAAGTTATGTTTTTTAGCGTAGAAATGGACATAAATCATAAAAGATAAACAAAGTACTATACCAGGAACAATACCCGCCAAAAATAATTTACCGATCGAAACGTTACCAACATAACCATACATAATTAGTGCAATACCCGGTGGAATAATCGGCGTAATTAAGGACGTTGATGCTGTTAACACGGTTGAAAAGGACTTTGAATAACCTTTTTTTATCATTTCTGGCACGAGGATTTTTGATTGCATTGCTGCATCTGCAATATTAGAGCCACTCAAGCCACCCATAAGGGTACTAAGAATAACATTTACCTGAGCAAGCCCCCCTGGGAGTGGTCGAGTGATCACTTGAGCAAATCGAAGCATCCTAGAAGTGATCCCCGTGTAATTCATTAGAATACCCGCTGTCATGAAAAAGACTATCGCTAGCAGTGGTACCGATTCTACCCCTCCAATCATTCTTTGGATGAGGACCATCATAGAGAAACCATCCGAGAAGAAGAAATAAACGGCCGAAGCAACAATCATCGCAAACGCGATAGGAACATTAATTAAAAATAATACGAGTAGTACGATTAACATAAGTGTTAAGGCCATATTATGTTCTCTCCTTTTTCTCTGAGTCTACTTGGAAAGAACGAATCAGCTTAATCGTGAAATGAATAGCTGTCAACAACCCTCCAATAGGAACAGCAAGATCAATATATGTATAACTAATTCCTAATACAGGAGTTACTTTACTACTAGCTTGAGAAGCGAGTTCGAAACCTAAGTAGATAAATATGTATATAAGTACAAAATAAATCGCCGCTGCTCCTATAATCGTACACACATTACGCATTGCTTTAGGCATCTTTTGAATAAAATAATCTACTCCGATATGCCCGTCCCGTTTCATTGCAGAGCTTATTCCAATAAAAATAAGCCAAATAAAACACCCAAGTGTTATTTCTTCCGCCCATGAAATCGGGCTATTTAATACAAAGCGGCAAAAAACATTGATAATCGTCAAAAATGAAATAATCGATATTGCTATAACAGAGATAATATCATCAATTGGGTTAAACCATTTTTTCAGCATTTATAAGTCCCTCCTGTTTAACCAAGTTTTGCCTAGCTAATATGTGAAATATAGATTAGGAGAAATCCGTTTATGAAGAAAAAGGTTAGAAATCCATTCTTGAAAAAGGTAAGAACCTTTTCCCAGAATGGAATTTTATTAGGAAGGTTTATTTTCTAATAATTCTACAATTCTATCGTATAATCCAGGAGTCCACTCTGAAAACTCTCCATATACGCTTTGAACTTTTTCCTTAAACGGTTCTATATCAACCTCGTAAACTTCTACGCCCTGCTCTTCAAATTCTTTTAAGACTGTCTCTGTTTGTTCTTCTAGTACAGTTCTGCCGTATTCTCCAGCCTCATCACCTGTTTCTTTAAGAATCTGTACTACGTCATCAGGTAGTGTATCTATGAAACTCTGTCCAGCAATCCAAGTCGTAATGAACTTTTGGTGGCCTGTTAGAGTAAGATGTTTTGAGACTTCCTGTGCCTTTACCCCTTGTAGAACTGGAAGAGGATTTTCAGCACCATCAATAAGTCCTTGTTGTAGGGAAGTATATAAATCCCCTAGTGGTGTTGGAGTGGCCGTTGCACCTAATGCTTCAAATGTTGCAATTGACATTTGGTTGTTCGGTACACGAATTTTCATTCCTTTTAAATCTTCAGGTGTTTTAACCGGGTCATTTGTTAACAGGTGACGCTCACCGTATACAGTATTAGTTGTAATAATATGAATACCTTCTCCATTTAAAGATTCATGTAATTCATCAAACCAGTCCGTTGTTGTTAAATATAACAAGTCATCAACACTATCTGTTATGTATGGAGCAGTCATAATACCCGCATCTGGTACATAGTCCATTAAGAAGTCATATCCAGCCATAACTATAACGTTATTACCCATGGTTGCTTGTTCCACAACATCTTTTTCTGAACCTAATTGTGAACTTGGGTAAAGCTTTAATTCAATTTTTCCATCACTTTTTTCCTCAGCCAATTCCTTCCACTTCTTTGCTAATAAGTCAATTGGCTCCCCAGGCTGATTTCCGTAGGCAACATTAATTGAAATTTTTTCATCGTTACCTTCACTATCAGCAGAACCCTTTTCAGAACCGGAACTTGAGTCGGATGAACAAGCAGATAAAAAGGCTACCAACATTGCAACAACCAAAACAGACATCCATTTTGTTCTTTTCTTCATATCATTACCCCTTTTTTTCTTGAAATTTATTCTCAAACGGATTCATTTACAATCCTTTTGATTCAAGTAAACTACAAATCTTATAAAGATTAGAAAGTTGGGCCGATTCTCCAGATGCCGAAATCATGTTGTTTCAATATTTCTGCTTTTGTTAATTTACCAGAACTAACTAATGAAATTTCATCAAATATCCTTTTACCAACTTCTTGGACCGTTTCTGTTCCTTCGATAATCGTTCCTGCATTTAGGTCCATATTGTCGTTCATTCTTTCAAACATACCAGTATTCGTTGAAATTTTAATGACTGGTGCAATCGGTGAACCTGTTGGAGTACCTCTTCCACTTGTAAACAGAACCACTTGGGCACCACCAGCAACCATACCAGTTAATTGTTCAATATCATGTCCTGGTGTATCCATCCACACTAGGCCTTTTTCTGTTGGCTCTTCTGCGTAATCTATTAATTCTTTAAGCTCACTTTTCCCAGCTTTATTTGCTGCTCCAAGAGACTTTTCTTCTAAGGAACTTAATCCTCCAGCAATATTTCCAGGACTAGGGTTTCCAGTTCTGATATCTACCCCCATAAGAATGGAGCGATTTTCCATTGCCTCTATAACCTCGTAAACACGTTTTGCTACTCGGTCATTTGCAGCGCGTTTTGCCAATAAATGTTCTGCCCCAATTAGCTCTGTGGTTTCTGCTAGAATAGAAGTTCCGCCTCTTTCGACGATCATATCACTAACGGCACCAACTGCAGGATTAGCTGATAAGCCTGAACATGCGTCAGATCCTCCACATTCCGTACCGATAATTAATTCACTAAAATCACATAATTCTCTTGGCTGAGCAGAAGCCTCCTGAACAAGTTTTGCAGCAGCTTGCGCACCCTTCGCGATTGTAGTTAAAGTACCTCCATGGTCTTGAATCGACACTGTTACTACTGGTTTACCTGACTTAGCAATTTCTGCTGCGACACTTCTAGCCTGATGAGTTTCGCAACCTAATCCTAGAACAACAACACCGTATACGTTTGGATTTTTCCCTAAACCAACGTAGGTTCGAAATGTTTGTTCATAATCAACTCCTACTTGTGCACACCCGTGTTGATGAATGAAAGTCACTGTACCATGAACAAGCTCTGTAATCCTTTGTGCCGTTTGTGTTGCGCAGGTAATTGTAGGTAAAATCAAAACATGATTTCGTACCCCTACTTTTCCATCTGGACGTCGATATCCCAAAAATTTCCCTTCATTATTTAGTTCCAATTTGGTCACCTCTTCCTCGTATTCCTTCAAGATTGTGAACATGAACATGCTCACCTTCAGCTATATCTCTAATGGCTTTGCCAATGATTTCTCCATACTTTAAGATAGTCTCTCCCTTTTGGATTGCCTTAATGGCGAATTTATGACCAAAAAGTATTTCGTCTTTTAATAGAATCCTCTTTGATAATTCACCAGAAAGATTTACATCTACCTCTTCGTTTTGAGGAATGTCTTGTAAAGAAACTGCGACACTATCTGTTGGCTGCATGACTAATGTTCTATATTTTTTCTCACTCAATCTGACTCATCCTCCTTATTGAGGTATTATTGTTGAATCGTGGTTTTAAGACTTCTAAAGTTTCACTAGCATAAACATTTAGTTTTTTCGTTTCTTTAAGATTATGTAGCATTTTGTGTGTTACACTTGTAGTACTATGGTAGTACCAGAAAACGCAAAAAACATAACTACAGATTATTTATTCGAAACCCTCCTTAGGCTATTATTTTTATAAGCGTTACTATTAATAAACCGCTTTCATAAAATATGAAAAGTATACGGTGGTAGTACCAGTAACTAGATGTTACCACGTAACTTTTTAGTTTTCAACAAATTTTCTAACTTTTTAAAATTAATTAATTTATTAATATAAATTCCTTCCCTTCATGCTACCCATGAAATATTAGCTATGGTTTTCTTAATCATTTTAATTTTATTCTTGCTTACAATATGGTATTCTGGTGGTACCAATAAAAATTTCATTCACTAAGGGTGTTGTATATGGTAAAAATCAATCCAATTAAAAGAGTAACTTTAACTGAGCAGATTTTAGAACAAGTTGCATCATGGATTATCTCAAATGAGTTAAAACCTGGAGACAAGCTTCCAAATGAACGATTATTAGCAGAAGAATTCCAGGTAAATAGAGGACGGATACGGGAGTCTCTAAGAGCCCTTGCACTTATTGGCTTGATAGAAATCAAACCAGGTGAAGGCAGTTTTGTAAGCGCTAAAGAATCTGTACTGCCCGCTGAGACTATTCTCTGGATGTATCATAATGAAGTGAATAATTTAGAGGAAGTTTATGCTGCAAGGAAGTTAATTGAGTCTGAGGTTTATTTAGAAGCTGCTGATCGAATGACAGAAAATGAGATTTCAGTTTTGGATAATATTATGAAAGAATTAAAGAACTCACCAAAAAATAATAATGAGGAATTTCAACGGTTATTAGATGACTTTGATCTATATATGGGCGCATGTAGCGGCAATAAAATCTACAACAAGTTAATGCAGACTATTGTCCATCTTCGCCATCAATCTATGGTAAAAATCTTAAATGTCCCTGGTGCACGGGTTAACAGTATTAACTCTCGTACAAAATTAATTAAAGCCATTAAACAACGCAATCTTGAAGAGGTAAAGGAAGCTATTGATTTAAACTTTACAGGGGCAAAGAAATTTTATAAACAATTAAAATAAACACACATAAATTAGGTCTAAACCGTTTGGTTTAGACCCTTCTTACATTCTATTAAACTACTCGTTTAATCAAATCGGTTAGCTTGTTAATCTCCTCGATTTCAACTTTATTGTTACCGAAAACCTCAAAAAATGAACCTAATCAATTAATCGAAACCCAAGAATAATACCAGGGCTTCTGGTCTTTTTGCCGTACTTCTGTTGGGACGTGGGTCACGGGGACAGGTCCCTTGTCCCACCATTTTTTTCCTTTTGGGACAGAGGGACCTGTCCCTCCGTCTCATTCCATCAATCTATTGATTTATAGTAATCAATCATTGTATTAATCCTTTGAATGTCTTCTGTACTCGTACAGGAGATAACCCTACCTTTTATATCCTCAAGTAGATAAATTTGTTCTTCATATCGAGATTGCTTTTTACGCCGCTCCAAAACATCCATATTTTTGTCTGGGTTCATTAGAATTAACTTTAATAGTCTATTTTTTGTTTCCAGTCGCCCATTTACCAGATTTAATAAGTCTGATTTCTCATCGTTACTCAAAGTTAGTATTCTTTCCATTTCTTTTCCCTTACCTTCTTTCGAATATCGTAAACCACAGTTGGAAGTCTTATAGATTTAAGATTTCGTACTAAATGGTAATAACAATAAATTACAATATTCTACAAAAAGGGTTATTTTTCCTGCATAAAATTTCATAATCTTCAATATGCAATCGATTCCAAAAGACACTTGTAGCGCACAACACATTACAATTTAGATGTCATTAAATATACAGCTCAAAGAATAAATATTCGAATCTATCTCATTTCTAGCAATGTAACCTGATAAGATAACAGTTCATTACCATTTAACCAAGCAAAAAGATTACGAAAGGAATTGAAATCAAGCTAAGCAAAGTTGTGACTAGGGTTGTAAATGAGATTAAATCTGGTTTGCAATCGAATTGGACAGCTAACATAGTTGTGTTTGCTGCGACTGGCATGGCAGCCAAGAGAATAAAAACATGTTTAATAAGTTCGCTAACAGGCATGATCTGAACTAAAGCCACAGCAAGAAGCGGTGATACGACCATACGTAATAATGTAATACTACTCACATATTTTATATTGAATTTTTGCGGCTTAATTTCAGCCAACTGCATCCCCAGGATTAACATTACGACTGGAATGGATGCACTCCCTACCATACTTATTCCATCTATGATTGTGGATGGTAATGGTATATTAGCAATCTGAAAGATTATCCCTAGTATAGCACCGTACATGACCGGCATACGAATTAACCGAATTAATGCCCCTTTTAGTCCAGATGAGTTTTCCCCACCAAGGGATGCAAGAAAAATGCCCAATGAATTGATTAAAAATGCATGAATCACCATAATAATGATTGCATAATCAAAAGCCAACGCTCCAAATGCAAATAATGCTACGGGCGCTCCATAATTCCCGCTGTTCGGAAATATACTCCCAAGTTGCAAGGCAGACATATGTGGTCGATCTACCTTTAATAGCTTTCCAGTCAAGAAGGTAAAACCGACTAACATAACAGTAAGTAATACTGTAAAAACAAACATATAAAAATAATCAGCGTTTAATTGATTCGTATAAAACGTATCAAATGTTAAAAAAGGTAATAACAAATATAGAGATAACTTTGAAATCGATTTAATATCAAATTTGAGGGCCTTTTGCCCAATAAATCCGGTAGTGAAGATTAGAAATGCAGGTAAGACAATTAATAATAACTCCATCTGAGATTTCCTTCCATATTTAAACTAATATCTTATTCTATCACAGTGGGCCAAGGGGATAGGTCCCTTGACCCATCATGTTGTTTACTGAAACAGCAGACCTGACCCTATTAAAAATAGCCCGATTCGTAGAGATTACTCCATAATCGGGCCATTGAGATTCTAATATATTGTTCGAACCCCATTTTTTTTGGAACGAGGGACCTGTCCCTAACTTAAGGAGACACCTTCCTCCTAAAGTAGTGTTGATATACAACCACACTATAATTAGAAGAAGGTGCCTCTTTTTTTGTTCATCTAATATAATAGAATTGTTTTAGCAACCTTTCACGAAGACTGTTTTGATTGCTGTGTAAAATTCTTTCGCAGCTTCCCCCTGCTCACGAGATCCAGAACTAGAAGATTTCATTCCACCAAATGGTGCTTGTAGCTCAACACCGGCACTTTCTGCGTTGATTCTTACAAGACCAGCTTCAATTTCATCGATAAATTCTAGGATATTACTAATATTCGAAGTGAAAATTGATGCACTCAAGCCGTACTTCGTATTGTTCGCAACATCAATCGCTTCCTCTATACCCTCAACTTTGATCAAGGCAATAACAGGTCCAAAGATTTCATCTTGCGCAATTGCCATTTCCGGAGTCACGTCGTCGAAGATTGCAGGAGTAATGTAGAATCCATTTTCGAACTCTTCACCTTCAGGAACATTGCCTCCAAATATGAGAGACGCACCTTCCTCTTGGCCTTTTTCGATATAACTTTTTACGGTATTTAATTGGCTTTCGCTAGCAGATGGACCCATCCAAATGCCTTCCTGTAAGCCGTTGCCCACTTTAATTTTCTCAGTCTCCTGAATGAGCTTTGCTTTGAATGCCTCATATACAGGTGCTTCCACGATCACTCGGCTAGATGCTGTACATTTTTGGCCAGAGGAACGGAATCCACCACTGATTACGGCTTCCACCGCTTGGTCGAGGTTTGCGTCCTTCGACACGATAACTGGGTTCTTACCGCCCATCTCAGTCTGAAACTTGATGCCTCTTGCAGATGCCGACTTAGCAACACCTCTGCCAATGGCTTCGGAACCAGTAAACGTAATTCCGTTAAGCAGCGGATGATCAATGAGGGCCTGCCCTACAACCGAACCGGAACCTGTAATAAAGTTCATAACACCTGCAGGAAGTCCAGCTTTCTCAAAGCACTCCACCACTTTAGCAGCCGTCACTGCAGCTTCTGATGCCGGCTTAAATACAATTGTATTGCCATAAACTAGGGCAGGAGCAATCTTCCAAATTGGAATAGCAACTGGAAAGTTCCACGGAGTGATAACTCCTACGACACCAAGTGGTGTTCTCTTCGTGAACATAAGGGCTTCACTATCAGACGAAGGAATGACATCTCCTTCTTTTCGCATACCTTCACCTGCATAATAGCGAAGAATAGCAACTCCACGCGCTGTTTCACCCTTTGCTTCCGGAAATGTTTTACCCATTTCCCGAGTCATCGTTTCAGCAATTTCTTCCAGATTTTCTTCGAGAATATTTGCAACTTTATAGAGGAATTGACCTCGTGCTGACTGGCCAATCCGGCGCCATGCTTTCTTAGCTTCGTGGGCTGCTTTCACCGCTTTTTCAAGATCCTCAACCGTAGACTTTTGTACATACCCTACAGTTTCATACTTGTTTGCTGGATTAATACTTTTGATCAATTCATTTGAATCCGATTTGACCCATTCATTGTTAATGAAATTGCTGTACGTAATTGTTTCTGTTTCCACTTTCACTTTCATTACCTCCTGATCAATTCGTAATTTTATTTATTCAGCCACGAGAACTTTGCTCGATTGCTGTTTTTTCACTGGGTTTCTTAGGATTCCGATTTCAGGAATCTCAATTTCAACTTTGTCTCCGTCCTGTAAGGTAAACTCATTCGGCGGAACGATACATGTGCCAGTCAACAGAACTGTTCCATCAAAAACGATATTTTCCCTAGTTAAATAGGAAACCAACTCATCATACTTTCGCTTTAACTGGCGGGTATTAGCAGTGCCTTCAAAAACTAACTGATTATCTCTATAGATTCTGCAAATAATATCTAATTGATAGGCATCCTCAACGGATTCCGCTAATAGCAATGCTGGTCCAATTGAGCAGGATTGCTTCCAAATTTTCGCTTGCGGTAGATACAGCGGATTTTCTCCCTCAATATCACGGCAACTCATATCATTTCCGATGGTGTAAGCGAGGATTTCTCCATCTCCATTGACTACTAGTCCGAGTTCAGGCTCAGGGATCTGCCAGTTCGAATCACTTCTAATATATACATCTTGATTTGGACCTACTGTACGATTAATAGTTGACTTCAAGAAGATTTCCGGACGTTGCGCATCGTACACTTTATCGTAAAATGTTTGCGCATCCAGCTTTCCGTTCGTTGCTTCATAGTTTCTTGCTTCTTTACTCTTTTCGTATGTCACCCCTGCTGCCCATACTTCAGGAGCTTCGATTGGCACTAGCAGTTCAACTTCTTCCATTGCATAGTCTACTGGTAGAAGGGTTGACACTTTACCCTCAACAAAAGCTAAGACAGATTTTTGGTGAGCTTTTGCATCACGAGTGATTTCGATAAAACCTTCATAAGGAAGCGGATAAATCACACCATCTGATGTAACCGCAGCAAGAATCTGCTCTTCTTCTTTTCGGTAACGGATAATTTTCATTAACAATACCCCTTTCGGAATGTTTTTTATCAGATAAATTTAGTTTTCTATTTTTATAAAATAAGGGGGATTGGAATGAGGAATCAAATCCATCACAGTGCCCCCCTCTTCAAATCACTTTTGTTTATTTTTAGTTGTTTGGTAGTATAATAGATGTGTGTTGTTGGTATCAATAGATGTCATTCAATTAATCGCTTTGCCCCACAAAACGATTACTGACCTCTGTTGATGCCATTTTTTGTGTCTATTAAAAAACAATTATTCAATTTTTTCACACTGCCTTTTTTGAAATATCATCCATTCGTTTGTTAAGAATTGGATTCTTGTTAGCAATCTTGTGATACACACCCGTCACGATTGGAACTACAATTGATGTTACAATCAGCGAAGTTGCAACTAATGCTGTCGCCGCAGGCGCTACTGGTGCCATTTCTGGAACCATTTCAGCTACCAATAGTGGTGTTGCGACTGCTGCACCTGCTGTACTTGAAGCCGCAATCCCTGCAGTACCATTACCCTTGCCAACGAAGATATCTGCCAAGATCAGAGGTATACCTGTTACAACAATCACCAAAAGTCCGAGAATAATTCCAAACAATCCTGTTTCCGCGAGCACTGTCAATTTAATACCGTTACCGAGCGAGAATGCGAAAAAAGGTATCAGAACTGGAATTGCACGACTGAGGAATTCACGTATGTCCTCATCAAGATTCCCAAGGATATAACCAACTATGAACGGCAAGATCAAACCAACAAGCACTTGAGGTTCGAATGTTGCAACCCCTGCAGTACCAAGAATGATCATAGTCATCAGTGGACCAGATTCAAGGTTCATGAGGACGAATGCGCCCGCTTCTTCTTTTGTTCCATATTGGTCCATTAAAGAAGCGTAAAGACCTGTATTCGTCATGTCCATCGCTGCCACTAGGGCTAGAGCAGAAACACCCGCGAAGAATCCGGATTCAATCATCCCGTTACCGAGATAATGAGATGCTACAAAACCAACAACCCATGCAACACTCAGTTTTGTTACCAAGAGTACCCCTGATTTTCTGAGTACAACGCCAGTAGACTTCAAGCGAATGGATGCTCCTAGACAGACGAACCAGACAGCCAGGATTGGAACCGTTCCAGATGTAAGACCAAACGTAAAGGATCCCAAAGATTTACTTAAGTTAGGGAAGAACGTATTCAGCAATGCTCCTATAAAGAGCGGAACGACCATCAAACCACCAGGAATTCTATCAATCGTTTTTTTAATTTTCATAATTTGACCTCCTTTTTAAACAGCTAATAATTTAAGGTTCTTTTTCTTTTCGTGCACATAACTTTACATGATGGTCCAGTAAGTCTTCTTAGCTGTTTTACTCTAGTTGGTCTTTTCAATGTTTGCTTTTCCTGTAGATGCGTGCCATCCATTTCAATCACTTACTAAACTACTTTTTAAGTAAGGGTTTTCAATTAAACGAGAACTTTTTCTTCGACAAACTTATTGGTTAGTGTTCCAAGCTTCTCGATTTCAACTGTGACTACGTCACCAGGTTGGATGTATACTCTCTCTTCTTGCGGAAGTCCGAGAACTACGCCTTCTGGTGTTCCTGTTAAAATCATATCCCCTGGCACTAGAGTCATATGTTTAGAGATATAGCTCACAATTTCTGCACATGAGAAAATCATATCCGATGTGTTTGAATTTTGTCTAAGTTCACCATTCACATACGTTTTAAGTGAAAGATCGTTTGGATTTCCAACTTCATCTGATGTGACTAGGTAGGGTCCCGCTGGGCTAAAGCCATCACAAGATTTCCCGAGCAGCCATTGCGGCGTTCTCATTTGCAAGTCCCGAGCGGATAAGTCATTGACCGCGCAATATCCGAATACATGGGAAAGAGCTTCTTCCAGTGATACGTTTTTCGTTTCCTTGCCAATTACAATACCAAGTTCAACTTCATAATCTAATTCATTGGTAACTCCCGGAATTTCGATTTCGGCATTATGGCCGGTCAGTGTGTTGTCGAATTTGTTAAATAGAATTGGAACTTCAGGGTAAGGTGCATTTGTCTCATCTGCATGTTTTTTGTAATTCAAACCAACACAGATAATTTTGTGTGGTCGAGTGACACATGGGCCCCAGGTTACCTCATCTTCGTTGACCACTGTGGCCTGCCCAGTATGTACAGCTTGTTTAATCTGTTCTTCGAATTGCTCTAGCTTATCCGATGGCAAGCTAATTACGCTCATAATATCGTCAGGTACTTCATTCCAGTTATTCTGTTCCGCTGTCTTTTCCACATCAATTAAAGAATTATTTAATTTAACAGCCAGTCTTTCTTGCTGGTTGTATAGATATGTTCCTAATTTCATTTTAAGCCCTCCAGTTAAGCATTTTTTCCAAATACGACTCCACCATCGATATATAGCGGTGAGCCCATCATAAACGAAGATTCATCAGATGCTAGAAACAGTGCTGCTTTTGCAACATCATCTGGACGTCCTAGATTACCACTTAGCTGCCTCTTTTTAATCCCTTCAATAGCCTCTTCTGGATTATCGTACGAGTTTTTAAGGTAGTTCTCCACGAAAGGTGTTAGGATAGTACCTGGAAGTAGAGCATTTACCCGAATATTGTAAGGAGCGTAGTCGACCTGCATAGATTTGGTCAAAGACAAGACAGCTCCTTTAGTTGTTGCATAAACAGCTCTGAGCTTCAATCCAATTTCCGCGATACAAGAAGACATGTTAATGATTGCACCTTCATTTCTCTCGATCATGTGCGGAATGACATACTTGCTCGTCATGTAGACTCCCTTAATGTTAACGTTTACAACTTTGTCCCAGAGTTCTTCACTCGTTTCATGTAACATGCCAACTCCTGAGATACCAGCGTTATTGAAGAGAACATCAATCTTCCCTGTTCGGCTGATAATTTCCTCAACCATTCGCTGAACCTCATCCGCTTTTGTCACATCAGCTTGAATGAATATTGCCTCTCCACCATTGTTCTTTATAAGCTCTAGCGTCTCCAAACCGCCTTCTTCGGAATAATCATTAACAACTACCAAAGCCCCTTCTTTGGCGAATAGTTGTGCAGTTTCTCTTCCAATACCTGAACCTGCTCCAGTAATCAGTGCTACTTTTCCTTGAAGTCTCATCTAACCACTCCTTTTTTAAGTATTTTGAGTTATACTGTATCCTGCCTTTAGTGAAATCCTGCGGGCTAGATCCAGAATCTCCTGCTCCACCTGCTTTTGCTTCCGTTCCCAGTTCACCGGCAACATCGTTACGCTAACTGCTGCAATCATTTCTCCCTTACTGTTTCTGATTGGAACGCTGATACAAGTGAAACCCTCAACAGCCTCTTGAAATTCCCTTATATATCCGTTTTCCTTGAAGGACCTGATCTGTTGCCAAAGCTCATCCAAGGTTTGGATTGTATATGGAGTTTTAGCTTCCATCTTCTTCCCGGCATATAACTCCTCAAGTTCATGATACTCATACTTGGACAGCAGTACCTTTCCCATTGCGGTTGCATGGGCAGGAAATCTCATTCCAGGACCTGATACAACCCGAATCGGAGAGGATCCTTCCTTTTTGGCGACGTAAAGAATTTCCGTTCCGTCCAGAACTGAAAGCTGCACAGTTTCGCCTAGGTTTGACACTGTAATCTCTGACTCAACCAAAAATGTATCAACAAAATCAAACTGACTGACATACAACGTACTAAATAAGCCGAATCTCATGCCCAATGAATAGGTATCATCCTTATCTTTTTTGACCCAACCCAGGCTCTCCAAAGTGTTCAACAATGAAAAGAGTGAGCTCTTGTTCATATCTAATTCCTTGGACAAATCTATTAATCTATACTTGTGTGGACGATACGCAATCAGGTCGAGTACTTTATCTGCTCGCTCTAAAGCTGGAACCCAATATTTCTTTTCCAATCTAGTCCCCCCTTTTGTTGGTTTATTATAATAAACCTGATTTTGTATCCAAAACCCAATTTATCATTATTATTTTAAATAGTCAATAATTTCTTTTATTTTAGATAATTCAACTAATCTTGCATTAGCCTTCGTAGTGGGTCAAGGGGACAGGTCCCTTGTCCCACCTAATTTTCCCTTTTGGGACGAGGGACCTGTCCCTCTGTCCCAAAAATGAGTTAAAATTAAAATATATGAGTTGAATCCAAAAGTTAGAGAGGGGATTAGCAATGATAAGTGTACAGTTACTAGCTAAAGCGGATCGATTTCGTACTCTTCACAAGGAGTCGAATACCTTCATTTTGCCGAATGCGTGGGATGTAATCAGCGCAAAAATGTTCGAGGAATGTGGATGTAAGGCAATTGGGACAACAAGCGCAGGGATTGCAATGTCACTGGGGTATCCTGATGGACAAGAGATACCATTTGAGACGATGTTAAGTGTAATTAAGAATATGGTTGAGTCGGTTGACGTACCAGTATCAGCCGACATTGAATCAGGTTATGGAAAATCTGCAAAGGAAGTTTTACATACAATAGAACAAGTTATATCTGCAGGAGTAGTTGGTATTAATCTTGAGGATGGGACTGGTGATATTAACTCACCAATTTATAATCCAGTACTGCAGCAGGAAAAAATTTCAACCATTAGAGAGTACTGTGATTCAATTGGGTTTCCGTTGTTTATAAATGCACGTACGGATATTTTTTGGCTGAATGTAGGAAAACCAGAATCTCGTATTGACGAAGCTATTCATCGCGTAAAGCTTTATGAGGAAGCTGGCGCAGATTGTGTTTTTGTACCTGCTTTGAAAAATATAGACGAAATCAAAAAACTACGAAATGCGGTCAATTGTCCAATCAATTTACTAGCAGTTCCTGGTCTTCCTTCGATAGAAGAGTTATCTGAAATTGGTATTGAAAGAGTAAGCACCGGATCAAGTCCATTCCGAGCCAGTGTATCCCTTTTGAAACTGATCGGCGACGAAATCGTTAACCAACGTACATTTAGCAAAATGACAGAAGATGTCCTTTCTTATGGTGAGGTATCCAGTTTGGTGAAATAGTGTGGCAAGGGGACAGGTCCCTTGACCCAACATATTTTCATCTGGGACGAGGGACCTGTCCCTCCGTCCCTATGCTAGCATACTAAATTCGCAGTATAACAGTTTGGCTCACAAACCCGCCTCACTAACAAAACCAATTCAAACAAACGTTTGATTGAATTGATTGTTTCACGCGATAGCTGATTAAGACCATTAAACAAACGTTTGTTTGAAATCGACAAATTCAAAAAAAGCCCGATTAGTACAGATTTCTGCTAATTGGGCTTTTGATATTTTAGTATAATTTTTATTTTAATCCTATTCCTCGAAGGTTAAGTTGTCCCATTCGACAAACTTCGGGGCGTCACTGTGACCGAAACAAAACCAGCGGCCACCGACCACTGGTTTTCACGAACTTACTACAAGTTCTTCTTTTATTTGGTTTGCATACTTCTCTTCAATCATGCCGATAAAGGGTTCGACTAATGTTGGATCAAATTGACTTCCTGAGCATTTCCTTAGTTCTTCGATGGCTTCGGTGAAGGTTTTTGTCTTTTGGTATGGGCGCTCTGTTGTCATCGCGTCAAAGGAATCGCAGACACATAGAATTCGAGCCAGTTTCGGAATTTTTTCACCTTGTAAACCATGTGGATAGCCTTTTCCATCGAAACGTTCATGGTGCAGCTCGACCAATGGGATCAAAGGCTCCAATTTTTTATTGGTTGAGATAATTTCTTTCCCCCAGGTTACGTGTTTCTTCATCATTTCCCATTCATGAGGTTCGAGTTTTCCTTTTTTATTGATAATGTCTCGAGGAATCTCAAGTTTACCGATGTCATGAATAAGGGCTCCTAATATTAACGTCCTCTTTTCAGATTCACTTAAATCTAGTCTACTACTGAAATCAACCGCATATTGGAACACGCGTTTACTATGACGATAGGTATACACATCTTTCGATAAGAAGATCTTTAGTTGTTGTTCAGCTTCGTTTAACTCATGATCGAGATTAATCGCATTTTTTGCAAAGTATTCAGAGTTCTCATCGAATACCTGAACAATGTTTTTTCCTTGTGCTTTCGCATAATACATCGCTTGGTCGGCTTTATTCAATAATTCGGATGCGTCATACATACCTTTTTCCCACTCTACAACGCCTGCTGAAAAAGATAGGCAGCTATATGGAAGTGCCTCAACACCTTTGAAATAGCTGTTATTGACTTTTTTTCGCAATAAATTGACGAAAGCCAATCCGTCGTCCACCGTTGTGTTCGGCATAACAATCGAAAATTCTTCCCCACCGTATCGCCCAACGATATAGTCATGTGAGTCCGCTTCATTTTCTAAGATTGAACCGAAGAATGTTAGTAAATGGTCTCCTTGAATGTGACCATACAAATCATTATATTTTTTAAAATCGTCTATATCTAAAAGCGCTAAGCTTACAGGCGTTCCATTTTCCCGAGCACTTGATATTTCAGCATCAAATAATTCTTTAAAATAACCATGATTATTTAGACCTGTTAAGAAATCCTTATTTGCCTTATCTGAAATCTCTTGATAGAGCTTAAAGTGCTGATCAAATGCAGCTGATAACAGTAAAGCAATACATACGAATAAAAAGAGTCCAAATATACCTTCAGCTTTTAGCAAAATTCCGAGAATCAAAGGCAGTAACAGAGTCGTAAAATAACTAATCACAAACGTTTTATCAGAGGTGACCCCTTTAATGACGTTCTCAATACTACCACTTCCATAAAGAAAGAAATAAGAAATGATAAAGAGCATATTGCAAATAAAATAAGTACAGAGAGATAAAATATATGGCAGTAAATGATGTGTATCGATTTCTCCAACTGTTCCACCAGCAAAAACAAGTGAAAAATAGGAGGTAATAATCATAATCGTGTACATCGAAAAATTAAATAAATGCTTCCACCAAGCAATTTTCCGTTGAACAAAAACATACACCATACTGGATAATGCCAGTACAAAAAGGGTTATGTCTAGCCCATACATAAACAAACTAGCGAGATATATAGAAGAATCTAATGAAAGTGAATTATCCTTAGGTGGGATATGGATAACGTGATAATTTAATAGAGTAATAGAACCGATTAATACAAATATGATTACCCAATCTGATAGGGTAATATTTTTATAATCATAAAAATAGAGGAATGAAAAGCCCCCTACTAGAACGGTAATTCCCGTGTATATATGTAATGGTTTAAAGTTTGATTTCATATTTTATCATTCCTCAGGTTAAAAGGTAGAGGAGGAATACGTTGGATATGCAACATCCTCCTCCTAGATTAGTCGATTATACTAGTTTCCAACCAGAAGTAAAAGCAAGTACTACAGATCCAAGGATAATTGCGTTTAATAGAATACGAGTTACTTTTGTTTTCATGATTTCACCTCCTTCAATGAGGAGGTCTCGCCTTCTAGTGACGTATCTCTATTTTTATGTACCATTAAATATTGGATAAATTGGAAGACGCCAATGTTCATCACAACATCTCCAATACTAATGACTTGAGAACGAGGATATGGATCTGTTAAAGGTATTATATCACCTAAAAATCCTAATCTACTACTCTCTGTGAGTAGTGTATGCTTCGCATAAAGTTCACTCTTTAATGTATCTAAGTAATGTGGATCTAGCAGAGTTGCTGCAGATTCTAATACTGGCATTCTTCCACCATTCAAAGCCATGACAATAAAGTTTAGGAATGTCCCGATTAAAATAAGAGTAAAACCTGAATTATGCCGGTTCACCCAAAGAAACGCCATCCCAATCACATAGACAAACATATAAATATAGCCACTAAGGAATCCTAGCATTTCATACTTATTCTGCAAAAAATAGACCGAGAGCTGAAGTAGCACAAGGATAGGAAAAATCCATCCGTATTTTAACTGTAAATCAGCTAATCCTCGCAAACTACCTTTTCGAAAAAAACCTACAATTATCGCAATGAGAATACCATCAAAAACCATCTTTTTAACCCACCATTTTATTAGAATTAAGATTTCATATGTTATACTTTCCTACTACTTAAAAGCGGAGCAGGTACATATTTCAACAATATACTACAAATTATATCAGAAAGTTTCAACTTTTACGGGAAAAATTTGACGAAATTTGGGCGTGGGTGTGCGCCGAAACGTGGTTGGGTCACGGCGGTTCAGTCAAGACGTGTCCTTGGGTCACAGGGACAGGTCCCTTGAACCAGGGCTTGGTTGATTACCTTAACCAAGCAGCCAGACCATCGCATATCAAATTTCAATTAAACTTTTACTCTTTTTCGGAATATAAAGTTTATAAATAACACACCCTAATAAAAAATTTTAGGGTGGTTACTTTCATGGCAAACTTTTTTAGAATTGCAAATGCAGTTGTGTTATGGGCTATTGTTATATACTTCCTTCCAAAACAATCCTTTAAAAGATTTTTGCCAGTTACTTTATTTTGTTCGTGTCTCTTGTTAATAGAGACACTTCTGAATCCCATTTTCAACTGGTGGAAGGTTAAAGGAGGTACCAAATACATGGTATTTGATTCTCTAGCCTTTATATTTGGTCCTTTTTTTACAATTAATTTGTGGGTGTTTCACTTTACTTATGGGAAATTCTCGTTATATGCATTATGTAATTTAATCATGGATTTAATTTTTGCCTTTCCCTTAAGTGCACTCTTTCAAAAGATCGGTCATTATAAATTAAAAAAGTTTAATTCTAAAACAATCTTCCTTATTTCCTACTCACTATCTCTGTTGAATTATGCTTTTCAGAAATTCTTCGAAAAAAATAACTCGGAATTAACGAACCCTGAATCCAGTAAATAGACTGGATTTTTTTAGTTTTAGTATGGCCTTATTCCCATATTGTAATGTGTTAAATCTCTTAATAGATTGTGATTCTACATTTTGGTGGAACGCGACGAGCAGCACAATTTCGACAAACTTCGGGGCGTCACTGTGACCGGGTCTCAAAGGGATTAAACCTAGTTGTGTTGAATAGATTAATAGAAGCGTAACTCTATTTTTAAGAAAGGGGGAATTCTGTGTGCATATTGAACAATTGGAGTTTATTGTGTCTGTCGCAACAACCCTATCCTTTTCAAAAACAGCAGAAAAATTATTTGTCTCGCAATCGGCTATTAGTCAATCCATTAAAAAGCTGGAAGAGGAGTTGGGTTTCGAAATATTTCACCGCACCCGCTATGGTGTTATCCCGACAGAGAAAGGGAAAGAAATAATTGATCATGCTGAAGAGGTACTAAAACAGTGGGAACAATTAAAAAATAAGGTAATTGAATTAAGTGAAACCGACCAAGATGACATCAATATTGGAGTCATTTCAGGCTTACATTTACCATTCCTTCCTTCTATTATTTCGCAATTAAAAAAGGAATATCCCCATCAGACGATTAACATTATAGAAAAGAGTTCCGTGGACATTACAGAGGCTGTAATCAATAAAGAACTTCATATTGGTGTAATTGCTGTCTATGAAAATACATTAAAGAAAAAAGATAAAATTCATTTGGAATATTTAACCGACATTGATATGTTTGTTTTTACTCATAAGGATTCAACGCTTACTGCATATGATTGCGTCTCCTATGACCAATTAATAAATCAAACCTTCATCATGTTCAATGGTGAATTTTTAAATTGGTACTTCAAAAAGTTTGTCAATGAGAATGGAAAGGTTGAACTACTGTTTTCGTCAAATAATACAGAAACCATAAGAGAAGCCATCCGCGAGGGTATTGCCATTACCATCGACACTCAAGTTGATCTGATTAATAATCCATATATAGATAAAGGGGAAATCGTCCCTATCCCATTAGCTGATACAATAGCCGTCGAAAGTTATTTAGGTTTCGTACGAGTTAAAAGGGCAAATAATCCACCTGTTGTTAAAGAGTTTATGAAACTATTTAAACACCATTTTCAAAACACGTTAAATCAAGGATTGGCCAAAGCTAAGGAACATAACAAAAGCCGGTTATCCTAACGAAACCGGCTTTACCTTTATACTATTCACCTGTATTTTCGAAAAGTAATTTTCCCCTTTCCTCTTTGCTAATTTTACTATGGTGGACATTTTTAAAGTAGACGACAAGAATGGTAACAATGATTACCCCTAAAACACTTAATTCAGGTACCGTTAAACCACCTAAGGGATTGAATGGCGTATATAAAAACAAGAAGAAAATCAGTGAAACAATTGCTAATACTCCCACAAATCGGCCATACGCCACATAGTATGGGCGATTGAGGTTAGGTGCCTTCTGTCTTAAAACCATAAAGGATAGAACAACAAGTAACCACGCACAAATCATCATAAAGCCAGAAATATTCACGATATTGATAAAAATCATCTGGCTAGTTCCCAGAAAAGCAGCTAGACTACTCAGCGCAAATAAAAACAAAATGGCTTTCATCGGAGTTCGATTCTTAGCATGAAGTTCCGAAAAGCCTTTCGGAATATATTTAGCTCTTCCTAAAGCAAATAGGACCCGGCTACCCGCAATATAAGCAGCATTCCAAGTAGTTAACATTCCAATTAGGGAGGCGATTGCCACAAATATCATAGCCGCCTTTGATCCATTAAATAACTGAGTAAGAGATTCCAAGACTACAATTGAAGCCGTTTCTCTAGTACCCAAATCCGCTGCAAAAGCCGTGCCAATGATAATCAAAATGTAAAATATAGCGCTTGCCCAGACCGTAATTACCACAAGCTTGCCAATAAGTTTAGGATTAACATTAGCCTCCTCTGCCGCCTGTGCCACAACATTAAACCCTGACATAAACCCAGGAACTAATAATAAGGTTAAGGAAAGTCCGGACAAAGAAGTGAAGAATGGCATAGCATTCGAAACTTCACCTAAGCTCACACCGACCACTACATAAAAAACAGCCGCTACTAATATTACAGCCACAGTAATGGTTTGGAATACCTTTGAAAATTCAACACCCTTTATGTTCAAGATAGCAAAGAATAAATTCATAAGAATGGAAACCACTATATAGGATACATACACGGTTTCCCCACCAATGGTGTAAATGGCACCAATTTTGGGTATTGGGAATCCCAGAGCTTCCAGAATAACCGGTAGCAATATCGTTTCCACAACAAGCAATGTAAGAAAGCTATAGCCAACACACGCACCAGCAATAAAAGCCCACCTATCACCCAACCCCTTGAAGGTATAAACGATATCTCCACCAGCCCTTGGCATGGAAGAGGCAAGCTCTGCATAGGCGAGCCCGACAAAGGAACAAAGTATTCCGCCAATTAGGAAAGCAAGAACTCCCCCTAAACTACCGGCAGTGGTTGACCATACACCTGCATAAATAACCCAAGACCATCCAATAACGGCCCCAACGCCAATCGTTAGTAAATCCCACTTGTTGAGAGCTTTCTTTAATTGTGTATTTGGGTTTGAAGCGATGGTTACAGTAGTATCATTTCTTTCTAATTTCATCCCAACAACTCCTCAGGTCATAGAATAAATGGTTATTCAAAAAACGTTTTAGGCGGAACTCTATCGACTACTCACGTAGCTATTACTTAGACATGATTGGCGATTCTTCTTCAATGCCCAACTTAAATAATTTGTTGGCATTCTTCCAGTAAAACTTTTCTCGTACTTCCTTTTTTAGTGGCCAGTCTTCTACTTCCCTTAGATACTCTTTAATTGGCATTCCAATCGTCAGCCAATCTGCTGCAAATACAATCTGATCCTGGATTAAGCTATTTGCATAGTGCATAAACATATCCCAGCCTGTATTTGGCTCCGCAATATATTTTGGTCGGAAGGCAGAAGTATCTACATATAAATTCTTATATTTTAATAGCATTGCCATCATGTCTGGTATCCACGGCCAGCCTCCGTGTCCAGCAATAATTTTTAAGTTTTTAAAATCCATTAATGGTGCTTCTAAGTTTGAAGGATGGTCGATATACACGGATGTTTCTTTATAATAATTGATTGATGAATGAATCCAGATAGGAATTCCCAGTTCATCGCAAAGGGCGTAAAGCGGATAATATTTTCGGTCATCAGCCTTTACTCCATGCTCGTATGGTGGCAACACGACTCCTTTAAAACCCTGTTCCGTAATTGCCTTACGTACCACTTTTAAACTTTCAGTCCCTTTATGAGGATTAAAGCCGGCAAAACCAATAAAGCGATTCGGGTACTGCTTTAGAATAGTAGCAATGTAGTCATGATCTGCCGGAGGTTCAGAACCATCCCGACCATAATCCATATTATGAATGGCATGATAGGCAATATTGGATTCTTGTAACATCCTTAAAAAGTTATCCATAGAATAGCGTTCTTTTAATACGCCATACAACTCATCCATGACATCCTTTGATGACTGTCTCTCTAGTTTTCTATTAAATTCTTCCCTTGACCAACCGACAAGTTGTGCCCAACGAGGACTAAATAGTTTCACATAGTTCTCGTTTTTTGTGTTCGATTCCGATCCTTCCATAAAAGCAAACTCCGGTAACGTATTGGAACAATCAATGATCATTCGTATTCCTCCTAACATCATAGGGTCTTGATTCTCATTTAGTAATTTTTTTCAAACAGAGGTGTTTTCGTCATCGCCTTTTCTAAAGAACCCGGTTCACACCAAATGATCTCTGGGGTTACTCTCGCCTCCGTATGGAGAGCATTTTTCATCCTTTGCTCTAAATCCTGCAAATATCGTTGATCAACATGATATCCATATTCAACCTTTACCTTCAAAGGCGGGACCACTCTTGGCGGAGGGGTATCCAGCACAATTCGGATTTCTCCGGTAACATCTGGGGCAAATTTTGCAATGACCTTTTTAATGGATGCGGGATAGACGTTTGCTCCTTTGATAATCAACATGTCATCGGAACGACCCACGACTCTTATCCGCTTACCCTTAAATCCACATCCCGGACATTCTTTTGTGAATACTTGGACCACATCGCCACTCGCATAACGGACTCTTGGTAGGGCTTTTAAATTAATCTCGGTATCAATAACCTCCCCAATCACTCCATCCGTCACTTCGATTGGTTTTTTGGTTTCAGGATCAACCAAGTCTATTGGAAATAGACCGAAATCAGGAGCAACGCAATGGATCCCATAATATTCATCGGAATCGCAGGAAAAGCCCAATTCTCCTAAATAATCATACACTCTACAACCGTAAGCGTTTTCAATTCTCTCCTTAATTTCAGGTATTCCGATTCCTAACTCTCCGACAGTGAATAATGCCGACAACCCTAATTCACCGACACCCTTCCCTATGATTTCTGGAGCCTTATCAATTAAGTATTCAGCAAGTGACGGGGTCATCATGGCCGCACTTGGTTTTGTCATTTCTGCGTATTTTAAAATCATCTTGCTACCTGCTCGAACATCTACATCAATCGGCAAAACACCATGGGACCTGATTCCCCACAAAATGGATGAGGTTGCATAAATACCTAACGAATGGCTGAAGAGTACTCGATCACCAGGATACACTCCCCCGTACTCCAACATGTGGGCAATATACCGATTTAAAAAATTCAAATCTTCCTTCGTAAAAGTATACGTAAATGTTGGGTTTCCAGAGGTCCCGCTTGTGGTTCCAGTGAATTCAATTTCATCTGGTGAACAGCATAAATGCGTACCAAACGGATGTCCATATCGTTCCCTTGATTCTTTTTGATTTTCCCTCTCTATCGTTTTGTTCATAAATACCGGTAACTGACGAAACTCCTCAATTGTTTTAATGTCCTCTGGAAATACACCGATTTGATTAAACTTGTTTCGATAGAATTCCGAATTGCGATAAATGTATCGTAACTGCTTTTTTAATAAGTTCTCTTGGTATACATAGATTTCCTCCTCAGACATAGAGCGGAAAAGTGGATTGGTATACGTGACCTTTTTTGTTTTACTCTCAGTAATGTTCACATGTGTACCTCCTTTGGCGAATTAGTGCATAGATCATAATTGTCATCAGCACCTCATTTCTAATTATTCAGAATATTTATAATTAAAATTCTAAACTCAAACAAGCTTTATGTAAAATTAATGAAAGTAATGCAGGTATAAGGGTTGCTTATATCTAAGGAATGGCTTGTCGTCCGGAGCGGGTCGCGGGGCTCATCCCTCGGGACACGGGGACAGGTCCCTTGTCCCACCATTTTTTTCCATACAGAAAGGAACCTGGCACTCTGACCCTACCCAAACAAATTAAGTTGAATTCAGCCTATCCAACGGATGTGTAACATTTCTCCAGAGTAACAAATGCCCATCTTATGAATATGATAAGGATAAATTTGTTCTGAGGAGGAAGATTCATGGCTTATCCATCGGTCAATTATCATGCATTAATAAACAGGTATTCTGACATTGAACGCCATAAAGCGTGCATAGCGAGGGAGTTAGGGTATTATCCTAATAGATATACAAATATAAATAACCATTCTAGAGCAGTTACGGCCTTAACCCCTGATGGTCATACAGTTGTTATTCTCCATTTGAAATTTGATAATGATCCATATAAATATTACGAAGTTGTAAGTGTTTCTGGCCCGGATTTCAATAAGCTAACAAACGAAATTATTCCAGATGTTTGGCGGAAAATAAGTAGAGCTACTGAGATGTGTGGATAACTGTAATTTGTTGTGGGTCAAGAGGTTCTTTGACCTACAATATTTTCCCTGAGACAAGGGACCTGTCCCTCCGACCCTATATTAGAATACCAATATTAAAGTGTAACAATTTAACTTACATGCCCCTTCACCTAACAAGAATAATTTATACAAACGATTGATTAAATTAATGGATTTACGACCTTTGATCTTAACCGTTAAACAAACGTTTGTCTGGAATCGGTAGTCACAAAAATAGCCCGATTAGTACAGGTTTATGTACAATCGGGCTATTGGTATTTGGATATAATATGTCAGTTAGCCTTATTCTCTAGGACGAGGGACCTGTCCCTCTGTCCCATTATTTTTGTTCCATGACGTTAATGAATTCTCTCATGTAGTCTGGTAGGTCTGGTGGACGGCGACTTGAGACGAGATGTCCATCGGTGACAACAGGTTCGTCATACCAAATTGCTCCTGCATTTTCCATGTCATCTTTAATTCCTGGAGTACTCGTTACTTTTTTCCCTTCAAGAATCTTAGCTGAAATTAATACCCAACCTGCGTGACAAATTTGTCCGATAGGCTTTTCGGCATCGTTCATTTGCTGAAGCATAGTTAATACTTCAGGAAACCTACGGATTTTATCTGGTGCCCATCCTCCCGGCACTAAGATGGCATCGTAATCTTCTGCTTTTATATCACCATACGCAAATTCGGAAACGGCAGGCACTCCGTACTTCCCTATGTATTTCTGATTCGCTTCTTCACCAACGAGGTCAACAATAGCTCCTTCTTCTCTAAGCCTCATCACTGGGTACCATAGCTCTAGATCTTCAAAGTCGTGATGAACAAGACCGATAATCTTTTTTCCCTTTAAACGCATTACATAATCATCCTTTCATTTATAGTATTATTAATAGTATCATTTCCTAGAGGGTTCTTAAACAGCTGTTTGTTTGAATATAGTCCCATCATTTTTTCTCTGGGACACGGGACCTGTCCCTCCGTCCCTATTTTAGGATACTAAATCCACAGTATAACAGCTCTTTTCAATAACCCCTTTTTCCCTATCAATCCCATTCAAACAAACGATTGATTGATTTAACAGTTCTCCGCCATCAATGAGATAGGTGGTTAAACAAGCGTTTGTTTGAAATCGCAAAAATCAAAAATGGCCAGATTAGTACAGGTTACTGTACAATCAGGCTAATGGTATTCTAATATAACATGTCGTTTAATCCTTTACTCTGGGACAAGGGACCTGTCCCTGTGTCCCACCAGTACTCTGTCACACACCCGTGTCTCTCTAGTCCATGCCGATGTCGATGTAGAAGTTGACCCGGCTGGCGAGTAGGTAGTATTTGGAGTAGTGCACGGGTTCGTCGTTTTCGCCTTGTATTACTTTGGTGATTTGAACTAATGGATCAATTCTTGTGATGTCCATTAAATTGCTTAATTCGCTTGTTGGCATGACGACTTCTATGTTTTTCTGTACGCGTTTGAATTCGATGCCATAGTCGTTATGAATGAGCTGAAAAGTTGAGACGTTATCTTTAATTTTTTCAGAAATTCCTTTATAGATGTCGTTTGGAAGATATGCATAATCAAGACTAAAGACACCGTTTACATCATGTACGATACGTACTAACTCGACGACTTCAAAGGCCTCGTTCCGATTGAAGATTTCCATCAAATGACGATCTGCGGTGATGATTTTATTGGAGATAATCTTTTTTGAAAAATTGTTCTCTTCCCCTGCCGAAAGCCCTTCTGTAAATCCTTTTAGATTTAAGATATGAAGGGATTGCTTGATACTTTTGACAAAGGTGCCCTTTCCATGCAGAATTTCAATGACTCCTTCGTTCTCAAGCTCTTTTAAAGCTCTACGGACGGTAATTCTGCTTGTATCAAACAGAGTACATAGTTCTTGTTCATTGGGTAATTTTTGTCCTGGCTTGATCTCTCCATTAGCGATCATATCTTTGATTCCAAGCATGACTTGTTCATATAATAGGACGCGACTCTCTGAACTAACGGATTTGTCATTTTTCATAAGCTACCTCTTTTACAAATATTCCTACAATTTAAATATACCTAATGTTTTACTGTCTTTCAAACATATCCTCTTTAGACTTTTTGACCAAACCAAGACCTTTCAGTTTGTTTGTACCCTCTACCTACTCCAATTTATTCGGATAACCGAAACCACCGTAAAATGTACAGGTAGTACTTGCACTTTGGGCTGCTGCATATAATGAGTCTTCCATACTATTATGATTGTAAAAGGAAGTTAAGAATGCACCGATAAAGCTGTCACCCGCTCCCATTGTGTCCACAACTTCTGTCTTTAGTACCTCTTGTTTATAGAGCTTGCCATTATGCGCGAAGATCGCTGGTTTGGAACCTCTCGTGATTCCAACTACTTTCAGATTATACCCTTCTAGTGTTGCAAGAAGATTCTCGATTTCTTCATCACGTAAGTCTGCTCCTGAGAAGAAGCCGATGGAAATGTGCGGGCAGACCTTTTGCAAGTATTCTGGGTCTCTATTTTCCGAGAAGTCAAACGAGACATCGATTTGTTTTGAAAGGGTTGGTAACTCGTCCTCAAGCCATGAATAGCAGCTTGTATGGCATACATCAAAGGATTTTATATAGTCATAATCTCCCTCTACTAGCCTCATTTTAACGAGATGTTGAACAGTATCCTTCGGGCTAAATACAAAAACTCGGTCGCCTTCTTCTGTTAGGTTGACACGTGGTTGCCCACTTTTACCCTCTACCACTCTTGAGCGGTGGTAACGAATACCCTCCTTCGTAAGAACTGCTTTAAGATGCTGGGCTTTATCATCTGTTGCAAACACACCAATATAGCCTACCTCTTCTGCACCTGAGCGCTTGCCATTTACCGCAACATTAACAGCATTTCCACCTGGGTAGTATAACCCCTGATCCAAATAACAATCTACTACATTATCACCAATTGCAATTAGTTTCATCATACCTCACCTTTCTATTAACCTTTTACAGAACCCTCTGATAGCCCTCTTACTAGATATTTCTGAAGAAAAATAAGCAGTAAAACCATTGGAGCAGCAGACATAACCATACCTGCTAGAAGAACACCCCAATCCGTACGTAACGCATCTCGGAAGTTCATCAATCCTGATGGAATCGTCTTTAAGTCGTTTGATTCGATAAAAATGGTAGCAAATAAGAACTCATTCCAAGCATAGTATGAAGTTAATACTATAACAGTAATGATAATTGGTACAGACATTGGAAGATAGATTCTGCGATAGATTCCAAATTCACTGCATCCATCGATAATCGCTGATTCTTCTAGTTCACGAGGTATACTCAAGAAATAAGCACGCAGTAGTAAAACCGCCAAGGGAAGTCGGTAGGAAATATACGTAAAAATGAGTGCCCAGTGCGTATTGATTAATTCCAAACTACTAAGTATATTAAACAACGGTATCAAGGCAACCTCTGGGTTCATCATCATGCCACCAATGATAAAAATCAAGGCAAAATCGATCAGTTTTGTCCGATATCTTGCTAATACAAATGCCGCCATTGACCCAATCAATACAACGGAAATCACTGTTATGGCTGTAACAAATAAGCTATTTACGAAATAGCTTGATATTCCCTTCGACCAAGCGGTTGCATAGTTTTCAACGAGCCACGTACTTGGAAATCCCCAGACATTATTATAGATTTCTTTATAGCTTTTCATGGAGGAAATAACCATCCAGAAAAGAGGATAAAGGATAATAACCGCATATACAATTAATCCGATCGTGATAAAAAGTTCACCAAGACCGAATCTCTGGTATCTACGAGTGGACTTTACTAAATTCCCCATATTAATCACCCTTTCCTGTACGCGACAATCGTATTTGGATAACTGCAAGCATGGCCGTAATCATAAAAATAACAATCGCAATCGTCGAGGCGTACCCCATATTATCCTTCACAAAACCTTGTTGATACATATGAACAGACATCGTGATAGAACTAAAACCAGGACCACCGTTTGTCAAAATGTATGGTTCATTGAACACGAGCATCGACCCTGTTACCGTGATGAGGGTGTTAACGAAAATAGTCTCTCTGACTTGGGGAACCGTAACACTTATAAACTTGCGAATTTTCCCCGCCCCATCAATATCAGCGGCTTCATATAATTCTTGAGGTATTTTCTGAATTGCCACGATGAATAGCATCATGATAAAACCAATACTTTGCCATTGTGACATTGCAATTACTGCATATATCGCCGTACTAGAATTACCCAACCAAGGCTTGGCCCATTCTTCTAAACCAATTAATTCTAAAAAACTATTTAAAATACCCATTTGTGGATTATAGATAAACCCGAATAGCAATGCGATTACAGAAATAGACACCATAACCGGCATAAAATAGATGACTCTCAAAATTGGAGCAGCTTTTCGAAAGATTTTATCCTCTAAGATATACGCCAACACTAGTGCAAACCCGACCTGTAGAATAACGGAAATGATCATATATTTGAAGTTGTTACCAATAGCGGTAAGAACGACTTTGTCACCTATTAAATTTTTAAAGTTCTCAAACCCTACAAAAGTCTTCTCTTGTGAAAAAACAGAAAAATCGAAGAAGCTATTGTAGAAATTTTGAACGAGAGGAAAATAGACAAAAGTGGTAAGAAAAACAATACTCGGTAGTAAGAAGAGTACAGGGATCAATATACTTCTCTTTCTTAACATACGCTTCACCCCCAACAATCAAATTAGCCTGGAATATTCTCTTAAGAATCATTTTATCTACTATTTGAAGTGAAACTTAAGATTCAGAGTGCGATACTGAATCTTAAGTTTCGATATAAAAGCGGTCACTATTTTAATTTAGCTGCTTCAGCTTGAACTTCTTTCATGATATCTTCAGGTGTTGCATCTCCAGTTGCTAACGATTGTCCGCCTCTCATAAAGATATCCGCTATATTAATATTCACTGCATTATCAAACCATGGAGCAGTTGCACTTGCGTTTAGGACGATATCATATGCTGCCATCCTTGTCTCGGATGTATTTTCAGCATCCACGGCTCCTTTAATGGCATTCAACTGACCATCTGTTTTTGTAAAATCGTACGCCGTTTCCTCAGATGTGAGGAATTTCAAGAATTCCACTGCCTCTTTTGGCGCGTTTTTACTTAACATCCAACCTTCTGGTGCACCTGTTAATGCTTTAGAATCTCCTTTTCCACCATCAATCGCCGGGAAATCAAAGAAACCAATGTTCGTTAGACCCATTTCTTCTACCATTTTGATTTCAGCAAATTGCATGTATACAATTGGAACTTCTTCATTACCAAACATATTACGTGCAGCTTCATGATCAATCGCAGTTGAAACGTCGCCCATGTAAGATGTGAGTTCTTTAAAGATTTCTAACCCACGGATATAACCAGGATCAGTAAATTCGCCTGAACCGTCCACATAATCAGTAGCGGTTACAGTAGGGTCTAATACCCGTTGGAAAATCGTTCCTAGATAATGAGAGATTGCCCAACCATTTGTTAATCCCTCAACAAGTGGTGTTTCATAACCAGCAGCTTGAAGGGCATCTAATACATCAATTAGTTCATCATAGGTTGTAGGTGCTTTGAGATTATGTTCCTCAAAAATCTTGGTATTGTAGAAAAATGCTTTCCCATCAATTGTAAATGGAATACCATACGTTTTATCATCAAAAGTGAAACCAGAAAATTGAGATTCAATAATCTTTCCCGACCACTCCGTATCCTCATTAATGATTTCGTCCAAAGCCATAATACGTTCGGAAGATACAAGATTCATAGCAAATGAATCAGACCAAGATGTGAAAATATCTGGAAGGTCATCGTTTGAAACTAGGACTCTAATTTTTTCCTTATAGGAATCATTTAAGACGGCATCAACATTGATTTTGACATTTGGATGAGCAGCTTCAAACTCTTTAATTTTTTCATCATAAAAAGATTTACGAGGTTCGTTTGGCCATCTGTGAAAAAAGTCTATCACAACCTTATCTCCTTCTGCTTCTTTTGTAGATGATGAATCAGAGCAAGCTGTTACTACCGGAACTAGTATTAGCAAAATGGCTAAAAGCGACAGAAACCTTTTCATCTATATTCACTCCCTTTAAATTATTTATCTATTCAGATAATTCTAGGCAGGAGTGAGTTCATTAGCTGTCTATTCCAGTCATACCCATCGTCACTCGGTATGTATGACCACGATTGTAATGTCTCACAAGGAACTACTCCTATGAATCACAAGTGTATTGAATCATAATGCTAGCAATCTATTATTCTAGAAAACTCTAATACCGCACTAATTAATATTCCATTTTCCACATATATCTACGTACTGAAAGTGGGTGACCTGTATGTTCAGCTAGACCGTCCGCATATTGGCGTAATACGGCACCTACAATGGCTGGTCCAAAGTATTCTTTAAGATCCTTATCTATCCCAGTGAAATCCAGTTCGGCCACATCCACGACTTCTACATTTTTACTAAACTTTTGAGCAAACGTAATCGCTCTTTCATCCAATGGGCGATTGGCTCCTTCACCTTTCACAATTAGGAACGGAACATTATCATCCGTGATTTCGAATGGTCCATGGAAGAACTCCCCAGTGTGAATAGCATTTGAATGAATCCAGAGCATCTCCATTAATAAGCAGCTAGTAAAGGAATAGGCTTGGTGAAAGTATACACCACTTCCCATGGTATAGATTAGTTTTTCTCTCTTATTTTCCTTGCCCCACTCAAATGCACGATCAATCGTTTGTTTTTTATTTGTATCTAAAAGTGTTTCTAAATTCTCTAACTGTTTTAACACTCTTTCATATTTTTCATTCGGAGAAAGCGCTTGTAAAAGTTGAAAAATAAGACTGAAATAGATTCCAACTTCCCCATCAATTGCATTTGAACCATCTTTGTAGTTGTAATGTACGGTGTATTCAGCCGCTTTACAAAGTGGAGATTCAACATCCATAGAAATAGCAATTGTTAATGCACCTTGTTCCCTTGCAAATCTCGCAGCTTCTACTGTTTCAGGTGTAGTACCAGAATGCGAACGTAGGATAACCACACTACCTTTTCCTAGTCCTTTAGGAGCACTGTGAACAAATTCATTTGATGTATAGAGTCTAGTTGGTATATCAAGTTCACGATCTACGAAGTAATCTCCCGTTCCTAATGAGGCCATTGAACCTCCACAGGCTACAAAATAAAAATTCTTAACCTCGATTTCCTTTACTGCTTTTACCACATCAGAAATTTGCTTAACATGTTCTTGTTTCATTTCTAGCACCTCCGTTTTATATAACATCATATGATGTCTTAATAAAAATATATAACCTTCATTATCGAATGTCAAATACTTTTTAAATTTTCTGTTACTTTTTTTTTATTGAGATGGGGCACGGGGACAGGTCCCTTGTCCCACTTCTCCCCAATCGTCTTTTTCCCTTTTGTACTTTTCCTCATTTAAGTTTTTAGCGTATGATACACTAGATACATAGCTGGATAAAGTGCTTGTCTTGAACATTTGGAGGCGTGACCGATATGAATTTAGGTCGAAAGTTTAAATATAATCTTGTGCGTATACTTAGAGTTAACGATAGCCCTCATCAGGTGGCACTTGGGTTTACATTGGGGTTTATACCAAATTGGTATCCTACCTTTGGACTTGGTGTGATTCTCTCGGTCGGCCTAGCAAAATTAGTTAAGAGTAATACAGTGGCAGCCCTTGTAAGTGGTGTTCTTGGAGCTCCATTGTGGCCAGTGTTATTCTTGTTAAATTATAAAGTTGGTAGTCTTCTATTTGATAAGAGTACAAAAGTAGATGAGCTTGAGGAAGTTGACTACGCAGATGCTCTGGAACATACGTTAGATGGAGTAAATAGCTTTTTTTCAAAAGGTTTTACATTTCTAGAAGGGGCTTTGATTAACACCATTCTCTTCTCTATATTCATTTACTTTATCGTCAAATTTCTCTTTAAAATGTACCGTAAAGGTTTATTACGTAGGATCAGAGGGAAGTTATAAGAACATATCTATGCCTACTCCTGTTGTTCTAAAAAGCCAGGTTTCCCTCCCTCCAACGCCTCACATACGCCTCTTTGGTGTATGCACCCTAGATTTAGAATAGCAATCCACCTCATCCCACCACTATAACAACAGTTTTTCTCCACCCAAAAAGTCGTCCAATCAAGCGTTTGATTGAAATTGAAAAAACTTGGTACTGTAACATTAGACCGCTAATCAAACGTTTGTTTGAAATAAAATTTTGCGATTAGTACAGGTTGCAGTAAATTAATAGTACCGTAATAATTTCTTTTTCTTACGATGGTTCTGGGACGAGAGACCTGTCCCTCTGTCCCATTAAAACAATGTCGGTTTTTGTCGATATAATGTTTAAAAGTATAGTGTAAGGTGGAAAGAAAATGATTCTTAAATATTGGCATTTTCTTATGATGAGGTATTACGCCCATTTAACCAGGGACGCCAGGGATCCAAAGCTTGAGAGAAAATGTTAAATAAGCTTGAATACCACAGTAACGAATATAATAAAAGAGTAAGATATTTGTACAATTGATAAGGAGGCGTCTGCCCAACGAGTCTTCGACAAACTTCGGGAATTTCGGGGCGTCACTGTGACTATTTTAGGAGGAGAAAAAATGCAGCGGATGAAAAAGTGGATATTGCCGGCGGTCTTGATTACGATTGTTGCTGCCTTTGTGATTTCGATTCCGTTTCTTCAGCAACATGAAAACACACATTCTGAGTCAATAATTGTTTCTAACCTGATTACAAGAGAGCCTCCGGTAAAGAAAATCAAAACCATTAATATCAATGAGAACCAGATTTACCAAGGTGACTTGCTGTTAGCTAACAATACCTATCCGATTGAACAAATGAGTATAAAAGAAGATATTGTACCCTTATCGTCAATCGGGGAGCTTGGCGAACAATTCGGGACTAGTATTGATACTATTTTTCTATCAAAAGAGGCGGGACTGGAATTCTCTAAGATGATGGAGGCTGCTAAAAAGGACGGATTGGTTCACTTTTCGGTGAATAGTGGGTTTCGTGACTTTGAGGAACAAGCAAAACTCTATAAAGAGATGGGATCTAGTTACGCCTTGCCACCGGGATATAGTGAACATCACTTAGGTTTATCACTCGATGTTGGTTCGACATTGATGAAAATGCAAAATGCCCCTGAAGGAAAATGGATGGCAGAAAACGCTTGGGAATACGGGTTTATCCTCCGATACCCAAAGGACAAAACAGATATCACCGGAATTGAATACGAGCCTTGGCACTTTCGCTATGTAGGTTTGCCCCATAGTGCGCTTATGAAGGAAAAGAACCTCGTGTTAGAAGAATACATAGAATTTCTGAAAAAAGAAAAGACCGTGAAGACAACGGTTGACGGAATAAATTATTACATCTCCTACCACCCTGTTTCAGAAACGCTGGAAATTGTAGAACCTATCCTTTCTGAATATGAGATTTCTGGGAATAACGTAGATGGAGTCATCGTGACAAGGTATCAGTAGTTCAAGCCCCACTATGACCTAGAATTCTTAATCTTCGACAAAATTCGGTGCGTCACTGTGACGCTTCTAATGTTTCTTGTCTTCTGTTTTTTTTGTAGATTTCTGTTGAACTCTATTTATTGAAAAATTGCGAATTCTAGTTTAACGTTTACACTAGGTGGAAAAAATTAGGGGAACAGCGAAACCGTCCCCTCGTTCAAAGAAAGGAGGTAAGAGATTGAAAAAGAGGTTCATGATCTTAAATACGGTAATTGTTGTTAGTATAGGAAGTATTTCTTCTGGCCCGGTAGTTTTTGCGGAAACAAGTGAAAATCAAAAAAGTGAAACTGTGTTGCCAAACACACCTTCAACAAATCCACTTCATGATACGAAGACCGAAAGTGAAAAGTCTCCCACAGAAGCAACGAATAATCACACAGAATTACAAGACGATACAAAAACCGAACCCATAAAGGAATCTGAGCAAAAAGCCCAGGTGGATTCAATGAATGAGTTTGAAGAAGTCACCAATAAGATTAAAGAGGAACACGAAGAGATTCGAACAGAGATTGAAAAAACCGTTCAAGAGCTCTTAAAAATCCAAACCGAAATTGCACATTTTAATAAACAAATTGAACAATTTGAGCAAGCAATCACAGAAAATAATAAGGTGATCGATGAGACAAAGGAAAAAATCAACAAAAGCAATCAAGAGATTCAAAGGCTAGAGAAAGAAATACATTCCTTAAATAAGGGTATCCAAAAACGCCTTGAAATTTTACATAATAGAGTAAGGACCCTTCAAAGAACGGGTGGGAAGGTAGAATATTTGAATGTATTATTTGGATCAACAAGCTTTAGTAACTTCGTTGACCGTGTAATTGGAGTCACAACATTAATGAAAGCCGATGAAAGCTTGATTGAACAGCAAAAGACAGATTTAAAAAAGTTAGAAGAAAAGCAAGCTACCGTTGAAGCAAAACTAGAAGAATTAACTGCATTGAAAGTTGAATATGAGGGAATGCAAACTAATATTTTAGAGCAACAAAAGCAACAAGAAGTACTAAAGGAAACCGTGAAACGGAAGGAACAAGAAAGTCTAGATTTCATGGCAGAACTATATAAAAATAATCGAGAACTTGCATTAGAAGCAGAAGCAATGAAGGATAAATTCTTAAATGAGCAAGACGGTCAATTTGAAATTACATCTGAATCAACCCTAGAAAGTCTTGAGTATATTAGTCAACTGAACACATCAACTACTAGTGATAGCTTAGTAGAGGCAATTATTAACTCTTATAGCTACATCGGTAATTCCGTTTACATATTCGGCGCGGGAAGGAATCCATTTGATATCGAAAATGGGAGATTTGATTGCTCTGGATTTGTTAACCATGTTTTTTCAGAAGCAGGTATCCAAGTCGGATCAACTACAGATACCTTAAGAAATGAAGGCATTAGAATTCCATCAACTCAAATGCAATTTGGTGATTTAGTATTCTTTGATACATACAAAATAGATGGGCATGTTGGAATTTATTTAGGTGGAGGAAAGTTTTTAGGATCGCAAAGCTCCACAGGTGTCGCTATTGCTGATATGACTGTAGGGTATTGGAAGGAAAAATTTAACGGCCGTGTAATCAGAATTCAATAAATATCGACCTACTACCAAATAAAGTAGGAGCACAAGCTTACCACTAAAGCAAAATGAGATTACCTATCATTCATAGGGTTAATCTCTTTTTTTTATTTATAATCTAAAAAGATTGAAAATATTTCCCTACTTGCCACCTCCTTTTCCTAATCAACTCATTTGGAAAAAACAAGGGAACAATGGAACCGTCCCTATGTTTCCCTATTCCATCCATAATTTCCACCTAAAGTTTACGAATTTTCCCCTTGCTCACATCATAGGAATAAACGTGGTACTACTTTCGGTGTAGGGCATTTGCGAAAAATGTACGGTTTAAAGGGAAAGGTGATGTGAGTATGAGTGTGTTAGAAGTTCGGAATTAGTGGATATGCGCAGAAAAGGAGTAATAAAAAGGTTGCGTATGACCCCCGCAAAAATGGGTATCTTCGGCCTTAGTGATATGATCATGCGCCTGGTATTTAGCATCATCCAAATCACTCTCTTATCCTTAATTGGCGTATTTGTATTCGGGGCTAATCTGTTTATTAACTTTCCTAGTCTACTGCTAGTCTTCTTAATGGGCGCTCTCGCCTTCAATGCAATTGACTATTTTATTTCTTCTTTTAGCAATACAAATGAGGCCTATATGGGAGTTGCAAACATTACCAGCTTTCTCATGATGTTTGTAAGTGGCATTTTCTTTCCAATTGAAACGATGCCTGAATGGCTGCAGCCTATCTCAAACATTCTCCCGCTCACCTATTTTGCAGACGGCCTAAGAGACAGTATGGTCTACAATACTCCTATTCTTTCATCCCCTCTTTGGCTTGGTTTTGGGAACATGCTCCTTTGGGGTGGAGTTGCCTTTATCTTGGGTTCCTTGTTATATAAAAGACAGTCAATTGTATCAACGAGGTAAAATGATAATGAAAAAGGGCGATACGATCGCCCCTTTTTACTATTACTTTAACACTTTACCTCGGCGGGGGTCAGGCCCCTTAATAATACCCACCATTTTTATACCCCACCTAATTTTTTACAATTCATTTTCTAAAGAGTATTATGTATAATAAAAAAAGCTTTATAATAGTAATATACAGGTCTGATACACCAAGCTATCAAGCCAACTCTCAAATGAACAGCTACCCTTATACGAAACTAAAAGAATTACATTAGATGGTAACTTTTCTATTCATGGCGTGGAGCTGGATAGGAGGTTGCCTACTTTCTATTCTGCAATTCATAGGAAGAGTTCGAGACGCTACAGAAGATACCCTAGAAAAATAAAATTAGGGCACGAAAACTACACTTCATATCAAAATTGTTGCTTCCCAAAGATGTTGCTGGTCTTTCATTTTTGCCAACCGTACTACTCAAAGCAAGGTTAATTGGCGCATGAAATCCATCACTCCATCCATCCTATAGCCATCGTATCTTCCTTTCATCTAAACCCGGGCCGTTTAAAGCTCTGCATCTGGCCAAGGGGAAACTTCGGAATAGAACCTGACCCTACTGATCCAAAAGTAAGGAGAATGAGAATCATGAGTAAGTATTTGAGAAAAGTTCAACATACCTTTAATGATACTGGTATGGTTTTTAAGTTTGTCAAGAAGGAGAGTGGATTTTTCCACACGTTTTGTGACGGGGAATTATTATATAAATTAGGTTTTAAACCTGACGATATTATGGAGTATACTCTATTCGACTTTTATCCCGAAGACTACGCTGCTGAGAAACAGAAGTATTACCAAATAGCATGGAATGGAAACTTTTGTGCGTTTGAATGTAATATAGATGGTTTTAGTTATATCACGACTCTAAGGCCCTTATTTAAGAATGGAAAGGTAATTGAGGTAATTGGTACAAGTATAAACATTTCAGACAGAAAAGCTTTCGAAGAGGCAAATCAACAAATTGAAAACTTATCTATGCCCTTACTCCCAATGTCAGAGGGCGTTTCACTTGAAAGGATAGAAGCTTCTCTATCAATCGATCGAACAGAAAAGAGAGACTTAATGATTAAGCATCATAATAGTCATATCTTTATTCCTATGGGTGACGTCTATTTTATCGAGAAAAATGATCGCAAGTCCATAGTTCATACCGTCACTGGTCAATACGAAACAAATGAGCCATTATCTAATCTTGAGAAAAAAGTGGATGAGCGCTTTCTGACATCACATCGTTCAAATATTATTAATATGGACCTACTTTATAAAATAGAGACTATTGGCCAAATATGCATCGGCTCTTTCAAGGATTATAAGGAAAAAGCAAAGATAACAAAAAATAAAATTAAATTGATTCAAGACTATAAAACATTCTTTAACAACTAATAAAAACAAATTGTTTAAATTTGTCGAATTTTGCTGTAAATTATCAAATTTTCTGCTTGAAACTACTATTAATCCGCATGAAATCATGCTAAAAGTGTATGAAAACAGCTAAACTGGCGTCCGAACATAAATTGACAGTTTTCTACAAAGATAATACGATAGGCATATTATCTAGTACTTTCTACGTATATCACTAAGGAAATAGTACTAATCCAACACATAACATGATAATGGCAAACTTATCGAAAGGTAAGGACGCAAAGCTACGAACCTAATGCAACTTTTGGCAATGGTAGTCGGGTTTCCGAAATTAGTGAGACTAAGATGACTTCCGTTTCTATTTCGGTGCAGTCATCTTTTTTTATTTTATTATTTGATCTTAGATAAAGGAGGTGAAAGCAAAATGATACAACATATAATTAGAAATGAACTTTTTTCTCACTTTTTCCAACCTATTATTGATCTCCAGACATGGCAAAGGGTTGGATTCGAGGGACTTCTTAGAACTTCACATTTTCAAAATCCCGAGGATACTTTCCATCTGGCAAAAAAAGAAAAACAGCTCTATGAATTAGATTCGCGGTCTATCCATAGGGCTGCTTTAACCTACCATTCAGCAGGGTACTCCAAAAAGGACGGCTATTTGTTTTTGAATGTATTTCCATCTACCCTTACAAATACAAATTTCCTGCCTTTTATAAGAAAGATTATCACCGTAAATAACTATATTAGTCAACATGTTATTTTTGAAATCAATGAAATGGAAGCAATTAATGATTTTGAATACCTAAAGAAAAAGATGGCCGAATTAAAACACTATGGCTTTCGATTTGCAATCGATGATGTTGGAAAAGGAAATGCTAGTATTCAATCAATAATTAAGTTGAAACCAGACTTTATAAAGTTAGATAAGTGTTTTTCCAATAATTTATATAGGTATCCAAAAAAACAGCAATACATCCAACGGATTATCGACTACACCAATAACCATGGTATTCAATTGGTGTTAGAAGGATTAGAGAATGAAATGGATGTGACTATTGCAAGAAATATCGGGGTTACTTATGGCCAAGGCTATATATTGGGTAGACCAAAAAACCTGTTAGTTGTATAGAGGTGAAGCGTATTGAACTATATAGTAGTATTTCAATCTATAATAATCATTTTTTTACTCTTTTTATTTATTAAAGAGCAACGACGAATCGTAAAGCAAAGTAAACACATAGAGACTTTACATAGTAACAATAAAAAACTAAAGAACGAACTCACGATTGTGAAAAAAACCAGTCCCAAGGAAAAAAGAAATACCTATAGATTAAATCTACCTCCCATTGAAAGTATTTTTACCCTAAAAGACTTCAGTAATCATTCTTTAGGCAAACTACGAGATAAGAATTTTACTGGGGAAATCGTAGATATTAGTATCGGTGGTCTAAAGTTTTTTTCATCATACGAATTCCCGGTGAAATACAACATTATGTTAAAAATTAGTTTTAACTTCTTCGGGGAAGAATTTAATTTAAAGGGAAAGATTATTAGAAGAGAAGATCACGTTAAAGGCCAAGCCACATCGTATGGTGTTGAGTTTGTCGATTTAACTGTCCGAGACATCACAAGACTAAACATAGCATTGCACAACTATCAAGCCAAAAACCGACACAAAATTAGCTAGTGTTGATTAATACTGGTACTGCGGATAGAGAACTCTTCACCTTATTTTTAGGCACTTATAAAAAGGGACGTAAGCTCTAATTTTAAAAGGATTCTGACCAGATAAAAATTAGTTGGTCAGAATCTTTTTATCCTTTAACACTTTACCTCGGTGGGGGTCAGGCCCCTAAAGCCGTCTCCCCTCCGTCAACGGAATAGATTCGTATTCTTCCGGATCAATATCATACACTGTCCCATCAGCTACGCCGTTGATAATTCCGTATAGACCTCTTTCAACCGCCTTTACTAATTCACCCTTTTTCTTTTGGCCCATGCTGTGTGTTTGGCCTCTTACTTCAAACAACACGGAGCCACTTCCATTTAGTGCAAAAGTTCCTAACGCTGTTCCAGGTAAGTCAAGGCCTTGTGGATAGAGGTTAATGTTTGAATTACCTTTTTCTTGTAGTGCATCATATACTGCTACATTGAGTTGGCGCGCAAAGTCATAGTCATATGTATCCGCATATTCCGCATATTTTTGGCCTTCAGGTGTTGATGGATGTGGAACGAATTGGCCGCTGATTGAGAATGTTACGAGATCATCTGTGCCATCCACCTCATAGTATGGTGCTTGATGGTGCAAGTCTACAAATACATCCACCTTACCAAACTCAGCTTGAAGGTCCTTATATACGTCACGAACGACCTGGGATTCAGGTGTAATGAACCATCCTGGTTGGGATGAATTCCCTGGGAAGTCCTCAGGCTGTGGCACATAATCAAGGTTTGGATTAAAGTCACGATTTACATCAAAACCTGGCTGTGATGCATAATCAAAAAAGCGATTCTGGTATGTATAGTAGTTCCAAGTTGGTTCTCCGCCCGCTAATTGCGGAAAGTCCTCTACTACCTCTTCCCATGTTAAATCATTTCCACGACGATTTAACTCAGACGAGTCTGGGTTCATTTTCGGTAACGCTACAAACGTAACCTCCTCACGAATCTTTTGAGCCTCAGGAGAATTTGAACCTAAAAATTTTAAAATGTTTAGGAGTGCCTCCGTTCCAGTTGGTTCATTTCCGTGAATTTCACTTTCCATTAAAATGACCTTATCTCCGTGGCCAACAGTCGCCTTGTAGATTTCTCTACCACGGTTTGAGTAACCCGCTACCTCAACCTGAACCTTTCCTTGGCTGCTCTTTGCAATCTGCTGCAGTTTTTTCCCTAGTTGCTCATGATTCGTGAACCCCTCTACAGATAAAACTTGTTGCTCAGGTGTACCAGGCGATGTTTCCGGTTGTTGTGCAAACACCGCCGTTACCAAACTTGCCGACAATGCAATAACCCCTAACGTCAAAATAACCTTTTTCTTCTTCACAACCACCACGCCACTCTCTACTAATTTTACTTTGAATACAACTAGATTGTATGAGTTTAGTAGATTTAGCATTGTCGTTTTTCGCTGTCGAAACTGTAATAGTTTTGGCCATTTCTATCAAAAACCTTCGAAAACCGAAGTTTCTATTAAAAATGAATAGTAGGTCCTATCGATAAAAAATGAGGATATACCTAGTTTTTCAGGTGGGGTTGTAACTTTTGGATTATGGGATTCTAGTTACACACATATTAATACGGCAATAGAAACATAGGGACGGTTCTCCTGTTCTCCTAAAATATAGGAAAACTGCGGAACCGTCCCCGTGTTTTATTTTAATCCTGTAAAACTTTACCTTAGCGGGGGTCAGGCCCCAATTGACCAGTTTAAGTTGATTTCAACTCCTGCGTTTTTGAGAAGGTTGTATAAAGGGCAACGCTTAATGACAAGTTCTTTTACAGCTTCTAGTTTTTCGGTGGTTTGTGTTGTTTCGAATTTAATTTCGTTGACGACAGTTTGGTAGTAGGGTGAAACATCAGCGGTTCCGAATAGACCACGTCTGTCCACGATAGCAAAACTATTGATGTGAATATCTTGGTACTGGAAATCTAATTCCTTTGCGACCAAATCAATCACAACTAGCAAACAGCCGTTAAACGAACCCAAAACATATTCAAGAGGAGTAGGGGCTTCATTATCTCCTCCGATTTTTGATGGTTCATCCACTAAAAACTGAAACCCACGTACAAAATGTTCGGTTTGAACATTCTTCTTCCACTTTGTTTGCACCTCAATTTTTCGTAAATCAGATGTAACTGTCATATTAGTTCCTCCTAAATAATTTTTCTTTGAACCGTCTTTACTGGTGTTTTTTCCTTAATAAAACTCATGCAAGTTACAAATATACCCGAAGTAATGAGCATATAGACAAGTCCTGTTAGCCCATTTTGATGAAGGAATGAAAAAGCAATCGGAAGAATCGAGAGTAATAGTAGTGAAGCTAAAAACGTATAAAGCCCAACACTATTAAAGGAAACTTTCCATTCCCACTTTCCAACATTGTCAATCAAGCTCGCAACAATAATCGTGATGATGTTAAAAATCATTCCAATCCAAACCGGATGAATATTTAGATAAAATTCATTCACCGACCAATCACTTAGGTGGTACCAGAGTAAACCTGAAAATGATCCGGTAAACAGAGAAATAAGGGCTGCCTTTCTTGTTACAACCGGCCAAAACAGGGCAGCGACAACTGGTGCGAAGGTTGCTGAATTTCGTGTCACCCAAGCTAAAACATTCCACCATGCAGATTGTTCGGAACGTAATAGGGTAAATCCGACCATAAGGATGGTTAAAAATACAAGTGACCATTTCGTATATTTGATGAGCTGTGCCTCAGTAGCCTTCTGATTCAAAGCACTTCCGACATCACGCCCTAGACTTGTGGCACCAGAGAATTGGCAAGGAGCACCCCAGCTTAATGCAGCCGCCCAAAATCCTAAGAAAAACAACCCGACGAGCGGTGCTGGCAAAGTATCCATTAGGTAAAGTGGAACCGCAACAAGACCTCTTGTTTCATTTGGGACCACCTGAGCCGCCGCAAGCCCAAATACTACAGCTCCAATAATTAGAGGAATCCCAAGTAAAGCTGCATAAAGTAATCCATTTCGACCTTGCCTTGGTGTTTTACAGGATAACGCCATTTGAAAAGCAGCCTGAGCGAGTATGACATTAAATAAAAAGGTTCCAAACCAAGCAAGTATCGTTTGAATGCCAGCATTTCCTGGCGAGGCCAGTTGTGGCTTTTCTTCAAATAATGTTTTCAATCCATCAATTCCAGGGTTCAGGAAAAATGCATAGGTCCCTATTGCTAACATAATGAAAAAGACAATGACATTACTTAACTGGGTGATACCAATTGACCACATTCCACCAAATTGCAAATAGATTAAGAGGAGCAATGCGGTTAATGCAACCGACCAAATTAGAGAGATTCCAGTGAAAACGGATAGAGCCGAAGCAAAGGCAAGGGCAGTGGCGACGGACCACATCGGAAATGTAAATGCTGTAATCGCACCTGCAACTCCTCGTACTTTCTCACCGTACCGATCTCCTAATAATCCGGAAATCGTGACCAACGCTTTTTTACGAAAAGGAGCAATCAGAACTAGCGCGATTATTAAAACATGGATGGTTTCCGCTACTCCATACCAGATGGCTGATATACCAGTTAGATAGCTAAGCTCCAATATCGCGATATAGGAGGAACCAGAAAACAAACCAGTAATACAAACGGTAACCAATAATGTATTAAACCCTCGACCCCCAACAAAAAAACCGTTCCCATCAACAGCCCTACGCTTTACAATTTGACTAACAAAGATAAGATAAAACGTATAAATCAATGCAAAACCAATAAACCAATATCCAACACTTGTCATTTTAATGCCTCCTATTTAATGCGAATTTGATAATATAACTAAACCAATAAATTTAGTCGGTTTAACCCAAATCAATTTTCCATTAAAGGAGGTGGAGGTATTAAAACAAAAACCTCTCCCAAAAGGAAGAGGTTTTTTACTCTCTTCCTCATCTATCAGACTTTTGTCTGTTGGAATTAGCACCTTGTTATTCTCATAAAAATAACAGGTTGCCGCAGGATCGCAGGACCAATTTCCTCCCCTGACTCTTGATAAGGATTATTCCGTATTATATTAAATATTAATTTACAGCCTGAGTTTCGAAAAGTCAATATTTTTTTAATTTTATAAAATAAATTTCTTAATAGAAATATTTATTTTCCAAAGAAAACATAGAAGAAAACATAGGGACGGTTCTCCTGTTCTCCTAAAAAATAGGGAAACGACGGAACCGTCCCCTTGTTTCACATATCTGTTAGATGGTATTGATTTCTTCTTAATCATTCGATAAATTACAAATCCAATTACAGAGATAACGAATAAAGTATAGAAATAAGCCATTTAACCACCCCTTAAATTACTTAACGTAAATTCATTAATTTATCCCTCACTTTTCCCACGTCAAGTTTTACTATCTTTCTTAAACAAACCTGCACCGTTTTGTTTAAGAATGACTATTTTATGAATTTAAAGTTTCTATAAGAAGATAAATACCTGCAAAACTTAAAAGGATATATGTAAATATTCTAAAAATCAGTTGATTAAGCCATTTGAAAATAATTTGACCTAAAAACAAACCAAAAAATACGATTGGAATTGCATAAAGACTTGATTCCCATATTAATTTATTAGTACCGGTAAAGATTATTTGAGTTATTAGACTGATAAAATATATAAACAAATAAAAAGCTAAAGTAGTTGCTCTTAGCTTCCCTTTTTCAGTATCAGTTCCTGTAAAATAAAGTAATAACGGAGGTCCTGGCATACCAATACTTGTTGTTAAGAGACCCGATAACCCACCAACTACGAAATCTCTAATAGGAGTTGGCTTTACCCTAAAGTTAAATATTAATAGCAGTGTTAATACTATGAGTAATACACTAACTACCATTTTAAAAGCGTTAATGTTAATGGAAATAAAGATAAATATTCCAAAAGGAACCCCCACTATACTTCCGATAATAAACCTCTTTATAACGGTAAAATCAATGTCTGCCCTTATTTTCCATATTAATGAAACTGAAATTAATAAAGATAAAATTATGTTTATTTGTATGGCTTCATGCGGAAAAAATAACATTAGTAAGAAAGGTGTCGCCATTATAGAAAATCCGAAACCTGTACTTGTTTGTAGAACGGAAGCCACTAATATAATACATAAAAACGATAATGCAGTACCCAATTTTACCTCCCTATATTAAATGCAATTAGTTATTATATTATCCCTTCTAATTAAACAATCCTACCCCTATCGTTGAACAAGAAAGGGGCTTACCCTCGTTGGAGGTAAAGCTACCCGTTTGTTTAATAATCAGGTATTTGATCCTTCTTTTTTGAATGAAAGAACGATGGCTAAAATAAATAAAATTACAGAAATCAAAATAGTTGTTCCCGAAGCAATAGGGGTTAAAAATCCTAAAATCAACAGAATAATTCCCCCTACAATTAAGCCGACAACCATTAAAATCCTCTCCTTCCTCCTATTGGGAATTATCAACATCTACTTTAATTTTACATCAGTTACCCTTTTTTGTGGAAGAAGATGGAATAGTTTTTTGAAGTAAAGGAGCGTTCCTTGAATAAGAATAAAGGTCATATTTGAAACGACATAAACTTTGCCAAAGGGCAACCCCTAAAAAGAAAAGGATTACTACTAAGATAAAACAAGAGAATTGACTGGGGGGCAGGCCCCGAAATTTAGGCTCACTTCTAAATCACAGGAAAAAAATAGGGAAACAGCGGAACCGTCCCCTTGTTTTACGAAACCCCATTCACTTTACCCCTGTAAAACTTTACCTTGGCGGGGGTCAGGCCCCAAAAAAATGTTAGCACAAAACCAAGAAGATCTCGAATATCGGTTTTTAATATTCAAAGGAACACACTTAATTAAAAGTCAAAGCTACTCAAACTTGAACAATATAACCTGGAACCCTACTGAACCTGGTTCATACAAAATTAAAGTACAAATAAAACACAGGTTATCAAGCAACCAATTCGATGACGCACACGAAATCCCATACATCGTATTCCGGTCAATACCACTTGATGCTGTTCTACCATCATCAGTGAGAATCAAAAAAACGGGTACAATCATGATAAAGAAAATACTATAGGACCAAAATGTCAGCAAAAAAAGTGGGTCATGGGACCTATCCCTCCGACCCTCTATTTTTAAATTTTCCCTATACTTTGTTTGTATTTTCCATAGATAATTTGTCTTCTGTACTTTGGTGCAAACACTATGTGATACTTACATTTCCATGTTGTATGTGCTAAACTGTTCTTGTCCTGCTTTTGGACATGCCTCCTTCGTATATTGGATGTAGTGGTCGGGAAACCAACTATAACTTATCACGAAGTGAGGCTTTTTTTGATACCTCGCTATAAGCTCTCTGGAACCCCCGGCATAGCCAGGGGTTTTCAAAAGATACAATAAGGGAGTAAATCATCCCCATTGAATGATTTACTCCCTTAAAATTGAAAAGATATTTTAATCTAAGTACATAGTGTCCTAATAGATTAGCTTTATTTCTGTAAAGAAAATTCTTTTTCAAATAAACTTTCAATTTTCTTATATTCATAACCAAGGTCCTTTGCCACTGCTTCGTAAGTGATTTCATAGTTTGCAGTGTTGACACCTACTTTTAGAGCCTGGTTTTCCCAGATTGCTCCTTTAAACCCTTTGTTGGCAATCTGTAAAGCGTAAGGAACAGATACGTTTGTTAAAGCGATTGTCGATGTTCTAGGAACTGCACCTGGCATATTTGAAACAGCATAATGGATAACACCGTGTTTTTCAAATATTGGATTATCATGTGTAGTAACACGATCAATTGTTTCTACAATACCCCCTTGGTCGATAGCTACGTCAACTATTACTGAGCCTTTTTTCATTGTTTTAACCATGTTTTCTGTAACGAGCTTAGGGGCTCTAGAACCTGGAATTAATACTGCACCAATTAATAGGTCTGCTTCTTTAACCGATTCTGCAATATTAAATGGATTTGAAATTAACGTTTTGATTTGATTTCCAAAGATATCATCTAATTCTCTCAAGCGTTCAGCACTTAAATCTAAAATGGTAACGTCTGCACCGAGACCAACAGCCATTTTCGCAGCATTCGTTCCGACACCACCACCACCGATTATGGTAACTTTTCCACCGCTAACTCCTGGTACACCGGCTAGTAATATTCCTCGGCCACCGTTTGACTTTTGAAGGAACTGAGCTCCGATTTGTACAGACATACGGCCAGCAACCTCACTCATTGGTGTAAGTAGTGGAAATGTATGATTGACTGAGATAGTTTCACAAGCTATAGCATTAACCCCTTTATCTTTAAGGGCTTGAGTTAGGAGTGGCTCAGCAGCTAAGTGTAAATAGGAAAATAAGATTAATCCCTCACGGAAATAGCTGTATTCACTCTCCAGTGGTTCTTTTACTTTCATAATCATTTGTGCATTATTCCATACTTCCTGTGCTTTTATAACAATTTCTGCACCAGCATGAAGATAATCTTCATCAGTAAATCCACTTCCGACACCAGCATCCTTTTCAACTAAAACACGATGCCCAGCATTTATAAATTGCATAACTCCTGCTGGTGTTATTGCCACACGATTTTCATTATTTTTATTCTCTTTTGGCACTCCAATAATCATTCGTTTCTCCTCCTAATGTTTTTATTAAACAGTAGAATCGTTATTTATTTCTGCATTTGATATGTTATTTTCAGCAATTTCACAACCAACTTTAATACCCTATTTCATATTGAATTCTCTTGTCTCGTTTTCCAACTCGTTAAGCTGTCATTCATCAGACTTAATAGTAACAACATTATTCAATTAAATGAAAAACTTGTCTTTTCAGCTTGGTTACCTAAATGTAACGTAGCTTGTAACATATTATTCTCAGCGATTACTTTACCAAATCGAATCGAATAAAGGACTGGCGATTGTCTTCTAAGAGCATCATAATCTCCTGTTGCTTGTAAAATGATTAAATTAGCAGGATTCCCGACTTCTATTCCATATTTATCTTCAATTTGAAGAGTTATAGCGCTATTATAGGTAATTAAATCCAAGGATCTCCTCATTTGTTCATATCCTGTTAAGTGACAGACATGTACACCCATTAATAGAACTTGTAACATATTTCCTGTACCAAGAGGATAAATAGGATCAAGTAAATCGTCATGACCGAAACATACATTTATACCAACTGCTAATAATTCTTTTACTCTTGTTATTCCTCTACGGATTGGATAACTATCATAACGACCCTGCAGATTAATATTTACTAGCGGGTTTGCTATAAAATTAATCCTTGACTTCTCTGCTAAATCTAACAACTTAAACGCATATGCATTATTATACGATCCGAAGGCAGTTGTATGGCTTGCAGTCACTAAATGGCCTATTCCCATATGATATGCTTCTGAAGCGACTACCTCTAATGCCCTTGAATGGTCATCATCGGTTTCATCACAATGGATATCAATCATACAATTATATTTTTGACTAAGTTCAAAAATCTTTTTAACAGATTTCACACTGTCTTCCCTTGTAAATTCAAAGTGAGGTGCCCCACCTACTATATCTGCTCCTTCTTTAAGAGCCTCCTCTAAACGTGAAAGCATCACGGAATCTGTATATATCCCTTGCTGTGGAAACGCAACAATTTGTAATTCAAGGAAATTAGCAAACTCTTCTTTAATCTCTAGCATGGCTTGCAACCCTACTAACTGTTGATCGGAAATATTGGTATGTGTACGAACGTACTGAACACCATTAGCTATGAGCCATTTTAAGGCTGTGCGTGTTCGTTCCTTAATTTCATGTTTTGATAACTTTTCTCTTCTTTTTTTACAAATATCAAGTCCCTCTGAAAGTGTGCCACTAATATTCCAACTTGGATCTCCAGCTGTTAAAGCGTAATCCAAATGAGTATGAGGTTCAATAAATGGAGGAATAACCAGGTTTCCTTTAGCATCAACTACCTCAACCCCATTTTGTGGTAAAAACTCCTTTGTAATCTCCGTAATCTCCCCGTTCTCGATTACAATATTCCATAAACCCTCTTTTTCCCTTAATAGTGCATCTTTAATAATCATTGGTTCACCTCCACTTTTAAAATCGAGCTAATTTAACACATAGAAGAGGTCCGCTAAAAGTGACCCCTTTATTTCAATACCCACTAAACGTTAATACATTTTTTCTTTGGATAGGTTTTACGGCTATGTTTTAGATTGCACTTAACCTGATGAATAGCCATCATTAACGCAGCAGCATTTGGCTCTACCACTGGAACATTTAGTTCACTTTCTAGCCTTTCTTTCACACCTACGCCCATTTCAGTGCAACCCATAATTAGTACGTGAGCACCGTCGTCAGTAATAGCCCTTTGGCCAACTTCAACAAATTTTTCTATTACTTTTTCTTTATTATCAGTCATTTCTGCAATCGTAAGGTTGATGGCCCTTACCGAAGCAGCACTAGAATAATCGCATCCCGAAGTTCTGATTACCTTATCTATTAACGGAATAATATCATCCAAAATCGTAATCATGGAAAATTTCATTCCTAATGAAGCAGCATTTAGAATAGAAGCCTGCCCCGTACCAATAACCGGGATATCAACTGCCTCTCTACAAGAATCTATAGCTGGGTCGCTCATACAAAGTAGAAGAACTGCTGAGTATCCTTCTTGTTCAGCCTCGATAACCTCAGATAAAATACTGGGGCTAGAAATACATTGATCATAATAAGATTCTAAATAATCTGCACCACTTTTAATCGATTTAACTTCCACTTTAAAATCAGGACTAACCAAGCTATTTAAATATTCTTCACGCTCAACTCGCAGATGTTCCGGAAATATAACATCTGCCCCTAAAGCTAAGATTCTTTTAGGAACCATAAGAGAACACCATCCTTATTAATTTACTTGTACATGACTCTCCGACTCAGTAACTGGGGGAATAACTGACTCCTCAGTAACTAATACTGGAAACATTTTTCCAAATGCTTTTGCCGCAATATAATACAATACAACAGCTAACCCAGTAGAGACAAAAAAGCTATAATCTATAAAGAAGAAGAAGCCGATAGCAGTAGCTACTACATATACAATCAATGCCGCAGGATTATAACCTTTAAAATATTTGTACTTTCCTTTGGAATTAAACAAATCATCGAGACTTAACTGTCTTTTCCTAAAAACATAATAGTCCATCCCGATGATAGCCAGTGCCGGACCGGCAGTTGTACTAAATAGTGAAACAACCAAGTCAAGTTTATCCATATGATTCCAGGGCTGAATAATACATGCAAGAAATGCAACTAAGATGGTTGCCACTTTAAAATTAAGCCTTTTCGGAAATAGACTACAAGCCACATAAGCAGAAGGTAATAAATTAGCAGCAGTATTGGTAGACATTTGCGCTACTACAATAAACAGTTGAATAAGTACCGCAAGAATAATAGATTGTTTCTGGATTAACTCGGATATAACGACAAGTACATCTAATCGTCCAGAGAGGACGACTGTAATATTCCCGAGTATTGTAAAAAACACCAAAAATGGAACAATGCCTATTACACTGACAGTAAAGTATCGTTTATTGGTTCTCACCCAGGTGTTGCTAGTGCTTTCAACTCTGCAATTTTTAGTGATATCGTTTATACCCATCACCACGCTGAAAAAAAGACCAACAACAACTGCAAAGCCAAAGATCCAGGGTTTGCTAGTTTCCATTGTCTTTCCCATGCTAAACGTATCACTAAGTGAAACGTTATATGCAGACAAAACGATGTACATCATGTAGACTCCGACTGCTACTAATAAAGGTGCAATGAATGTACTGAACCTTTCAATTCCCTTGACGCCTTTTATCGTTACTGCAATCAATGCTATAACATTTATTAAAAGACTTAGGTAAATATTATCAAACCCGAAAATTATCTTAAAAATCTCATTAATAGCTTGGGCACCGATATATCCGTTAAGTGCAAAGAATATCAAACTAGGTAGCGTTCGGATTACACTCACGATTTTCCCACCTTGATAGCCAAAGGAAGCAACAATAGAAGCCGCAAAACTAATCCCGTACTTTAAACCAATATCCTGGGCTATAAGGCAGGAAATTGCCAATATGATAGAACCAATTATATAAATCAAAATCAGTTCACCTATGGTAAAATAATTTGTCATTTGGGCTAATGCAGCAAAAACCGTGATTTGAACAGCCATACCAAACCAAATAATCCCCAATCCTCTGGCTGTTACATCCCTATTTTTTATATCTATTGGAGCTAGAGCTGGACTTAAGAGGTCATGTTCAGAAGAACCTTTAAATTCGGTCATAGACACACATCCTTTATTCATAATTTTATTTCATCAAAGTGTCGGGCAATTTTTTTCTTCCAATTACTTTGATTCTTCTATTAGATTAATTAAGTTTTTTGCCAGCTTATTAGACTTTTTATTACGTTCACTGAAACTCTGTTCTTATCATTTGAACATAATTCTTTATTAGATTCTCGATGATAATTTTCCCGCCTTCAGCATTGCCATGAGTAGGATCAGCAAGTGCACCAGATTTTGTAACGATTCCATCTGGTTGAGGGAACACTTCGTAGCGAGGTAAATTATCTGCCTGTTCCGATACGATTTTTTCTCTTTGTACTAGATTTGGATAAAAATATGACATCATTGCCGTTTCGATGAGTGCGGCGTGTTCAAGATCGTAGCCTGGAAATCCATTCGGAAATAACTCTTCAACTACTTCTTCGTCTAGCATATCCGTAAAGCAACATTTAACCACTTTTATGTCACTCCGCCCAGTCTCCTTTAATGCTAGATCAATTGCTTCGGCCAAAAACATTTTATTTTCATAATGACCATCCATTACTGCAATTCTCGTAGCCCCATGTCTAACAAGTTCCAAAAGAATATCCTTAACTAATAATATTAGAGTCTGAGCACTTAGACTGGTGGTACCTGGGAAGATTTGACCCCCGCCACTGTGTGGTTGAGACTTATATCCATAAGGAATAGCTGGTGCAACTATTCCATTTACTTCACGAGCAACCAGTTTTGAAAGCTCATGTATTTGGTAGAAGTCCACTCCTAAAGGTAAATGATAGCCGTGTTGTTCTGTAGCCCCTACCGGCAAAAATATAACAGAATCCTTTACTCTCTTTTCATACTCCACCCAGGTCATTTCAGACATTAATACCGTCATTGATATTCCCCCTAATGTATTTTATATATGAATAGGCCGCTTGAAGACTAGTCTGATACCCTTATATTCAAAGCAGCCCATAGTTTTTTATATTTTTTCCTTTTAAATTTATTAAACCTTATTTTACTAATGATTGGCTTTGGCCAATTAACTGCCCTTTTCTTTCCCTTTCCTTCGTGATAAACATTATAAAGTCCATAATTAACCTTGCAGCTGTTATACAGGTTACACCTGTTGGATCATATGGTGGAGCAACTTCTACCAAATCAAAGCCGATAACATCCCCACGTTTGGCAATCCCCTCAAGAATTTCATTGACTTCGTCATAGAATAGTCCCCCAGGTGAAGGTGTGCCAGTTCCATGGGAAACGGAGGGATCTAAACCATCTATATCAATGGTTACAAAAAAGCGTTCACCTTTAGGAAGCTGGTTAATTACTTCTTTTATGCCTATCTCTCTCATTACTCTAGGTGACATAATAGCGTTTCCGTAATTTCTAGCATCTTCAAAATCTTGTTTACGACTGCTTCCAACCCCTCTTATTCCTAAGGAAGTGATACCTTTTACATGGCTCATTTCAGACATCCTACGAATTGGACTTCCTTGCCCTAACCTTTGACCTGACCGGTGGTCTGCCCAGTCCAAGTGGGCATCGATATGAACAACATGAAATGGGCCAAGCGTCTCTAGCCCACGGGCAAATGGAATAGTAATAGAATGGTCACCACCCAAAACCACTGGCATAGCCCCTTTGGAAATTATTTTTCTAACAGTTGTTTCAATATTTTCAAAGCACTGTTCCAAATCTCCGTGGACCATATCTACATCTCCACAGTCAGCAATACGTGTTGGCGGAGCGAGATACATTTCATCCCTTTCTGAATCATATGAACCTTTTAATCCAAAACTATAGAGAGTAGAAGCCTCCCTAATCCCCCTTGGCCCCATTTTAGTTCCGGACCGCCATTGAGTTCCCATATCATACGGAGCACCTAAAATTGCAACATCTGCCTCTAACTGTTCTAAATCTTCACAGATCGGATATTTCCCGAAGGAGCAAATCCCCACAAAAGGTAAATTTAGTATTTCTCTTTCATCTTTATTAACCATTTAACATTCCTCCTTTTTGTATTCGCTTTTTATAAATGCAATATCCGTGCCAATATAAAAGAAAAAATTTAATGCAATTTTACATTTTGTTTTAAATCGTTGTATAATTTAAAAAATACTGTCAATTCCAATTGTAATGGTGATAAAAATGAAAGAAGAATTAATTATTCCATTACCCATCTTTAACAAGGAAGTAAAAATTCGAAATATAACGGAGCAAATATACGAAAAGTTTGATTATGCCGATTATCTAATTCTTGTAGACCAAAATGATAAGTTCTTTGGTTGTGTTAAAATGACCTACTTACTAAAGGTAATAAACTTGGGAGCACAGTTAGGATGGACTTTAGAATCAATAATGGAGGAAAACTTTATCACTGTAAGATTGAATGAAAATAGTTTTGCAAATTCAATAAAGGAAAATATCCCAATCATTGTAGTAGACAGTAAGAATAAGCCATTGGGCTTGTTTAATAAATTGGTATACTTACATGAACAACTAGGAAAAAAAACACCAGATATGTTTAAAACAAGTGATACATTTATTCAAAATGCCGATTTCGGTTATCTTCTTGTAACCTCAGAGGGAATAATTCTACATCACAATAAACTCTGTCAATCTATGATTGGAAGTAATATCCTTGGAAAGCATATTAACAACTGCTATCCTGGAAATTATTTAGAAGACTTCAAAAAAAAAAAGGTAAAGAAATTGTTTAAAGACAGAACCCTAGAATGGACCTTTTATTCTATAGAGTCAGATGGGAAAGTAAAAAACATCGCAATTTGTATCTTTGATATAACAAAAGCAGAACAGTATAGAATTAACTTACTAGAGATGGAAAGTAAAATAAAGGAGTTATATGATGTAATAGATCATTCTTATGATGAAATATTTGTAACTAATAAAGAAGGTGTCTGTACCCTTGTGAATAAAGCTTGTGAACGATTTTATGGATTATCCAAAGAACAACTAATTGGAAAAACAGCGCAACAGCTTGAAAGCGAAGGAATAGTATCATCAAGCATAAGTCATAAGGTAATTAAAGAAAAAAGAAGAATTACCAGCATACAATCAACCAGTACAGGTAGAAAAATTATTGTCACTGGGAATCCTATTTTTAATAATCAAAATCAAGTTAAGAATGTTATTATAAACGCTCGTGGATTAACAGAACTAAGTAATATAATGAACAGACTCGAAGATTCTTCACCAAGTTTTAATAAATCAGATCTAGATCACCTAACTAAAATTAAATTAATGACGGAAGGAATAACGATAGATTCTCCCGCTATGCATGATGTCATTAATACAGCACAAAGAGTTTCCCAAGTAAATTCCAATGTCCTAATCTTAGGGGAATCTGGTGTAGGTAAAGGAGTCATTGCCAAACTCATTCACGAACTAAGCCCGCGTAACAAAGCGAAGATTATTAAAATAAACTGTGGTTCCATCCCTGAAACTCTTATTGAATCAGAGTTATTTGGGTATGAGAAAGGAGCATTTACTGGAGCAGTTAAGGAGGGTAAAGAAGGGTTATTTGAGCTGGCACATGAAGGAACAATTTTTTTGGACGAAATTGGTGAAATTCCACTTCACGTACAAACAAAACTTTTACAAGCCATTCAAGAAAAGGAGATCATGCGTGTAGGTGGAAAAAAGACAATACATGTTGATTGTCGTATCATAGCAGCAACCAATCGCAATTTAATCGAAATGGTAAAGGAAGGATTGTTTAGGGAGGATTTATATTATCGTTTAAATGTTATTCCTATCCATGTTCCTCCACTAAGAAACCGTAAGGAAGAAATCCCTTCATTGGTGCAAAATTTTATCCATAAATTTAATCAGCAGTTCCATCTGGAAAAATCGCTTAGTAGAGAAGCTATGACAAAATTAACGGATTGCCATTGGCCAGGTAATATAAGAGAACTTGAAAACACAATTGAACGAATTATGGTAACTTCACAAAACAACATTATTTCAGCATCTGATTTCGAACTTCACCCAACTCCAACTGGGGTAACTTCAAATGAAAATATTGACATCTTGATTGAAGATATTCCTCCATTAAAAGAGGCTATAGAAAAACTTGAAAGTCAATTGATTAAAAAAGCATTGGCAGACTATAAAACTACGTATGAAGCAGCAAAAGTTCTTCAGGTAAATCAATCTACAATCGTAAGGAAAATGCAAAAATACAATATTTAAATATAATGTTTTTTCGCATTTTTTAATGGCATAATGCATCAAGTAATGGCGTTAGAAACAGGGAGATATACAAGTTTAGGAATGTCAATATAAAAAAGCCTAATTTCTCAAAATTTTTCAGAAATTAGGCTTTAAAATTGCTACATTAAGCTGAATGTTAGAACTAGCATTTTCCATACAAATCTACAAGAATCATGTAATCCCTGAAATTGGACACATTACTTCAATTCAAGCGTTTATTAGTTTCGAAAAAGTACCCTTTATGGATTTATGAATTTGAAAGTGGTTTAGTTTAGTGGTGGGACAAGGGACCTGTCCCTGTGACCCAACTATTGTCTCCCCTCAGTCAACGGAATAGATTCGTATTTTTCAGGATCAATATCGTAAACAGTCCCATTAGCTACGCCATTGATAATTCCGTATAGACCTCTTTCCACTGCTTTGACTAATTCACCCTTTTTCTTTTGGCCCATGCTGTGTGTTTGCCCTCTTACTTCAAACAATACGGATCCACTTCCATTTAACGCAAATGTTCCTAACGCTGTTCCAGGTAAGTCAAGGCCTTGTGGATATAGGGTAATGTTTGAATTGCCTTTTTCTTGTAATGCATCAAATACCGCAACATTCAGTTGGCGTGCAAAGTCATAGTCATATGTATCCGCATATTCCGCATATTTTTGACCTTCCGGTGTTGATGGATGCGGAACGAATTGGCCGCTGATTGAGAACGTGACTAGATCATCTGTTCCATCGACCTCATAGTATGGCGCTTGATGGTGTAAATCTACAAATACATCCACCTTGCCAAACTCAGCTTGAAGGTCCTTATATACGTCACGAACGACCTGGGATTCAGGTGTAATGAACCATCCTGGTTGAGATGAATTCCCTGGGAAGTCCTCAGGCTGCGGGACATAATCAAGGTTTGGATTAAAGTCCCGGTTTACATCAAAACCTGGCTGTGAAGCATAATCAAATGTGCGATTCTGATATGTATAGTAGTTCCATGTTGGTGATGCGTCTGCTAATTGTGGGAAGTCCTCTACTACCTCTTCCCATGTTAAATCATTTCCACGACGATTTAACTCAGACGAGTCTGGGTTCATTTTCGGTAACGCTACAAACGTAACCTCCTCACGAATCTTTTGAGCCTCCGGAGAATTTGAACCTAAAAATTGTAAAATATTGAGTAGTGCCTCCGTTCCAGTCGGTTCATTTCCGTGAATTTCACTTTCCATTAAAATTACCTTGTCTCCATGGCCAGCAGTCGCCTTGTAGATTTCTCTACCACGGTTTGAGTAGCCCGCTACCTCAACCTGAACCTTTCCTTGGCTGCTCTTTGCAATTTGCTGCAGTCTTTTCCCTAGCTGCTCATGATTCGTGAATCCCTCTACAGATAAAACTTGTTGCTCAGGTGTACCAGGCGATGTTTCCGGTTGTTGTGCAAACACCGGCGTTACCAAACTTGCCGACAATGCAATAACCCCTAACGTCGAAATAACCTTTTTCTTCTTCACTACCACCACTCCACTCTACTATTTTTTCTATGAATACAAGTAGATTGTATGAGTTTAGTAGATTTAGCTTTGTCGCTTTTCGCTGTCGAAAAAGTACTAGTTTTGGCTATCTCTATCAAAATCCTTCGAAAACCGAAGTATTTATTAAAAATGAATAGATGGTCCTATCTCTTGAAAATGAGGAAATACCTAGTTTTTCAGGTAGATTTGTAACTTTTGGATTATGGGGTTTTAGATGTTGCTTGCGGTCTAAACTTCGACAAACTTCGAGGTCACTGTGACCTAAGGGTGTTTCTTTTCTACAATGTTCACAAGCCAAATGTTAGCAGCAAATACAACCAAATAAACCATAAAGGATAAAGACAATTTCCACCCCGTATAGGTAAAAACATGAAACTTCACCGAAAACCATTCTAAAGCAATCGCAGCCCCTGCCCAAAAAATAAGATAAAATATAAGCTTTATATTTTTTGGTTTGTATCGTTGATAGATGTTTACTACAAAATAAGGAAGTGTAGGGTACGTGATAAAGTGTAGGATTACATCAAATAGCTCATGCGTTTTATGGTCAATTGTAAAATAAAACTGATTTGGTTTTACACCAATTGTAATATCAGCTAACAAAGCCACAAATACATTAAATGTCCAAATAACATGGATGGTTACAACCGACAAGCGTCTAGGTATTAGAAACAAAAGGGACAGAGATAGCACTGTGGAAATGATTATAAATACTTCATTTGCATCAAATTTCTCAGGAAGAGGTAGGATCATGTGTATTCACCTTTTTATCTCTATAAATTAGTCTTTTAAAATAAAATGAGTAGAGAGCCAATAGTAAGATAATGAAAAAGTATCTTATATATCCATAAAAAACATTCCAATGTACCCATTCCAAATAGTTAATATGAACAAAATAGATTTCAATCGAAACAAGTACTGTTAGGAAAATAAAAAGATAGATCAGTTTACTATAAATCGTTCTCTTAGAGAACAGAATATAAATGAACCATAAAAGTAATGTTGGCTTGAGTGACAGTTCGGGAATTTTCTGCGTCCAAAAAATTAATTGACTTGAGGGGTCTTGCTTTGTCAATTCTAAATTTAAATTAATGATGACACCTGTATTCGTAATAAGAATATTAGATAAAAAATAGCAACCCAGAACATAAGCTACATTCTTCTTCTTCATCAAAATGTATAAAGAAGCAAAAGATATAATTGCTAAAAATAGAAACAGCCCCACCGTTTTCATAGTAGTCACCATCTTAATTTCATATACGGTTATTTTTCACATAAAATGTGGAAAATACACGGTGTATATTTCACTTAACATGGCAAACTAATATATTCTTTACTATCGGAGCTCCAGATGAAAGCTGAAAAACCAGGCAACATTTTATTCCAACACATTACGACAAGCTGTACCATCTTCGACAAACTTGAAACGCCCCAGTGACCCTTCGATCTGGGACACGGGAACTGTCTCTTTGTCCAGCAACACTGTGATACTTTATCAGTGAGGGTTAGGCTCCTACAAAAGTAATGTAAGTTCATGTCTATTATGTAATAATATTCTGGTAGATATCTAAATCTACAATTCATACATAGTGAAAGTAGGAATCAGAATGGCGACAGGAACTCATACAGTAGTAATTCCAGTAGATGTACAAGCAGTTTGGGATTATGTCAGTGATCTTGAAAAATGGGCAATGACAGTACCAGCGTATAAAGAACATGAAATCATAAATGACAAGCAATCGATTTGGACATTTGAGGGTAGTGTGAAAGGGATTAAAAAAACGATAAAAGCGCAGGTAGATATTACTGAATGGAATGAACCTTCTAATATTAAGTTTGAACTAAAAGGGTTAACAGATAACTTTACAGGAAGCGGTAACTTTACTGCGGAAGTTGTGAGTGGGAAAACAATTATGACTTGTACCGTGGAAGTCCATGCAGGCGGATTATCGGGTGCGGTGCTAAATCCCATTATTAAATGGGCTGTTCCAAAAGTAGCAACTCGTTTAACAGAATCGATTGCTCGTAAAATCCCAGTATTCTCATAGACTACGAAGTTGAAAATCGCTTTAGTCCCTACCATACATATCCCTCACTGTTGGGGAAAGAGTATGATAGACTGATGCATTTTCAGGTCTTGAATGTTGGGACGAGGGACCTGTCCCTCTGTCCCATACCCTTTGAGGAAGATCCCCCTAAGAATAAAACCAGGCATATGAGAGGTTAGATAATGTTTTATATATTTCATATGTGTGAAATGAACAGACCCACTTTCGACAAACTTCTAGGCGTCACTGTGACCTTACTTTACGTCCACCATTGCTTCCACCACATCAGAAGTTGTGCTCATTTGTAATGCCTTTTCTACTAAACCTTCCATTTCCTTTTTGGAAAGGCGAAGAATTTGTGAACGTGCTTTTAAAATAGATGTGGGACTCATAGAAAACTCATCAAGACCAAGCCCCAGTAATAACGGAATAGCAGTTTCATCTCCTGCCATTTCTCCGCACATTCCTACCCATTTTCCTTCTCTATGCGCTGAGTCAATCACCATCTTAACAAGTCGTAAAATAGCTGGGTGATATGGTTGATATAAATAAGAAACCCGTTCGTTCATACGATCAGCTGCCATTGTGTATTGAATTAAATCATTCGTTCCAATACTAAAGAAGTCGACCTCTTTAGCGAATTGATCAGCAATAATCGCCGTTGAAGGAATCTCCACCATAATTCCAACTTCAATAGAATCAGAGGCCGAAATCCCCTCAGAAACTAATTTTTGCTTTTCCTCTTCTAAAACTGCTTTAGCTTGACGGAATTCATCAAGTGTCGCTATCATCGGGAACATGATTTTTAAGCTACCATATAAGCTAGCTCTTAGGAGAGCTCTTAATTGGGTTCGAAACATCCCTTGTTCTTCAAGGCAAAGTCGAATTGCCCGGTTGCCAAGGAACGGATTCATTTCTTTTGAGAGGTTTAAATATGGCAATTCTTTATCTCCACCGATATCAAGAGTCCGTAGCACTACAGTCTTTCCATTCATTCCTTCTAAAACTTCCTTATATGCCTGATATTGCTCTTCTTCAGAGGGAAGCTGGTCTTTGTCCATGTATAGAAATTCTGTCCGATATAAACCGATTGCTTCAGAGCCATTTTGAACAACACTATCTAAATCCTTAGGTGTTCCGATATTGGCGGCTAATTCCACATGATGGCCATCTATAGTTACAGTCTTTTCATTCACAAGCTTAACCAATTCTTCTTTTTGTATTTCAAAATCTGCTTGTTTCTTCTTATACTTTGAAACCATTTCTTGAGAAGGATTAATAAGTATTTCCCCACTTGAACCATCCACAATCACAATATCTCCGTTATTAATAGCCTTAGTTGCAGTTTTAGTGCCTACAACAGCAGGAATTTCCATTGAACGAGCCATAATAGAAGAATGAGATGTCCTGCCGCCAATATCCGTTATAAACCCTTTTACATAAGCACGATTTAATTGTGCTGTATCCGAAGGAGTTAAATCTTCGGCAACAATAATTACCTCATCCTTAATCATGCTGGGATTTACAATTTCTACACCTAAAAGGTATGAAAGTACTCTTTTTCTCACATCACGAATATCAGCAGCACGTTCCTTCATATACTCATTATCCATTTGTTCAAACATTGTAATAAACATATCTGAAGTACTTTTAAGAGCAGATTCAGCACTATTCCTTGTTGCCTTAATGTTATCGCTAACCTGATTTAATAAGTCTGGGTCACTTAGAATCAGTATGTGTGCATCAAAAATAGCTGATTCGTCATCGCCTAGTTCTTTTTTAGCACTGTCCCGTATTTCCTCAAGATCCTTTATCGCCTTCCCAATAGCTGATTGAAAACGTTTTATTTCTTTTTCGATGTCTTCAATCTTTTTTTCTTCAAACGAGAGATCCGGTTCTATTAAAAGATATGCTTTTGCTATTGCAATACCGCTTGAAGCCGCAATACCGTTAAGTAAAGGTGTTCTATCAGTTAAAGAATTCATTATACGGCTAAACCTTCCTTCATTAACGTTTCTTCTATACTTTGTAATGCTTCTTTTTCATCGGTACCATCAACAATAATTTTAATTTCTCCGCCTTGGCCGATTCCTAGAGACATAACGCCCATTATCGATTTTAAATTTACTCTCTTTTCGTTATATTCTAGCTGAATATTTGAATCAAATTTTCCTGCAGCCTGTATTAAAATAGTCGCGGGGCGAGCATGAATTCCAGTTTCTTCAATAACCCTATATTGTTTTTCTATCATATTCTTTCCTGCTCCTTTTCTATCTATCTATACTTCAAAATAATAAAGACTGGCATTAACACCGAATCTATTCACCTAAAACTCTTTCAATCAAAAAATATATATCTTTATATAGCCTGACCCCCACCGGTAACCCTAAAATCAGTGGAGGTCAGACCCTAAAATTTAAAGTTTGTTTTTTCTAAACTCCTTCGCCTTGTTCGCTTCTTCCATAAAAATGCGAGCTCGTTCAGGATCAATCGGATTTTTCATATCACCTTTTTTTACCCATGTAGCCACCGATACGCCATCATAGTATTTTAGCAACTCATAAATATTATCTCCAGTTGCTCCTCCACCTAAGAAGATAGGAGTATCAGGCAATTTCGTTCTTACCTTTTCAATCATTTCAATACTTTCAGCCGGACTATTTCCTGCAATAAATAATCCATCTGCAAATGCCTCATGAACAGCCTCCCATGCGGCATTTTCAATTGGTTTACGACCAAGCGGCACCCCATGTACTTCGTATACATCGGCATAAACTGGTACTTTGGTTCTAATTCTTTTTCTGAGTCTAGCAATATCAACGCATTGCGCTTCAAGTATGCCAGCGCTCGTTACATTTGCCCCCGTAAAAAGATGCTCTACCCTCACAAAGTCTGCACCCACAGCATCGGCTACAGATAATCCGGCAACACCATCCCAATTCATCAAAATACCCATCGCTATGGAAGGAAATTCTTTTCTAATTTCATAAGCAATCCTAGTCATATAGGCAATTGCTTCTGGCTCGGCATGCTGCTTGATTGGCATGTCATTCATATTCTGAATAATTATTCCATCAAATCCATTTTCTTGCACCATCTCGGTTTCTTTTAAAGAATTATACACAATCTCATCAATTGTTTGATCACTGTGACGATAACTTCCCGGAAGCGGTGGAGGCTGAATCATCGATAAAACCGTACAATTTGGTTTAAACGCTGTCATTAGATTTCTCCTCCTAACTTTTTATAGTAATTCAAGCTGACATTGAACATTTGATTTGCTGGGATAATTCCATCTTCTGTAATAAATCCTGTGATATGCTTAGGTGTTACCCCTAGTAATTCAGGTGCCTTAAAATCTATATTTTCCGCAAGACTTTGATCTGGCCAATCTCCGGTTAATTTCTTCTCCAATTCTTGAACAACTAACACCTTCTTATATCCATAAATCGGGCGAATATCCAACTTAATTAAAGGGGTTAGAAAATACAATGGGATTTTATAATAGTCACAAACTAAACCAACGATATCAGAGCCAGTTGTATTAAAGCCTGTTCCATCTGGGAAGAACGTTTCTGCTCCCATTAGTGCGACATCACAATCTTTGAGATAATACATAAGAGCAGCATCCGGGAAAAACTTAATTTGATGACCTGCCTCCTGGCAAGTTTTTACATAAGGAAGGCCACCATCAATAATGCGGCTTTCAGGAATATAAATGGTATAGGTTTTCTCATTTTCGCCTAGTCTTTTCAAAAGTTTATCAACTGTACTTGAGTAATCATAGACTAGGATATTTTTCATGTCATTGACCGCAGAATTAGCGTAATCAATAACTTTTAATGTGGCTTCTTTGTTATATTCAAGGTAACTATTCTTTTGGTTAATGATTCTTTCAACAGCTTCATCGATTGGTTTATCTGAATGAATTTCCAGGTTGTGTGTCATCAGCATGATGGCATTGCTAACCGCCTGACTTGCCTCTCCTCTTGTTTTGATAAAAAATAGGCTTACAGATTGAATTTTTTCTATGATTTCTTTGACGTAAGATTTATTGTTCTTTCCGTCCAATGCAATCGATTCAATCATGTCACCGATCATAGAAATGTGATTACTTGCTCCCAATACCTTTTGTCCAACAATATCGTCAAATAATGATTGAACGTCTGTAGGCAAAAGCTTTCTAACACTTTCTGCTCCCTGAACCATATAAAACCGTCTCCTTCTCCTCTACTAGGCTATTCACACAAACTTTGTTACGGATCATGTGAATAGCCCCATCTGCTGTGGATATTTGTTCGGCAGGTATGAAGAACAAACATCCATATTCAAGGTGTTTTTATTTCTCAAGTAATTTTTCAGCGTTTTTATGATAGATACTTTCCAGATAGTCCCCTTCCAAGTTAAACATGTCAAAAAGGTCAATTGAACATTTTGTCAAAGTTGTGGGATAATAAGAACCGAAAAGTAATTTTTCCTTTGGTAATACGGTAAATGCTTTTCTAAGAACTTGTACTTCATATTGGTTAGAGGTTTCAACAAGAATATTGTTATGGTCATTTGCAACATCTACACAGCTATAGCCATAGTCAAAGCAGCCGATATGAAGGAAAATAAATGTGATATTAGGGTGCTTTTTTGCATGAACAGCCCACTGCTGAGGCATTGACCTAGAACCAATTCCCGTGAAAACTTTGACTGGTATTTGGGCTTCTTCAACAATATCAAGAATTTGATCGATATTAGAGCAGCTATCAGGATAATAGCCATGTTCGATTGAATTAAATTCAATCATTTTTATTCCAGGGAGTTGCAGCACTCTCTTCGTTTCTTCTACTGAATTGTCTTCTTTCGGATTTATGACAGCACAGCCAACTAATTGATTAGGATGCCTTGTTACAAAGTCCGAAATATAGTTATTTTGATCCTGGATAGACTTTCCTTCTAATGCTGAGACAACCCGTAAAGAAATGTTATTTTTTTTCATATCATCTAATAATTCTTGTTCGAGGTATTCATAAGTTGTCTCATCTCTTTTCAAATGAGCGTGTATATCGATAATCAATTTCTTCACCTTCTTGTTTGATTTTCATGCAAGAGCAGCACTTACCTTCCAATGCTTAGGGGAGGGTAGAGGTGCTGCGAATCTATTATCCTAAAAACCCTGCGTATACTCCGACGATTCCAAAAATCATAGTAAAGAAGATTAATTTAATGGCTGATACCTTTTTCTTTGTGATGAGGTAATACATGACACCGGTGTAGAGTAACCCAAGTACCCCAGGCATTAAATTATCTAATGTTTCTTGAATACTAATGGTTGTCTCTCCAGACGTATATTCAATTGGAACATTTACTACCACTAATAATGGAATGAATCCACCGACAATAATATAGGCAGCAATCCCAGCAAGTTCTGAAATTTTACTAATCAATCCAGATGATTGAAATTTGCCAACTAATGAAATTCCTTGTTTATAACCTTGGAAAACACCAAGGTAGCGAACTCCCAGTGAAAGGATCGTCATACAAATCACGAACATGATTGGTCCGATCCAACCTGTTCCAGCACTGACTAATGAGATAGCAAGTCCAGCTAGGATAGGTCTTGCGGTTCCGTTTAGAAGGGAGTCACCCAAGCCTGCCAATGGTCCCATTAGGGCTGTTTTAACAGAGCTAATCGTGGATGGATCAAAGTCTCTTTCATTGGCATATCTTTCTTCCATAGCTGCACTGATTCCAACAGGAATAGCAGAAACCATGTCTTGTGTTAAGAAGTACTCCATATGTCTTTCATAAGCTTCCTTTTTATCTTCGGGATCGTCATATACTTTTTCAATAACAGGCATCATGGATTGCGTAAAACCAGCATTTTGCTGACGTTCATAGTTATTAGCGGCACGAATCGTCATTTGGTTCCAAAATACTTTCCATAAATCTTTTTTGGTTAATTTTTTTTCATTCTCTTGTGCCATTTTCGCTCTCTCCTTATTCATTAGCGTTTTGTTCATCTATCTTAAGGTAGTAATACAATGCAACACAAATGACCCCCAATAACGCAATTCCTATCATATTTATTTTTAAATAGGAAGCAAAGAAAAAACCTAAGAATAAAAACGGCCAGAATTTTTTTACCTGGATTGTACTTAGTAGTAACGCAAATCCGACTGCTCCAATTAATCCTCCGCCAGCTGCTAATCCGGTAATCAATTTCTCAGGAATAGCTTCAATGATTCCCTTTACAAAATCTGCTCCAAAGTAGATTGCTAGAAAAGCAGGTATTCCATATAAAATAGCGTTCATTAACATCGGATAGACCGTATTATTTAATACAAGCCCACGCGTATTCAAGTTGCCTATGGCCCTTTCGGCTCGGTGCATAAAGAAGATGTTGATCACCGAGTTCTGGAAAGTAGTAGCAATTTGGCCAATAAAAGAGACTGGTAATGCAGTCGCAACAGCTAGTTCGGTTCCACCGCCACCGAGAATCGCGATTCCCGCTGCAATAGCTGTACTGAGCGTTGGATCTGGAGGAGTTGCTGTCCCTACGAAGATGACCGCAAGGAACATTAGCTCAATTGTTACACCCACTGCTAATCCTGTGGTCACATCACCCATTATTAATCCAACGACTGGCCCTGTAAAAATAGGTCTGAAAATATGAGTTTGTAAAGTATGCGAGTCAATAAATGCAATGGTAACAAATAATGCAACTAGTACTGCCTGTAATAGAATATCCATGTGTAAGGCCCCCTGTCTTTAACTGAAATTTATTTATTTATTAATTGAATTACGTTTTGACTGCGTTCATTAGGAACTGTACGAACTTCAAGCGAGACTCCTGCTTCAGCTATCTGATTCAAATGACGAATATCTTCCACATCGACCCAAAGGTTTCCTAATATCTTAGTTTTTCCTTTTTTCATATTGATGTTGCCAACATTGATTTCTTTGATATCAAGGCCACCTTCAATCATTTGCAGTGCTTCTTTTGGTCCTCTTACTAACAACAACGCCTTCGTTTCGCTTGCATCTTCCTTGATTGTTCGAATGGCTTCATCTACACCAAGAATTTGCAGTTCGATTGTTTTTGGCGTTGCCATCTGTAACAGTGTTTTCTGCAATTCATCGTTTGCTGCTTTGTCATCTGCAACAATAATTCGATTTGCGTCCGCATTGGCAATCCAAGCGGTAACAATTTGTCCATGGATTAATCGTTCGTCGATTCTAAAAACTGTGATGTTCATTTTCTTTTCGCTCCTTTATATAACACTTAGCCCTAAACTTTCCTTACTTAACTCTACTAATTCAGTAGTCAGGCTATTAAGACTTTGTCCATCTCTAGATAAAATTGCATGAACGAGGATCGGTAAATTCACCCCGTAAAAAACTGCTACATTGTCATTGTTAAATGAAAATTTGCTACTGACCTTAAACGGAGTGCCTCCCATAATGTCACAAAGTATTAGGAATTGTTCGTTACTTGAAACCCCTTTCAACTTTTCGTTTATTAAATCTGAAAGTTCGTCTTGTCCCATATCTTCCGTTAAAGAAAGAAACTCAACACTTTCCGCTTCTCCTGTAAACATTTTTGCAGAATGCACGATTCCTTCTGCCATTTTTCCGTGCGTAACAACTAAAATATTAATCATTTTTAAATCTCTCCCCGAAGTCTAATATTTTAAAAATGGTTACTTGTTGACCAAGTTAATCACATTTTGACTGCGTTCGTTTGGTACAGTACGAACCTCAAGGGCAACTCCTGCCTCATGTATTTTGTTTAGATTTCGAATATCCTCGTCGTCTATCCAAAGGTTTCCTAGAATCTTTGTTTTGCCTTTTTTCATATTGATGTTACCAACATTGATTTCTTTGATATCAAGGCCGCCTTCAATCATTTGCAGTGCTTCCTGCGGTCCTCTTACTAATAACAATGCCTTTGTATCATTTGTGTCTTCTTTAATAGTTCGAATAGCTTCTTCTATTCCAAGGATTTGCAGTTCAATCGTTTTAGGTGTTGCCATTTGAAGCAATGTTTTTTGGAATTCATCATTGGCCGCTTTGTCATCTGCGATAATAATTCGATTTGCATTTGCGTAGGTAATCCACGCGGTTACAATTTGTCCATGAATTAATCGTTCGTCGATTCTAAAAACCGTAATATTCATTCTTATTCGCTCCTTTTTGATGGTTCTGCCCTGCGATGTAATCCTTTACATTCTCCACAAGTACTCTGCATTTTTATGAAAAATATATTCTAGTTGATCTTCAGGAATATTTAATTCAAAAAACTTCTCAATTTCAATGTTTACTAGTTTGTATGGCCAATCCACTCCGAATGCCACTCGTTCAGGCCCAAGAATTTCAATCGATTTTTTTAACACCTCGGTATTCATTTGGCCTGATGTTTCTACCCAAACGTTTTTCAAATCTTTAACTGATTCGATTGTTGATAGTCCAAATTCATAATAACCGGTATGAGTAAAGAGAAAATCAATTTTCGGGAATTTCTTCGCGTATTCAGCCCAAACATAAGGTGTACTAATTGGAGCTGTACCGACATGCGTTTGGACATGAACTCCGTATTTTTCGATTTCAAAGAATATATCATTTAAACTTGGTGTATTATCTGGATAGTACCCGTGTTTCCATGAGTGAAACTTGATGCCATTCATTTTGTATTCGCCTAAACATTTGTGAACTTCCTCAATCGCATCAGGGGCTTTAGGATTAATAAAGCCATAGCCTTCAATAATCCCTGGATATTCTTTCATCGCTTTGTAGATGGTATCGTTTTGAACTCTTGTAGAAGTTCCTGATAAGCTGCTAATCCCAATTTTAGTAATCCCGTATCTTCCTAATTCCTCAACAATATCTGTTGGTGTGTTTTCTTCACCTGAACTTGTTTTTCCTAAATGTGAGTGAATGTCATATATTTTCATGATTTCATTTCCTCCTAACTCATTTACAGCTATAAATTATTTATTTTCGTCAAATACATCAAGGGTGACTTTATATTGATAAACATCTGAACGGTAATACATTTTTACATATTCAATAGGAATTCCAGATGTATCATACGTTACTCGTTCTTTATAGAAGATGGGGATGGTATCTTCAATCTTCAAAATCTGCTTTAGGTTATTGTCCGGAGTTTTGGCTTCTAAGATTTCGTCGGCGGATTTAAATAGAACTCCTTTCTTAATTAAGGTTTCATATAATGAAGTCTTTTCATTAAACTCTGATGGATCGAGAGTAAACTCATTGGACATTCTGATATACGCCTTATGGAGACCTACAATAGTATTGTCACTTAACCGGGTTCGTTCCAAATAATACACTTCATCTCCTTCCAAGATATTTAATGATTGCGCAATCTTGGTATCGGCCTTTATTATGCTGAACTCCCGGATAATGGAGCTCGAAATTTCTCCATGTTTGGTTATATCTTCACTAAAACTAGTAAGTGTCTTTAAGTCGTACCTATGTTTCGGGGTACAAATGATCGTTCCTTTTCCTTGCGATTTTTTTACATATCCCTCATTCTCTAAATCTTGAATGGCCCGTCTGACTGTAATCCTGCTGACTCCATATAGGTTCTGTAGTTCACTTTCAGACAACAGCATGTCACCGGCAAGCAATTGTTTTCTTTCTATTTTCCCCCTAATGTCCTCATAAATCTGAAAGTGCAAAGGCACTCTTGAATCCTTGTCTATATTGGGTTTCATAGCATTCACCTATCCAATTAAGAGTATTTGATATAACGTTATAACGAGTTGAAGCGTAATTTTTGGATTAACTAATTTTTTCAAATCTAGTATTTGTTAGTTCTCACTTTGCAGCCCCGTAAATGATATAACATTATAATAAGTTGAAATAAAATAATAAAGTCTATACGACTTATCATTTGGTATCTATACTATAATTATTTATTAAATGTTGCAAACGCCTTCACTTTTAGCGAAGTTAATATAACGTTATAACAAGTTTCTTTATGCTTAAACTATAAATCTTTTTAAAGTGGTTGTCAATTGAATTTTTTAAATATTTAATTCATTTTTATTAATTGCTATTACCCCGCTGTTAGGACAGAGGTTATTGGGAGATAAATCGACATGAATAGTAAGAATGTCAAACGATATAAAAATGAAGTTAAGCAGTAATCATTAAGAGGATGATGCTCCCCTAATATGAACCTACACTTTATAAGTGGAGAAAGGAAGCAAGATTAGCTCATCCAAGAAGCAAATCAGGATGTGTCCGATTAGCCCTAGCGTGAAAGGAAATAAATATTAGTGTACTCACCTATGAACGTTTGAGGAACGATTGAAAAAGTCTTCGGAAGAAAGTAATTAGGGACACTAAACCGTGCCCCTGTTATGAAGATTGTTGAACAGGACGTGGAACTTTCCCTGTCCCTAACAAAATTTCAAACCTTTTATCTATCATCGACAAATTTCGGGGCGTCACTGTGACACTTTCAGGCATCCGCTGTTTTTCTGTTCATATAACGCTGGAGCAGATGGATCTTCAGTTCGATGATCGGTTGTGCGAGTGTAATGATTGGTTTTGATGCTAAAATAAAGGTTACAATCGCCGCTATGACCAATTACACAAAATAGTTTCCGGACTCCTCCACGTAGTCATAAAGCGGTGAAAGTTTGAACAATTGCACAATAGATCCATGTAATAAGTATACATAAAGCGTTCTCGCTCCTAGATGGGTTACGAACATTTTCCTCCTCGGCACAATCGCCATAAAACTGAACGTAGCAAGGGTCATCAGAGCGTACATCAATAGACGCATGAACCACGCTTGCCCTAATTCAACACCCAATTTTTCATAGGAATATGAAGCAAGCAACCAACCCTTCGCCTCCTGTGGGAAAAAGAAAAAATAACCGATAAACATCCCCACAAATATCATTCCCGCTACTATACGTATTTTAGGTCGCAGGAATTTGGAAAAGTGTTCTTTTCTCAACAGGTAGCCTCCTAGGAATACCGGGAAGAATACAATGGTTCTCGATAGACTGAAATAGGTCCCGATATCTTGGATATAACCGCATAAACACCAATTGTCATCGCTACAATTATCATGATCGCTGGGTGCTTCAGCTTAATGAATAGAAGAAGCAGGATATTCCAGAGCACCATGCTCAATAAGAACCAAAGCGTCCAATATGGTTGGAAAAGAGTAAACGTCTCCGTTCCATTCCAAATTCTAAGAATGACAAAATTAATAAGTTGGAAAGTAAAATAAGGAATCAATAGTCTCTTAAAAACCTTGATTAAATACCCCTTCTTCATAATACCCTTTGAGAAAAGTCCGCCTATAAGAATTAACGCAGGCATATGGAAGGTGTAGATAAAGTTGTAAACTGTATATAAAGCTTCATTATCCTCTTTATGTGGACTTATAAAGTGTCCAAACACAACAAGAAAAATGAGTATCAATTTAGCATTGTCAAAATAGGATTCACGTTCCTTACTCATGAGACGGGCCTCCTAGTTGCAAAATGTTTCTCTAAACCACATACAAACAAGTATGCTGATAAACTATCATACACTTTAAAAGGCAAATCGAATCAGATGTCATCGAAATTAATCGGATATGTTATCTGTTTTTGAAGTTACGTAAATCCGTTGTAATAGATGAGAAAACATTGTAAATAAAAAAGAAGATGAACACTACATTACGTAGAGATTTATCTTCTTTCTCTTTTGAGGGGGCGGTTTTCACTAGCTCTTCGAGCTGTTCCTTTTCGTGTGAATCATCTTAACCCTAAACACGTAAATCCATATACTCTTGATATTGCTCAAACGCGTAACAACCTTCGACAAACTTCGGGGCGTCACTGTAATCCTTCCCCTTAAAATGGACATAATGGGATTAATAAAGATACGACAAATCTACATTATTCTAAGGGTGATAAGTTGGCGAAAAATCATAGTACTGTCGAAATTAAAATAAAAGCAGTCCGTCGGGTAATGGACGAGCATTCTCCAGTGGCACTTGTCGCAAAGGATTTAAATCTTCATCGTGATACAGTTAATAGATGGGTTAATGCTTATAAAGAAAAGGGAGAAAAGGGTCTGATTAATCCTCGATCTCTTAGTAATTCATCTGTTCGAAAACAACAATCTAAAATTGAAAAGTTGGAAAAGCAATTAAAAGAGAAAGAATTGGAGAATGAGATCCTAAAAAAGTTCCAGGCCTTTCTGAGGAAGAAAGGATAGCGAAAAAATTTGAGGCTATTACTTTCCTGAGAAAGGATTATTCGGTTGTTCTTTTATGTAACGTACTTGGTGTCTCTACAAGTGGATATTATGCGTATCTAAAAAGACCAAAAAAAGAAATAGGACAGAAAGATTATGAGCTTTTAAAAGATATCAAGAGAATATACAACCGTCATAAAGGTACTTATGGCATTAATCGGATTACAAATGAATTAAAAAATGAAGGAATTATAGTGAATCACAAGAGAGTTGAACGTTTAATGAATGAAGTTAATTTATAGGCAAACGTGAGGAAGCCTAAGTCAACAAAGGAAAGTAAATCCCAAGCCGCTGGATTTGTGTATGAAAACCTTTTGGCAAGGAATTTTGACGCAGAAAAACCTAATCAAAAATGGGTTACTGATATGACTGAGGTGATAACTGGGAATGAAAAGCGTTATATATCAGCTATTCTCGATTTATTTAATCGAGAAGTTATTGCATTCGAAATTGACCGAGTCCAAATACGAAATTAGTTGAAGCCACAGTCAGAAAGGCTCAAAAGAAAAGAAGGTTACAAAATTTAGAGGGTGTTATTATTCATAGCGACCAAGGAAGTATGTATAGGTCGTTAGATTATTATCATTTAAGCAAAGAATTACATTTTATACCTAGTATGTCCCGCAAGGCTAACTGTTGGGATAATGCCGTAATAGAGAGCTTTTTTTCACAATTAAAAACAGAAGCACCTTGTTTTTATCCAGTAAACAAACCATCAATTTTGAAGAAAAGCTTTGAAAAATATATTCGGTATTATAATGAAGTACGAATTCAAAGTAGAATTGGTTTTGTCTCACCAAAGAAATATTATTCAAACTACTTACAATCGCTGAAGGGAGCATTTAATCTATTAAATGTCCGAGTCACAACTTGATATGGAGTGGCGGGCATGATAGCCTCATTCGGCACGCCAAGCTATTTTTATATAGCTGGCGTTTTGGCAGTAGAATTCATGCCCGCAGAGGCTCCATGTCAAGTTACTACATCACAAGTGAAAAACTTGTGTAGAAAGACTAAATTCCACTTATTTTTTGTCGTATTTCAAAATGTCCATTTTCTGGGGGATGGACCACTGTGACCGTGCTCTAACTAAGACAGCAATTGGTCATACGTACATACTTAATCAAAAAAACTCTTAATCTTTTGCGTGAATGTACAAAAAAAAATAGCAGATTCGACAACCCAAATAGACAATATTTTGAACTAAGCTTTTATATAATTAGAACAAGCTTCTAACAGGTCGGTGATATTAATGGAAAAAGGTTCATTTACAAAAGGCTGTCTATGGGGAATGTCAATTTCATTAGCTTTATAGGGAATTATTATTTTTATTATAGTACGTATAATCTAACTAACAATAACCCTTTAATAACCGCTAGTAACATTTAAAAAAGCCAATGACACTATTCAGCCCTACATGATTTATGTATAGTTATAGTGGGAGGGTGAATATATGAGGTTTTTAAAATTTCTTTTTTTCACCATAGTTGTATTGGTGATTCTAGGCTATGGGGTTTACCATTTTGGAACCAAAATAGCATCTGAACAGTTAATAAACAGAATATCAACAGAACTAGAAAATAGCGGAGAAATCGAAGAAATCAAAAGATCGATTGAGAACGATCCAGAGTTAATGTCCTTTTTGGAAGACGCAAAATCAGTTGATGAGAGTAAACTTCCATTTCGAACAAAAGAGGAAGCAACTAAAGTACTAATAAAAAAAGTCGGAATTACTGAACTAAATGATATTAGACAACAAGTACAAGAAGGCACAATATCTAAAGAAGAAGTACTCGAGGAAGTACAGAGCAAATTAACCGAAGAAGAAATCTTAGCATTAAAAGTAATTGCATATAAAGAATTATATAATCAATAATTTACAAGAGAGCTATTTATAGCTCTCTTGTAATTGATTTCACTCAGGTCCATCAACTTTCGACAAAAGCCGAGGAGTCACTGTGACACTTCTTTCACCTAAGCAAAAAACCCGACGATAAAAAGTCGAGTTTCCTTCTATCTACTATTAAGTTTTGCACCAATCCACAAGAACAATACAATCAGGATTATTCCAATTATAATAATATGCACCGTACAACGTCACCCTTCATTTGTTATGAGACTCCAATAAATTGCTGCCATTCTGTATCGAAGTCAATTTTCATGTCAAATAGTTTATTTACCTTTTCCAATTCACCTTTTACAGTGTCCTGGTGGATATCGAAGGTTGCTAATCTTTCTTTTATTTCCTTAGTTTCATAGGTTACCATATCTAGGATCTCTGCTATTTCATTGGATGAAAAATCCTCTATCATTGTGAGGTTTTTCTCATACGTATTTTTAGTTTCCTCGAATAGCTTTTCAATATTGGCGGTTAACAGGCCGTAACTTACATCAAATAAATCTGCCTTTTGTAAGATCAACATGATAATGTTCGTTGTAAGTACCGTTAGTATGAGCTCAGCTGCTTCCATTAGCCACCCAGGTAAGCCAGTTTGTTTTGTCACATATTCAAATAAAAGCTGTACAACTACATTTGAAATAGTTACAGCAAGTAAATTAAAGACCGCATCCGCCTTTTGTAAACCTGTTGCATTTTTATCAAGAACTACCTTAACAGAATCAACGAGTGCTAACACAACATCCTTTATTACACGCATCAGTCGTTTTACCGTCTCTTTTAAGATACTTAAAATAATATCAAAAAAAGTTTTAAGGAATTTCTTTAAAGAGTTCCCTACAATTCCCGCTAATACCTTTTTCAACTTTGAAAAGACATATGAGACGACACGTTTACCAGCCTTTTTAATCTCTGAAAAAAAAGTGTCTAGAGTCATAGATTTATTTTTCGTTAAGGTTTTCACTTCATATACAAGTGGAGGAAGAACATAGTAGATTAATTGCCCTGTCAGTATTTTACCTACTGAATTCTTTGTTTCAGTAGCGGCATCCTTGCCAACTTGTTTGTGGTTCACATGCTTTAATGCTACTTTACTTTCGGTATTGCTGATATGCTTAAAGTTCTTCTCCAATTCCTTTTTGACTGTTTTGGGTACTTTACCCGTTTCAGGGTCGAGATATCCACGTTTAATTAGGTTCTCTCGCGTACTCCCTGTTGTTTCTTCCCATCGATTTATTGTCGTTTCCGGAGTTGCAGCGTCATTTTTGGATTGATTAGCAATTCCATCAATCCATTGCATATTGTGCTCTGAATTGTATACTTTTCGCATCTCATCAACATATGAATCTTTTAAATAACGAGCATTATAGGTCGCCCCTTTTACAGAGCGGACATGATCTCCTTGTATGGTTCGTTTCGCAGCATCTTGACCTGTTAAACTATCCTTCATCTCTTCCTGTCCTGGATTAATTTCTGCTTTTTTATAAGCAGATCTTGTACGATATTCGTTTCCATCCTTATCATAAAAGCGTTCATTTCCAGACTTTCGCTTTTCAGTAAAAACACCTTTTTGAGAACGATCATCTCGTTCTTCAATGGTCTGTATCGTTTTGGATTTTATTATATCCCAATGCTCCGAATCTTTATACGCATAGACTTCTTTTTGATACTCTTTATTACTACCCAACGGATCGATTTCATTTTTATAATCAAAATTAATAATTCTCGCTGCAAGCTGGTCCGCTGTTACATACAAGTCGCCCATATCAAAATATTTACGAACCGCATGTCCGGATATATCTATTGCACAAGCCTTCACCAGCTGGTTACCTACATCATTTGTTAGCAGTTCCTTCATACCCGTATTTAATTGTGTGACAGCATTTAGATACACCTTATTTTCAGCTTCTGCTAAGCTATTTTGTAACATAATGGCTTTTTTTAGTTCCACAATTATGCTCCTTGTACACGATTTTTTTCCAACTCATCTTGCTGTTCCTGCAATATTTTTTTCTGTTCCATTAATTCTTCAAGGTCCTTGTATGAGGAGTTATCCTGCAATAAATGTGTAAGTATTGGAGTATTATAGATTCTCTTACTAATGATATAAAATAGAAAGGTGTTTTTTATAAAATGATAATGTTTTTCATACATTGTTCCTTTTAACAGGCTAATATTTTTATTCATTGGAATATTTTCAATCTCTCTTTTAGCAATGATGTAGTTTTTAAGAGACTCAGCCTCCAGCATGGCCTCTACTAGTTCCATCTCTGGAATTACTTTTGACTCTATTACCTCATCAATAACTTCTATATTCTGTTGATATAGTACTGCAATTTCAATATCGACAGAAACCCTTTCCTTTTTAAAATCAGCCTGCTTTTCGATACTCTTGATTCCTAATTTATATTGATTAAGTACATCTAACATCGAAATGTTTTGTTTTCTCGTTTCATATCTGGCACCAAATATTGATTTTAAAAAGGTTTTCTTATAAACCTCGTCTTTTGACCAGTCAATTTCTTGGATATAATCTTCTACCTTCTCATACTCTTTAGCCGGTATTTCAACTTCCTCCTGCCGTTCTTCATCAACAAAGGTAGACTTTCCCTCAAGCTTTCCGAAAACAGTTAAAAATGAATATAATGCTTCTACTTTTTTTCTAACTTGATTTTTTCGAAACATATTAATTGAGCGGATTCTTTGATTAAACATTTGAATAAAATTATTTATTTCTTCAATCTTTCTAGTTAACACTTCTTTATGGGCTGAATGAACAAATTTCATTTCTTCTACAATACTTCTCCGGTCCTTCTCACCAGTAAATGTCTGTACTCTATCAGATAACCAATCGATTACTTTCACCTTTACGTCTCCTTATAGAAGATAAAATCACTATGACGATTTCGATCCTTACACGCTACGATAACTCCGTCTTTCACTAAAAACTCAAAGCGATCATTCTTTTTAATAACAAACTCCTCCACATCTCCGGTGGCCTCAAAATTACCATTGCCACTGCTGTACATCACCCGAACCGAAACAGGTTTTACTAATTTTTCTCTACTTCTTTTGTATAGAAAAAGCAGAGAAATAACTACTAGTATTCCTAGTAACACCCAAACCATTGCAGCACCTCTTCATGACTTTTTTCCTATGATACTTTTACTATATAATAATAACCGACATTTTTTAACAAAATAATAGAAAAAAGGCCTTCCAAATAATTGGAAGGCCAAAAGTAACTTCCCTATCAGAAACAGTCCCAATTATAAAGAACGTTTGCAAAATTCTTCTTCCGTAAATCTTCTTCTGTAATAAAGAAATTTGCTACCCCAACATCTCCCCACATAATCCCTAAATCTTCGTTGCTATCAACTTGAAGCAATAATGTATTATAGTCTTTATAATCTCCGTAGCTCCGTGGGTCTTCCTGTGTGAAATGTGCATATCCTCCAATTTTTGCACCTTCACCACCAAAAGTTTCTGAATACAGGTCCCATAATTCGGCATTATCATCAAGTACCTCGTAAAACCCACAATGTTCAACATGATAATCGACAAGTGACACAGGCTCACTCTCCACTTCAAATGACAGTTTAACTTCATGCTCACAAGGGAAGTACTCATCATTTTTGTCCACGTAACTAAAGTCTTGGACCAATTGAGAAGGGTCTAGAATGATTTCTGTGTAAAAAAGAACCCTAAAGTTTTTCTGCTGGGTTGGATGGTCGAGGTTCAAACCCATTACATCATCAGCTCCAGATATAAAGAATTGTAAAATCCCCTTCTCTGGAAAACCTACGATGTGGGGAACCTCCGCAAAATTAATCTGGGCTAATAATCTCATTGGCTTACCAACCTCATCCAACGGATGCTCAATATCCTTTGGTAAATAAGGATCCCCAGCAATTTTACTTTCAAAGAGAGTTGTATTATCTTTAACACCAGTAATTTTTATTACTGGTTTAACTGTTTTTTCAATTGCATCTCTGTATGGTTCAAATTCTTTCGGTAGATTATGTATGGTGTTCATCCAATCACTCCCACTTTTTTCTTTAACTTTTAGCAACTTTGTTTTGTAAATCCTATACATTCCACACTAGCTCCATTCACAGAGTAGTCACTGATATAGATAATTATTGTGAATGTTTTCTAGATCTTCTATCTTGATTACTGTATTAAGACAAATATAACTACTAGAGATGACGGAAACAATCATTTTTTTAATTACCACCATGTAATCAAGAACGAGGAAGATCAAATAATACGAAGGTCATCAAGCAGAAGGAATGAAGCGGAAAAGAATACATGGAGCGCTCTTACATAAACGGTTACTAGATAAAACTTATAATCATCATTAGTTCTAGCAATAAAACTGATATAATCTGTGAACTTTTTTCAAAATCAACACGATAGTGTTGATTCTACAAAAGTACATTCTACAGTTTGTTTATCTTTTACACCTTTTAGGTTTTACTATGCCTAGAGGTGATTTTATGCTTGATGTAATTGGTCAGAGGATAAGAATCTTACGCAAGAAAAAGAAGTGGAATCAGAAATATTTAGCTGAGAAGGCTGGCATTTCCACAAATTATTTAGGTGCTATCGAACGAGGTATTGATAAAAGTGTTTCATATGAGATCCTGAATAACATTGCGAAGGTATTAGGTGTAACCGTAGGAGAACTAGAAAGGAATCTCGACCTCATTAAGGAAGACTCAGAAAAGAGGCTATTGCTTGCAGAGCATATGGATATGCTTCAAAAGTTAGACAGCGAATCAATGAAAGAACTAATTTCAGTTACACCGGCATTAATCGAGTCATTCAAACGCCTTCGTTCAAAAAGATAACAAAATGCCAGCTTATAAAAACATCAAAGTTCCCTCTATTTTAAAGAAATTCTGACCATTTATAAGGCCTCTTAAGCAGATAGAATCCCCGCACCACCACCACCACAAAAAAGGAGCAAACCACATGAAAAACATTCAACTCACTTACGAAGTGAACCCTCAAACACAGGCGATCCTTCCCGCAAGGGAAATCGAGTACTCAGCGATTGTCAAAGAAGAGCATCAAATCATCTATGTAAGACAGACTCCACTCCAAATCATCAAAGCAGCTTGTCTCGAAGGCGGCTCAACTTACGAAGGCAGGCGTAAGGCTGTTACCCATCTGACCGGAGCGATTCAAAAGGTACCCATTCCAATCAACCCTCGAAGAAATATCTTCGCGTTCCCCACTCAATCTCCTACCGCGTTTGAGTGCAATTGGATCTTCTACCACCATATAAAGTCAATCGTACCATCTCTACAAACAAGCAATAAAACCCAATCAATAATCCAATTCAATAATCAACAAGAACTGCCCATGAACGAATCTCATTATCTATTAGAAAAGCAATACACCCGAACCACCATGTGTGTCTTACAATATGCAATACAGGATAAAATGCAAACGTATACATTGTTAGGAATGTAACTATAGAGCACTGTTCCTCGTCTCTAGATTTATCATCATTTCCCTGGGACACGGGACCTGTCCCTCCGACCCACCACTAAAACAAAAAGGATGAACGAACATGAATGGAAATATTCTACTGAATGAAAGACCACTAATTGTTGTACCGACTCTTGCCAAATTACTTGGTACAAATGAAAGTATTATCCTTCAACAAATCCACTACTGGCTCCAACGCAGCAAACATATTAAACTTGGTCAAAAATGGGTGTATCTCACCTATGATCAGTTGGTAGAACAAATTCCTTTCATCTCAAAAAGCACGATTAAAAGAGCAATTCTTAAACTAGAAAATAAAGGCTACCTAACCTCACAAAATTTCAATAAACTAAAACTGGACAAAACAAAATGGTACACAATTAACTATGAAAATCTAAACGAATTAAAGGATGACGGCATTTGCGATGACCTTATTTTCATGGAGGAAGAACCTGTCTCATCAGACCAACCTGAACAAGTGGTATGTTCAAATGGAGCAGTCGATGTGCTCAACATGGACAGTCCATGTGTTCAAAGTGAGCAGTCGAGCGGTTCAACTTGGCACGTAGAGGAGTTCAATCTGAACACACCAATACCAAAGATTACTACAGAGATTACTACAAAGATTACATCAGAGACTTCTTCTTCTTCAAAAGACTTACAGCAAACCAATGAAAAAGAAGACCCGTACCGATTCTTCGAGCAAAATGGATTTGGAACGATTGGCAGCTTTATCGCTGATAAAATTAAGGCGTGGTGCATTGACCTATCAGACGAGCTCGTTATCGAAGCGATGAAACTAGCCGTAGAAAATTCATCAAAGCGTTGGAACTATGTAGAGGCCGTACTAAGAGACTGGGTAGATAAAGGACATCAAACTCTGGATGATGTTTATGCTGCACGTATAGCATATAAACAGCAAACGAGGGACCCATCTATTAAAAAACCAACAAGACAAGAACTGCTCCCTGACTGGTTTCATAATCGTGGTCAGGGCAAAGAACCTGTACACAATCCTAGCTTCGAAGAGAAGAAAAGACTATTTGAGGAACGACTTAAGAAACCTAGAGTAGATAGCGATATACAAACGTTGGACACTAAACCTGCCCCATTGTGTTATTCAAGAATACTAAATAATAACATTTTACCAGTATAACAGCAGTTCTTCCCCACCAAAAAACTCATCCAATCAAGCGTTTGTTTAAAATTAAAAAGGCCTGGCACTGTTGCTATAGACCGCTAATCAAACGTTTGTTTGAAATAAAGTTTCGCGATTAGTACAGGTAAAAGTATATTAATAGTACCATAATATTTAGGGGCTGAACGAACAGACCCGCTTCGACATACTTCGAGGCGTAACAGTGACCTAGAACTAATATTAAAGTAGTACAATACTCCAATATTCCTTTAACAAATAAAGATGTACATGCATGGCGACTGGTAGATTTCTCTATGATTAAGAAACTCATTACCTTAGCACGGTAAAATTTTATCACAGTGGTCGTCCTGCCCCGAAAATAATAGTTTAAGTGCAAACCTTGGGGAACAGTGGAACCGTCCCCGTGTTTCAAAATGATAATTATTGGGCATATCCTTCTTTAAAGATTATGTTATTTCGTCAATTTGGAGTAAAACTTCTAATTCATAACAAGATATTTCACCGTCTTCAGTCGAACTGCCTTTTTGAGTAATTTGAGGAGTGATAGTAAACCTCTTAATTGTAAGGTTTTTCAATACATCATTATATGTAATTGAAAAATTCAATTTTGGCAATGACTCAGAAGGAAAATTGAAATCACTCTTGGCATTTAATATATGAATATAAATAGAAAGAATTCTAGTATAAAAATAAGGAAGTCTAATTCTGTAATCTTGATTTGTAATAAAAATTGGTTCAGAGTTCTCAAATTCTGTATCTAGATACACAGAACTGCCTTCATTAAATGATATACTATTTCCTTCTTCATAATTAACTATAAATTGGTTATCTTTTTGATGTTCTTTAATGAATTTAATATATAGGAAAACTTCAAAATCCCATTTAATTTTTATATTTTTTGCATGACCTTCTCCAATATTATTAATGCTTAAATATAAGTTGCCATCCACTTCACTACTACGTGTATTTTCTGCACCATTAGAAAACAAGCCAATATGCATTTCCTTATTATATCGTAAAACATATTTTTCATTTTTCATAAAAAGTTCAGGCCTAACAGAATCTATTCTTTGCTTATTTATTATCTCTAACTGTTTATTAGCGATCTTAGATGCTTTTTTTGAAGCGCTAGCTGACTTCCAAGCAGCTATACCTGCAATCATAGCGATAGCGACAGATATCATTTGAATCCAATCTGTTAGCTGTAAACAAGACCAGAATCCGGCAGTACACGCTTCTTTTATTGTCACTTCTATTTGCAAGGGCTCTCCTCCCTTCTCCAATATACTTTGATTACTGATTATTTCGTTTTAAAAGTACCACTTTCTCGGACAAAATGACCGCCTATCACGGAAAAATAAATATAAGAATGAATAGAATCCGGGCAACATTTCACATGCCCTATCAGCAGCCAGCATGCCCCAGATTTTAATGTTCTGCCATTATTCTGCAAATTTACTGATTCTTTTTCCTGTTAGGGAAAATCCAATCACTATTTTGAACAGTAAATTGAAAAATAGTTTCCTTTTGACCATCTTTCAACAACCAGTAGCCTTCAACCATATTTCTTGCATCGAACTCAAAGTGGATTCTTTCATCAGAAAGAGTCGTATATTCCGCTTCAATTTTTACAGGTTCTAATTCTTTTAAAGAATCATCAACATAACAAGGAATGAATAATTCCTCATCCTTTTCAATCATCCCTATATTCGATTCAATATAAAGTAATTCCTCTGTTCCTGGTTTTGTTAATGTTATCACTATTTTACAATCAATTACAATTTCTGGTATTCCATGTATGCTAAATTTATAAAAAGATGTGTCTATTTCTTTTAAATCTTCATCGTTGTGATTATCTATGAATCTCTCATAGTCTCTTGTTAGTATAATTCTACTTTTATAACCTGTTTCAACGTTGTGCAGTTTAAATGGGGCAGTTAGTTGCTGAACAGTAATATAAGATCTATTTGCCTCAACCAATTTGTTATGTTCAAAATCGAATTGTTTCCTCAAACCTTCAAACGATGATGTGATTGTTAAATAAACACCTCCGAGAGTTAAAACACCTCCAAGGATAGAACCAACAAACGCTAATACGTCTACCTCACCTACTCCCTTATCACTTATATAGATAGCGATAATGACAACGAAAGCAAAAAAAAGCACAAAAATTATTAAATTGAGCAATTTATCTTGTAAATTATTCAGTGTTCTTCAATCCTCCAAAATAAGTTTATTTATTCTATTCGATTTAAGTAAATACATAAGAACACCCATTATTTACAATGGATACCCACTCTTATAAACTTCAATTCTATAAGAATAAAAGCTAGTTCGTAAAATATTCTCGCTTTTAACCTGTAATACCTTCTTTCGCTGAAACCTAATTAATAGCACCCTAATATCACTAATCCATTGTAACCTTCGGAGTTGGACGAACAGAACCGCTTTTCGACAAATTTCGGGTCGTCACTGTGACCTTCGTCCCCATCCACTTTACAAATGGCTGTACAGCGGGCTTTCCTACATTGCCTTCTTCAACTTCCTCTCCATAACCATAATCTGTTGGAGGTAGTTGTTTTGTTCGGCGGTTAGGTTTTCTTTTTGGGTCATTTCGTCTATGTATGTTTCGTAATCGTCAATGAGGTTCTCGTATTCTTGCTTTTGGAATTCGAAATGATTTTTCTGTTTTAGGAATGCTTCGGCCTGTCGCAAAAGCTTTTGCTCATATTCATAAGAGGCTTCTGCGTAGCCTTCTTTCTTTCCTTCATGCTTACCAGCTTGATAGATTTGGCTTACACCGGGGGTGTCTTCAACGTCTTCTCTTATTCTTTCTTTGATTCCCCCAACAAGCCCATTATCCTTCACCTTTTTCGCCATATCAAAAGCGTTATATCCTGGGATTACTGCCTTTTTTAAAAATCGACCAAAACCCATTTGTGTGATCCCCCTTAAAATTGATATTCTTCACCTTGAATTAATTTGTTAAATCCGCCAAAGACAAACTCTTCTTTGACTTGGTTAATAAATTGACTGTCTGAGATTAATCTGTAGATGGTTACCATTAATCCCCCGACATCTAGCTTTCTAATTGCATCTGCATTCCCTGCATAAGAGCTTAAGGCTACATAAATGACGTTACTTGCAGAGGCAAGTGCATTGGAATAGCTTAATATTTTTCGAGTCTTCACCTCATACATGGACCATGAATGATACTTCTCTGGATTGTAAAATAAACCATGAATCATCGCAATCATAGTATTGATTAAGATGGACATAGAAGCCTGCTTTCCAACTGTCTTGATATTGCCTATATCGAGTCCATATTCAGCTAATTTCTGTGCATCTGATGGTGATACAGCACTAATAATTGAAAGTGGCAGCCCAGCCTTTGAATACTCGTCTGATTTAAGATGTTCAGCTTGTTTAAATAACGCTCTTCCAACCGCTATTTTTCCATCTAACCCATCATTAAGCAACCGTTCTTTTGTATAATGAAACACTTTGAACGTGTCCGCCCTATTGGTTATTTTGTCACGGGGATCACCCCTTAATGTTCGACCAGTCTTAATATGATAAGACTGCAAATCCCATGTGGTTAAGGTGCTTGTTACAATATTGGATGTACCAAATAGCCACCCTAGAAGAGGATCATGTCCCAGTGTTTTGAATCTGTGGGAATTGCCACTAAGACCCAGCCCAAAATCAGGGCTACCAAACAGAGCATCATACGGAACTGGATTCGTACTAATTTCTTCTAAAGAAGGCCAATACCATTTATGTGCTCGATTACTAGACTCTTTAATTCCGTTGCCTTTCACCTTACTAGCTGCCTTTTGGTCAGGTAGCCTTTCCTCAAAACTTGTTAAGAGATACTGTCTCAAACACTGTAAGGCTGTTGCAAAAAACAAAAAACCTATATCAGTACCATTCAGCCCCGTCTGTACCTCAAACTCCTTATCCAGGTTATTAAGGATTTTCTGAGAATTATGTGCAACATCAGCCACTCTTCTTGATTCTTCTGTAATGAAATTCATATTACTAAGCGTTTTCTCAGACCGTGCGCTTAGTTCACTTCTTCTCCTTCGCAATTCCTCAAGACTCATTTAAATCCTCCATATTCGTCAACTCACACAAATTGCTGTTTTAGAAGAATTTGAAATGGTTGATTTTAAAATTAGGACAAGGACCTATGTCTCTGCCCCACTAGTAAAAAAGTACTAACAATATATGATTATACCATTTTAGAACTTTTTTGAAGATTAATTTATTTCATTAACGCTTTACACTACTATTAAAATGATGTTAAACCTGTGACCAGTCCCTTTTATCTTACATAAAGCCCTTTTTCTAACTATCTACGCTAATACATGAATCACCGCCTAGCCTTCCAACTATCACTAAGAGAATGTCTAGATCTGTCTCGGTAGAATCACCCCCACTGCTTGGCCGCTCTGTCGGACCCCTATAATAACTTCATCAAATAACACCGAACCAAACACTATCTAAAACTTTCAGACCCAAAGACTTGAAGAGTCGCACCTAACCTGTTATATTATGATTATCACAACCCATATAGACCCAAAGGTTAGGAGAGTGTTCATATTGAACCAGGTATTTCAATTAAAAAATCGCCCCCACGGAATTAACCGGGGAAAGCTTTTTCTCGACGAGGGGTTTGTTTGTATCGGTTGGCCAGGTATCGGGGACTTGTCAAATTCAGACCGTGATGAGATCCGTCGAAGACTTGAAGAAACGTATGGTTATACTGGTCAGCAATTAGGTGCTTATACTGGGGCTATTAACACTTTCGTTAATGCAATTGAGGATGAGGATGTTGTCTTGGTTCCGGATAGAGTTATTGTACATGTTGGCATTGTTGGCCCTTACTATTATGACCCTGCCTATGATAATGAAGAAGGCATGTGCCACCGGAGAAATGTACGTTGGACTGCAACCATTGCCAAATCAAGTTTAAACCATAAGATGCTCGAATTTGTACGAAATCGAGGGATAATTACCAAATTTCATGGAACATTCGAAGAAACGGAATTAGAGCCATTTCTAACAGTAGATGATGATCATGAAAGAAGCCCATTTGCCTTAGTTGAAGCTCCAGGCCAAAACAGTGGTAATGACTCCATATTTAACGAAGAGACGATTCAACAAGCGAAAGCAGTATTGGAGGAAGCCCTTAATTCAAATGACCAAGAAATACAAATTAAGGCAGCTACAGCAATTCTCAAGTTATCAAAACAATAAAAGCTATAGAATTCTAATCATTCTTTTAGGGGGAATCAGGATGTTATTTTCTGTTGAACGTATTCAAATAACAGAAGTTGCACACAAGCGAGAATTTCATCAAAGAATGAAAAACCTTTCAAATGAGGACTATCAAGCAATTGTAGATGAGTTGAATCGCGTTATTAATAGTGGAGAGGTACATACCTCAAGCTGGATTCCTGGTAGTGACTGGAGAGGTACATTGTATGAACCTATTTGGATTGCTTGTAGAAAGAATGATGAAGTCGCGGCTAAATTCTATGGTCAAATTCTTTATCAGGTGATAATTGATCATCCAGAGAAATGGTGCTTCGGAGATTACCCCCACGCAAAAGGAAAAACATATTTTAAAATTAACTAATGAAGGGATTGTTCTCGAATGGCTGAGATGAATTATGTAAAAGAGTACAGAAATGCAGATATCTATGAAATTGGAGAATATGAAATTAGAATACCATACAAGATTCAATACAGTTTCCGAACCTCAAACAATGAGGTGTTTTCTCCCGAAGACGAAGACATGCTCTCTCATAAAACCATCACGATTAAAAATAAAGTCTCAGGAGATTCCTCAACGAAAAGATGCTATCAGTACGAAGAAGCCCTTCTAGAAGAGCTTCAGATGGATTACAATCAAGGGCGTTCACAATTTAACTGGAGATAATTCAGTGGACAGATCTTTAGCTTCCATTTGGTAGCTATAATAGGTCTGTCCCGCTTTATACTGTAATATATATCTTATATACTTACATCACAAAAACTTAATAAACTTGTAAATTGTCGATGTTCATTGGTAATTACATGTAAAAGGTGAATATCTAGCTACTTGTAACCGTCAAACCACATTTTTTACTCATTTACATTGAACACTTCTTGCTACTCAAAAATCTTTTATTGATGTTTTAACCAGTAATTTTCATTATCCATATGAATGATTTCCACACGGTGTAGCAGTCAATCTAAAATCGCTGTCATCGTCCCTTGATTTCCTAATAATTCTGTCCATTCCTCGGGACTTCTATTTGAAGTTAGAATGATTGAACTTTATTTAAAGAAAAAAAGCCCCACCTCGGATGAGACAGGGCTGCCGCTAAAGGAAATCTTGGTTCGATGTTACTTTATCCATTTAACATAATCTTTATCCAGCCAAGTAATGATAACCACAATGGAATACTGAGAAATGTTCCCCAGAAAAATCCCCTAGGAAAATTATCTTCTTGTTGCATTTCATCACGTCCTCATTACTTATATACCCAAAACTTTTGCAAATTATAACTTATTTGTTTGATTATAGTCTATCTTTATAATATACATGTAGTACTTTGGCAAATGCGCTAAATGTTTCAAAATCAACTACACCCGGAGTAGGCTTACGAAGTTTTTGGTCTTCTTGGAACCTTCTTACAGCATCAACAGTAAAGTCTTGATACTCATCAATTTCGACGTGCTTTGTTTGAGTATATCCTAATGCAGCTAGGAAAAAATGTATTAACTTCACCATTTCCCCTTTGTCACCTTTTTTAATTCGCACAGACAAGTCTCCTTTCGATACACCTAAAACTTTGGTTTCCCATTGAAAATCCTTTACAACATCATCAATGAATTTTTCCCATGTAATACCATGTCTTTTCAGAGCATTATTTGGATCTGATCTACGTTCTGGATCTAAGGTTTGGTGTGCAACAATATGTTTTCTTGGGTCTAAATTAAACTTTTTGCAAAGATATGAATGATACCACACATATCTTTTGTACGCTTCTTGAAAGTTAATCTTTCCTCCCCAACAAAGCTCAACACCAATTGCTGCATCATTCGCATCTTCACCGAACATGCGATTATCAATTGGTTTGTTATACTGGACATGCCATGCTTTCTCATTCAACGGAATCATCTCTAAGATATATTTATCATCAATAAAAGTATGGGCTGACGCAGAAGGTTGATTATTGTTAAAGTATGACCAATTGTTATATGCTGTTGAACCAGGATTGCCTGTATCATGAGACACAATAAAGCGTACACTTTGCAACTTTTGACCACTGCGGGAATTACCAAGCCTAATGTAATCTCTAGTAATGTTGTACAAGCTTAAGCCCTCCTTTATGAATATATTATGAATAACTATTCATGTGTGTGAATTCAACAGGGTTACATCGAAATATGGATTTTTTACAAAAATTCAAGAGCTACCTCTCGGATAGCTTACTGTATATTAAGTCATCTTTCGTTAAAAAGTTGTGTCTTAGCTTGGATTAAGATTCAATAAAATTTTATGGAGAAGTAAATGTAGGTTAGAGCTTTTAGCCACATTGATTGGTTTGAGTGCCACGGAGGGATTGCCATTTTCAGAGGATAATTTAAGCATAATCAAACAGGACATTTTTGAGGGTGCAAGAAAAATGAGTAAATAGTATTTTAAAGACAATTCTAATAAAGAAGCACTACAGTTTATTAAACTATTAATCTATAAGGTTTTATGTTGATTTGTTAATCTGTTGGTACTGTGTGGTAAATTCCTAGGCGAACACTTGTAAAAAAGATGGCAAGCTTGGTACAATCACGTGGCCGTAATCAAAAATGGCTTATTGGTGAAAAAGTGCATTCGAAATGAGCAAAATCTGTTTATTTTATTTTAGCGTTTACAATTGTATATAATGGAGATAGTCATCGGTATAAGGAGTCGATTATTCAGAAGTAATTTACTGTTGGCAAGTGTTACATTTTTGTCTGCCGTTTTATGCATTTATTACTTGCTAAATACAGGCTGTCCTCCAATTCATTCCAAAGGTTTCCTTGTTTTTGTTATTGACACTCCTTTTATGTTACTTAAGTGTTTGATACAATTAATATCAGACATTGCTAGCATCCTTTCTACCTCCACATAAAATTGCTCGAAACAATTAATGTAGTAAGCTTGGGGTGGCTTGCAAGTCTTTTTTATACACTCATTAAATAAAGTGCAGGACTCTGCATTTTTCTGTTGCAAAGCTCTACACTTTATTATGCAATAAACAGATTGCTTCAATAATTAATTGTACTAGTATATTTTAAAAAGTCCTACAAGGTTATCAAACAATTAATCTATAGGACTTTTTTGAATCATTGATTAACACAACAAATTAAAAAATGGGCTTAATATGGAGGAGCATAGGTTTGCTTTTGCGCAATTTCTAATAATCTCTTCAAATAACTAAACATTACAACACTAAAATCTAATAAAGCTTATCGAAATAATATAATACTTTTACTTTCTATCCAATCCTTAGTGCCCCACCCTAGCTAATAAGTTACTAAACATTATTTAAATCTGCCCTTCAACTTAAAATTAGATTAGTATATAACAATGAGTACTATTGTTATACGGATAAAAATCATTGTACTATAATAGTTCAATATTACTTCTATTTTTTACGTACTTCATAGCATTCTTAGTATCAAATATTGCTTTTGCATGTTGTTGTACGAATTCATAATCTACCATAGTATGAGCAGTTGTAATAACAACAAGATCAACACTTTCAATAAGTTCAGTTGTTAGTTCTACTTCACCTAGTTTTACTTTCCCGTGTTCACGATACTCGGCAACATATGGATCATAATAAACAACTTCTGCGCCTTCTTTTTCAAGTTCAGCAATGACTCTGAGTGCAGGACTTTCACGGTAATCATCGATATCTTGTTTATACGCTACACCAAGTACTAATACTCTTGATCCATTTACTGCCTTTTTAGATCTATTTAGGATTTTACTTGCTCTTTCGACACAGTATTCTGGCATACGATCATTAACCATCATTGAAGATTCAATCATCGATGTATGGAATCCATATTCGCGTGCTTTCCAAGATAAATAGTATGGATCTAATGGAATACAATGTCCTCCTAGTCCCGGACCAGGATAAAATGCATGGAAACCATATGGTTTTGATTTTGCAGCATCAACTACTTCCCAAAAATTAATACCCATTTTGTTACTCAACATAGCAAGCTCGTTTACAAGACCAATATTTACATTTCTATAAGTATTTTCTAATATCTTTTCAAATTCAGCAATTGCGGGAGATGAAACGCGTTGAATTGGAGCTTCTAAGATACTTTCGTAAAGTGCCGCTGCAACATCAGTACACTTTGAAGTTACACCGCCAACAACCTTTGGAGTATTTTTTGTCTTATAAATTAGGTTGCCTGGGTCTACACGCTCTGGTGAGAATGCAAGATAGAAATCCTCTCCACATTTTAATCCTGATGATTCAAGTATTGGCTTAAGAAGCTCTTCCGTAGTACCAGGATAAGTAGTAGATTCCAAGACTATTAACATATCTTTATGCATGTAAGGAACAATGCTTTCAGCTGATGCTCTTACAAAACTGATATCTGGCTGTTGGTGTTCATCAAGAGGTGTTGGAACACAAATACATATACAATCAGCTTGAGCAGCTAGAGAGAAATCTGTCGTTGCTGAAAGGAGTCCTGACTTCACTATTTCTTCAAGATCCTCATTAACAACATCACCGATATAGTTTTTGCCGTTATTAACCATTTCAATTTTAGATTCCTGTACATCGAAGCCAATTGTTTTAAAACCTGCTTTGGCCTTTTCAACCGCAAGGGGTAAACCTACATACCCTAACCCAATAACCCCTAATGTAGCTGTTTTATTAAACATTTTGTCTATTAGGTTAAACTTAAAAATAACATCACTCATAATTTACTTTCCTCCGTTAAACATTTTCTTTTTTATTTCATTACTTTACATAAGAATCAAATACAAATAACTAAACTAAGCACTCCCACAAAGGGTGAGTGCCTCACTAATGTGTCAAAAAATGTTTTCATTCATTACCATAGATCCTGATTATGATAAGGATCCAATATTACACAGTCTCACCCAATGGATTAGAATCCTTCATTGCCTTTAATATTCTTAATAAAACCCACTACTTCACGAGATTCAAAAACTCAGTAACCATTGTAAGCATCCAACAACAGAAGAACGTGTAAATACTTATCCTATGGAATATCTTGAGCTTTAACAATGCTCGTTATCTTGCTGTAAAACATAATCAAGTTCAATTTGTTTTTGTGAAATTTGTTTATAATACTCTAAAATTAGAACGACCGTCCACAGACAGTGAAAAATTATATTTTTTAAGAATGCAATAACTTACTTAAGTATGTCTTTGTTACTTAGTACACAGATAAGCGAGCATTCATACAATGTTATTAAAATTTAGAGTTTTGTTCATATAAGGATTCTATACATGTAACTTCTTATTCTTTAGTTTGTTATTCATATTATGCATTACCAATAGACTAGATATAGCCCAGAAACATCCCCAAACCGCCGTATAATAAGTTACATTAAAGGAAAATCCCATTCCTACAAAAATAATAAGCAAACTATTTCCTACTTTTTTTAATGATGTCTCCATTCTATTAAATTTAATGAATAAAAAAATTAACAATAAAACAAATGGAATAAAACCTAATATACCCACGCTGGAGATCAACATTAGAAAAACGTTATCTAAGGTTTGTATACTTGTCATACCACTATTCTGTATATAAGAATTAACCATATTAGGACCTACACCAAATAGCAAATTGTAACCACTTTGTAAAATAGATGTTGTTAAAGAAAAAGCATCTCCACGAATTGTTATGGAATCATAACTTGTCCTAAATAACAACCTATTAACAAATTCTTGCCCAAAACCTGTATTACTTATTATTAATAAAAATATTGATATCCCTGCTAAAGCAGTAAAACTATTTTTAAAAAAAGAGTTAAAACTTTTTGAGGAGAAATACAGAATCATCACCAAAAAAACTATTAAAGCGGAACGTGATTGCGTTAAAAATAACGCTAGTATATGCAACAAAATCAACAAATTCCATTTATTCTCAGAATTTGATAATTCTTTTAAATAAAACAGAATTGGTATTATTAAAAGCAAGTAACCAGAAAGAACTAATGGATTTCCAATAGATGAAACTATTCTTGGAATTGTATTACCAGAGCCAAACCACGGATTATCAAACAAGTATAATGGTTTATATGGATCAAACAATTGAAAAAACTCCAAAACGCCCATGATACTTACTAAAGTAGAAGCAAAAGCAAAAATTTTCAATACGAAAATATGATTAATTTTCCACCTCGATAATGAGGCAAGGATTAAAAAACCAAAGCAAAATAAAAAGGAAAATAAGGAATATCTAAAGCTTTCAAATGACAGATCGTTTACATAGATTGATAAGACATTCATAACGAAAAAAATAAAACTAATTATTAATAGACTTGTCAATTCTCTAAGTGCGGTTAAGTTTATTTGGCCAGCGCTTATTAATATAAAAAATATCAGACAAAAAGTTAATAATAAAAAGTCAGGTCGTAACTCTCCTAAAGGTGAGGGATATCTAAAAAAACTTGCATATTGGCTAGGTAAAAAAGAAATTGCAAAAAAAGGAATACAATATATCACACTAAAGATTTTACTATTTTTTGACATGTTAAATTTTTCCTCCATAAAATGGATAACAAATAATCATCTTTATTATTGGTGTTTTTGTTACTATAACTAACAGATCTCTACTTTTCTAATAAAAAACCAATCATGCAAAACCTTTCCTTTTTATGGTTTTTCTAATGATAAATTATTTTTTTTAATTTCATAATTTAAAAAGAACTTTTAGATTGTATAAAGAGTTAATTAGATTTTTTTTGTTCATCAATAGATATGCTAAATATGCTATCCCATATATGATTAAACTCCCAGAATTTAAATACCAACTAGAAATTATAAAAACAATAGACATGATCATTTCAATAACAATGTTCTTTAATATTTTTAAATTTAAAAATTTGTTAAGATAAACCTCTGACAATGTACTTCTTATTGCTAATAGCAAAACAATAGATATTACCGCAAAATCTAAACTCTTAATAGTTATTATAGATAAAAATGTAATTATAATACTTAGACTTAGAGTAATCATATTAACTTTTAAAATTATTTTTTCTTTCCGCAAAGACTTTAAATAAGTATTAATCAATAAAGAGGTTTTCCCTTCGAATAAGAACATTGGAAATAGGATGGCCAGATATTTGAGACTTTCTTGATATTGAGGTAACCATAATAACAATATAGTTTTAATGGGATAATAAAGTGTCAAAAAGCCCAATAAAAATACCATCAAGACATTTCTAATTGTAAAATAAATGTTAGGTAATTTTTTTTCATCAGTTCTTCTTAGTATTGGAAACATAACTATCCCTATTGTGTTAACAAAAATCATTAGAAAATTTGATAGACTTAATGTAAGTGATATTTTTGCAAATGTATTTACATCCCATGTACGTTCAATTCCAAATCTTACTACTCCAATAATCAACAGACTAGCAATATTAGCAAACATTAGCTTAATGCCAGTAGAAATGTTTTTTATTGTCTCATTTAGACTAAAGTAAAAAAAGGTTATCTTCTTAAATACGATATCTTTACAAAAATAAATTGAATATAATAATGATAGGAATTTACCGCATAAATCTGCTATTATCATTAACTCATATTCTCTACTACCTAAAAATAAGAAGAAGGTGATTAATATCGAATAGAATATCTTTTCAACAATAATAATTTTCGCATATTCTTTTAGTCTATTAGTACATTGTAAAACAAATAGTAACATAGACTTTATATTTGTAATTATTAAATTAATAGCAATCATTTGAAAGATAAATTCTCTATTTATATTTAAATTTATAAAAAATGGGATTGATAAAAGAATCGCGGCTATAAATAGTTGGAGAATTACAAACATATAGAACTGTGAAAAGAACAACGTTTTGTTTAGATCATCATATTTTTGGCCACCATACCTTAAATAAATCCCATCACACCATCCAAAATGCAAAAATCCAACATATGTCGAATAAAATAAATATATTTGCCAATATCCATATTCTTCAATTCCTATTAGCTTCGGGACCAATAACACTATTAAACTGGAAACAACAAGAGATATTAAGTTAGAGGATAAAGTATATGAAATATTATTAAAGAAATTCCTTGCTTTATTATTCACTATAAAACCTCTCATTTATTTAGGTCTCTACTATTCAAACAATGCATTTATTGATTACTTTTGAATAGTTAACTTTAAGCATAAATCATTATTTATTTACAATTAAATCTGCAGAAAATTTAGGTATTGCATTAAAATATATTTTCTCCAAATCCTGAAATAAAACTTCATTAAAATTTTTCTGGGTAATAAAGTTCTTTACCTTTTCAACCTGCATTTCAAATGAATCGGTTTCCAAACAAACGCAACACGCCAATGGATAGGACTTCAATATATCTAGTACTGGATCAGTATCGTATACAGCAATATGGATGATAGGTTTACAACTAGAAATATATTCAAATATCTTGCTTGGTGTTTGTGTTATATCAGTATTTCCAATTGATAATAATATTTTACTGTTCAGGATAGCAGAATGAGCAATTTCCGTTTTAACTTGTCCATGAAAAGTAATATTATTTTTATTCTTTTTTTCAAAATCCTTTATTATTTCAGTTGCATTTCCCATAGCAAAAAAATGAACTTTCAATTCGGGACAAATTGGAATAATCTTTTCAATTATTTTTAATGTTGGTTCTGGATTTCTACTATTTTTTAAAACTGTTCCAGTATAAACAACACTCATTTCATTTTTATCGATAGTATCTAATTCATTATATTCTATTTTCTTTAATAATGGATGCTCTACTGGTTTAAACTTATAATCCATTAATGGAAAGTTTTTCTTTAAATGTTCTTCCCAAGAAGGTGTGAATAATATTCTCTGACTTTTTTCAAATGCCTTTTCTTCTAAATATAAGTTATATTTCATTTTTACTCTTTTATTTAATCTTGATCGGTGTAAGGTACCATTCTCTGCAAATTTATCAAACAAAAAAGGTATGACTTCAATTTGTTTATTTTTTTCTCTAAACATTGTTGCTGCCAAAATTGTTTCAAATGGCATACATGACGGGACAATGATGTCAATAGGATCATTTATACTTTCTAATGCCTTATAGTAATCATCAATTAACTCTCTCTGAATACTATATTTAGATAAAATAAACTTTAAATATTCCATAGTTCTATACGAGATGTTCAGTAAACTCCCAAAATATTTTACAAATAAATTAGAAGAGCCTTTTAGCTTTAAAAGCCTTTTTCTATATTTTGTAGATTTTGAAATTATACGAATAATATTTTGCCCATTGTATATTTCTTTATCTGCATCATCGAGGTCGGTCTTTTCACAAATAATGGTAATCTTATTACCAGGCGATAAATTTTCTGCCACATTTTTCAAGCATACTCCGACAGCAGAATAATAGGGGTAATAATTTCTCATCATTAATACTATATGTTTCATACATTAATATCCCCTTAATATATAAATATTTGTGTTTTTATTACACAAATAACATAATAGAATTTATTACAACAAGATATTCAAAGATTAAAAACTTCAAATATATATTGTTCAAGTACTATTAAAATAATAGGTGAGAACGTCAACTAAATTGTAATTTAATAACAGTCAGAATTTTTTGCATTTAAATTGTTTTTGACTTTTTGATATATAAGTTCTATACTCCTTCTTGAATAAAATCCACGGTATTACGTACAATAACTTTGATATCCATTCTATAATGGTAGAGTTTTTAGTTATCTTTTCAAAGAACGAGAGTACACTTGTTCCGATTTGAGACAAAATAAAAGCTAATTTAGCAAGTTTAGATAGTTCTTTTATCTTAAATCTATCTTTATCATGGTTCAAAACCTTCCATATTATAGACCTTGCTCGTAATTGAACTCTCGCTCGTAATGCTGCATTACCTCCTCTTATTCTAACTCTTACAAGAACCTCGTCAATAGATAAGATATTATTTTCAGGAGCGATATTTAGCCATAGGTATTGGTCTTGGCCATAACGCATTTTATTATTAAATCGTAGATTAGGATTATTTCTTAATAAATCGCCATTAATAACTATACTAGGGGTAGCTAAAGGATTTGACATTAACATTTTGGGATATATCATTCCATTGAATTCTTTTACACTTACAACTTTAAGGGTATTATTCTCCTTTTTATCGGTGTCAAACAATTCGTAAGAGGTATGAGACCACTTTACTTTATATTTTTCCATTAAATTTATCTGCACCTCTAGTTTATTCGGAAGCCAAATATCATCCGAATCTAGGAAAGCTATATAATCGCCCGTTGATATTTCAATTCCAAAATTTCGTGCAGTTGCTGGTCCCCCATTCTCCTTTTTTATATATATTATCTTTTCTTTATATTTTTTTAAAAAGTTATCCATATTTTCTTTTGATCCATCATCAACAACTATTACTTCATTGGCAGGATATGTTTGAGCTAATACACTATCAACAGCATCAATTAACCAAGTAATATTATTATAAAATGGAATTATAACACTCACATTACAATTCATAGTGACCTCCCTACTACACTCCCCAACACATTCTTCTTGTTTCAAATTCACTTATACTAAAAAAATTTAATATCTATCAAAACTCTCTTGAAAATATCCGAAAGTGTAAAAATAGCGTTTTGTTCCCCAGTCATTTTTTAAAAATTCAAATGTGCAAAAAGCTATAATTTATTTTCTACATAGTAATAACAATATTTCTCATTACTAATTTTCGTCTTACTACTATGATGTAACCTTGAACTAAAAAAAGAAATGCCGTATATAAGAAAACGAGATTCCTTTAACTATTTTAGAGTACCGACAAATTTCACATAAAAGTATTGCCTATAATAGTTAACGATAACTTCATAATAAAAGAATAAAACGAAAATAACATCCAGAACTTTCGCAATAAAAAAGAAGTAATAGGAATTCGATACTATGGAAAATTCTTTGACTACTTCAAATCCTAGTGCATTCCATTTTATGCTCAGAACTCCTATCACACCAATTATTCTCTACCTCATTTCATGAGGTTATCTACTTCTATATTAAACAGATTTGATGTATACTTCACAATGCAATAAACACTTTTTCTCTATTTCTAACGCTCACTTTGTATGTCGTCTTATCCAATGTTTTAATGAGTTGACCTGAATGAATATAATATTTAAATTTATTCTTTTTACAGTATTTGTTTAAAATAATTTGTTTCTGTAAATATTTAATTTTTCCTCCACACCATTTTGTTGACAATCCCAGTATAACTCTGAATAATTTTTACAATCTTCACACTAATATTAGCATCATTATAATTATCTACATCAATTCCCAAATCATTAGTAGAATTCATTTCTACTGCCATATCAACAGCTTGAAGTACTTGTTCAGTTGAAATACTACCGATTAGCATATTACCTTTATCAAACACTTCAGGTCGTTCAGTACTAGTTCGAACTGAGACTGCAGGAAATTTAAAATATGATGCCTCCTCCGCAAGAGTTCCACTATCTGAAACAACACAGAAGGCATTTCGCTGAAGATTGTTATAATCTGAAAAGCCAAATGGTTGTAAACTCATTACATTGGGATGAAATTTAAAACCACGTTGTTCTATATGTTTTTTACTTCTCGGATGAGTACTATAGATAACTGGCATTTTGTAAAATTCAGCCATAGCATTCACGGCATTCATTAGTTCCATGAAGTTTTGCTCATTATCTATATTCTCTTCCCTGTGAGCGGAAAGTAAAATATATTTTTCTTTTTGCAATCCTAATGTTTCTAATACTTTACTCGATTTAATTTTTTCAATATTTGCGTTTAGAACTTCAGTCATAGGTGAACCTACAACATACGTTCTTTCTTTTGCAACACCTTCGGAATGCAAGTATCTCCTAGCGTGCTCAGAATAACAAAGGTTAACATCACTAGTATGATCTACAATTCTTCTATTAATTTCCTCTGGAAGGTTTTCATCGAAACATCTATTTCCTGCCTCCATATGAAAAATGGGAATCTTTAATCTTTTAGCTGATATTACACTTAAACATGAATTCGTATCACCTAGGACTAATACTGCATCCGGATTCTGTTCAAGCATAATTTCATAGGATTTGGCTAGTACATTCCCCATAGTTTGCCCTAAGTTTTTACCAACAACTCCAAGATAATAATCAGGCTCTCTAAGCCCTAACTCCTTAAAAAACACTTGATTTAGGTTATAATCGTAATTTTGCCCGGTATGAACTAAAATATGTTCAAAATACTGATCACACTTTTTTATAGTCTCCGAAAGTTTAATAATTTCAGGTCGCGTTCCCACTATTGTCATTAATTTTAATTTCCGTAACATTATGCTCATCCTTTTTTTAATAATGTGAATAAAGCTCTTTATGATTGAGTATCCATTCCTTCATTTCAATAACCATTTGTTCATAACTTGGTACAATGAATGTAAAGTCTTTTCTGTTATTAACAAGTGATTTATCAACCCTCACACTTTCACTAGGTAGAATGCTAATTGTGTTTTCTCTCAAGTGTAAATTAAAAAGCTGAAGCAAATCGAATTTATTTATACATTGATTATTAACTAAATTATATAATCCAGTTAAGTTTTCATTTATTGCTTTTTCCATTGCTTTTGCCAATGTTATAGTTGTTACCCCAGTCCAAACGGCTTTTGTAAAACCATTTATTTCACCATTCTGCTTCATAAACCAATTAAAAAGTCCTATTCCACTTTCATTCATATCTGGACCGATTATGGAGTTTCTAAACGTTAAATCTTTGTCATTCTCTAGTTCGCCTAATGCTTTGGACCTGTCATAAAAAGTTTCTCCATCTCTAATTGATTTTTCGTTATAGTTTCCCTGTTTACCAGAAAAAACACAATCGGTACTCATATGGATAATTTTTGTTTTAAGTTCCCTTGTTATATAACTTAGATAATGAGGTAGATAACTATTTAAAAATACTGCTTGAGGTTTATTTTCTTCAGCATATTGATTCAATATGCCAATACAATTTATGACTACATCATATTTACCTTTAACAACAGTTTCTTCTAATGCTTTTAAATTTGTCACATCTGCAATAATATTCTTAGTATAAGGAAAAGCCCGCCTTGTAAAAGCTGTAACATCATGTCCTTGTTCTTTAAAATAAATAGCTATCACGTGACCAGCCATACCAGTTGCACCTAATATTAAAATTTTCATACATCCACCTACAACCACTTTTTAAGTTCTTCTTTTATATAATCTAGCTGCATTAACTTTTCTTTTATTTGTTCAACATTTAATCGTTCCGTATTATGGGAATTATATTCCTGTTCAATAGATAGTTTTTCATTACCCTGTTCAAAGTATTTTTCATAATTTAAGTCGCGCTTATCGGCAGGAACTCTAAAGAATCCACCCATATCATCTGCTACCACATATTCTTCTCTTGTTAAAAGTGTCTCGTATAACTTTTCCCCGTGACGAGTACCAATTATTTTAATCTCATTATCAACTTTAAAAATTTCTTTTAACGCTATTGCTAAGTCTCCAATATAACTTGCCGGTGCTTTTTGTACCATAATATCCCCAGCCTGTGCATTATGAAAAGCAAATATAACTAAATCAACAGCTTCTTCAAGACTCATTAAATATCTAGTCATATGTGGATCTGTAACTGTTAATGGCCTACCACTTTTAATTTGTTCAACAAATAGAGGGATAACTGAACCCCTAGAAGCCATTACGTTACCATACCTAGTTCCACAAATTAAAGTCCTATCAGGTTCAACTGTTTTAGATTTTGCAACAAAAACTTTTTCCATCATTGCTTTTGAAATCCCCATTGCATTTATTGGGTAAGCTGCCTTGTCTGTTGAAAGACAAATTACTTTTTTTACACCGTATTCAATAGCTGCTGTTAAAACATTATCTGTTCCTATTATATTTGTTTTTACTGCTTCCAATGGAAAAAACTCACAAGAAGGTACTTGTTTAAGTGCAGCCGCATGGAATACATAGTCCACCCCGTGCATTGCGTTTTTAACACTTGCTAAATCCCTGACATCCCCAATATAAAATTTCAATTTATTATTTTTATAAAACTTTCTCATGTCATCTTGTTTTTTCTCATCTCTAGAAAAAATACGAATTTCCTTTATTTCACTATCTAAAAATCTTTCCATCACAGCATTACCGAAAGAACCAGTTCCTCCAGTTATTAGTAGTGTTTTATTATTAAACATCTATTACACCTCTTGTTTTTTTGAATTTTTCAGTAAATTATTTAATCTTGTAAAAAATATTTTTTTTGAAAAGTTTTCTTCATAATATTTTTTTGCATTTTCTCCATAAACTCTATGCATTTGTTTATTCTCTACAAAATCCTTCACATTTTTTGCAAGACTTTTATAATCCTCGGAAGAACAACATAAACCACAGTTTGCAGTTTTAATTACTTCTTGAGTTTCTCCGTCAATTGCACCAATAATTGGTTTGCCTGCTGCCATGTATGATTGTACTTTATTCGGCAAGGTATATGAAATCACTTTATTTTCTTTCAAAGTTATTAAAAAGGCATCCGCCATGCGATAGAAATGTGGCATTTCAGATATTGGATGTTGTCCATGAAATATAACATTTTCTAAATCCAATTCATTTTTAAGTTTTTCACACGTATTTTTTGCTGACCCATCACCTACAATGTGCCATTTTATATTTTTCATTTCTTTTAGTTCATTAGCTGCATATATTATTGTATCTACGCTTTGCATTTTTCCAACGTTTCCAGCAAACACCAAATTAATTGAATCACTAGCCATATTATTAGCTGTAATATTGTCAAATAAGTCTTCCGCATATACAGGAAGATAGACTGTTTCTTTGTAAATACCTAGAGTGTTATTAAAATACTCCACAAATAATTTGGAGCTTGTAAATATTTTATCAGCATTACCATAAATCCATTTACTTATAATAAATAAAACCTTATAAACTACGCTATCCTTGGTTATCCCTACAGTAGCAATACTCTCTGGCCATAAATCATGACAATAAATTATAAGTGGCTTCTTAGTTAGTTTTTTTAATAACACACCTGGCAATGCCATTGTTACTGGAGAAGTTTGATAAACTAACATTAAATCGAAATCTTTTTTTATAAACAGTGATTTAAAAGTAGCTGCTAATGCAAAACTAAGATAGTTAACAGACAACTTTAAATTACCAGAGCCTCTTCCGATAAGCCAAGATCGCAAGATATTTACTCCTTTAACCTTTTCATTACGGTTTTTAAACCACTTATATTTCTTATCGATTACTCCACTTGGATAATTTGGAAGACCCGTTAAGACTGTAACATCATGCCCTTCCTTTGCTAATCGAAAGCAAATGTCACTTACTTTAAACTGTTCAGGATAAAAATGTTGACTTATCACAAGTATTTTCATTATTTTCTCCCCAATTAATTAAGTTACAAAAGAACTTTAATTTAATACCTTATATAGTTTTTGTTTTCTCTTTTTCTATTGGTAGTGGCGCCCCTTCTCTTACCCCCTTTAGTTTAATAACATAAATTAAGGTTGTAATAAATATTTTTAAATCTAACAAAAAAGAAATGTGATCTGCATAGTAACCATCAAGTCTTGCTTTTTCTACCAATGCTATAACATCTCTGCCATTAACTTGCGCAAGTCCTGTTAAACCAGGTTTAATATTATAGACACCACGTATTTCACGTTCCTTATATAATTCAACCTCTTTTCGTATAACAGGACGAGGTCCTATTATACTCATATCCCCCTTTAAAATATTCAAAATTTGTGGCAATTCATCCAAACTTGATTTGCGTAAGAATTTACCTAATTTCGTTATATAAATATCCGGATTTTCCAACATGAATGTCGGCATGTCTTTAGGTGCATCCAGGTGCATTGTTCTAAATTTATATATTTGAAAATCTTTTTTATCCTTGCCCACTCGTTTTTGCCTAAAAAACACAGGTCCTTTTGAATCAATTTTAATTGCGATAGTTATCACAACAAACAATGGAAATAAAACAATTAATGCAAATAATGACAATGATATATCTACTAATCTCTTTATATACTTTCTATAGAACAAATTTCTCCCCCCCTTGTGTTCCATAAAAACAGGAAACAAATATTATTAAATAATCTTTACTTTAATTTTAGGATTTCTTCTTTTACTATTTCCTCCATAAATGATAGTAGGTATACTCTTAATGCTGCTGGAGCCTTCATGGCAATTTCAATTTTTGTTTAAATAAAGCCAAATTTCTCTCCTATATCGCACCTTTTTCCTTCAAAATTATAGACAAATACACCTGAATTACATTTATTTGTTGTATTGCATCGGTTAATTGAATTTCTCATCCCCCACCAAGCTGTTGTTGCTCTAAAAACATGAAGATTTCTGAAGTCAATATATAACGACCCATTATTGCTAGATTAGAAGTTGCAGTACCTTGTTTTGGCTTTTCAACGAATTGATTTACTTGATAACGTCTTCCTTCATTTGATAATGGATCAATAATTCCGTATCGATGTGTTTCAGATTCCGGAACCGTTTTGAACTCCAATCACAGATGATAATGGATCGTTTTATTTTTTAATCAATTGTTTTAGGCATGGTGTCTTAGGTTGTATAATATCATCACCTTCAAGAACGACAAATGGCTCATTACCTATGAATTTTCTTGCAAACCATACGGCATGCCCAGGACCTATTGGTTCTTTTTGACGGATGTAATGTATATCAACACTAGATGATTGGTAACCTTTTCTAGTAAATCAAATTTCTCTTTCTCGATTAAATTTTTTTCAGTTCAAATGAGTTATCAAATGACCCTCGATTAAACTTTTTCCTTTGCCAGTTAAAATAATGATATCTTCAATACCGAATTCCATTGCTTCTTCTACGATAGATTTGAAGTCTAGCTTATCAACAATCGGTAACATATCCTCTAGCAGTGCTTTTGTAGCAGGTAAAAGTTTTGTCCCTAGAACTGCAGCAGGAATAATCGCATTACTTACTTTTTCCAATTTCACTCTCCCCTACATGTGAATACTTTAATTTATAAACCATAAAAATAGGTCTCTACTATTTTTAAATAGAAGACACCTATTTTTACAAGTAATGATTAACTAGGTATCTACCCCACCCTCACAGCACTATTGACGACTTGCGTCTAAGGCATTTACCCCACAATGAGATCGAGTATCTCCATTGATAGTGGTAAGGAGACATCACCATGACCATTTATCAGAAATGGTATAAATGAAGCGCAATTCAGTTTTTATCCAATATTCGCCAAGAAGGAAGTAGGAACTTAGAACTTCTCTTTTTTGTATTAGTTAGTATGATAGAGTAGGTAGATATTTTTGATTAATTATAAATACATAACTTTATCCCGTTACATTAATAAAGCACACAATCGAAAAGTAGAATATTAACCAAATAATCCAAACAGCTTCTTTTGCTTAATTCTTTCAGGTGTGTCTTTTATGACAGATTTACCTTCAATTAATAACTCTGCATTTTCCTTAAAGTAGTATTCGGCTGAAACTCCGAACTCTCGATCTAGCACATCGAAGGCTTCTCTCATTCGAAACGGTCGAGTTGATAGATTATGAGCATCTGAAGCCACAAAATGAGTCAAATTGTATTCGACTAATTGCAACGAAAACTTTTTAATTTTTTTACCGAAATGCCCCGTAACACTTGATGTTGTAATCTGTGTACATGCGCCATTTTTCACTAACTTATACAAAATCTTAGGATTCTCTATTAGTTCACTATTTCGTTCAGGATGAACTATAACAGGTGTAAGTCCATTTAATTGTATATCAAATAATAATTGCTCTGCATAGCGCGGTACATGGCCACTTGGAAACTCGATAAACAGATATTTCCCACCGTTATTTAGTGAAAATATTTCGCCTTTGTTATAGTCCTGTAGTAACTCGCCATCGATCCGTGGCTCTTGTCCTGGTAAGATTGTAATGGGGATATTTTGTTGAGATATTTCTTTATTTACCATCTCAACAACCTGTAGGATTTTTTCTTTTGAATTTTCGTATTCTCTCTTTTTATAATGAGGAGTTGCGATTATCTTTGTAATGCCTTCCTGAGCTGCTTCCTTCGCCATCTCAATTGTTTCGGATAGGTCTTTAGCCCCATCATCAAGATGCGGTAGTATATGACAATGTATATCAATCATAGCAATCGCCTCCTTTTAACATGTACTACTTTTCGACAAATTATACTGCCAAAATGCTTACAAATGTTATAGTACCACAGTAGTATATTTAAAGAAACGGGGGAAATTTGTCGAATTGTGCCGAATACGGTAAAAGGAAATATTTACACAAGATAAACATTTCCTTCTTTATCGATTTCCCCACTTATTTTAAGTAAGAATCTTATTTTTGAGCATAATAATAGTAATATTGGCTTTCCGTTCTCTTTATATTATTTAAAACAACGCCTAGTAATTTTGCTTTTGAATTCATCAATGTCTCTTTCGCCTTAAGGGCTGCATCTGTTTCTGTTTTACCACTACTTACAACCAAGACTACACCATCTACTTTATTCGCCAATACTTGTCCGTCTGATACCGCGAGGACAGGTGGTGTGTCAAATACAACCACATCAAATAGATCTTTCACGTCGTTAAGTAATTGGTCCATCGCTTTAGAACCTAGCATTTCGGCAGGATTTGGTGGTATTGGCCCGCTTGGTAAGACATAAAGATTTTCTTGGTCTGTTTCTCTTATGGCATGCTCAAGCTTTTCTTGTTTTGTTAACACATTCGTTAATCCATTATGGTTATCTACACGGAAAGAATAATGAACTGTTGGTTTACGTAAATCCGAGTCGACCAATAATACTTTTTTCCCTTGCTGTGCAAAGACAACTGCAATATTATTCGTTGTGGTTGATTTACCTTCACCTGGTCCAGAAGATGTCACCATAATTAATCGCATGTCTTCATCTACTGTAGAAAATTCAATGTTTGTTCGAATGGTACGATATTGTTCCGAAATAGGGGATTTCGGATTTAGCATTGTGACTAGACTACGATTTTGCAATTGAAATTGTTTCCGATTTGATTTTTTACGCACCAACAGAATCACCTCTTCCTCTTTTACGTTGACTTGTTTCTTGAGCTTTAGCCGCTTCTTCCTCTAGGTCAATTTGAGCAATTGCACCTAATACTGGAAGCTCAAGTAGTTTTTCAATATCTTGCTCTGTCTTGATTGTGTTATCTAAGTATTCAAGAAGGAATGAAAGCCCAACACCCGCCATTAGTCCAACTACTAAGGCAATTGCCATGTTCAGCATTGGATTTGGTTTTACTGGTACTGGATTTTCGGCTAACACTGCTGGTGAAAGAATACTTACGTTGTCAACGTTCATAATTTTCACGATTTCTTCTTTAAATACATTGGCTGTTGTGTTCGCGATATCAACTGCTGTTTTTGGATCTGTGTGTTGAACTGTAATTTTCATTACTTGTGAGTTATTTGAACTTCCAACCGTAATGATCTCACTTAATGATTCAGTTAGATTTAACTCTTCTTTCACAAGGTCTAAAATTGCAGGCGTCTTAATGATTTCGTTATACGTATTAATTAGGTCTATGTTTGTTCTGATATCGGATTGGTTTAAGTATGGTTGATCCGAGGTTTTTTGGTTCACTAGAATTTGAGTAGAAGATTCATAGATTGGTGTTAGAAAGAAATAACTCATAACTCCAACTGTCGCCACTGCCACAGCCGCAATCATTATAATTAACCAAAGACGCTTTCGAATCGTTTGGAATATTTCTTTTAAGCTTATTGTTTCTTCCATTTTGTCCTCCTGTAACGTTTGTCGGTTAGTTAAGTCTAAAAGTAATTATAAACAACGAATTTACAAATATCTACAGTATTCGTGTAAATTTTTATGGCACTTTGTACCTCTTTTCCCAAATGGTACTTTAGAAAAGGTGGACGTGCCCAAGTCCCAGTGTCTTCAAAGTGTTTTTTCCACACCTCTATTCCTTTGTATCCTGTCGATAGATTCTCCTTCACACTAGACAAGAAACAGCAAATTTCTGCGGAGATTATTCTATTTTCAAGAAAACTTTTTTTGAAGTGGTTTAGTAGATATGGCATTTGAATTGGTCCTAGATGTAGTGTTTGGTCCCCGTGAAGTTTTTCAAGATATGGAATGTACCGTCTGTGGATATTCTAAAATCTATTTTATAGACCCCGTTACGAGGAAACAGATAGGCAGAGCTTGCAGTGGCTGCAGATTTTTTCAAAAGTTTGAATGAGCTGATTGGTGGAGAATTCGACAAATGACATTTGTCGAGTTTTTTACTTTTTCTTAATAAATGGAGTGGATATTTATGGTAGAATAGGTATAGTTTTTACATCAGTGGGGGTAATTGATTTGCAGAGAAGAAACCTATTCTATCTATTTCTTATTATAAGTTTGGTGATTACATATATTTCGCCTGGTATCGCATATGGAGCATTGAAGCCGATTGATTCTGGGGAGAAGGCCATTACGAATCCGAACCCTAATCCAACACCTGTGCATGAGCCAAATCCGGAGCCAAGCCCAGAACCTAATCCTGAGCCTGAACCCGCTCCAGAACCTGAACCGGAGAAAGAACCCGAGGTTTCACCTAAGCCCACCCCTCAGCCTGAGCAACAAGAGCCAACAAAACCGAAACCTGAAGAGGAACAACCAAAACCAAAAGATCCTAAACCTCCTCAGCCGTCCGAAGACGAAAATGAGGCTCCAAAGCCTCCAACTACTATTAAAGAGAAACCTAAGGAAACAATCATAAAACAACCAGCCAAACCTACTTATAAACCTAAACCGATTCAAGAAGACCAAACTCCAGCGGTCGATGAAGTGGATGAAGAAGCTGTTGAATCCATCGAAGATGAGGATGTAGAGATAGTAGAAGAACCTGAAGTGATTGAAGAACCCGAAGAAGAAGTTGTCGAAATGGATACTCTAATTAAGAATACAAAGGTAGAACCTGATAACAGCACGTCTACGACTTTTATTGTAGGTATGAGTCTATTTGGATTATTGATTCTTGTACTCGTTTCTAGTGGATTTTATTGGCTGTTTAGAGGTAGAAGAAGAAGGTATTAATATAATAGGAAGTAAAAGGAATGACCTGGACGTTAGGTCATTCCTTTTTTGTTGATTTATAGCGAATGGATCTGCGAGTACTGAGATGGAACGTCCTGGTTTTATAGCGTTTACATTATTAGGTGTTTTAGAGTTTAGCTATGTAATTGCTGGCTTCGCGCTCATGGTAGTGCATTTTTAATTCGATGTCTGTTTTTAGATCTTGGCAGAGGCAATCCGCTAATAGTGTTCGATTCTTGCTAAATTGAATGCTGTGCCAAAAATATTTTGCCTGGTAAAAGACTTTTTTCATGCACATTCCCCTTTCAATTTGTGAAACGAATAGAGTAATCTAAATTTTCTATAAAATTCGTGTATTGACGATTATTTTTGTGGGTTGTAGCAACCATATTTAAATTTTTCAAGTTGTGAGATAAGCACGACCAAAAACCCAGACGTTATTTTATCCTGGGTTTTTGAAAGGTTAGGAGTATTAAAATTTTGAGATGGTATTGATTGCCTCGCGCTCATGATATTGCATTTTTGATTCAATGGTTTGTTTTAATTGTGAAGAGCGGCAACCCTCTAGTAGTGTTCGGTTTTTGTTAAATTGCATGCTATGCCAATAGTACTTTGCTTTGTATATTGCTTTTTTCATGCATAATTCTCCTTTCGATTTGTTTGTAGACATAAATCGACGGAGCCTCGTGTTCGGGAACTGGCTGGCGTAGTCCAAAAGACCGTAGCCCCTCTAGTTTTGCGTCATCATCTTTCAATGATTTTGCCATTTCGTACGATTTATGTATGATTCATTATTACTATAGGATAGGGTGCGAATCTATTAAAAGGGGCTTTTGACCTATTTTTGATATAAATAGTACTTTTGTAGGTGAAATTTGTCGATTTTGGCCGTTTTTTAATAATGATTGAGTGGTTCATTGAGGAAGAAACGTGGAATTGCGTTTTATATTGAGTAATTGCGCAGTAGGTATGCATAATTGCGTTTATGCTTTTTTTGCCTGGGCACCAGCACTTTTTTTCACATAAGAAAACTAGCAACCAATGCTTGATTGCTAGTTTTCGTGGAATAAAGTACCCTGTGTTTGTTAGTTTTTCTTGTTTCCTGTGTTTCCGTTGTTGCCTTTGCTTCCTACTTTTACTACGTTTTCGGTTACGTTACCTGCGTTGTCTACTGCTACAATTGTTACTGTTTGGTCTTTAGTAGCAGGCTGTGCTAGCACGTGTACGGCTTCTCCATTTACATATGGTGTTTCAGTAACAGGTTCGCCATCTACTTCTACGTACCAGTAAGCAACTCCACTTGTTTTATCCGAAACGTCAACTGTAACTGTTTTTCCATCTGCACCTAATGTCGTTTTTACCTTAGGTGTTGTTACGTCTAGTTTCACTGGGAATGTTAACGTTTGTGCTTTTGCACCTTCATAGTCAAGAGTTGCTTCTGCTTGAAGGTAATATTGACCTTCTGGCGCTCTCTTACCATTGTGCATTGTACCATCCCATGTCCAGTCGGAGAATAGGTAGTACATAGGGCCTTGTCCACCATCATAGTAGTTTTTGCGGACAAATTCTTCAGTCTTGATTTCTTTTACAACTTTGCCATCTTCATTGATCACAGATAAGTTTAATTCTTTTGCATTTCGGAGTAGCGATAACAGATAAGTTGCACCGTCATTCACTCCGTCTCCATTTGGTGAGATAGCAATTAGGTTTGTATCAATATCACCTGTTGCTTGGTCAACACCTAAGTATTCGTAGCTGCTTCCACCAACATGTGACAACACACCTGTTGTTCCATAGTAAGTAGCTTCATCCCAAAGTGGAGCGTCAAAGATTGGTGCTGCATTCCAGTCCCCTTTAAAACCTACATAAGGAACGACTAAATCTGGGTTCGTATCTGTTGGGTCCGTTAATTTTACAAAGCCTTCTAACCAATACCCATTTGTGAAAATCGATGTTAAATCTTCATCCCACTCACTTACATCAACTTTTACTTCAAATGTAGTTTTCCCATTTGCCGGTACTTCGATTGTGCTAGTTGCTTGACCGTTAACCGTTGCAACTGCACCTAGATCTAATGAGCCAAATAGGTTTGGTGCTGATACATAAATTCCTGCATTAACAGGAGTATCTGTTTGAGCACTTGCATTTACTTCATACGATACAGCTTGATCTGATAAGTTTTCAGCTGTTAAAGAGAATGTAACGACATTGTCCTTTACCTCTTTAAGTGCTATTTTTGCCTCGCCTGTGTTCGGGTCTGTCACTGTCACCGGTGTTGTGAATGCTGCATGAAGCTGCATGAGACCAGCACCTTGACGACGTGGTGATACAGGTACTCCTTCAAGTTCAACTGGTTTAGAAGTGTTCATCAAGAATTTCTTTGCAAGCTTGGATCGCTCCGCACCTTCAAGTCCAAATTCTTTGTCAACACGTTCAAGTACTAATGCCGAACCACCAGATACATGTGGAGCCGCCATTGATGTACCACTCTTAATTCCGTATTTATCGTCATTGATTGTTGAGTAAATTTGTCCTCCTGGGGCTGTGATTTCTGGTTTGAAATCAAGGTTTGGTGTAATCCCCCAAGATGTGAAGTCACTCATTTTTCCAGCATTTGAGTTTGGAATAGACATTTGATCTCCGTCGAATGAAACGGAAACTGTTTGTCCTGCTTTAAGTGCTGCTGCTAAACGATCACCGTCTGCTTTTAGCATGAATAATTGTGGAATAATAATCGCTGCATCAGATGCCATGCTTACTGTTCCACTTGTGTTGTTATAGATGAACACACCTGCGGCACCTGCATTCTGCGCATTTAGTGCTTTATCGACGAAACCGATCGCACCGCGCTGAACTAATGCATATTTTCCCTCCAGATCTTTACCTACAAAATCTTCAGGAGTTCCAAGGCCAGCCTCCACTAGTTCATAGCTTGTCCCACCTTCTGGGTTCGCTTGACTTGCAGATAAGTACATCACTTGGGTTGGTTCGTTCTCGCCCACTTTTACGCTTACTGCATCCACCGTCATATTCGTGTTTTCATATGATGCAACCTGAAGTGAATCATAGGATACACCTGGTGAGCCTACCACACCATAGTCAGGGTTAGACGCATATGGATAAGGGAAGCTAGAGCCACTTCCTAAATAATTTGAGTTACCCGCTGAAATGGACATCATTACCCCATTTTCAACGGCACGTGTTACAGCCTGTTGCTCAGCTGATTCCCCATCCACGAATCCAGCCGTAGAGCCAAGACTCATGTTAAGAACGTCTGCACCTAGCTTAATTGCATCGTCAATCGCTTTAATGTAAATATCTCCGTAAGTAGTTGCTACATTTTCACCAAATACACGTAAAGCAAGTAATTGTGCTTCTGGAGCAACCCCTTGAATTCCACCATTATCTTCATCACCGTTTGCCGCAACTGTTCCCGCTACGTGCATACCGTGCATATTTGTATCTGCATTTACGTCAACGATATGATCGTTGTTGTCCATGTAGTTCCAACCGTAAGGAACTTTTTCAGTCCAGAACTTTCCTGGAAGGCCAAACTCAGAAATGGCATTGTTAACGTCCGCCTCTGATAATTCAGCTGAAGAACTTTCGGATAAGACAAAATCCTTGTGAGACGGGTCGATACCAGAATCGATGATTCCAACAGTCATCCCTTCGCCCTTGAAGCCGAACTCACGCCAAACCTGCTGTGCTTCCACTAGTTCTTTACTGTATTTCATGTCTGCTTCTTCATCTGGAATCGTATATTCAGTTGCGATGTATACATCTTTTACTTCAGGTACTTCTTTAATTTTTGCAATATCGCCGTATTTTACTTTTCCACTGAAGCCGTTTACAACAGCATCAAATTCTTGCTCATATTTAATGTTAATTTTTTTCCCTTTAATCTTATCTTTTGCTGCTTTTTGTTTATTCTTTGCAGCCTTTTCTAGTTGTTTTCTTTCCCCTTTTGATAGCTTATCGTACTTTTTACCCTGTTTCGTTGCTACCTCAATCGGAGCATCCCCGCTCATTTCGACAACCACACGAACCTCTTGATCAGGGTCAATGTTCGGTGCATCCGTTGCCTCTCTGTTTTCAATTTCACTCGTCGGTTTCTGTGCATCTAGCTGCTTTGGTGTAAAGCCAGTAAATGCAAACGCACTACCGCTAAATCCGAGTAATAAAACTAGTAATAATGCTGTGATTCTTTTCCCCATTTTCATCCTCCCTTTTAACATAGAAACTAAAAATCTAGAAATCCGAAAAATAGTCCCCCCTCACGAATATTTCGGTCCCAAAATCATACAAAATTTTCGGGATATTCACACTATACTAAATTACTATTTCTGGAACTAGCACTAAAAGTCATAGTAATATTAGGCTAAAAATGAGTGTTCGCATTGTTGAAACCTGTCATTTCGGGACAATTGGAGGATGGGAGGATAGGATAATAGTGGGACAGAATTGTTTTTGCCTTGAACATGCAGTAGGGTAAAGGGATGAAGTGCTGTGGGTACAGGTTGTAGATGAGTCCGTTCGGGTATATCGAAATTTCTATGAGGTCAGGTGTTATGAAGGCGATGATATCCTGAGCAAGGCTCGATTGAGCGGTCTGGTTCACAAGGTCAGGTACCCTGTCACAAAAAAGCCAGCCACCATAAGTATGACTTTTGTCTGGTGACTAGCAAGAATTTAATTAGTCGTTTCAATCCACCAACCTGCAATGTTAATTCCTTTGTACTCTACTTCTTTGCCGTTGCTATCTTCGTAAGCAAAGTTGCCGGTTACAAATAGGAGATACCAGTTTGAATCAGCTTTAGTAATAGGAACGATTTCTGACTTCGTTATTAAGCTTCCTTTTGCGTCAATATAGGTTGACACTTTGACACAATCATAGTCGCTCGGGCAATAGAGCTGCTTATTTTCACTTATCCATTGCTGGAATGAACCGGGATGAGTGGGTACTCGGAACCCACAAAATATGACTACTATTAAGACAATAATCGTCACCCAATTTCCCAATCTTTTCTCTTTTTCAGCTAACCCTATGAGAAGCACGACGAGAATGCCCGTATAGAAACAGAGCCACAGAAACAGGTCTTCCTTAAACAAAATCCATCCATAAGCGAACACCGTGAGACAAAAGCCGAGGACGTTTAAAAAACGATTGAATACGGAAAAATCAATTTTCTCTCCTTCCACATTCTCATCTTTCTTTAAGACCGCCCAACAAATTGTAAAAGCAATTAAAAAAATGTAAATGATGAGTTTCATCTTGCACCTCGGAAATTAGGGAATTAAAAGCTTTTTTAATGTCCCAATTAGTTGGGGAAATGGACTTCAATAATAAATCACCGCCCGAAATTTAATTCGGACGGTGAGGATTGGGTGGGACTAGGTTCTGTCCCCGTGCCCCTATGCTTGTTTTTTTCGTGTTGCCATTACTGCGATGAGGCCAGCTCCTAGGAATAGTAAGCCAACTAGTAATAGGTTGTAGCTGTTTGTGGCTGTTGAAGGTAGCTTTTTGTCATCGTTTTTCTTGTCATTGCTCTTTGTGTCTTGATTTTTATCATTTGTTTCTTTTGGTGTGTTGCCTTTTTCAGTGTCCTTACTTGGAGGTGTTACTTCATCCTTGTCATCAGATGGTTGATCTTCAGGTGTTTTGCCATCTTCAGGGTCTGTTTCTTCACCTGGTTCGTCACCAGGATCTTCCTCAGAGGCTGCAGTTGTAATTATAGTTGATCCCAAGATGACACGCTCTTCGTCATTTTCGTCAAATCCAATGATTTCGATGTTGTAGTCAGTATCAGGATCTAGATCCGTGAGTAAGTAGCTTGTATCCTTTGTTTCTTCTGCTACTACTTCCCCATCTACGAATACATAATAGGTGAAATCTTCAAATCCATCTGTCGTTACAGGCTTCCAGCTAAATTCAATCTCGGTATCTGTAACATGATCTGCTGAAATATCGAGGTATTCATAAAGTACAACTACCCCATTATCCTCTAACTCTCTAATAATTGTTAGCGCCTCTGACCCCTCAGTGAGATCAAGTGAATTGTTCATGATGAGTACAAACTCTAAATATGGTAACGCTAGTAAACCTGAAATATCTGTGATTTCATTGTAAGCCAGGTTCAAAAAGGCGATGTTTAGGTTTTCTAATACAGAAATATCTTTTATCCTATTGTTCTGTAAAGACAACATAGATAGGTTTGTAAGACCTGATAGAGCCTTAAGATCCTCAATATGATTCCAATCTAGCATTAGAAACTGTAGGTTCGTTAAATTTTTCAAAGCCGAAATGTCTGAGATCTCATTGTTGATTATTGATAAATAGGATAGATTCGTTAGACTTTTAAGCGGTTCAAGGTTTGTAATTGCATTTGAATCCAGGTTCAAGTCCTCAAGATTTATTGCATGTTCCAAACCTGTTAAGTCCGTAATGCCTCTGTCTGTTGCATCAAAACTTGTTAAAATAGTTAAATCACTTTCCACGAGTTCACGAGATTTAATACGTAATGCGTCTCTCACCGCTTCTTCTAGGGCTGGGTCAGCAAATTGAACAGGGTCTCCTGACGGAGCCGGTGGTGTTACTACGTACGTATTAGCACTTCCCCAGATAAAGCCGTCCTCGTCCACACCGTCAACTGTGATGTCAAGATCAGTTAAAGGCTCAAGACCTGTTAGCTTATAAAACGGTTGTGAGGCAGGTGTTTCCGCAACTTCCTCGCCATTTACATAGATAACGTATTTAGAGATGTTATCCACTATGTCAAAAAAATTGATCTCAAATTCAACTGTGGACTCGGTCAAATCCGTTACGAAAATCTCGTGACCAAAGTCGCTCCACTCAACAGTGACGCCTTTGTTATGCAATTCTTTGATGACTTCGATGGTCGCGGAACCTTTTGAAAAATCAAGTCCATAGTTGCCATACAAGGATACATACGTTAGGTTTGGCATCTCAAGTAACGTATCGATTTCTTCTAATTGGTTATACGCTAAAGATAATACACTGAGATTCTCTAAATTTGCTAAATCTTCAATACTAGAAATCTGGTTACTATCTAAATCTAAATAGAATAGGTTCGTTAAGTCTTTGATTGGTGTTAAGTCTGTGATTTCATTGCCACTTAGCCATAGGTCCTCAAGATTTGTTGCATACTCAAGGCCAGTTAGGTCTTGTATCTCTAAATAGCTAGCATCTAAGTGTGATAATCTTTCCATATCGTCCACATAGACGTCGCGGTGATAGATTTTTAACGCCTCAGCGACTGCTACTTTTAAATTTTCATCTTTAAATTGGACTTTATCTCCTACTGGTGGTGCAATTGTTGACGCCTCAGTTTCAATTGTCTCAACCGTGTCATCTTGATAAACAATATCCACTTTTAACTGATAGGTTGTTTCTTGTAAAAGATCAGTGTACGTATATGATGTCATATACGGATCGGTAATCTCCTCAACTAATGTGCCATCTAGGTACACTTGGTATTTATTTATGTCGGTCGGCTCCCAAGGCTCTTCCCAATAGATTGAGATAGACTGGTCCGTTACACCTTCCACATATAATTCTTTTTTAATGATTAGTTTTTCATCGTCTAAAAGAATCTCAATTGGATTTGTTAGGTAGTCACGCTCGCTTTCTACCATAAATTCAGCTGTGATTTCTTCGTCAGTAGAATAGTTGTATGTGACAAGATTATAGGTTCCTGTCTTTAGCTCTAGATTCTTATTGCCTGTGTAGCCTTCAATAAAATAGCCCTCATCATCTAAATAGCCATAATACTCCTCGCCAGCTACATTGTCGCTAACCCCAATGATTGAAAAACCAAACTCCCATGGGGTGTTGCCATTTAATGTGGAGACTTTGATGTTTGTCGTCACTATTTCTTCCACTGCTTCAGTTGGGAATGCAGGGAGTTCTATTGGGTCAACAGGTTCCTCTGATCCAGGTGTTTCCGGTGATTCTGGAGTTTCCGTTTCCACAGGTGTTTCAGTAGGGACTCCAGCTTCTTCTGGTTTTTCCCCTTCTTCCACAATAGTGTCAGCAGAATTGAACTCTACTTTTTCGCTGATTAGTAGATTTCCAGTTGACGTTAATGCTGTTATTTCATATGTATACGTGGTGTTTGGTTGGATTTCTGTGTCTTCATATGAATATTGTTTTACATTTCCTTCTTCATTTTGAACATTCGGTTGGATTTCAGCCGTTTGTCCATTTTTGCTAAGTTGAAAGCTTGTGATTTCTTCATCTTCTGGGAGTGACGCTCCCCACGATAACGTAATGCCGTTCTCTGTTTCTGTCAAACTTACTTGGCTTAGCCCTGTTTCGGCATGAGTTCTACTGATGGTCAATGGACTCATGAACGAAAGCAGCAAAACTAGGACCATACTCACATTTAGCCATTTTCGATTGCGCATTCTTTCTTCCTCCTACCGGATTTACAATAATAATAGAAACCATCCAGCATATTATATATCACAGAATAGGAAAATAATATCAAAATTTTACTATATTTGGGATATTTCGAATGGTGAAAATATTAACTTTGAGGGATGCGGGATAAAGGTCATGTAGGGGCATATTGGTTGGTGGGGAATTGCGCCTTTCTTTATGATATTTGCGTTTTAATTTGAGGATTCGCGTTTTAACGACGTGGAATTGCGTTTTATTTTGAAGAATTGCACCTCCAGCAGGCATAATTGCGTGTTAACAGTTTTTCGCCTTTTGGTCTACCTTATTTGATAGAGTGACGTTTGGTGGTTTAGTGTCCTGTTTCCATGACCGATTTTGTATTATTTTGTAGGAATTTAGCGAACGGTTTACATTGATGGTTCTGAAAATTACAAATAAACTATAAAAGACTATGAAACTATTACAAAAGAAGGAGGACGTTAGATGCATTTTTTTAAAAAGACAAAACTTAGCATTCTATTTTTACTCGTTTTATTGTTTCAGACTGTAGTGGCTCCTATTGCCTTTGCTGAGGATGTTCCAGTGGACAAGCCATCTCTAGTCGCACTTGGGGATTCCATCACCTTTGGTTGGAATCTCTATGAGGGGGAGAATCCAGATAAATCAAAGCCATCTGCACATGCATTTCCGAATTATATACTAAATGGTGGTTTTGATGTCAAGAACTTGAGTTTTCCTGGTTGGACCTCGGGTCAATTGCTAGATGCGATCAAAAATAACCCAGCCTATCTGCCCGCAATCGCTCAAGCTGATGTCATTACGCTAAATATCGGAAACAATGACTTACTTCAGGCTGCAGAAGTTGGGAAACTCATATCTGAAGGAACACCACTAACACCGGAAAAGATAGCAGAAATTACACAAAAAATTGAAGCTGCGTCTATTCAATTAGGAAGTAATCTGACTCAAATTATGGGTGCCATCCGTGGGGTGAATCAAGAGGCTCCAATTCTCTTCTATAACGCCTATAACCCATTTGGTGCACATATCGAACAAATCGTGCCTAATTTACATACGATGGGCGAGCTAATTATCACAAATGTGAATCAAAAGGTAATCGCACCAATTTCAGCAAGTGTACCCGGAACATTTTTAGTAGATGCCTATTCAGCTTATAATGGGAAACAAGCTACTTACATTCTACCATTCCCTGACGTACACCCTACTATTGAGGGACAGAAGGCTTTGGCCTCTCTAGCGGATCAAGTATTGATTTCATTGTTACCGCCAGAACTTCCTGAACTGGAAATCTTATTATCTGCAACACCTGCCGACTCTACAGAGGGCCCTGTCACAATCGACGTTACAACAAACCAGGAAGAAGTCTTGGAGATGAAGTGGCTGCCTGGGGAATTAGCTGTAGAGGATTTTGAAACAGAAGGTAATGACATACCGCTGGACAATCCAGTGTTTGAAGTATCGGAAAATGGTTTCTACACTGTTTATGTATTGAGTGGAACTGGCGAGAAGGGAGTTGCTTCAATTGAGGTGAAGAATATTGTTCCGCCAGTTGAAGAACCACCTGTGGAGGAGCCACCGGTCGAGGAACCACCTGTAGAAGAACCTCCGGTTGAAGAGCCGCCTGTGAACGAGGAGCCTAAAGTGGAGGATCCAAAAGAAGATCCGATAAAAGAGCCTGTTAAGGATGAGCAAAAGGTAACACCTGAAAAGACCGAAACAAAATCAGGTCCAAAACTACCTAACACTGCAAGCCCACTATTTAATATGCTTGCGATTGGAATCACAACTCTTTTAATTGGTTCAGCTGTATTGTTTATGTACGTAAGAAGACATAAAACAGCATAATAAAAAGCCTATCTTTCAATCGAAAGATAGGCTTTCTTGTGGGACAAGGGACCTGTCCACGTGATCCATTACTTCACTTGCAGGTTTTCGATGATTGATGTAATGCCCATACCACCTGCAATACAAAGTGTAACTAAGCCATATTTTAGATTTCTACGTCTCATTTCGTAGAGAAGTTTCGTCATTAAGATTGCTCCAGTTGCACCAATAGGATGGCCTAGGGCAATAGCTCCTCCATTCACATTCACCTTGTTCAAATCTAATTCCAAACTCTTTATTACCGCTAAAGCCTGTGCAGAAAATGCTTCATTCAATTCGATTAGATCGATATCATCAATTGTCAGGCCACATTGTTTTAATGCCAATTGGGTTGAAGCTACTGGACCAATTCCCATCACGGTGGGAGACACGCCTTTTGATGCTTGGGCAATGATTCTTGCTTTTGGACTCAAACCATATTCCTTTATTTTTTCCTCTGACATCATAAGAACAGCTGAAGCACCATCGTTTCTTCCACTCGAATTTCCTGCCGTTACGGAACCAGCTTCCATAAATGCAGGAGGGAGTTTTGCTAATTTTTCTAATGTTGTTTCTCGTGGATGTTCATCTGTATCAAAATAAAAATGATTCCGTCTGTCCTTAATCTCAATTGGTAAAATTTCGTCCTTAAAGTACCCTTTGTTTATCGCATTACTGGCTAGTTTCTGACTCCTTAATGCAAACTCATCCTGTTCCTCTCTTGAAATGTGATATTGACTCGCTAATGTTTCAGCCGTGCTTCCCATCACTAGCGGACCATATTTTTCAATGGGTTGAGAGCCAGGTTGACTTTCTGTATTGGGATCTAGGATAAGAGCATTACCGGATTTGATACCAAAGCGTGCGTTGCGGATATAATATGGGGCTGTACTCATACTTTCCGCACCCCCAGCAATCACAACGTCGCTTAATCCGAGGCGAATTTGTTGGTCTGCATTATGAATGGCTTGGATTCCAGACCCACACTGACGGTGTACGGTATACGCAGGTACTTCTTCCGGAACACCAGCTCTTAATGATGCCACCCTTGCAAGATTCGATGTATCGGCACTTTGCTTGGCAGAGCCTAAAATAATCTCGTCTATTGAAATATCAAGACCTGTTCGAGAGATAACTTCCCTTATGACAGCTTCCCCAAGACGGTCTACTGTGATATCCTTCATTGTTCCACCGATTTTTCCGATTGGTGTTCGAACTGCTTCTACGATATAACTATTCTGCATCTTTGTTCCTCCGCTCTTTTATCAAATGCGCATTGGCGTATTTGCGCCCGATTTTTTTCGAGCCTGCTCGAAAAATCTCCTTCGAAAAATCGAGGCATCCGCCGGAGGCTTTAACTTTATTCAACCTGTTTTTAGTCCCTGCTGAAATGATTAATCCCACCTGCTACAGAAGTGGTGGCTTCTTTTGAATAACGTTAAAGCTACGAGAAAGCTCATTTGCAATGATATTTCGTTGAATCTCAGAGGTACCTTCATATATTTTTGTGATTCGAGCATCTCGGTAAAAACGTTCAATTGGATAATCCTTCATATAGCCCTTCCCACCATGTATTTGGAGAGCAAGGTCGGCTACTTTATTGTAAACCTCTGACGCGTATAGCTTTGCTATAGCTGCTTCCTTTACGACTCTTTGATTCTGATCTGTTAAACCAGCGACACGGTACGTAATGGCTCGCAATGTTTCAATTTGCATACTCATGTCAGCAATCATGTGTTGAATCGCTTGGAGTTCCATTAAAGGAACACCAAATTGCTCTCTTTCATGAACATGCTGTAATGAATAGGTTAATAATTTTTCAGCAGATCCAAGGTTCCTTGCAGCCAACCCGACTCGACTATTTGTCAATATCTTCAAAGCACTCACATACCCTTGCCCTATCTCTCCTAAAACATTTTCAACAGGTACTTCCATATCTTCAAAAATTAATTCAGCAGAATGCGAGCCACGCAGCCCCATTTTTTGATCAATTTTTCCTACATTAAATCCTGGAAAACTTTTTTCCACTATAAATGCGGTTATGCCTTTTGCCCCTTTTTCCTGGTCAGTAACCGCTAAAACGGTAAAAACATGCCCAACAACTGCATTCGTAATATAATACTTTGAACCATTAATGATATATTTATCGCCTTTACGTTCTGCTCTTGTTTTTATGTTCGATGCGTTTGAACCTGCAGATTGCTCCGTTAAGGCAAATGCTGCAATCCATTCTCCACTTGCCATTTTAGGTAAGTACTTCTTTTTTTGATTGTGCGTACCAAGTTGAACAATCCCCATTGATCCAATTCCTGTATGAGCACCGATTAAGGTGGTAAATCCATTATGGGTTTTTCCGAGTTCTTCATAAATGGCACATTTTTCTACCATACTAAGACCTAATCCACCATACTCATCCGGTACGCTTAACCCAAACAGCCCAAATTCCTTTGACATCCCCACAAGCTTTTCAGGTATCAAGTCATTCTCTTCAATGGATGTGGCGAGCGGTTCAACCTCAGATTCTATAAACCTTCTTATCTTTTCTTGATATTCTAGTATTCTACAAGAGAAATTGATAACAATCCCTCCTTATTACTTGTATTCATAAAATCCCGCTCCACTCTTTCTCCCCAGTCTTCCTGCCTTTACATATTTGGTAAGTAAGGGGCAAGGGCGGTATTTTTCACCCAGGGTTTCATGCAAATATTGCATATTACGCAGTCTCGTATCAAGACCAACTAAGTCAGCTAATTCGAGTGGTCCCATTGGATGGTTTAATCCTAGCTTCATTGCTTTATCTATATCCTCAGCAGTTGCTACGCCCTCCATCAGCATATTCATTGCTTCATTTCCTATTAAACAGTTCATTCTTGAGGTGACAAATCCAGGGAATTCATTGACAATTTTTGCATATATATAAAAGGGGAGGATGTAGAGGGTGACCCAGGAATACCAAGTGTTAATAATGGTAATAGAGCACCGCCTACTGTTGCATTATTTGCCGCTTCAGGACCTGCAATCCCTTCAGGATTTCCTTTTCCAAATGTTTCTGGGCTCTTGGATGTCTTTTTGGCAATCGAGTAGGAAAACCATGAAGCTGGACCGGCACCCATACCAGGAATGATTCCGATAATAATACCGACAAGGGAACCAAGTGTTGATGCTTTAAATATCTTCTTGAAATCTTTAAAACTTAATCTTGTCATAAATCGGGAAAGACCTTTTTGGTCTGTTTGATATTTCACCTTTAAATCCTTACTAACCATAATTAATAATTCTGAGATTGCGAACATACCGACTAATAATGCAACTAAGTCTACACCTTCCATTAATTCAATTTCCCCAAATGTAAAGCGAGGCGCCCCAGTGAATGCATCCATCCCGATTGTCCCCACCATTAAACCAAGTACAGCTGCAATGAGACTCTTCACTTTATCCTCTGAACTCAGCATTCCTACTGCAAATAATCCAAGCAAACCGATTAAAAAGAACTCTGGTTCACCAATGGATAAAGCAAATTTTACTAGTGGACCAGATAAGAAAATCAGTGCTAACCCACCAGCTAAACCACCAATTACGGAGGCCGTTAATGAATAGGCAATGGCTTTTCCAGGTTTACCTTGTTTTGACATGGCATTACCATCAAATACAGTTACCAAAGCCGCCGGAGTACCTGGAATACCTAATATAACAGCGGATATCGAACCACCGTATTCAGCACCCTGGTAGGTGGCTAATAATAGGAGGATAGCTGCCATGGGATCCATTGAGTATGACAACGGGAGCATTAGTACAAGTGCTAGCACTGCACCCAACCCTGGCAAAGCACCTATTAATACTCCTACAAATGTTCCTAATATAATTGCGAATAGGGTTGAAAGAGAAAATAATGAAGAAAAGTCAAAATTAAGAAACTCCATAGCTTCAACTCCTTGAATCTAGATTATTTTATATGACACCTTTCCTAAGTAAGCCTTAATCCTAACAAGTAATCAAAAACAAAATAGATTAACCCCGTAATGAATAATGATAGTAAGATATTTTTCAAGAGTCTGCTTTTATTTCTCAACTCTTCCTTATAAAAAACGGTCATTAATGCTAAGAGGTATACAACGAGGCTTATATAAAAATAGCCAAACCAGTTCCAACTTATAATAAATAATGCCGATATTCCGATAGTAATTAATATTAAGGGTAGATTTGGCAAATCCAATTTTTTATCATTCGTTTTCAATACACTTTGAATGAAACTAACTACACATAAAATAATTAATAAACTTCCGAGAATGATAGGAAAAAAACCTGCTCCTATATCGGAAATTGTTCCACCATTCAGGTCAATCGCCGTTTTGATATACACAACTCCAACTACTATTAGTAGCAGTAAAACTAGATAAGAAGATCGTTTTATCGTCATCTCGCACCTCCATCAGTTCATTAAAAACGCTGTTCTACAGTTTCCGCGCTCCACCTAATGCTCGATACCCCTTGGTATATGTTTTATACATTCCTAGATATAGAGTAATAGTTCATGCACTTCTTCTGTAGAACAGCCCCTTCGATATGAGCTAAATTCCTTTTACTTTATCGCACCAATCGCTTCAAGAATTACTTTGTTTTTATCATATCGATCTTTTATTACTTCTCTAAACTCATCACTATCCGCATAATAAGGTGCAAGCCCTAAATCTGTTAGCTTAGCTTTTACTTCTGGATCTTCGAGAGCCTTTTTAAACGCTTGATGGATGATATCCAATCTTGACTCAGGTACACCTGGTGTTGCAAGTAGTCCGATCCAAGGTGTATTTCCGCTATCAATTCCATAATCTTTTAATATTTGAGCTTCGAATAACTCACTTTTTTCAGCACCTGTATCTATAAGAATTCGGTTTATCGTGTCATCTACTTGGTATGGATTACCTATGGCACCATCCACTTCTCCTGATAGAAGTGCCTGCATAGAAGGTCCACCGCCGCTATATGGGATACCAACTATTTCAATACCTGTTTTCGAAGCAAGCTCTTCCATTGCTAGGTGGCCAATCGAGCCTACTCCTGAATGTGCATACTTAAATTTTCCAGGGTTGGCTTTTACATATTCTAACCATTCTCCAAAGTCCTGCCACGGAGCATCTTCACGAATAATCAATAATTGAGGAGCTGATACAAGTCGAAGTACTTCTTCGAAGCTATCCCATTCGTATTGCAATTCATCGGTATGTGTTTTGATTGCAACACCCGTTTCCATTGTTACCGCAACTGTGTAGCCGTCCGGTTCGGCATTAAATAATTGTGTTAATCCCACAGTTGAGGAACCACCTGGTTTGTTTTCAACAACGATTGATACTTGATTTGGTAGGTGCTTGGACGCTGCCTCAGCCAATACCCGTGCAGATGTGTCTGTACTACCACCAGTATCATAAGGAACAATTAGTGTTATTGGCTTTTCTGGAAAACTATCATCCTCTTTTTTGCCTTCATCCGAAGTTTTTGTTTCCTCTGACTTTGAACAGCCTACTAGCAATACAAAAATCAAAGCTACTGCCAACATGAACCATCTTTTTTTCATCTTGTTTCCCCCTCTTCTTATTTTCATCATTTTTTTGAATCCATTTATAATAAGTAAAACCTTGTAGCTCCTTTGATATTTTTAAATAGTTTTTGTAGGATCTTTCTTTCGGGAAATTACCCCCTGTTTATGAAGGGCATCAATAGTTGAAGAAGAATAACCTATTTCTTGTAAAATTTCCTTTGTGTGCTCACCAATTTCAGGAGATCGATTTTTTAATACACTTTGCTCATCGGATAGTTTGACGACTACACCTGGAACTGTTACTTTTGTGTCATTGATTTCTATATCAATTAGCATATCCCGATTACGTAAGTGTTCATCTTTAAGTACATCCTCAATCGTATTGATTTTTCCGCAAGGGACTGATGCATTTTCTAGTAAGTCAACAATTTCGGAAACCGTCCTACTTGATGTCCATTCCGATATTCGCTTTTCAAGCTCATCATAGTTATCAAGTCTCCCATTCACGGTGTAGTAAGGTGAAGTCTCACTCCCCCATTCGGGACGTCCGATCACTTTGCAAAATTCACTCCACATTTTCGGAGCAAGAGCCGCAATATATACATAACCATCTACTGCCGGAAAGGTAGTTGCAAATACATTTCTGCTGCGGTTTCCAATTCGCATCGGATTTTCCTTAAGCACACTAACGAGTGATAAATTTTCAAATAACATGGATACCATAGAATCAAGCATTGCAACATCTACCAATTGCCCTTTACCTGTACGTTCCCTAGCTTGAAGCGCAAGCAGTGCGCCGTTAGCACCTTGCAATCCAGTGATATGGTCGGCAATGAATAATCCTGATTTTATTGGAGGCCCGTCTGGTTCTCCTGTTAAATGAGCGGCTCCACTTAACCCTTGAATCATTCCATCAAAAGCACGTTTGTTTTTGTTTGCCCCCGTTAAACCAAATCCCGTAATATGAACCATTATAATTTTGGGATTAATGTTAGAAATCGTCTCATAATCGATTCCCAGTTTTTCAGGAACACCTACTGAATAATTCGTTACTAAAATATCAGCGCTTTCAATTAACTTTTTTATTATTTCTTGCCCTTCCTTCGATTTTAAATCGAGAGATAGTGCCTTTTTATTCCGATTCATCGTTTCAAAATATATACTAATATCGTTATAGATAGGCTCAGCTACCCTTGAAGGCTCCCCATTAATAGGTTCTATTTTTATAACTTCCGCACCGTGATCGGCTAGCGTTTGACAACAATAAGGTCCTGCAATATAGTGGGTAAAATCTAACACCCTTATTCCACTTAACGGTCTCACAGATTTACACACCTTCCAATACGTCATTTTTAATAAAATCCAATGCTACTTCACTTTTGCCAAGTCTAGATTTAGAGTTTGTTCCAGCATAATTCCCTCTTTTATTCCAACCTGCTCTGTAAGTAATAATGCTTCCTTCCACTTTCTTACTACTTTGTACCCTTTGCTTGCAATGGTTTCAGCATATTCCATGACCCTACTGCTCAGTTCACTCTCATCAACGATCGCTTCAATCGCTCCTAATTGGTATGCATCTTGGGCAGTGCACTTCATACCAGTCAGAGCCATTGTCCGTATTTTTTGATAGGGTAAAATCCTTGATAAACCTTTCGCTCCTCCAACCAGCCCAATATTAATTTCTGGTATTGCGAAATATGCCTTTTCAGATGAAATAATAACATCCGAGCACCCTACTAATACTGCACCCATTCCAACAGCAGCTCCATTTAGCTCACAAATAACAGGGACAGAACAATGATACAAATCCTCCCAAACCTTACGAAGCTTTGGTCGACGAACGACATCATCTGCGGGTGTATACGTTGCTAATACTTTAACATCCGCACCTGCGCAAAAGACCTTTCCTTCAGCCTTTAGAACCACCGCACAAATTTCATTATGAGCATTCACGTACTCAACGATCGCGCTAAGCTCTTCATAGCTTTCTTGAGTTAAAGCATTTACAGGTGGCCTATCAAAGGTGACAATTAAGATTTTGTTATCATTCGTAAGGTTTACTTTGAAGTTCTTGTATACTTGGATTGCTTTCAATCTACTCTCTCCTTCCAATTAATTCCCAGTTTATTCCTATTTAACAGGGAACGGGTTTAGTTTGATTAAATCATATGATTGAATATTCCGTATACTCAAAATTTTTTATACTTCCATAGGTAATTACTATATATACCTGCATTGCTTAAGAATCCTGTTTTTTCTAAAAAATGATCTAAAAAAACGAAAAACCCCTCTTTCAAAAGAAAGAGAGGCATATGAGCATATGAAACGTCCGTCCCCTCTTATCTTTCAAAACATAATGTTTTGCTGGAATTAGCACCTTTTCATGTCGAAACATGAGTGGTTGCCGAGCTTCATCGGGCCAGTCCCTCCGCTACTCTAGATAAGAGATTAAATATTAAATTTATATATATAGTTTATAAAGTTACATGATAATGTTATTATTGTCAATGACGTTTTAGAAGATTTAAAATTATTCGTCAATTATTATATTAAAATACTATTGTGCTAATAATATACTTTCGGATTAAATGAGGAGGCTCCTATGAAACTTGAACAACTAAAGTATATTGTCGAAATAGCTGATACGGGATCAATCTCTCATGCAGCAGAAAGTCTTCAAATTACCCAACCGACCATTAGTCAATCCATTGCGAGTTTAGAAAAGGATTTGAAATTAAAAATTTTCACTCGTTCCCGACTAGGAACCCAGCCCACTGAAGCAGGAAAAATTATCATCCAGCAAGCTAGAGTCATATTAAGTAAAGTGAATGAATTAGAAGAAATGATAAGTGTTCAAAGTTCCCAACTATCTGGCTCCTTGTCCATTAGTGCAATACCTAGTTTTAGTTTAAATATATTACCTAAAGCACTTAACCTTTTTAAAATTCAATATCCTGAGGTTCATATTAAGTTATTCGAAGGTGGTTCCATCTTTACAAACCAGCTTGTTCTAGAGGAGAAAATTGATTTAGGGTTAACATCATTGAGACATGATTCAGAAATCGATCCAAGGTTATCTTTTAAACCATTATTAACGAGCAAGATGATTGCATATGTTGGACAATACTCTCCATTGGCAAAAAAGAGAACTGTCTCGTTAAAAGAGATTGTCCAATATCCTATTGTTCTCTTTGATGAAGGTTATGCGACCAATTATTTTATGGGTGAAAAGCTTGAGAAATTTGGCAAACCCAATATTGTATTCACTTCCGGAAATTCAGAATCGATGAAAAAAGTGATCTCCGAGAGCTTTGCAGTCGGTTTTTACGGTGACGTATCTGTACAATCCGATCCATATGTATTAAGTAATCAAATCCTACCAATTTATATCGAAGAGGAAGTCGATTCCTATTCATATCACGGCATTGTAACGAAAAAGAGCCTCCCAATCTCCTTAATCGCCCAAAAGTTTATAGATGAACTACGCAATCAAACTGAAAGCTTCAAACGAGTCTATAACTTGCAAGATTATTCAAAGAAGTAGAGTTGTTGGTTGGCAGCCAATCATTTAAACAAGAATGCACATATTGAAGCATTAATATTTTAAAATAGAATTTTTATGAAAATTATGGCTGAAACAGACTATTTCAAGGGACTTAATATCCTACTAATCAAATGTTTGTTTGAAATTCAAGTTTCAGACCCTTACTTGATTAAGCTGCTATTCAAACGTTTGTTTGAATTAATAATTCATAATTAGTACAGATATTTTTAAAACTTGTTTTTACTATATTGAAGTCATCTTTGAGCATAACAAACCCCCATTTGGCGGAAACCAAATGGGGGTTTGTAGCTATGACACTGTCTTACCTTATTCCCAAATTGCGTTTACATTGTTAGTGAGCATTTCTTTAATTTCGTTACTAGCATTGCTGTTATTTAGATGTTTTGTGAAGTCTTCTAGGTGTTTCTTTGCTTGTTGCGCATCGCCTTTGTCATAATGGTGCTGTGCTTGGTCTAATCGGTTTGTTAGTTGTTTCATTAGTGAATGATCGATTTGGTTTGATTCTGCAAGCTCCGCAATTTGCTTGGCTAATGTAGATGTGGTGACGTTAACTGTCACGGTAATTGCGTTTGATGTGTATTCTTCACCTTGATAAGTCACAATTGCCTGTATCTCAGTAGTTCCTGCATTTTCACCGGTGATTTTGCCGTTCTCTACCGTAGCAACCTGAGGTGAACTACTTACCCACTCTACATCAACTTCATCTAGGTTAACTACATCTCCGTTTATATGGAGGACAGAAAGGTCAGTTTCCCTTTCCTCACCTTGGAGTATCGTTGTTTCCCCTGCTGAAAGAACAACTTCTTTTAACAGAACTTCTTTTTCATAAGTTAGTTTGAAGTCATCATAATAGGCGCCTGACGTTGTAAAGAAGTTTGAAGCCCCTCCAAATAATCTAGCAGAAACAGCATTTTCAGGTGCTGTGACCGTTGCTCGTACAGTTTGCCATTGTTTATGACCACCTCTGACATGAATGATGTTAACACCATCCACATCACTCCCAACTTGCTTACCAGCTGCATTAAAATAACGGATAAAGAAGCTTGCACTGCCATCCTCTAAATACATTTCAACTGTACCGGTATATTCAACACCAGCTTTAACCGGAATCGGATCTGATACGACAAACACCGTTTCATTTTGAGAGCTATCCGTAATTTTTAAGGAATTGGTTCCCGTTTTGGCCTTTTCATCAGTTATCCCGTACGATACATTACTTGAAAGACTAAATAAAGACGACCAACCCGGAATCGAATTGTTTTCTCCTACTGTTCCTTCAAACCCTGCATTTTCAAATGAAACAGGAACAGTCTCGTAAATAGGTTTAACAGGTAGTTTACCGCCATCAACGACAGGAATCATTTTTAAATAATGACTGTCACCGTCGATAAAATAAATATTTTGGTTACCTTCGTTATCATAGGCAAGTTCAATAAACGAAACTTCAGGTCCAGCTTCAATTAAGCTAACATGCTTGAGTTCGTCTGATTTCGGATCTACAACGGCTAGTTTTCCTCCAATATCCGTATACAATAGACCATCTTCGCCAAATAAAATATGAACCGGTCTCCACATTCCTCTATTTTTGATATTCGGATATAGGTTTTTCGATTTTACAATTTCGTACGTATCCGGGTTCATTGCAAATAAGATTCCGTCAACGGCTCCCCATAACAATCCATCTTCATCAAACGTTAACCCACTGATCATTGGTGGCGCATCTAATTCTGGGAAATCTAATTCAAACTCCGTAATTTTCTTCTTACCTGCTACATCCCACACAAACATTTTTGCCTTTTTGGCAGTTGGTTCGATGTCTAATCCACCGCGAATTGTAGTAGATCCGTAAATCTTTCCATCTTTATAAGCAAGCCCCACAATACTTTGATCTTGGACTACATTTCTGTGTGTCTCTCTATCACCTGTAATAGGGTCATAGATTGTAAATGTTCCACCTAGTTTTTGATAGTATGGAATTGTACCAATTAACAATTTTTCATTTTCGAATTTCATGATATATGGACGGTCTTGTTCATACTCATCATATAAATTGAAGAGCGTTTTGACTTCTAGCGTATCAGTATTCATCTTCTGAATCGATGCTCCGGAGTAAATCCCGAAGTACATATCTGAGCCATTCCCGGCAATCATGCCTTCTGCTTGGCCCTGTGAATACGTCGTAACTTCTCCTGTTTTCGTGTTATACCTTGCCCCTTTTGGTCCTCCTGGGTAGGTCGTCATGTACAGGTTCCCATCAGGTCCCAGTCCAAGACTATGTAAAGCTAACGGCAAATTCCCATTCATCGATAAAGGTAAATCGATTATTTTTTGGGCGTCCAAATCCACTGTCATAATTTCTCCGGTTCTTTTTACCGTAATCAGACGTAAATCTGAATTATTTTCGCCAAAATCAACGAATGCACTTCCTCGCCATCCTGCAGGATAACGTATACCCGTTTCCCTTGTTTCTAGTGTGTTTACATCCACTTCTAAAATATGACGTTCGTTAATTACGTATGTTTTGCCATCATTCACAGCTAATTGTGAATATCCAAAAGCTCCAAAGTCGTCCTCAGAACCATCGCCTTTTATACCACCTATTACTCTATCAACCCACTCTTGTGTTGTTAAATCATATAGCAAAATCGCACTCACACCACTAAAACGTACAAATAAGTAGTTTCCAGCAACCTCCATATCATAGGCAAACTGCATTTCTTCGAGCGTTTTTCCAAAGATATCCGCTACATTTTTCGTGATATTTTCTTTTTCTAGAGTCTCCGTGTTGATGCGGTACACACTTCCGGTAACCCCCAGGCCTGCGTAGAGATAACCGTTGTGGTACGTCAACGATCGCACATAACTAGCGTCGCCCTCAGCATCTACTTTTCCTAGGTCAATAAATTTTTGCTGAGCGACGTCGTATTTGAAGATTTTACCTTCCTTTTCTTTGTATGTTCCGATATAGACATTTCCATCGTCATCGGTTGTGCTGCTCCAGAATTGATGGCTTGCATCTGGAATTCCTAGGTTCTTTACTGACTTTGTTTCTGGTGAATAGCTCCAAAGTTCTCCCGCGTTCTTTTCCGCTAATCCAGCAATATATACCGTTCCATCTGGAGCGATGATATGTGTCCAAACCTGGCTTACTTTTCCTAATTGGGCATTAAAGAGAACCGTATTGTTTTTAACATCAATAACATTAAATAATCCTCCATTTGCTGTTGTGTAAACAACATCCTTCCCATTCTCTTTTCCAAATACCGCATCTGTCACAACTGCACCTGTAGCAGGAGTACCCAAATTCTGCACTTCTTTAAAACCACGACCATTCAATTTTGCAACCACTGTCTCGTCTTGATTTTCTTCAGCACTTACACTGAATTGAAAGAAACTAGTGATTAACACGATAATTAAGAAGCTTGAGAGTAACTTTCGATAACGTTTTTTCCCCATAGTAGATCTCCCTTCGTTTTAAAAGAATTAAAAATGGTAGCGTATACAATTTGTGATTACGGCTCATACCTCCCTAATAATAGAATTGTTGGTATTCTCCCTGGTGAAAATTCCGAGTCTTGAACTAATTATATAGTTCACCTTCTAACAGGGACAGTCCATAATAAGTCGATAAATTGTCTTTATGGTGTCTTTAAGGGAGGAGAGAGGAGGGGGGGTCAAGGTGATAGTTGTCAAGGCTCCTACATAGGTCCTAGAACACGAGAGTGGGTATATTATCCTATTTTACAACCAATTATTAGTATGTCGAATGAATACTTGTCTATGGATAATGTTTATGTACACAAAAACAGCCTATCTTTCATGAGCAACTCCTGCTCAAAAGATAGGCTGTTTTGTTGGGACCTGGGTCGCCAGCTGGGTCAAGGGACCTGTCCCCGTGACCCAAGCGTAAGTTCACTTTTCCTCAAATGGTTCAGTACCACTTGGACAATTCGCTTTGCTGCATGTCCATCACCATACGGGTTCGAGGCCTGAGCCATTTTTTCATATTCGATCGGATTTGTTAGAAGTTCATGTGCGAGTGTGAAGATTGATTGTTCGTCGGTTCCTGCGAGTTTTAACGTCCCAGCTTCAATGCCTTCGGGGCGTTCGGTTGTATCTCGGAGGACGAGTACTGGTACGCCGAGCGATGGCGCTTCCTCCTGAATTCCGCCTGAGTCGGTCAAAATCAGATGTGCTCTGGCTGCAAAGTTGTGGAAATCGAGTACGGGTAGTGGATCGATTAGATGGATTCGTTCATTGTTTCCGAGTATAGTTGTTGCGGAATCTTTTACGGCTGGGTTGAGATGGACTGGGTAGACGACTTGGACATCATCGTGGACTTGCGTGATTCGTTTTATCGCTTTGAAAATGTTTTTTAGTGGCTCGCCTAGATTTTCACGTCTGTGGGCTGTGAGTAGTAAAAGTTTGTCTGTTCCGACTTTGTTCAGGATTGGGTGCTGGTAGGTTGGATTGACCGTTAATTTGAGTGCATCAATTCCGGTGTTGCCGGTGATAAAAATTTGGTGCTCAGGAATGTTCTCGTCGAACAGGTTTTGAGCTGATTTTTTAGTAGGTGCAAAATGAAAATCAGCGATGCTTGTTGTCATTTTTCGGTTCATTTCTTCCGGGAACGGGGAGTACTTGTTGTGAGTTCTGAGCCCCGCTTCCACATGTCCGACTTTGATTTGATGGTAAAAGGCGGCTAGGCTCGCTGCAAAAGTCGTCGTCGTATCACCGTGAACTAAGACGAGATCTGGCATTTCTTTTTTTAAAATCTCATCAATCCCAGTGAGGGCGCTGGTTGTAATACTGGTGAGCGTTTGCCGCTCCTCCATGATATCCAGATCATAATGGGGTCGGACTTGGAAAGCTTCTAAAACCTGGTCAAGCATATTTCGGTGCTGCGCCGTCACAGTCACAATCGGGATGATGTCATGTGGATGCTTCTCGAGTTCCTTCACAACAGGCGCCATCTTAATCGCCTCAGGCCGAGTGCCAAAAACCAGCATCACCTTTATCTTTTGGTTCATATAATTTCTCCTTTCTAGGGGCACAGTTCACAGGTCCCTCGTCCCAGCTGGGTCACGGGACCTGTCCCCGTGACCCATTTTTATTTACGACATTTACTCCGCCCGATGCTGAGATGACACTACCGGTGATAAAGTCTGAGTTTTCCTCGCAGAGAAAGGCTATGATTCTGGCGATATCTTCGCCGGTGCCTGGGCGGCCGATTGGGGTTTGAGGATCTTTTCGTGTACGAGCAGTGGTGATGGTCGCTTCTTTCATATCGCCAGTGATGTCTCCCGGGCACACCATGTTTGCAGTAATTCCGTACTCGGCCTCCTCAAGAGCAATCGATTTGGTGAGCGAAACAAGTCCAACCTTCGCAGCACTGAAGGCAGCTCGATACATCCAGCCAGGTGAGTTTTCTGCATCTTGAAAGCCATAGGTGATGATTCTGCCGAATTGCTGGATTCGCATCACAGGAATCGTCAGTTTAAGAAAATGAAACACCGAACTCAGGTTACCGTCAATCATCTCATTCCACTCGTAATCCTCGTAATCTACTATCTTCTTCCGTTCAAAAATATACGGGCCAGCGTTGTTAATCAGGTAATCGATACGGCCAAAGCGGTCCATTGCTTGGGTAAAAATGTTGGTGATGTCCTCCTTTTTCGTGACGTCACCTTGTACGAATTGAATGCATTCCAAATAGTGCTTCCACTCTTTTTTAAGCTCTTCAACACGTGCCACGTCACTCCTGTAATTCACCGTCACAGAGCAACCCATTTTCAAAAATTCCTCTGTTACCTTTCTGCCTAAACCCTTCGTTCCCGCTGTAACAATTGCATGTCTCACCAATCTCACCTGCCTTTCTGGGATAGAGATGGGACAGAGGGATCTGTCCCCGTGACCCATCCTTATCGATTTAATAGTGTTAGGAATTCGAGGCGTAAGTCGGAGCGCTCCTCGAATATGCCTCTTACGGCTGTTGTTGTGGTTTCGGAGTTTGTTTTTTTGATTCCACGCCCACACATACACATGTGCTTCGCTTCGATAACCACCATCGTACCTTGTGGCTGAAGGATTTCTTCAATGGCTTCCGCAATTTGGTTTGTTAGCGTTTCTTGAACCTGGAACCTTTTTGCATAGCCTTCTACCATTCTCCCAATCTTGGAAAGTCCGGTCACTTTTTTATCCGGTATGTAGCCGACATGTGAGACCCCAAAAAACGGTGCAAAATGATGCTCACACATGGAGTGGAACTCAATATTTTTTACAAGCACAAGCTCGCGGTGTGCAACATCAAATACCTTTTTCAGATGGTCTTTAGGATCTTCTTGATAGCCTTCGGTGTATTCGAGAAATGCTTTGAGTACCCGCTGCGGCGTTTCGATGAGCCCGTCACGTGTCGGGTCGTCCCCACAAAGTTCGATTAACTCCTTTAGCGCATCCGTAACGTGTTGAGCTTGTTTGATTTTTTCTGGCTTCCCTTCAAATATACGAGGAAATTTTTCAATTATGTTTCTTTCAGCATCTATTAAAGACATGTGTCGAACCTCTTTTCGTCAATGTAGGCAGTGATTAAAGATGTACTTCTCCTTTCGGACGGGATTTCCTTCCTACGAAAGGACTATTTGGGTTACCTCCCCAAATACACCTGCTCCGCTAACATTGGCACGAGGTTGTCAAACACATGCGTGTTTCCGCTCTTATCGACCGAATATCCGCCGTAAAACGGACTATCTTTATCATCATTTCTGAACGCAATCATTCGACGGTAAATCTGCTCCGCTAACTCTTTTTCTCCTATTTCCATACTGTACATGAGCAAAAATCCGTAAACCGATGGAGATTCATACTCGACAGTCGGCTGACCATTCCCTAATTTATACCGGCCGTAAACCACACCCTCAGACATTTCCTTTCTTACAAACTCTAAAAAGTCCTCCGACACAATCCCGACCTTTGCCTGGTGATAGGCAGCCAGCGCCTGATCGACCATATGAACCTCCTCGGCGAAACGATAGCCTCGGGCCCCGTACGATTTCGGATAAAATCCTGCCTTTATAGGTGCCTCTCTTAAAATTCCAATCGTCCGTTGAGCCGTTTCCTCATCAAGCAGCCCCCGCTCCCACATTGACTCAATCGCAACCGGGTCAATATAGGACAAACTTAACGTTTTCCCGCTATATCCATACTGTGAATCGTAATAATCAGTTAAAAAGCCTGACTGGGACTGGTTTTTCCAAAACTCACCGATATTCACAGCGGTCGCTCCATAGTCCCCGCCCCATTTTTTCTGGGCTTGTAACAAGGCTTCCATGATTCTTAAGTCATCTACCAGTGCATTTGTATAGACCTCACTCGTCCCCAATTCATTCAGTTTCCAATATATAAATCCATCTTCCTCCATAAAATAAGCAACCAATGTTTGATACGCTTTTTCAAACAGCTTTTGGTCGTCCGCCACAATTGCGTATTGCATCCAAAGGCCGAGCGACTCTGACAGCGCCTCTCTTCCTTTTGCGAGGTCTGTGTCGAACTCTTCGTCTGGAAGAACATAGGTCGCAATCGTTCCGTTCGAATTCATCAGCCATTTTTCAATAAAGGCCTGGGTAGGCGACAGGGATTTATTATTCCAAAATAATAAAGTGACGCAAACAACGATAACTATGACGAGTAACGCAGCGACTGTTCTCACCCCTTTAGCCTGAACTTTCACCTTTAACCTCTTCCTTCACAGTTTTTTGGGACGAGGGACCTGTCCCTGTGTCCCCCGAGCCACCGGCACCCCGAGACGAGCCGACGATAGCCCCAGACGAAACCCCCGATGAACCAACCGCGCCCGCCCCTGCGAATCTCTTTGTTTTGTACCATTTGACTTCTTGGCGGAGGAGGACTCGCTTTAGTTCCAAGAAGGTTGCGTAGGCGACGAGGAGGATCCAGAGCTGGGAGTAGGTAAAGTACATGAGGATGACGGTGAAAAATGTTTTCGTATTGAGTTGGTCTTTTTCCATGCTGAGGGTGAGGATGCCCTCGGATACGAACAGCAAAAATCCAAGTATCAGCAGGGCGTATGATACATACCCAATCGATAGGTTCAAATCGATAAATAGATTCGTAACAAAAATGACGTGTGACACCATTACGCCGCCAAAGAATAATAGATACGTAAAGAAAAAGTAAAACAGGTCGACACCGACTTTTTTATTTTTCAGCTTAAAAAAGCGGAGCATGTATTTCGCGATGACGTAAAGATTGCCGCGCGCCCAGCGTGTGCGTTGTCGCCACCACACCTTTAATGTCTCGGGCTCTTGTTCCCACGTAACTGCCTCTGGGAAAAAGCGGATGTAGTAGCCGAGATCGTAAACACGAAAACTGAGTTCGGTATCCTCTGACAACGCCTTTTCATCCCAACCGCCAAGCTCCTCGAGAATCGACCTTCTGATCGCAAAATTCGTTCCAGGGATGGTCGTCATTTTAAACCAATACCATCTTCCCGCTTGGGCGAGCCACTGAAATGTGAGTGTCTCGATGTTGATTAACCGTGTTAACAGGTTTTTACCCGCATTGATGACACGAAATTTTCCAACACTCGCACCAGCCTGAGGATCATTCATTAACGCAATTGCGTGCCAGTAAACCGCATCTGGCTCCGGGGTATTGTCGGCATCATAGACACAAATAATGTCGCCAGTAACTTGTGCAAAGCCGATGTTAAGTGCGGCCGACTTTCCTTTTCCACCAAACGGTGGCTTCGTGTGGATGGCTTTTATATAAGGATAGTTCCTTGTAAACTCATCGACGATTTCGCCAGTTCGGTCACTTGAATTATCGTTAATCACAATCACTTCAAGCCGGTCAAGCGGATAGCGCAAAGAGCACATCGACTCGAGTGTATCGCGAATCACAACCTCTTCGTTGTGCGCCGGAATGAGGATGCTTACCCTTGGAAACGGGGTGCGATTTTTCTCCCATTCGCGTGCTTTTTTCCGATGCCTGACCGAATGGAGGTAACCACCCTGCATCAAAAACATGTGGTAAAACAGCATCGACCAAATCAAAAAGAGGGAAATATACATAAATGTGTCAGCCATAATACTCCCTCCTCCATTTCCATCGTAAAAATAGTCCATATAGGGTAAAAAGGACAACAGCAAGCGCACCAGCTCCGACCATCACCCATGTCAAATGCTGCGCAAGGTCCTTGATTCGATAAAGCAGATAGCTCGGGGATGATGCGAAAAGACCCGTATAACTGATGTCCACATTGACGCGGCCCTCTCCAGACTCAATCGTGACATTCTCGGAGCGAACGGTGTTGACCCGCTCCTTCAGGTCAATCCACTCGACATTCGGGATTTTTTCCAACTCTGCTAAAAGCTTTTGAAAGACCTCCACCTTAAGAAATGGATGGTAGAATCCAGCAACAAAGCCGTCACGCATAATCGAGTAGCGGTGCGCTTCCTTGATCATCGATTCAATCGAGTTCGGATCCTTAGGGTCAACAAAACCAATTGTTTCCGGCAACAAGGTCATACCACGGAACATACTTGGCGTCGTTTCAGCCGGCGCGGTCCCCATTACCTCCCAGTTCTCGTCACTGAGCTGGACCTGACCGACGTAAGTTGAAAAATGTTCCGACAAAACGTTGTACCCATTCTGCGACATCGTGTAATGCGGCGCCTCAAACGCAAGTGGGAACAGCCCGTAATTCACAAGTTCTTCAATCCCGCGCTGAATTTTTTCTTCTATATATTCCGTCTCGAATTCGAGCTGACTTTTTCGGAATGCCTCATATTCAGCATCAGTCGCGAAATCACGGCGCGTTTTTTTTGCGACATCTTCATTTGCCTTATGGTAAATTGGCATATTGTTGTTGACATCCCAAAACTCAAAGCCCTCTCCAGTCTCACTTGCTTTGAATTGATGGGTGTAACCATGGAGCACAATGCTGCCACCGTTGTTTTGCATATATTTTAGTGCCTTTAAAAGATTAGGCGAGTCTGAAAAATGGTACTCTTTTTCTGTATGCGGATTGGTATAAACCGGAATGACCGCAACCATATAAGGAATCTGTTTTTCTTTTAAAATCTCTGCGATTTCCATGACCTTTTTTGGGTCCGCCATTGGGTGAATGTCTTCTAGCCGGATATAACCTGGGCGAATGTGGTTATGCTCATCCTCAAAGACCGTATGAAGCGCATCTCCAAGGAAAATCGCCTTTGTGTATTCAATAATCGGAGACGCGTAGTAATAGGTTTGATTTTTTCCGAGAAACAACGGGTACTCGTTTTCCGCACCATGACTTGCTTTCACTATTGTTTTAGCGCCCTCAGCTGTCACCTGCAGGATGCTCTGCGGAAAAATATTGATGGAGTCCGTTTCGTTTGATATTTTCGAAACCGACACTTCTCTTTCAACCTTCATAAAAGAAAATCGTTCCGCGAGCTGCTCTGAGTTGTGTCCTATAGCAACGAGAGTTCCGTTAAAATTCGTTAGTGCCTTTTTAAAATTTTCCGTTAGTGTTTCCTTGATTTGCCCGTGATAAAAGAGGTGTGTGACACCAGCTAGATCCCTGGGGTCAACCTCCTTAGTACTTTTAAACGTAATGTCATCCGTAAAATGCCCGACAAGAAGATCCAGCACCCGCTGCTGATCCGTTATCTCTCCCGTCTGAGACGAAAACACCACCAACACCCGGTGAGACGAGGGACCTGTCCCCGTGTCCCCATGGGTCAAAGGGACAGGTCCCTTGTCCCAGGCTCCAAGAAGTAGTATAGCGAGTAAAAGTGGAATGATCCTCATGTCGATTCACCTCTTTTTAGGGAGACAACCGCAATGAAAAGTGTGAATGCGGCTCCCATAATTACCCAAAGTGTATTATCGCGAAACAAATGGAATAATTCGGCTAGGGATAGAGGAATCACCGTCTTGTCGACGAATGAATCACGGTCGATGTCCCAATCCATTTTGCCGTTATCCGATTCGATCCAAATTCCCTCTGCTTTCACTGTGTTCTTCAACTTTTTCAGGTCAATCCACTGGACGCCCGGTATTTTTTCAAATTCATCTAGGATTTCAATCAGTCCCCGCGTACCCAAGAACGGATGATAGAAGCCGCCAATGACGCCATCTCGAACAGTTGTAAAATCATGAATGCGCGACTTCATTTCCTGAATCGACTGTGGGTCCTCATAGCGCACATAGCGAATCGTCTCGGGCAAAAGCTGCATTCCATGAAGATAGGTCGGTTTCGTGATATACGGCGACTCGGTCATGATGCGCCAGTCCTTGTCTGTCAGTTGAAGTTGGCCGATGATTGTTGAAAAATGCTCTGACAGTAATTTGTAGCCGGTTTGGCTCATCGCATAATGTGGTGCCTCGAATGCGAGTGGGTAAAGCTTATACTCGACAAGATCCTGGAGCCCCTGTTGAACCCGATTTTTGATGTACTTTTGTTCATTTTGAGTAATTGGCGAGTTTTGTGTTGCATCCCAAAACTCGAAACCATCACCGGTTTTCGCATTTTCGTATTGGTCCGTGTACCCATGAAGAATGATGCTGCCACCATTGTCCTGCATGTATTTGAGGGCCGCACGAACATCAGGCGTATCCTTAATGTGGTACTCCTCGTCCGTTTGTGGGTCGAGATAGACAGGGATGACCGACACCATATACGGAATGTCACGTCTCTCTAGGATTCTCGCAATCTCCATCAACTGCTTCGAATCTGAAGCCGGATTGACGTCCTCCAGTCTGAGATAGGCCTGAGTGGGCGCTTGGTGTTCCGTGTTGAAGACCTCGTGCAAGGCCTCAGCTAAAAAATTAGAGATAGGCGGAAACAAATTATTTGTCGCGTAATAATATTTATTTTCCTTTTTGACTAGGAGTGGGTAGGATTGGGTGGCTTGCTTTGCTTCGATTAAAGTGGCTGCGGTTGTTTCTATTTGGATGATGTTCGTAGGGTCGACCTTAATTGTTTTGTTTTCTTCTGGAAGATAGAGTTCCTCGGTGTACAGCTCGGTTTGGCTTGCTTTTATAAACGGAAAAATCGCATGTTGCTGTTCGATATTGAGACCAATTGACATGACGGTTCCGTCGAATGCGGCCATGATTTCAATAACCTTGGGTGGCAGTTGTTCCTGTGTTTGTCCATAGTAAAAAAGGTGGGTCACACCCTTCATATCCCCTGCTCCAACCTCGTTGCTACTTTTGAACGAGATGTCTTCTGTAAAGTGGCTTATCAACATGTCCAGAAGGCGCTGATGCTCATCGACTTGGTTAGTTTGCGATGAAAAGATGACCAACACTTTCGGATCTTTCGCGGCCGCTTTCGCTGTTGGTGCATAAATGAGCCCAATCATTAGGGCAATGCTCATGATGATTTTCCAATTAATGTAGGTTCGCTGATTCATACCGTTCCCTCACATATAATGCGTCCTATCATGAGTATTCAGGTTGGAAGGGCATTGGACAAGCCACTACGCTGTCCTCCCCTCCATTCCTCCCACCCAGAAGAAAATGGTCCTTTCGCTGAATGAAGAAATACTCATATAAGTAAACTTATGAACCCCTATTCCAATTTAGTATCACAAATGAACAAGTTCTCAAAAAAGAATTTGTGGGTTACAGGGACAGGTCCCGCTACAACTGCCCCCCTAATTTCGACAGACTTCGATTAAACCACCTTACTTCTTGTACTACTTTTGTAGTATTTTGTTTGAAATGGTACAGTTTTCCATTCTTTTTCATTGCGATACGGAATGTTTTATGAGTAAAATTTTTTATGAATTATGTCAAAAGTTTAATAAAATTAAAGATTTTTAGTTTTGGGGGGCTTTCTTTTTATGGTTTCAAATGAAGTAAAAAATGAGGAGCAAAGGAGGGATTCTCATTTAAGCCAGTTGGCTTCGGTTGGCCAAATTGCGGCGGGGATTGCCCATGAGGTGCGAAACCCATTGACTGCCGTAAAGGGATTTTTGCAACTTCTTCAGAAAGAGGAGGAGCATGCTTATCTTGATATTGCGCAGAGTGAACTTGAAAATGCGCTTGTTACCTTGAACAATTTGCTTCAGGTGTCCAAGCCTGATTTGGAGGACGAGGACGCGCAATCGATCCATCTTGCTACAGAGTTGGAATCTATTTTAAACCTATTTTTAGATAAATTATATGAAATTGAGATTGTGACGGACTTCCAAAGTACAGATGCAACGATTGTCGGCAAGAAAAATCAGTTTAAGAAAGCCTTTTTTAACCTGATAAAAAATGCAATTGAATCCATTGAGGGGTCGGGAAACATTTCGATTACACACCGTGCTGACGAAAAGGAAGTTATTGTGATTATACAAGATTCGGGTGTAGGTATCCCGAAGGAAAAAATGAATCTGCTCGGGACACCATTTTTTTCTACAAAGGACGCCGGAACCGGGATGGGGCTTGCTCAGGTGTTCTCCGTGGTCTATCAGCATGGCGGTGATATTTCGGTTAAAAGCGAAGAAAATGTAGGAACAACTTTTACAATTAAACTACCAAGGCATCACAATACGATAAATCGGGGTGTACGAAAATTGGACGTTGTTTACAAAGATTCAATTAAAGAGTTTTTCCTTGCAAACAAAATATCTTTTGAAGAAAAACTACTTGAAGAAGCCATTAATGTGAAGGATAAAATCAAGGATATTCATAGAATCGGAAACATCAATCTTCTCGAGAACGCGCACAAACTCGTACTCTATATCGTCGAAGAGCGTGAGCATGAATTGATTACATTCGCAAAACAAGAAGGAGTCGCTTGGGCAAAAAATTCACTGACAGTTGCGTTTAAGCTTGAGTGGGTCCAAGCCATTCGCCGCACACTTTGGGACTTTCTGTACAATTATGATTTATTATCAGATATTGAAACCAACCGTGATCACTTCTTTGCACTTGAAAAAAGGATAAATGTTCTATTGGACTATTTCTTTACACACTTTTTCATCAGCTACTCAAGGTTTAAGGACGAGCTACTTGAATCGCAGAGACAGCTCGTTGAAAATCTGTCTGTGCCGATTATTCCTATTAATCAGGAAACGCATATCATTCCGCTAATTGGAGGAATTGATAAGATTCGTATCTTGACAATTGAGGATAAAATTTTGGCTAGCATTGAAAATGAACATATTCGCACGCTGATTATGAATCTATCCGGGGTTGCATTCATGGAGGATGAGGTCATTTTTCGGTTTATGAAGTTGATTGAGGGCGTTAAAATGATGGGTTGCCAAACGGTCCTCACCGGGATCCGTGCCGAAATTGTGAAAAAGATGATTGCATTGGACGTCAGTATTGCGGATATCGCGGATTCGAAAGGAACGCTGCAGTTGGCATTGAATGATTACTTGTTTACCAGGGTTGCTGCGGAGTAGAATTATTTTGGCACTGGGACGAGGGACCTGTCCCTCTGACCCACCGACCCTCCTCCAACTTAAAAAGGCCTTCAGAATTTATCTGAAGGCCTTGATTATTTTAGAAATTAGTATTTTCAATGACCATGGCGATTCCTTGGCCGCCGCCGATGCAGAGGCTAACTGCTGCGTATCTTTGGCCACGGCGTCTTAGTTCGTATGCTGCTGACAGGAGGATTCGTGCGCCACTTGCACCGACTGGGTGGCCTAATGCGACAGCACCACCGTTGACGTTTGTCTTCTCTCTATCTAGTCCAAGTTCTTTTTCGACTGAGAGGTATTGGGCGGCAAAGGCTTCGTTCACCTCAACCAAATCCATATCAGCTAAACTGAGTTCCGCACGCTCTAGTGCTTTTTTAATTGCTGGTACTGGTCCGATTCCCATGATGGTTGGATCGACCCCCGCTACTCCCCACGAAACCACTTTCGCAAGAGGTTTGAGTCCATTTTCGTGCACAGCTTTTTCACCTGCAACAACCACCGATGCGGCACCATCGTTTATGCCCGATGCATTCGCCGCGGTAACTGTTCCGTCTGATATAAACGAAGGACGCAGTTTGCTTATCGACTCCAAGTTCGCGTTTGGCTTGATGTGTTCATCTTTATCTATAAAAATACTACCTTTCCTCGTCTTCACCTCGACAGCAACAATTTCTTCTGCAAAAGTTCCGTTCTCGGCCGCCCTGGATGCCCTCAGGTTCGATTCAATCGCAAATTTGTCTTGTTCTTCACGAGAAATGGAATACTGTTCTGCTAGTTTTTCAGCTGTCATGCCCATACCTTTCCCTGTGTATTGATCGGTCAGGGTTGTTAGCAGCATGTCTTCAAACTGTAGATTGCCCATTTTTGACCCGCCAAATCGCTGCTTAAAATTCGCGTACGGGGATTGGGACATGTTCTCTGTTCCCCCTGCCAGCACGATGTTGGCGTCACCTACTAAAATATGATGAGCGGCGGAAACCACCGATTGCAGACCAGACCCACAAAGGCGGTTGACCATAAACGCAGGAACTTCCTGAGGAACGCCACTATGTAGAGCGATATGCCGTGCCAGGTAGGATGCATTTTTTTCCGTATGAATAACGTTTCCGTAAATCACATGATCAATTTGCGCCGGGTCGACCTTAGACCTCTTCATAGCCTCAACTGCTGTTGCGCGACCTAACTCGGTTGCTCCCGTCCCCGCAAACGATCCTCCAAAACTAGTGAACGCCGTACGGGCTCCATCAATAATAAAAATTGGTTCCATGACAATACCTCCTTTTATCACTAGTTTACCATGATACCACTTATATGTAATGAATATTCTGACTAATATTTCTTTGGAAAGAGGCATACATTGCTGCACACCTAATCTTAGACTCATTCAGTTGTCTTATGTCGAATCGTGGTTGCACTTCTGTCGATTCAGGGTTGCTATATTTTTGTCGAATTCTGGCTGCTCAAATCCGGGGAAGAAATATGAAAATATGAGAGCTATGTATTGAAAATGAAACGCTAGGATTATGATAAGTGGTGTTTATGGAAGTAGGGTCGCTGCGTTTCAGCAAAGCGCTTGTAGGTCTTAAGTAGTATTTCTGTTTTTATAATAATCGATTATTCGACAAAACATCTGTGAACTTGGTCACATTTTTCAACATTTTTTGCAATTTTTTCAAGTTTTTTTCATTTCGATTTATTCAAACGTGAAGTTTCGCTTTACCATACGTTACATACGGCACCCTCCCCGCCCCCTCTTACGTGAAGTTTACCATTTGGACTCCCCACCTTGTAACCTAGTAAATTGGTGTTACCGGCGGAATATATGAGGAACGCGTTCTTTAAAAGGACCATTTTACATGGAATTTGAGGAACTGGCAGAACAGTATAAACCATTAATTTTTCAGGTGATCAAAAGCTTGCGCTTGTACGGAGACAGGGAAACATTTTTTCAGATTGGTTTGATTGGACTTTGGGAGGCATCGACCCGCTTTAACCCTGGGAAAGGTGTTGAATTTTCGACATTTGCCTTTTCAACCATTCGTGGGAAACTCCTGGATCATTTAAAAAAGGAAGCTCGCTACCAGGAGCACTGCCAGCCTTCAGGGGAGCAGATTTTCATGAACTTTGCAGATCGTTCGGAGGCTTATCAAGTGGATTTGATCGATATGTATGGGGAAAAATTAACGAAAAATCAGGTGAAGTGGGTTCAAGGGCGGATTATTGAGGATAAAAGTTATAAAGAAATTGCAATTGAGCACGGGGTTACAGTGGAATCGGTGAAGTCTTGGGGAAAACAAGCGGTTAAAAAGTTGCGCGAGATTATTATTGTAGAATAGTAATTTTAGGGGTGTTTTTCCCAAACAAACATTTGATTGAATTACAATTTTTTGTTCATACAAATGTTTGTTTGAATTTTATATTAGTTAGTTTACGAGATTGCTAGTTCAAACAAACGCTTAATTGAATTTAAACAAGCGCTTGTTTGAGTTTCGGGCTCATTTTTCGAGGATAATGAATGATTAGGATTGTGGCAATAGGCAACAATGTATGGTGAGGTGAGAACATGATTAAGAGGTTGCTGATTCTCGCAATCATTGTGGAGCTTGGCGTGTTTTGGGTTGTGATTCAAGAAAAGGAAACGGTCCAAGTCCAAGCGACAAAATTGCCGCAACGCGAGCTTCATTTGAATATGAAAAAGGTCCCTGCTTCTGAACCGGAACCAGCGGTTGAAACAGCGGCGACTTCTGACCCTTTGGTGGTAATAAAAGACAAATATACGGTTGAATTCGAGAGTCTGGAGAAGGAAACAAAGAAGAAGGCAAAGGAATTGCTGGCTCAGGCCAAGGCAGACTTTATTGAGGAATCCGCTGATGGAATCGCCGCATTGCAGGTCATGAGCAGCTATTATAACGAGTTCAAGACACTAGAAAAGGATACTGATGTGGCGTTCGAGAAGATCTATTCGGAGCTTGAAGCCGAACTAGAGGCAGGCGGCTTTTCGAAGGATGAGGCCACCCCATTCCGGGATGAGTATGAGGAAAAGAAGAAGAAAATGTTGAAAAAAGCGCTCGAGGTACAGGGAAGTTATGAGTGAGGGCGTGGGGTTGTGAGCTGAGTTGGGCGGGATTTTGCCATGAGTTAATGGAATTGCGCACTATGTCCGAGGAATTGCGTTTTATTCGGCGGAATTGCGCACTAAGTCCGAGGAATTGCGCTCTATTCGGCGGAATTGCGTTTTAAGCTCGACGAATTGCGTTATAACCATTTTAGGAACTCCCCCGTTGTTAATTACGCTGTAGAATCGGCTATAATAAAGAAGTTCAGGTGCATCAATACAATTACATGCCGCAAAGTTAGCGGCTAACCAATGTCTTGAGAATCACAAAAATGAAGTAATCACCCAAAAACCTTTGGACTAGGTGGGGCGGTTACTTTTTTTGTTTGCAACAATATTCATTTTTTTCGCTACTAATGCTACCTCAACAAGTTGAATTAAGCGGTTATTATGATTATAATAAAGCTATAATAAAAAAGATCAGGTGCGCTAACACCTGATCAACACAATTACATGCCGCAAAGTGAGCGGCTAACCAACATTGAAGTTTAACGAAATGAAGTAATCACCCAATTACCTTGGTGGAGGTGGGGCGGTTACTTCTTTTTGTTTGCAACGAACAACATTACCACAATTGTGATGACTCCTAGCAAAACTAGATTAGCTTGCATTGCCACGGACATTGCCTCATATGTCGTCATTTTTACCACCTCCCTTCAACCAGGAAGTGGCTAACCGCCCACCCGCTTTATGTAACTGCAACTCTATTTTAACATTTCAGATAATAGATTACTAGTAAAATTAGAACGTTTGTTCCCTTTTTGTTCTCCCTTCAAAAATATTATTTTTGCGCGATAACAGTTACAAGATGTGGTAGAATTATAAAAAAAATTAAAAAAGGAGCACCTACCTTGAACTTATTTGACAAGTTAGTTTCAACTTATGATCTATCATTAGATAAAAACGGCGTAAGTGGAGAGCGTTTGGCGTCTCGCCTGTCTGCTCTTTCAGAAATTGGGTTAACCGCAGACAACGGTTCACATCGTACTGGATTTTCCCCCGAGGAAAAGGCAGCAAAAGATTTGGTAAAGCAATGGATGGAGGAAGCAGGTCTCGTTGTAACTGAAGACGGAGCTGGAAATGTTTTCGGCCGTATCGATGGCAAAAATCCAAATCTACCAGCGCTTATGTCTGGTTCCCATGTTGATAGTGTTCCAAACGGTGGACATTTCGACGGTCCACTTGGTGTGCTTGCGGCGCTTGAGGTTGCTAGTGCATGGAAACAAACGGGTTTTGTGCCAGAACGACCATTTGAAGTGGTTATTTTTACAGATGAAGAAGGCGCCCGTTTCAATGGAGGCTTTAGCGGAAGTGCAGCAATGATTGGGGAAGTAACAAGGGAAGAATACATTAAGAAAACGGACTTCAATGGCGACTCTTTTACAACCGTTTTAGAGAATATTGGACTTCCGGTAGACGGATATTTTAATTCAAAAAGAGATCTGTCCAAACTTGAGGCGTTCGTAGAGTTACATATTGAGCAAGGAAAAAGATTAGAGAAGGCTGGGGTCCCAGTTGGAATAGTGACTGGAATCGCTGGGCCATGTTGGTTACGAATGACGTTTTCGGGACTTGCCGGACATGCGGGTAACACGCCAATGAATGACCGCAAGGATGCATTGGTTGCTGCAAGCCAGTTCATTCATGAGGTCCAATCTCTGCCTGGCCAGGTGAGTTCATCAGCGGTCGCAACTGTTGGTAAAGTCGATGTGCTTCCAAACGGCGCAAACGTCATACCGGGTGAAGTTCGCCTGACAGTCGACATTCGTGATATCCAAAAGGAAACACGTGACCGACTTATTGATATGGTGATTGAAAAAGCACAAACCATTTCTGAGGCACATGGAATTGAACTTCAATATGAAGAAACTTTCCGTGAAGCACCCGTTCCGATTAGTGATGACATGCAGAAAAAGCTTGAAAAATCAGTTGTTGCCCAAGGAATTGATCCAGTCTATTTACCAAGCGGTGCCGGCCACGACGCGATGATTGTGGGACATGTCCTGCCAGTAGCGATGATTTTTGCTCAGAGCAAAGACGGCGTTAGTCACAACCCAGCTGAGTGGACTTCCTTAAATGACTGCGTTCAGTCCGTACATGTATTGAAGGATTTTGTGGAGAAATATGATAATTGATGAACCATAGGGACGGTTCTCTTGGTTTTATGAACCAGGAGAACCGTCCCCATGGTACCCCAAAAGGATGCACGGTTTTCCGTGCATCCTTTTCATTATTCCTGCCAAAAAGCTGGGACAAGGGACCTGTCCCCTTGTCCCAAATTTTATTTTTCAAATCGGGTTTTGATGTGGTCGTACCCTTTGAAAATGTGAGTGCGGACTGCTTGTTTGGCGTTGTCGATATCTTTTTGCTCGATGTGTTTTATGATTGCTTCGTGTTCTTCAATGATTTGTCTCTTCCGCTCTTCGCTATACGAAGTGACAATTCGATTGTGAATCACGACGTCTTTGATCTGATTGTATAGGTTCATAAGTGTTGGGTTATCTGCGTATTCATAGATCAAATCGTGCAATTTTGTGTTTAGTTCAACGTATTCTGTGTGCGACTCACAGGTAATGGATTTTTTTACACATTCCTTTAACTGCTCAATTCCTTCTGCATCTATTCTTGGAATCGCAAGTTCGACTGCTAGCTCCTCTAAGCTCGTTCTACATTGGTAAACATCGAGTATTTGCTTCGAAGTGAACTCCTGTACAATTGCACCCTTCCAAGGAACAATCGTGATTAACCCTTCTGCAGACAATTTTCGAAATGCCTCACGAACCGGCGTGCTACTAACGTTTAACTGCTTGCTCACCGTCGCTTCGGTAATTCTTGTCCCTGGTTCGATGTCACCATTTACAATGGAAGTTTTTAATTTTTCATATACGATTACATTTAGTGGCTGTCTTTCAACAGACTCGAGGCCTGGAAGTTTCATATCATTCCTCCGAGATCATTTATGCTTGTTTTGAAATATTTTTATTTCGATTAAATAGTTTGGAGATATATGGATAAACAATAATGATTAAAATTAAAATCAAAAATCCCAATGAAATTGGGCGACTTAAGAAAATCCCTAATCCAGACTCAGACATGATTAATGATTGTCTCAAAGTGTTTTCTGCTAACGGTCCAAGCACCAATGCCAACACAAGTGCTGCCGGTGAATACCCGTACAGCTTCATGAAAAATCCAACAAGACCGAAAACCAATAAGAGCCAGACATCGATGAAGCTTGAATTTAGACAGAATGTTCCGATAATACACAAGGTGATAATAATCGGCACCAAATATCGATATGGCATTTTTACAATATATAGAAATAATGGAATAGAAATGATATTTATTATTAATAATATCATATTTCCAAGGTGCATACTTGTAATAATTCCCCAGGAGAATTCAGGATTTTGCGTCATAAGCAATGGTCCTGGCTGCAATCCATACATTAAAAATGCACCTAGTAAAATGGCCGTTGAGGCAGACCCTGGAATACCTAATGTTAACAATGGCACCATTGCACCAGCCGTTGCTGCATTGTTTGCTGCTTCCGGTGCAACTAATCCCTTACTATGTCCAGTTCCGAATTTTCCAGGTGTTTTGGATACCTTTTTCTCAACCGAATAGGAGAAGAAAGAAGCGATTGTAGCACCAGCTCCAGGTAATACCCCTGTTACAAATCCAATGACTGAACCTCTGATATACGCAAATTTATCCGCCCAAACCTCTAACCAAGTTGGCCAGTTCTTTTTATTTTTAATCGAAAGGTCCATATTGCTGCTGTCGACGTCGACATCCTTATGCCCGCCTTCATAGATACGGTGAAGCAGCTCTCCAACTCCGAATAACCCAATCGCTACCGGAATAAAGTTGATTCCGTTGATTAGAAATGGCGAATTAAATGTGAAGCGCGGCATCCCAGAAATCACGTCAACCCCTACGGTAGCAACAGCAAGTCCAATTAACGCGGAGATCATTCCTTTTGTCCGGCTTTCATCGGTCATCCAAACGAGCGTTAATAGACCCATGAGCATTAGCATAAAATATTCAGGAGGTCCAAATTTCATTGCGACTCCTGTAAAAAAAGGAATAAGCGTATAAATTAGAAATACCCCAATCGCTCCTCCGACGAACGACGCGATGGCTTGGTATATCAATGCTTTTCCGGCCTGCCCCTTCATTGTCATTTTATAACCTTCAAATGTTGTAACAACAGCAGCCGAATCACCTGGCGTATTAATGAGAATGGCAGTAACGGCCCCTCCATACTGGGAGCCGTAATAAATGCCTGCAAGCATAATAATCGCAGTTGTCGGCTCAAGCGAAAGTGTTACTGGTAATAATATAGCTAGTCCTGCGGATGCACCAAAACCGGGAATAATTCCAACGATCATACCAATTAATGCACCCAAAAACACGAACAGAATATTTGTAGGGGTGAATGCAACTTCAATCCCCATCATGACATTTTCTAAAAACTCCATGTTTATTCCCTCCTCTTGAGTGCAGTTAAATGAATCCTTCTAGTATTCCTAACGGTAGGTTCGTGTCAAGCAAGTACTCAAAAAATACATAAATGACCGCTGGACCTATTATGGAAATCATGGCATTTTGCATATTTTTTCGTTTGTTGATCATCGTTAACACAATAAATGTAAAAATAATCGTTCCGATTAGCGCGCCAAGAAAAATAAATAAGAGAATATAAATAGCGATCGATGCCACAATCATGGCAAAATCTTTTAAAAATGTTCCATCCAACTTGGAATCTTTGTTTTCTTTGAAGGATTTAATTAAATCAATAAGGGATAGCACCAATAATCCTACCGCTATCAAAATTGGCAAGAAGCCGGCGCCAGGGCGACTGTCTTTCATAAACGGAAATTGAAGGGATGAAAATAAATAGACACCTGCAAAAATGACAATAAGTAAGGAAAAAATGTTTTTACCCATGCTCCTTTTCCTCTCTTTTAAAATTTTGAGAAAGGAAGGGAATGGAGATAAGAAAGATTCGCGCCTCCATTCCCTTCCTATTATTATTTATTGTATTTTTCGATTGATGTTGAGTATTTCTCACTTGTTTCATCAAGTAATGCTTTGAACTCATCGCCTTCTAGGTAGCGATCGGATAGTCCATTTTCTTCAACAAACTGTTTCCATTCATCTGTCTCATATACTTTCTTGATGGTATCAATCCAGTATTGTTGAACGCTATCGTCAACTTCGCCAGCTAGTAAAATACCACGAGGCTGGGAGAGGTTCACCTCATAGCCAAGCTCTGTAAAAGTAGCAACATCCTCTAATGCTGGGAAACGCTCAACCCCTGAGAATGCGAGAGGTCTCATTAATCCACCTTCAATTTGACCAAGTGCTCTAGTAGGGTTTCCAACGATGGCATCTAAGCTATCAGATAAAAGGGCACTGGTAAGTTCACCCGCTCCTTGGAATGGCACATAATCAAATTCAAAACCAGCCGCTTCTGCGAACATGTTTGGAATAATCATTTCATCACTTACTTGTCCAACTCCACCAATTTTTAGCTTTTTCGATTTTGCTGCAGCGATGAAATCATCAAGAGTTTTAATATCAGATTCTTCTTTGACTAAAAGGAACAAATCATCTGCACCCATTAGTGCTACAGGTGTAAAAGATTCGTACGTAAATCCAAGGTCAGAAACCAATGGAGTTGTAAAAAGACTCGCACTTGTTGCAGTAAGGACATATGGGTCACCTTTTTTGCTGTTTACAAAGCCCCAACCAACTGCACCACTTCCACCTTCACGGTTTTCAATTTTGATGTCACCGTTATACCATTCATTTTTCTGAACAATTTCAATGATTTTTCGAATATGAAGGTCAGTACCCCCACCAGGACCAAACGGAATCACAACATTCAATGTTTCACTTGGATACGCATCTTTTGATTTTGAATCTTTTGAGCTCGTTGAATTTGAACCAGAACATGCGGCTAAAAAGAGAGTAAAACATATTACTGTAAGCAAAAGTACCTTTTTCATATTGACCCTCCAATTTTTTATATAGAATGTCTGGTGGTTTAGGGGGGAGTTGTCGTTTTCGTTCTCCCCCGAACCACAGGGAACCACAGGGACGGTTCTCTTGGTTTTACGGACCAGGAGAACCGTCCCCGTGGTACTATGCCATTGCGTTTTCGTATTCTAATACCACGTCTCCGTCCTTAATCACAGTTACGCCATCAACAACTAAGGTTACTCCCGTTTGGATTAAGTCATAGTGACAAGAAGCTTTGATTGTTCCGCCTAGAGTGATGCTTGAACCGATTCCGATATGTACAGATCCGAAAACACCCTCATCTTCAAGCATGAACCCGTTAAATTTACATTCAGGGTTTAGACCAACACCGATTTCTGCAATGTTATATACGTTCGGATCATTTTTCGCAGCAAGGTCCTCACGTAAAATTTTTGCCTCATGTCCTCCAGTGATTTCTGTAATGAAGCCATTTTCAACCTTACAAACCACGTTTTCCTTTAAAACACCAATTCCGAGGTATGGAATACTTGCGTCAGCCACAATTGTTCCTGATGCTGTGTGCTCAATTGGCGATACATTCGCTTCGACTGTTGGAACAGGAGCAAATTGACCAGGTTCAACCATACAAGTCATTGCGTTACTTTTTCGACCAACAGCTGTTAAACGAAGATCTGTACCGTGAATCGTTGTTAAGTGAATATCCTTAGCATCCTCAAGTACATTTGCAACTGCCTTACAAATTGGTGCCACACTTGGGAAGTCCGCATGAACACCGCTGTTGATTAGCATGTTCTCATCAAATTGAGTAAGCATAATTCCTCTTGAACCGTTCTTGCACGCATCAACAACCGCTTGCGTGTGAGTGATCGAGGTAAACACCGCACTGATAAATACATCGCTTTCCTTCATAGCTGCAGCCACAGTCTTTGGTGGCTCCGTGCTGTCAGCCTTTCGAGGAATAATTGTGATAATTGAAGGCTCTGCTCCAACCGCCGCTACCGCTGTTGCCACACTTTTTGCAATGTTGATTGTCTTTGGCTCAGCAATAATGACAACGTTCTCATCTTTCTGCACTTTTGCACATACCTCAACTATTTGCTTCGCACCCTTACTCATCAAAATTTCTATCATGTTAGTCAAACCCCTTCTGTTTTTAAATTTTCTTAATACTCTAATTTGTCACCAATTATTCTATATTCTATAGAATCTGTCAATACTATATTCTATAGAATGTATAATACGTCACTCGATTTTGGCGCACTATTATATATTAGAATAGGAAAAAATAGAACGAACTGTAAAATGAGGACGTGGTCAATCCTTGTCTCGTCCATCATTTCTATGAATTTGTTTAGTAGACTACTAAAATAAAAAAAATTTGTGGGAACCACAGGGACGGTTCTCTTGGTTTTATGGACCAGGAGAACCGTCCCCATGGTTCCCATGGTACCTAAAAAACGATTGATGGGTGTTGTTGCATACAATTGAAGAAAATGGATAATATTATTGAGGAAAATGATTATTATTAAATAGAGGTCTGCCAATATGCAGATGGAGCTTTAATCATCTATAGAGCCGTACGCAAAAGCCCAGAAAGGATTATCTTCATGTACCTACTATTAGTAATCGTGGTTTACATCCTATTTGCTAAATTTTTTGTTGACTGGAAAAATTGGCGATCCTATTATCCTACAATCCAATATTTTATAATATGTAATTTGTTATATAACTTTATATTTTACAACCATACCCTTTGGAGATACAAAGCCGTAACAGTTGATTGGTTAAACCATACCTTTATCGATATTTCTTTTTCTTTTATCATTATTCCAGTCGTAATTATGATTTATTTAAGGTACTATCCAAAAGGAAAAAAACAATACTTTTATGTAGGTATATGGATTGCTTATTTTACATGTCTTGAATATCTTTTCTATAAAAAGGGACTATTTATTTACGAGAATAATTGGAATGTATTCTGGCCTTCATCTTTAATTTAATTCTTTTTGCCATCGTTCGAATTCATTATAAAAGTCCTATTAAGGCTATCCTTATCTCAATACCCATTATCGCCATCCTTTTAACCTTGTTTCACCCATCTTTGGCGGAAATAAAATGATTATTAGGTGATATTTATGGCAACTACTCAACTGTCTACACCTGTTTTTCTATTTTTATTATTCTTGATCTATGTTTGTATGTGGTTTTTTCTACGTAAGCATTAAGATTAGTATGTATTTTTTGTACGTCATGGTTACAGTTGAAATATGAATTACGGGGAATGGACAATTGCACTTTTATCCAGATATTAGCGTCCAACTAACATACCCTAACACATATTCCGACAATTTTCGCCAAGTCGTTACAACCCCAAAAAATCTGCGATATCAGCATTCATTACGTTTCACACTATCTACAGCCCCCCTCTCGCACTTTTTTTCCAACTCCCACCATTTACAAATTTCGCATGCCGTAATAGAATAGGTACATACCATTTTGAATATCGGCATTCACTCATATAATCACGGGGATATGGCCCGTAAGTTTCTACCAGCGCACCGTAAATACGCTGACTATGAGTGAGCAATGGGAATGCATGCATTTATGCTTATTCCACTTTCCTTCGTTGAAAGCCTGAAGGTCATTGACTCACTCATATTTGAGGAGTGCAATGATGTTCAGGCTTTTTTATTTTAAAGGAGGAAACTTGTTTGGAACTTTTACAGCAGAAAATTATCAACGAAGGTAGAGTCCTTTCCGACCACGTCCTTAAGGTGGACGCCTTTTTAAATCATCAAATAGATCCCGTGTTAATGGTGGAAATCGGGAAAGAATTTGCACAGCGATTCCAACATGACCAAATCACCAAGGTGTTAACAATTGAGTCTTCAGGGATTGCGCCTGGAATGATGGCCGCGCTCGAGCTTGGCGTGCCTGTGATTTTTGCTCGAAAAAGAAAATCTCTTACTCTCGTAGACGACCTACTCACAGCGTCCGTTCATTCTTTTACGAAAAATGAAACCAATGAGATTTCCGTTTCTCAGAAATTCCTTGAACCAACAGACAATGTGCTAATCATCGATGACTTTTTAGCAAACGGGCAAGCTGCTATTGGTCTTACTGAAATCGTTGAAAAAGCTGGCGCTAAAACGGCGGGAATTGGAATTGTGATCGAAAAATCATTCCAAGATGGTGGAAAATTGCTTCGCGACAAAGGATTCAAAGTTGAATCACTTGCTCGAATCCAATCACTACAGGGTGGAAAAGTTACATTTTTAGAAGAAGTGGGGGTTGGTCGCTAATGAAGGGGAACTTATTCAAAACCGCATCTCTCGGAATTCAACATGTACTCGCGATGTATGCAGGAGCCGTGATTGTACCACTTATTGTCGGAGGCGCTATCGGATTAACGGGTGAGCAGCTCACCTACCTCGTTGCAATCGACCTTTTAATGTGTGGAGTTGCAACCCTGTTACAAGTATGGAAAAATAAATACTTTGGAATCGGGCTACCTGTTATGCTCGGCTGTACATTCACAGCGGTTGGACCGATGATTACCATCGGCGGGGATTACGGAGTATCCGCGATTTACGGTTCGATTTTAGTGGGTGGAGTATTCCTCGTCCTCATTTCAACGATATTTGGTAAGTTGATCAAATATTTCCCTCCGGTCGTGACAGGGTCAGTTGTTACCATTATTGGAATCACACTTATTCCTGTTGCAATGAATGACATGGCAGGCGGGCAAGGCAGCGCAGATTTCGGTTCACTTCAAAATCTTGCTCTATCATTTGGAACGCTCATTTTTATCTTAGTGTTGTATCGTTTTGCAAAAGGATTTATGCGTCAAATCGCCATTTTACTCGGGTTGATTATTGGTACAATCGTATCTTATTTCTTGGGTCGAGTTGATTTTTCAGCCGTAACGAATGCGAACTGGTTGCACATGCCTGAACCATTTTACTTCGGTATGCCAACATTTGAGCCAGCCGCAATCATCACGATGATTCTCGTGCTCATCGTGGGACTTGTTGAAGCATCCGGCGTCTACTTTGCACTTGGTGATATCACGGGTAGAAAGTTAACGGAAAAAGAGTTGTCGCACGGCTATCGTGCAGAAGGAATTGCAACGATTTTAGGTGCAATCTTCAACGCATTTCCTTACACAACATACTCACAGAACGTTGGACTTATCCAACTTTCAGGCGTAAAAAAGAACACTGTGATCTACGCAGCAGGCGCATTTTTAATCATCCTTGGATTTATTCCAAAAATCAGTGCATTCACAACCGTCATTCCAACACCAGTTCTAGGCGGTGCAATGCTTGCAATGTTTGGAATGGTTATCTCAGCAGGGATCAAAATGCTCAGCAAAGTTGATTTTTCATCACAAGAAAACCTATTAATCATGGCATGTTCAATCGGAATGGGCCTGGGTATCACAACCGTCCCTACCCTATTCGCAAATTTACCTGAAGGCGTCCAAATCCTAACAAGCAACGGAATCGTCATCGGTAGCTTAACAGCCATCGTCATGAACCTAATCTTCATGAAAAAACCGGCCAAACAACAAGTCCAAGTCCTAGAAGGCCAACAAGCATCCTAGGCTGGACATCTGGGCCGGCTGTTCACACAAGGGCTGGCTTGGGACACAGGGACAGGTCCCTCGTCCCACCATTTATTCCCAGGGTCAAGGGACCTGTCCCTCTGACCCAAAAGGAAAGCCAACACTACCGGCTTTCCTTTTTTATTTTCAAGTTGCCTTAACTGCGTTTACAGATATCCCGCCCGACTATCTCTTCAACAACTCAATTCCCATCCAAATTTTCCATATTACGAAAGCACCAACAAAAGTGAGAATACTTAAAACGATACCAAGTGCCAATCCCCTGCCGTATAATGCTTCGTATGCTCCTCCAAAGAGGACGATTAGACTAATAATGATCGTGAACACACCCAATGCCTTCGAAAACAACCTCGTTTTTAAAATGATGATTCCTACTTGAATGAGCCAGATGCTTAAACAGATACTAGACAATACGGATATGACGAGGCCAAGTTCAATCATTGGATGGATAGTCGCGAGGGCTTCTTGAATGTTTTTGTCTTCATTTGCGAGATCATGGAGGGCTGCGGCGGGCAGGAGCATGTAAAATGTGTAGGAAAACAAATGGAAGTATGCGAACCTTGAGACATTTGAACTCATTTCTGGAGAGCCTGTGCGGAGGCGCATGTCAATTGCATCGACCGTCCAGAATAATAAAATGATGGCGAATGCCCCAAGTAACAATAATGACCAGTTTAGAACAGGATAGGCTGCAAGCGATTGTACCGTTTGCTCATATACATCTTTACCCTCGACGTTTTTCATTGCAACTGCCTGTGTTAAAACCATCACAAGAACAAGTACCAACGCAGACACTATCGCACAAACTCCACCAATCCGTTGACGTGACATTCATGAATCCCCCCTACACTTTTTACTACTTTATTCGCTAAGAAACCAGAACATTCTTCTGGGACACGGGGACAGGTTCCTTGTCCCACCACAATTTTCCAGGGGCGAGGGACCTGTCCCTCTGACCCACTGACTCGGACCCACCGGGAACACTAACCCATAAACAAAAACGGCGAATCCCCAAATAGGATTCGGCCGTCTTTGTTATTTTCCACAGCATTTTTTATATTTTTTACCGCTGCCACATGGGCAAGGGTCGTTTCTGCCTACTTTATTTTCGTTTATAACTGGAGCTAATTGAATCGCTGGACCCTCTTTTTCCATTTCACTTTTCTTCCACTCGAGTAGGTCAGGGTGCTTCTCTCCAAGAATCGTGTAAAAGCTGTATGCGACGTGCTCAATTTCCACTAAAGAAAAATCATACTCGTACTCCATATGGTCGTTCATTTCAGGAAGGGCATCTTTTGAAAAGTGGAAACTAAGTGCCTCAATGATGGGCTCTTGTACATCCAATTCATCGGTTTCACGATATGCCTTTTTTAATTCCTGAAGCGCAAGTTCGGTTTTGATATTTCCTAAAATGGAGGCTGCATATATAACAGACTCTGGTTTTCTTACATAAGGAGCAACCGCTTTTACTACTTGATCTGAGTCAAAATGGACTAACGCCGCATTAACTTCCTCCAATAAGGCGTCATCATCCCTTGTTAAAAAGCTTGCAAATAGTGGGATGTATTTTTCTATTTTAAGTAATCCGGCCATATAGACATTCATAATCCCATTTTCAGAAAACCACTCTTCGTTGGCTTCATCTGCAAGAACGGTATCAATATCTTCCTCATCTATCCAACCTTTTTCTACAATACACTCAGATAGCTTTTTCGCGATTGGATAATAGTCATATTCAGGTGAAAGGGATCGATCAATCTTATGTAATACCTCGCCGTACATGGAATAAACGTCTTCTTCCTCTCCATGTTCGATAACCTCATAAATTCCCCAAACTTGTTTCGGGATATATTTTTCAAGTTGTTTTTTATACTTTAAAGCAAGCGGAGCATCAATATTATTTAGTAACCCCAACGCCAGGTGGCGATTGCTCTGGTTCATATTTGGAATATTGTCGATAAGGATAGTCAGCGCTTCTTCATTGATTTTATGTTTATCTAGAAACATTAATATGTAAGATTGCTTCACTTCGTTGCTGAATGCTTCCTTGAGTAACTCAACAGTCCACTCTTCTGGAACGTTTGGATATTCATGTAGCGCATGCAAGACTGTTTTTTGTACCAAGATATCATCTGAAAGTAGATGTGGCTTAATTTTTTCTAAAAAAGTCATATGGTTGCGTCCTTTCGCTATCTATTAATGCATTCGATATATGTAAGCATCGTCTATATAAATGTTGTTTATTGTTTTACTAGAAAATCTAATATCGGCAATTTGTGTTGGTGATGTTTGAATCACAGTACGTAAAGATCTTATTAAAGGATGGTTTGGACTCCAAGCGGAGATATCTATTAAATTTATACTAATTGTATCCTTGGTTTCATTTATAATCTTATTAATGTGCTCGTAGGCTTTACGAGCTCCTTCTATTTCTACTACATCAGATGCAATAACAAACCTCCAGTATTCTCCATCAGATTCATAGAGCCAGAATGCAGCGTGCACATCAAAATTAGCATTATCTAGTTCCTTTATTAATATCTTACCCTCATTAATATCTTTTTCTACCAAAAACGTTTTAACCACTGCAATACCCCCTCGTTCGGATCTGATACAGCCAAATACATTCCTTCTGCCTCTTTTTGCGTACGTCTCTCATACCTAGATTGTTCCGACCATCCTGGAGTCACCCTTGCCCGTCATGGTAGTTTTTTCTTACTCCGTTCCATTGATTGGAGGATGCTCTTATCGATTGTAACTCAAGAACAATACCGATACGGTCTAAAATTGGTTAGTATCAGGAATAGCTTTCCTTTGAGAGTCATCGTGGGACAAGGGACCTGTCCCTTTGTCCCAAAAAGGGCCGTTCCAAAGTATGGAACAGCCCCGCTACGTACTTTTATTCGAATAAAGGACTAACAGCTCTTTCGTTGTGGATGCGGTCAATTGCATTAACTAGTAATGGTGCCACTGAGATTGTAGTGATTTTGTCGATTTGTTTTTCTTCTGGTAATTGGATTGTGTTTGTGATTACCAGTTCTTGTATTGGTGAAGATTCAATTCTTTCAATCGCTGGACCGGATAGGACTGGGTGCGTACAACATGCGTATACACCTTTTGCTCCCATTTCCTTTAATGCTTTCGCAGCTAGGGTGATGGTTCCAGCTGTATCAATCAGGTCGTCAATGATGATTGCATTTTTGCCTTCAATGTTACCAACGATGTTCATAATCTGTGCTACATTTGGCTTCGGACGACGCTTGTCGATAAATGCAATTGGTACATTTAGTTGGCTCGCTAATTTTCTTGCTCGAACAACTCCACCTTGATCAGGCGCAACGATGACAACATCTTCAAGCCCTTTTTCAGCAAAATATTTCGCTAGAAGGGGTACACCAAGTAATTGATCAACAGGAATATCGAAAAATCCTTGGATTTGTGGTGCGTGCAGGTCCATGGTTACAACCCTTGTTGCTCCCGCTTTTTCCAGTAGATTTGCAACAAGCTTAGCAGTGATAGGTTCGCGTGAGCGCGCTTTACGATCCTGTCTCGCGTAACCATAGTATGGGATTACAAGATTGATGTTTTTTGCGGAAGCTCGTTTTAACGCATCAATCATAATAAGTAATTCCATAATATGTTCATTTGCAGGCTGTGAAGTCGATTGTACTAAATAGACCTCGCTACCTCGAACACTTTCTTCTATATTTATTTGGATTTCGCCATCGCTAAAACGTGTAACTGAACACTTTCCTAATTCGCACCTTAATAACGACGCCATTTCCTCTGCCAGTTTAGGATTCGAATTTAACGTAAACATTTTAAAACACTGATTCAATTGGTAAGCCACTGTTAGTCCTCCAAGCAAAAAATATTCTATATATAATATAACCTAAATTTGCACTCTTACCTAGTGTCGAATCACAAATTTCGACAAAAATCTGTATGAAAACGTTAAAAAGGGCACCACACACGTGATGCCGTTCCTAATCAAATACACCTTGGCCTATTTTCGCCTGATTTTTAGGCCCACAGGAAGTGGCCTATTTAGTCTTTGATCTTACTTTTCCTTTGATAAATCGTGGTATCCCCTTGCAACTTAAATTCGTCAATCTTGTACAATAAACTACTAATTGTGACAGTGGTGTTTGTCAATCATTTCAGTCGTCCTTTTAAATTTTTGATAGGGGTTCTCTACCTTGAAGTACATTAATTATATTATCTGCTACCAAATGCGCCATATTTGTTCTCGTTTTCACACTCGCGCTACCAATATGTGGTAGAGTTACTACATTAGGTAAAGTAAGTAAAGGATGATCAAGAGGCACAGGTTCCTCTTCAAATACATCTAATCCCGCAGCCCATATTTGATTGTTCTTAAGGGCATGATATAAAGCAGTCTCATCAACAATACCGCCTCTAGCACTATTGATTAAAATTGCTTCTTTCTTCATGAGAGAAAGCTCCTCTTCTCCAATTAAATGATGAACCTCCGGACTATAAGGAAGTAGAAGACATACAAAATCAGATTTTTTTAATAGGGTGTCTAAATCTACGTATTTAATTCCTAAGTTTTTTTCTGTTTCTAGTTTACGTGAACGATTATAATAAATGACTTCCATATTGAAGCCCTTCGCCCTCTTAACTAGAGCCTCTCCTATCCGACCCATTCCTATAATTCCAATTGTAGCCCCATAAATATCTTGGCCCGTCAGTTCCATAGGTGACCAAGCCCCCCACTCACCTCTACGCAAGAAATCTGATGCCTCAATAACCCGTCTTGCCGTCGCCATTAACAGAGCAAATGTTAAATCGGCCGTTGTTTCTGTTAGTACACCAGGAGTATTTGTAACAATAACTCCACGACTTGTTGCTTCTTTAACATCAATATTGTTGTAGCCAACAGCTAAATTGCTAACAACCTTTAAATTGGGAGCATGATCAAAAACCTCTTTATCAATTGTGTCTGTTAATAGACAATAGAGACCATCTACATTTTCAACTTCCTTTAACAAAACCTCACGCGGTACAGGTATTGTCTCCTCATGCCACATTTTTACGTCAAAATGCATTGCAAGTTTTTCATAAATCTCTTTTGGCATCTTCCTCGTAATATAAACAGTCTTTTTCATCTATTCACCCCTCTCCAACCTCTGTGCCACACTACTCACAAAGAATTGCTTTAATGACGGATATAGCTCACAAAACACTTTATATAAATGTTCGTATTGGGCAACCTCACTTGTCTTCGGTTCTACAACATTGATCGTTTTGTTATCTATTACTTGTGCTGCTTCTTCTAAGGATGGAAAATAACCAATAGCTGTTCCTGCAAGTAAACAGGCTCCTAACACACCAGTTTCAGATATATCCTTAATCTCAATGTTCTTATTTAAGACATTTGCTTTAATTTGTGCCCATTCCTTGTTCTTTGAACCACCACCAATTGATTGAAATCGATCAAACTGGAGATTATAATTTGTTTCAATAATTTCATAAATCTGCTTTAAACCAAAGGCACAGCCCTCTAAAATAGCACGGAACATGTCTGCTTTGGATGTGTTCAAATGAATTCCTATAAAAACACCTCTTGCATTCGGATCCCATATTGGCGATCTTTCACCCTGCATATAAGGCAGAAAATATACGCCATTTGATCCTATAGAGGATTGATTATACAATTCTCCATATATTTCTTTTGTATGCCCTTCTGTTTTTAGGAAATTGTCATAGAACCACTGAATCGATGCCCCAGGAAAAGACATAGCTCCGTGAGAAAGCCATTGGTGTTTGTTGACATGACACCGATTTAGGAATCGCTTATCCAATTTATCAGGTAGATCTGTACATACCGTTAGGACATTTGATGTACCAACAGATTCAAACATTTCATTGGGTTTAATGCTTAAAGCAACAGTTGAGCACGCAGTATCTGCAGCACCCGAAATAACAGGTATATTTTTCGTAGACAATTCAGGTATTTTAACATTTCCAACTACAGATTTTGGATCTACTACTTTAGGCAGTTTCTTCTCATCGACCCCTACTTTTTCATAAATCTCCTTTGACCACTCATAGTTCACGACATCGTAAATTCCTGAATACGAACTTTGAGTCCAGTCCATCACAAATTCCCCTGTTAGCTTATGCAAAATAAAAGTGGATATATTTCCCCATTTATACGTTTTTTCATAGTCCTTAGGAAAGTGATTTTTAAACCAAAGGTAGGTTGTCACCGTATACATCCCTGGCTCTAGTCGATTTTTCGTGATTCTGTCCAAGTTGTCCACACCGACTACATTTTTAATCCAATCAGATTCTTCTTTACTCCTCTGGTCTAGGTATATAATTCCCTGATATAGAGGCTTGCCATCTTTATTTAAAAAGACTGATGAATTGCAAAAGGTAGATAGCGAGATTGCATCAACGCTTCCACCTTTCTCTACTTCATTACATACTTTTAATAGCAATGATTTGGTTTTATCCCAAATATCTTCAAGGTCAATTTCTATCCAAGTCTTTTTAGGATAAAGAAGGGAGTATGGTTGGTACTCAAGGTACCCCAATACTCCTTCTTGATTCATTGCGCCTACTTTAATACCACTTGTTCCGATATCAATCCCAATAACGTGAGACATAATCTATCACACCTATTTGTATTATACGTTTGCTGGTTGATTAATTAACTCATTATACAATTCTACTGTTTCATTTACAGTTCCACCATGATGGATAATGTTTTTAAACGCTTTTACAACTGCTGTCGGATTTGGGTTATTCCAAACGATTCGACCGAATGTAATGCCAGTACCTCCAGCATCAATTACATCGTATACCATTTGGAAATAGTCTTCAATGTTATTTCCATTGTCTCCACCCGCAACTACAACTTTACCAGGTGTTGATTCAACTACTTTTCTGAATGTTTCAGGATTACCTGTATACTTTGTTTTTACAATATCAACACCTAATTCAGCACCTGCACGCACCGCATATGCAACATGCTTCCAATCATTCTTTTCGTGATCAGGTATTTGGTTTCCTCTTGGATAGATATGCGCAATCATTGGAACTCCAAGGGCAGCAGCCTGACCTGAAACGATTCCTAGGTTACGAAGTTGTTCAGGTTGATCATCTCCTCCAACAATACAACCCATTGAAACAGCATCTGCTCCTAAACGAACAGCTTCATCCACTTCTGTAACCCAAGCATCATAATTTGGCTGCCATGGTGAAAAAGTAGAGAGTTTTAAGATAAGACCTGTTTTTCCAACGTGTGGACGATAGCTCATTTCCGCAATCCCTTTATGCATTGTCATTGCATCTGGGCCACCTGCAACAATTTCACTAACCTTACGATTGATTGGCATTAATTCATCGAAAATCCCTCTTGCCATCGCTTGATCAACTGCAACAGCTAATAGTTTTCCAGTCTCTTGATTTAATAATCTACTCATCCGAACTTCTTTACCTAATAATGCCATAATAAAACACTCCTTAGTTTTTTAATATTTGTTATTTTATAGTTACCTTTAAGGGAATCACACACTTTTCAAGATCCTTAACTACTTTCTTCATTTAAACTATCCAAACTTGGCAGATTACGAATCTTTATAACGTAATAACCGATTTCATTCCATTGCCATTTCTAACATCTAAAATAGCCTGTTCGATGGTATCTAATGTATAACCGGTTGTCGTTAGTACTTCCGTATTAATTTTACCTGTGGCAATCAATGCTAAGGATTTATGATAATCTGCACGTGTTAATGCAGAGGTTCCATTGACTGTAATTTCATTATAGTGAATGATGTTAGGATCAATTTCAGATAAAACTCCTTTTGTAAATCCAGCAAACAAATTCAAAGTTCCGCCTTTTTTCAGAAGGTTTGCGCAGGATTTTACTAAGAAAGGTACTCCAATTGCCATGAGAACAACATCCGCACCAAGGCCATCTGTTAGATTTAATACAAGGTCCTCTAGAGATTCTTCATTTGGATTAACTGCAAAATCTGCACCGGCTTTAATAGCTTTTTCACGACGGTGTTCAATTGGTTCGCTTAGTATAACTGATTTCGCACCTGCAATTTTTGCTAATTGCACATGCATTAGTCCAATTGGGCCTCCTCCAACAACAACGACAACATCACCCATTTTCACATTGGCTTTTCGTTGGCCATTAATACAGCACGCTAAAGGTTCAGTTACTACCGCTTGCTCAAATGAAATATGATCAGGAATCTTAACGATGTTTCCAGCTTCTACTGCAGCACTTGGGATTCGTACATATTCAGCGAAACCTCCGTCATACTCATACCCGATAGCAGTACGGTTTGCACATACATTTTCTCTGCCATTTTGGCAATAGTAGCATTTACGACAAGGGATAACAGGCATTACACCAACTCGGTCACCAGTGAAGAAATCTTTCACCGCGGATCCAACTTCTTCAATTGTTCCTACAAGCTCATGACCAATAATGGAAGGAGTACGTACTCCCTTTGTTTTCTTTCCTTCAAAGATTCTTACGTCTGTTCCACAAACCGCACTTGCATTAACCCTTAAAAGAATTTCATGCTCGTTAATTTGTGGCTTTTGTACTTCCTCTAATTGTAATTTGTTTGGTCCATGAAAAACCGCTGCTTTCATCTCAAACCACACTCCCATTTCGTCTTAGTATATAGTATACAATATTTGGTGGAGATTTCCTTCATATTTTTTATAAAAATTAAGGAGAATATTTTCTCCCTAATTTCAAACTAGTTATTATAAATCAAACCAACTAATCGGTACTGTAATTAACTGAGGTACAAAAATAAACAACAGTAATGCTGCAAAAGTTACAACTAACCATGGTAAGGTTGCTTTACTTAAAGTTTCTATCTTCATCCCTGTAATATTAGAGGTGGCGTATAGGCATACTCCAATCGGTGGTGTAACTAATCCAACTGAAAGAAGTACAACTAAATAAATCACAAAAAATACAGGATCGATACCAACTGAATGGATCGTTGGCATTAAAATTGGAACAAGGATAAATATTGCGGCTGTTGCATCCATAAACATTCCAACAATAATTAGAAATACAAATAACAACAACATAATTACAATCTTACTATCACTTATACCACTAATGAAGGTTGCTACCTTTGTAGGTAGACCGTCATATTCAAACACCCAACTCGCTGCCTTAGCAGTTACTGCGATAAAAAGAATAGTACCTGTTAGGTTTGCTGTTCTAAAAAAGATATTCGGTAGTTTTTTAAATGATAATCCTTTATAAACAAATAACGCTACAAATAATGTATATAACACCGCAATAGCAGCTGCCTCTGTCGGTGTGAATATTCCACTTAAGATACCAGCAAGTAATATTACTGGTGCTAACAATGCCGGAAAAGCACGTATGAATTCTCTTCCAAGTACCTTCCATTCAAATTTTTGATGGACCCCAAAATTATGCTTTTTACTATAATAATGGTTGTACCCCATAAAAATAAAAGCAATAATTAAACCTGGTACTAGTCCTCCAACCAAGGCTGCTCCTATTGAAACACCTGCTGTTGATGCGGCAACTACCATTAATATACTTGGTGGAACGATTGTTGCTAGCATAGACGTTATTAACGTTAATGCTGCTGCGTATTCTAAAGGATATTTGTTTTTGGTCATCGCATTTATTGTAATACGACCAGTACTAGCAATATCCGCGACAGAAGAACCAGCCATACCAGCAAAAATTAAACTTGCTAGAACATTCACGTGCCCAAGTCCACCAGTCATCCAACCAACTAGACTCTTTGCAAAATCAAAGATTTTTTCTGCAACTCCACCTTCATCCATGATAATTCCTGCCAGGATAAAGAGTGGAACGGCAACCATGATAAAGCTATTCATCGAGCTATACATTGATTGAATAACGATACTAATTGGAACATCTGTAAAAATAAGCACACTCGCAACTACTGAAATACCAAGTGAGGTAGCGATAGGTATACCGATAAACATTAAGATGAAGAATAACACAAGTAAAAAAATTGACATTAATTCTCCACCTCCTCTTCTTCAATAAGCGCACGGTCATATATGAGTGATTGGATGGTATTGATAATTCCAATCAAACCTGAAAATGGAACACAAAGTCCGATAATCCACATCGGTAATAACAATACAGAACTAGTTTCATTGGTGTTAATTTGCTGTGACATTAATTCGATTCCTAAAACAACCATAAATAAAAAGAATCCAATTGAAGCAATACTATAAATCCATACTGATCCCTTTTGCAAAAATTTAGGCAAATAGTTTATTAGTAATGTAACCCTTGCAGATTCGACTTTACGAAACCCGATTCCAATTCCCAGATAAATCAACCATATAAACATAAATCTTGTTAATTCCTCAGTCCACGGTGCTGGTTGCCCTATTAATCTACCAACGACTTGCCAGATTACTACTACAAATATGCCCGCGGCCGTCAAGGAGGCCAATGTATCAGTTATGCTATTGATGGCTCGAAATACAGGATTAATTTTTTTACTCCCATCCTTTACCATAGCTCTCTCCCTCACTTGATGTTAAATACGGTCCCTTATCAATTTAGGGACCGCAAACTCACCTAAATTTACTCACTTTTCCCGACAAACTCTAGTACTTTTGCAAAGAATTCATCGTCTTTTACAAGTTCTTTAAATGTTGGATACGCTTTCTTTGAAATTTCAACGAATAGCTGTTGCTGTTCACTTGTTAGCTCATTAATCTTAACTCCTTCACCTTCAAGGAACTCAATTGCTGTTTCAGCTTCTTTATTATCATAATCTAATGCCCAACCTTGAATTTCCTTTGAAGCTTCAGTTAAGATCTTTTGTTGCTCATCTGTTAAAGAATCAAACTTTTCTTGGTTAATTCCTACTACCCAGCCATCAGCCATGTGGTTAGAAATTGTTAAGTATTCTTGTACTTCATACATTTTCGCTGATGTGATAACACCAAGTGGATTTTCCTGTCCATCGATTGTTTTTAATTGTAACGCGTTATATACTTCACTAAAATCCATTGGAGTTGTTACTGTACCTGCCCCTTTGAAAAACTCAACCCATAATGGATTGTTAGGTACACGTAGCTTAAGCCCTTTTAAATCTTCTGGTTTTGTAATTGGATTTTTAGAGTTTGTGATTTGTCTGAAGTCACGTGTCCAATATCCTAATCCGTGAATGCCTAACTCAGATACGGAACCTATTAGTTCAGTACCAAGATCCCCATTTAAGAAAGATACAAATTGGTCTTTATCATCAAATAAATACGGAATACTGATAGCGCTAAATTTAGGTTCAAAGTTCGCATAAAGAGAAGTTGAGAGCACGAGCATATCCAAGCTTCCAGCTCCTAGTTGCTTAACTGCAGCAGAAGGATCCCCACCATATAATGTTCCATTTGCATGAACCTTAATTTCAATTGAACCATTACTTTTCTCTGAAACTACCTTCGCAAATTCTTTTGCAGCTAGAGTTACAGATGCCTCATCTGGATCCGGAGTAGCTAGTGTAAAAGTTACCTTCTTTTCTGATCCATTTTCCTCTCCACCACTTACAGAGCTACCACATGCTACCAAAGCTACTGATAATAATGCCGTTAAAAATAGTGTGAGTATCTTCTTCATTTCTTTTCCCCCTTAAACCCCTTTTGTTTTGATAACGCTTACTTATCTGAATAAAAAAAGAAATTAAGCACCGTCGAATTTTCAGAATACTTAACTTGTGACTCAATGATATCACATGGTGGTAATTTCCTTCAAGTTATTTTTAAAAAAAATGAACATAATTTTCACAATTGGGTTTTTTAGTCGTTTATAGCTTTTTATCAATAGTCGATCTTCGCGTTTTTTGAAGATTGTTATAGGTAAGTTCATATTTTTGGTTTGCAACTGCCGCTACTAGGATATCAATAATCGTTAATTGTGCAATTCTTGAAGATATAGCGTCTGTTCGAAAAAGCGTTTCCTTAGAAGCCGTTTGTAAAACAATATCTGAGATATTTGTGATTGGTGATTTAGATGCATTCGTAATACAAATGAGAGTTGCACCAGCTTCTTTCGCTAGTTTCATCGCTGCTAAAACATCTGTATTTGAACCTGTATGAGAAATACCGATTACAACGTCATTTTCCGAAAGAACACTTGCAGACATTGCCTGTAAAACAGAATCACTATAAGCGAAAGATTTAATCCCTAATTTTAATAGTTTATGATGGGCATCTAATGCCACTGTTCCTGACCCACCGTTACCATAGAATTCTATCAAGCGAGCCTTCGAGATCGCATTCACTGCTTTTTGAATCTCTTCATCACTACAAACCTCCATTGAATCATAAAGTGCCTGAATGTTTGATTGAAAAACCTTCTTTTTAATTTTTTCAACATTGTCTCCTTTTTCAATCACTTCATGTATTTGCTTTTCTGGAGAGATTAATTCCCTTGCCAAGTGAATTTTTAAATCTTGGAAACCCTTATAACCAAGGCGCTTACATAAGCGTACAACAGAAGACTCACTTGTTTCACTTCTTTCTGCCACCTCAGTAATTGACAAATGAATAATTTCATCTTGGTTTTTCTCAATAAAATCGACAATTTTTTTTTCTGAATCTCTTAGCTTTGTCATCGCAGCATTGATTCTCGTAAAAAAGCCAGGATTCGTATTAACATTTAACTCACTCATATAATTTGCCCCCTTCTTATGCACAAGCATTTTAATGTATTTATTATTTTATTAAAATATTGTGTTGTTTACTAGTATTATTTTTGTTTTACTCTAATCTATTACAGATAATTTTAATTCCGTTTCTGCTATAGTAAAAAGTAGAATTTTGTAAAGTTATCAAAAAGGAGAAGTGATCGTGATTGAACACTTCTCAACAAATACAAATTTATATCAGTTAAAACACTATCGTCTTATTATTATCCACAATAATTCGGTCTTCCAGATGCCATTTTACCCCACGTGCGAGCACGCTTCGTTCTACACTTTGTCCGATTTTTTTCAGTCTTGCTACATCGTCACGGTGGTCAACACGAGCAATATCCTGTTCAATAATCGGTCCTTCATCCAAGTCGTTTGTTACATAATGAGAGGTTGCACCGATTAATTTTACACCACGCGTATAGGCGCGCTCATACGGTCTAGCCCCGACAAACGCTGGTAAGAAGGAGTGATGGATGTTAATGATTTGGTTTGGATATTCCGCCACAAAATCAGGTGTTAACACCTGCATGTAACGAGCCAATACGATTAGATCAATATCATACTCTTTTAAAATTTGGAGCTGTTGCTCCTCCACCTGTTTACGGATGTCCTTGTTCGCCGGTATGTAAATGAACGGAATGCCAAGGTTTTCAACAACAGGTCTCGCATCCTCATGATTACTCACGACAAGAGCAATGTCTGTCATCAAGTCGCCGCTTTGCCATTCCCATAAAAGCTCATGCAAACAGTGTAGCTGCTTTGATACAAAGATAGCCGTTCTTTTCACATTTTGAACGTCAATTAACTTCCACTCCATTGAAAATTTTTCAGCAATCTCTAAAAATGCAGACTCCATCTCAGGCTTTTTCTCTGTTAAAGATGGGCAGTCAAACTCGATTCGAAGGTAAAATGTACCCTCTTCATGGTGGGTCGAATATTGACTCGATTCAATAATATTCGCATCAAACGAATATAAAAATTGAGAGATAGCCATCACAATTCCTGGCTGGTCAGGACAACTCACCAACAACCTTCCACGATTCTCATTCTTACTCTGAAACTCTTCCCTATTAAAAAACATATCCATAACCTCACATTTGGGACGGAGGGACAGGTCCCTCGTCCCACCAATTTTTTTCTTGGGACAGTGGACCTGTCCCTTTGTCCCACACTGGGACTAAACGCGGACCTATGTCCGGCCAATTTTCTCTGGGACACGGGACCTGTCCCCGTGGTCCGCTTATTCGTTTGCTAGTCTTGCAATGAGTAGGGCGACCAGTGCACTCCTTACTGGCATTTGCGAGATAAGGAGGTGCTCGTTTGAGGCATGTGCACCGTCCCCAACTGGCCCTAGACCATCTAGGGTTGGAGCAAATTGTGCTGCAAAACTGCCGTCGCTACCGCCGCCACTTGCTTGATCTTCTAGTTCAAAGCCAAGATATTCTTTCGCTATATCTTTTGCTGTTTCGAACATTGTATTGATTTCTGGCGTTTTTTCCATAACTGGACGGTTGATTCCACCAGTTACCTCGACCGTTAAATCTTCTTTGGTTGGCGTTAAGCCTTGAATTAATGGAATGACGCGTTCAAATTCCGTGTTATTTTTCACACGCAAGTCCAATTCTGCTTCTGCTTCTGCTGCGACTACGTTTGAAGCACTTCCACCTTTTACAAGCCCAACATTGAGCGTTGTTCCTTTTTCAAAATCTGTTAAGTCATGTAAATAAATAGTTTGGCGTGCTAACTCCTCGATTGCACTAATTCCTTTTTCAGGCTCTATGCCGGAGTGTGCAGCGCGTCCCTGTACTTTAATCGTAAACATGCCAACGCCCTTGCGAGATGTTTTGAGTTTGCCTTGGGTTGAGGCTGCCGCGGATTCTAGAACAAGTACATATTTGCTCTTTTTCGCTTCTGCTTCGATTAAGTCACGCGAAGACTCACTGCCGATTTCCTCATCCGACGTAAACAACATGACAACTTTTGTTTTCGAAGGCACATTCAGTGTTTTAAGGGCATTGACTGCAAACAATCCTTGCACAATGCCACCTTTCATATCAAATGAGCCTGGCCCATAGAGCTTGTCTCCGTCAATCCGGAATGGGAGTTCCTCAAGTGTGCCCTTTGGCCAAACCGTATCCATATGAGCCAAAATCAGAATTTGCTCATCTCCCTCACCGAATTCACAACGGAAATGATCCCCAAAATGCTCATTATCAAACTTCTGGATTGAGCCACCCACATACTTTTTATAAAGCAGCTGAACCTGCTCACCTACTTGGTCCACCGCTTCTTTATCATGAGATGGAGATTCTATCTCGACTAACCCCTTCAGAACCTCCACCATCTCAGACTCTTTCTCCTTCAAATACGCCACAACCTGCTGTTCCATCACAATCCATGCCACCTTTATACGTGGGACCAGGGTCTTTTCTTTCCCTGGGTCAGAGGGACAGGTCCCGCGTCCCACCATTTTTTTCCTGGGACAAGGGACCTGTCCCCGTGTCCCAAACCCATTTCCCGTTTATTATTACAATATTACAACAACAGGGCCCATGCTACTAGTTTTAATAGCATGGGCTTGATATTTTTTTTAGTGGACAGCAGGCATTCTATTTAGAAAGTGATTCAAGAACCTTGCTGCGTCAACCTCGGTGCAGACATTGATTTTTTCTTTTCCTTCTGAAACCTGCACCGTCCTGCCGTCCTCTTCCCCTTCAGTAATGACGCCAACTCCTATGTACTTTGCTTTCACTAAACTCGGGTCAATCGCCACACCGACTGCCAGTGGATCATGGAGACCACAGCCGCCAATTCCGGGATTAGCGGATTCATAAAAATCATGATAAAAGCTAACCATATCAGCAAAAAAATCCCCGACTTCGGATCCAGATTTCCGCCACGCATCCACATTTTCTCTTGGCAACAAGGTCTGCATCGTCACATCTAAGCCGACTAAGGTAATCGGTAATCCAGATGAGAACACGAGTTTTGCAGCCTCGGGATCAGTAATAATATTCGCTTCCGCGTGTGGATTCACGTTTCCAGGTACAAAAACGGCTCCACCCATAATCACCACGTCATTTACAAGTTCGACAATCTCCGGCGCCTTTTGAACCGCTAGGGCCAGGTTTGTTAACGGCCCCACAGCAATAATCGTTACCTCCTGAGGAAGCTTTTTTACCTGTTCGATGATAAAATCGACAGCAGACTCTGATTCCGCTGATGTTTGAGGTTCAAAATCCAGTACATTACCTAATCCATCTTCCCCGTGCACATGTTTCGCATAGCCTTCACGCGGTTGACGATTTAGGGGCTTGTCCGCACCCGCAAATACCGGTATCTTTTTTCCAAGCTTCTCTAAAACAGCCAACGTGTTTCGGGTCGCCTCATCAACTGCCACATTTCCGTAGCATGTCGTTAACCCCATAATATCAAGCTCAGGCGAGTTCACCGCATACGCAATCGCCATCGCATCATCAATTCCTGTATCCACATCAAAAATAACCTTCTTCATCGTTTACCTCCTTGGGACAGAGGGACAGGTCCCTTGACCCACCATTTTTTTCCTGGGACGAGGGACCTGTCCCCGTGACCCACTATTGGCCAGGCTTACCTGTCCCTAGTATTTTTTTTGTTTCTTCAAGTGTTGGCATTGACGCTTGGGCGCCTTTTTTAGTGACGGTTAGGGCGCCGACTGCATTTGCAAATTCTGTTGCCTCTTGCAGGTTTTTACCGCTTGCGAGTGCTGTAGCAAGTGCGCCTGCAAATGCATCACCCGCTGCTGTTGTATCAACCGCAACCACTGCGTGCGGATCGACAGCAAACACGTTTTCTTCTCTCGACACCACAACGCCTTTTCCACCAAGCTTTGCAAAAACAATCCCCACACCTTTATTCAAAAGCCAACTGCTTGCCTTTTTAGCGGATTCCACATCCGCAATTTTCGTATCAGCCACAACCCCTAACTCGCTCTCATTCGGAACAATGTAGTTCACCTTTTTTAATAGCTCGTCGGGTAGCTTTCTTGCAGGCGCAGGATCGAGCATAACTGGGATATTATGTGCATGCGCGATATTCGCAACTTCAATCACCGTCTCCAAAGGTATCTCCAGCTGTATCATCACAAGCTTTGCCTTACTGATGACCTCTTCGTGTTGCCTTACATATTCCGGTGTCACATGGTCGTTGGCACCTGGCGAAACAACGATACTATTATCCCCCTCGGCATTTACACTTATCACCGCAACGCCTGATGAAACACCGCTGACTTTTTCAATATACGAAGTGTCCGCACCGACTTCATTCAAACCGTTTAAAAGTTGCTCACCAAAAAGATCGTCTCCGACACAGCCAAGCATCGCAACCGATGCCCCAAGCTTCGCGGCAGCATACGCTTGGTTGCCACCTTTCCCACCGTTGCCTGTAAAAAAGCCATGACCGAGCACCGTCTCACCCCATTCAGGGCGCTCCTTCACATTCACCACCATATCCACATTCAAACTACCCACCACAACAACATCCGCACTCATCCAACAACCCCCTAATGGGACCTTTGACTAGTCCCAATTTAAAAAAACACGATTTTCATATAGAATATTATAGACAAACAAATGAGCTGTAGCAAAATCTATTGCGGTGAAACAAATTAGGAGGAATATACATATGCATCAAACTGCAGATATTATGGAGGCAACGAAGTACATTTTGAGTAAAACGGACCATCGGCCGACTATTGGGATGATTCTTGGTTCTGGGCTTGGCACGCTTGCGGATGAAATTGAAAATGCAATCATCATCCCTTACAACGAGATTCCCCATTTTGCGAAATCGGAAGCGGTTGGCCATGCGAATGAGCTTGTGATTGGACAATTGATGGGAAAAACTGTTGCGGCAATGAAGGGTCGGTTCCACTATTATGAGGGCTTCACGCTAGATGAAGTGACTTTTCCCGTACGTGTTATGAAAGCACTGGGCATTGAAAATCTACTAATCACAAACGCATGTGGAGCTGTGAATACGAGCTTTAGCCCAGGAGATCTGATGTTAATTACGGATCACATTAATTTAGTTGGGACAAATCCGTTGATTGGTCCGAACAATCCTGAATTAGGAACCCGTTTCCCTGATGTGTCCGAAGTTTACAACAAAGGACTGCGAGGAATTGCGACTGCGGTTGCTGATGAAAAAAAGATTACACTACAACAAGGTGTGTATGCCTGGTGGAGTGGTCCTGCTTACGAAACGCCAGCTGAGATACGGATGATCCGTACCCTTGGGGCCGATGCAGTTGGAATGTCAACCGTCCCAGAAGCAATTGTCGCTGTACACTCAAGCATGAAGGTTCTTGGTATTTCATGTTTAACCAACATGGCCTGCGGAATCTTAGACCAACCCCTAAGCCACGATGAAGTAATCGAGGTAGCAGGTAGAGTTAAAACAAAGTTCATCGAACTCGTCAAAGGTGTTTTAGAGAGAGTGGAATAGGGTCAAGGAGACAGGTTCCTTGACCAACCATTTTTTACTGGGACAAGGGACCTGTCCCTCCGTCCCACGTAGAGCAGGGGGCTCTCCCTCTGCCCATTATTAGTCTCTTTCAAAATCCAATACGACTGCGGTTGCAGCTCCCAAGGACTGAGAAAATGGCTCTTCGTTGAAATGTATATGTGTTTTGGAGAATGGGATTTTGAGTGCGTTTTTTTCGAGATACGCCATGAGGGAATGTTGGAATGCTTCATTTCGATTGTATGGACTATCGATAACAATCCTACCTGGGTTCAGTAAATGAATAATATTAATGAGTGAAGTCCCTAAATACATTCCGTATTTCTTAAGTTGAGCCTCAATCTGTTTTTCTTTTACCTCAACTGAACCCCACATACCGGTAGCTTCCATGTGCCCCATCCACTCTTGATATGCTTTCCTGCTTATCAGTTTCTCTAAACATCCATGTTGACCACACCCGCATAATGGTCCATTTGCATCAACAGAAATATGACCGATTTCCCCCAATGTCCAACTGTCCCCATTCCATATATGCCCTTCAGACGTAAAGGCACCTCCGATTCCATCTCCAATTCGGATATAAAAGGAACTTTTTGAACCCGACTCATCACCCATTCCATCTGAACATAACGAAGCCATGTTTACATTATTTTGGACGATAATCGGAACTGCGATCTTATCTTTTAACTCTTCATAAATCTTGAAATTTTTCCATCCAAGATTTGTAGAATGATACACAATCCCCTCATCCGCATTCACAATTCCTGGGATCCCAATTCCGACACCTACTACTTCCGGATGTTCAAGCAACAGGCTATCCACTATTTTTTGAACTAGCTTAATCACCTTTTCCTTATCTTTTCCCTCTACTTCCAAAAACCCGCTTGCAATGGGATTTAAGAAAAAGTCTGTAACTGTATACTTTATACCATTATGGTGAACGGCGATGCCTATCGCCTTAAAGGCATTCTGATTTAATTCAATAACAATTTTTGGCCGGCCAGCTCCTTTTAAATCTTTGACTCCAACTTCTTTGATGATTCCATCCTTTACGTATTGATCGACAATTAGGGAAATCGTATTTTTGCTAACACCCATGACTTTCGCCAAGTCTTTTCTTGAGGTCTGCCGATATTTACGCAAAAGAGATAAAACCTTTTTCTGATTTTGTTCACGTAGAACCCCTGGGCCTCTTGTTCTCATTTCACTATCCTCATCTCTTTCGTCCAATAACATACCGTTATTATACCAAGTGATGCAATCAAATGCGCCTTGCGTGTTTGCGCCCGATTTTTAGGCCCACAGGAAGTGGGTCATAAAGACGTTGCCACAGGATGTGGCGTTTTTAGTCTTTGAACTTAATGCTTGAAAAATTTCCGCTGAAAAAGCATCCGCCGGAGGCTTAACTTTATTCAGTCCGATTTTGACCCCCGACCGAATTGTTTACTCTTTTTACATTCATCCCCCACTTTTAGAAATAGGGACATCTGCTGAATAAAGTTATAGTTTCCTAATTTTATGCTTAAAATGTGAAATAAACTGATTATTCCATTCATCCCCACCAGTCGCATTGCCACTTTTCCAAATTGGCGGTTGGATTCCTTGTTCTACTAGTTTAGCGGTGGCTTCCATTGCAATGGAATTTAAAATAAATGCGTTCACGAAGGTCGAAACCGCTCCTACCTTTTGCTCCAGATTTTCAATTTCAATAACGGCGTCGCCGACATCTACTTTTGAGTCAATCGCAAGGTCAACGACATCATGAAGATTTTGTTTTGAGGGGTGTCTTGCTGGATGTCCCTCAGGTGTATCTAAGGCATGCTGCTTTGAGGATACACCTATTGTTTTTACACCTAATCGTTTTGCCTCTAGAGCAGCATCGATTGTTGCAGCATTAATTCCGTAGGCATTGATAATGATTAATAGATCACCAGTTTGCAAACCGTAATCATGTAACACAATCTTTCCATAGCCTGGTGTTCGCTCGATTGCCATGGAACGTAGCGCCCCTCCACTTAATAGTGTCCCTTCATCTAAAATAGCACTCACATGCATAAGTCCACCCGCACGAAAGAATAATTCCTGGGAGGCTAAATTGGAGTGTCCACCTGGCCCGTATGCATAGACAATTTTATCTTCCTTAATGTGATGAGCCACCACATCGGCAGCCTTCATAATATTCGCTGATTCTGTCTCAATTACCTTATCCATATAAACTTTTACTTTTTCATAGTATTCAAGTGCATACTTCATTCCATTTACCCCTTCTACACTGTTATTTTCTTATATAAAACGTCTCCAGCCTTTATCGTTTCGACCACTTCCATCCATTCATTATGCTTTTCATATAAAACGCAATCTGCAGGAGCTCCTACTTGAAGTCCTTTTGCCTGATTCAACTTCATAATTGTTGAAGGTAAAACCGAAGCTTTATCAATTGCTGTCGGTAAGTCCGTGATTCCCATTTGAACAATCCGATTTACACCCCAGAGGATGCTTTGGGCCGAGCCAGCCAGTAATCGCGGTTCTCCTTTTAAATGAAGCCGACCTTCCTCTGTTAATGTAACCTCACCACCCACAGAAGCTATGTAATCACCAGCAGGAAGACCTGCTAATGCAACACTATCGCTGATGATGAGCATTTTCTCATTTTTGACCTTCTCTATTACCTTCAATACGGAAGGTGGCAAATGAAATCCGTCGGCAATTACAGTTGCAGCTAAATCGTCCTCCGCTAGCTGATCCCACAAATAGTTCGGGTGTCGTGGCAGCTTGACATGGGCTCCATTACCCAAATGAGTTGACATTTTTGCGCCTGCTTTTACTGCCCTTTGAATCTGCTCTGACGTCGCATTTGTATGCCCAATTGAAATAAGCACTCCAGAATTTGAAGCCGATTTTATAAATTCATCGGCATGTTCCCACTCCGGTGATAGGGTTACAATTTTAATCAATCCATTCACAGATTCATTTAATCTCTTAAAAAACTCCCAATCTGGCTGCTTAATATAATCAAGATGATGTGCTCCCCTTGGACCATCTTCCATAGATAAAAATGGACCCTCTAAATGAATCCCCGGTATCATTTTCTTAACAAGCTCGTTCTTAGAAATAGCACTTGAAATCATACACACTAGTTTTACTAAACTTTCATACGAATTTGTAATAACAGTTGGATAAAAGGAAGTTACACCCTGCTCGAGCAGATGATAACAAACGCGTTCAATTTCCGATTCCTTCGTAGCAAGTGAATTAAAATCAATCCCCATATATCCATTAACCTGCAAGTCAACAAATCCCGGAGCAAGATAAGTCTCGTTTTCAACTTCTGCCGGTTCAATCGATTCAATCATTCCATCTCTAATCTCAATACGGACACCGCAATCTTCTTTATAATGAATGCCTTCAATGACAAGTTTTTCATTCGCCATCCTGTTGTTCATCTCCAAATGAATTTTGATCCACGTAAAGATAAGCATTCTCATGTGTTCTCAAAATCGATGCCGGACATTCCGTACTAATTGGCCCATTTAAAGTTTGATAGACTGCCTGCCGTTTCGTACTGCCTGGAACCATACAGTACATGTATTTCGCAGATAGTAACGTAGGAATTGTTAACGTTAAAGCAAAAAGAGGAACCTCTTCTATCGTGGAAAAGCAGCCATCATTGACTTGTTGTTGTCTACAAATATCATCAAGCTCCACCTTTTTGATAACCTTTTCATCCTCAAAATCCGCAACCGGTGGGTCATTAAATGCGATGTGACCATTTTCGCCTATTCCAAGACAAACGATATCAATTGGTTGCTTTTGAAGAAGCTGTGAGTACCGTTCTACTTCATTTTCATTTGAACTATCAAGTAAATGAACCTCTTTGAATGGAACTTTCGTAAACAATCTTTCTTTTAAAAAGTTTTGAAACAGCTGTGGCGCTTCCTTATCAAGTCCCACATACTCATCCATGTGAAAAGCGATAATCTGATTCCAATTAATTCTGTCGTCACCTATTAAATGTTGCAAAAACTCATTCTGTGAAGGAGCTGCAGCAAAAACCATACGTATCTCTGCTTGGTTTTGCTGTAACTTTACTAGTTGGTTCGCCACATCGCGAGCCGCATATTCTCCCATTTCATTACGCGTTGTAAAAACGTAGTATGTTAATTGATCCTTCTGTCCACTCTTTTTAAAATTCACTTTCATTCACCTTCTAGTATGTTATCGATTGCATTCTTGATTATTTTTTCCGTTTTTATGTGAAAAGGGGCCGGTAAGCCAAAGTAGTAAATAAACTCCTCCGCCTCATAGCCACCTTCCATTAGCTGTGTTTGGCTTGGAATATATCCAATCATTCCATTACTGTATCCAAGGGCAAGAACCCCTGAATCAATCTTTTTTACGTATTGACTGTAGTGCTGAACCATTTCACCGTTAAAAAAGATAAAACGGAGCCTACTGCTTATATCTAGATATTGTATTTCTAGTTGTGTTTTATTTTTATCTTGCCAATTCTGTTCGATATGTTGTTTCCATATACGAATAACTTCGGGTTCCATTTCTTCATTGACGGTATACTCTTCTTGAAAGGGTAAGGGAACCTGGGAGGAATAAGCTTCTAATCTATCAGAATGTATCATTTCTGCATCACTTATGTTTATCCCAGATATAATATCCTCTGCTAATTGGTTCCCAATTGCCTCCATGTCTTGTAGGCTTCCCCTAAAAAAGGTATGATCTTTTATTAAAGCTGGCCTAACATCGCCACAGCACCCCTGCAAAAAGCCAATCACTGCGTGTTGATAGGTCTCTTTTAATCTCGCACAACAAACTCCGGTATATTCCGATGAGACCACATTTGCATCTGTTGATGTTGGATGACAGGCGTGGTGAATCAACATTGCCTTCATATCTTGTTTTCTATTTTCAAACGTGATGATGGTTACCTCTTTGTCGATTGGAACACTCGGATTCGGGCTCATCACCATTTTATTTTCGTACTGTAATCGACGGTAAACACCAATATCACTTGAAGTTTTCCTTCTCACGATCGTCACTGGTTCTTTGTTGGTGATGGCGCATTTAACACTTTTCAGTATGATGTCTTCCAATGACTCTATAAAACTCTGATCTCTGACACCTAAGAGACTCGTAAAAGCATCACTTGTTTGCGGACCAGAATGGTTATGTGTGGAATGAAAACAAATGGAAGCTACCTTTACAGAATACTCATCTGCCACTCTTTTTCTCCATGTATTCACAAGTTGATCATCCCACCAAATGACATCTCCAATGAAGAGTAAAAAAGGCTTTCCATTTTGTTCAAAATAATAGGTTTTTAGAAAAAGTGGAGAATGAACCTCCATAGCCTTCCCTTCTCGATGTGCAAATCCCGCCAACTGAACTGGTAGCCGCGGTGTCATGTCAATCTCATACGTTCCAAGAAGCAAAGTCATGATTCATTCCCCTTTTCAAAATAACTTCAAAATCAGAATAAAATTTCGGAGAATATGGAAGGGGTCTTTGACTGGCAACGCGACTACTTTTTGTAACGGCTCACCCTGTCTATCCCGAATTTGAATCCATTCTCCTATTTCCTTGTCTGGATTAGGAAAGGTTGAAAAACTATATTCAAAAAACGTTTTATACCAGTGTAAAAAGAATTCTTCTTTTGTATGCTTGTAAAGCAATAGCACAGTGTAAAGCGCCTCTGAATGTGGCCACCAAAGCTTTGTATCCCACGTATCGAGAATTAATTTTTCATACGGGTCGTTTATTAGCCTTCCCGCTGGTTCTGTTCCATTTTTATCTACAAACCGAAGTAATCCTCCATGTTCATCATCCCAACCTAATTTAATCGCCTGCCGTGTTACGTTTGATAAAATTTGTAGGTTTTTATGCTGATCCTCTTTATCCCATTCATGGAGGCTATGAACATGGAACCAAACTGATTCTAAAGCGTGCCCAGGGTTTACGTGATTCGCAAGTAAAGTGTCTTCATTGCTCGAATCCTTTGGTCTCAACTCTACTATTCTTCCATCCTCAAGAATGAGTTCTTGTAGGATTCTCTCGCTTATTTGTTTTGCCTTTTTCACAACTGGTTTGGTAAATTTTTCAGCTGTTTCTTCCACCTCTTGGGCAACGTTAAGCATGATCATCTGGATGGAATGGGATGAATAGCCAACCGGAATCGGATAGGGTTCTGTTCTAAAATGACCTTGATCAATTCGCTGATGAATCGATTCATAGACTTGATATGCTTGTTCAAATGCCGTCTCATCCGCAAATACATCTGCATATTTAGTAACCCCAATGACATAAAAGCAATCTGCAAACACACTAATATCTTCTTGACCCTTAATTGGCTTTCCATCATGAGTTACTGCATATAGAACGTGCTGATTTTTCATGACCGTGTGGTTTATTAAGAAATGATACGTCTTATCTGCCATTTCTTTTAAGTATTGTTTGTTTAAACTAACTTTTCCTTGTTCTGATAATCGATAGAGCTCGGAACATAACCAGAGAAAACGCCCCTGTGACCACGTGTATTTATCCTTACTTACTAATGTGCTCCCATCATTAGAGAAGCAGGTAAAAACGCCACCTGTTCCATCATCAAATGCCTTTTCCCAAAAAGGCCAAAAGTTTTCTTCAATTTCCTTTTTATAAAAACTAACAAGTTGTTGAGTATCCATGACGAATCTCCTTGCTTTTTATAGAGATGGTGTAATATTCTTTGTATCCTTCGCTAACTCTTCATCAGATTTACTGATTGCCGATAACAAATCTTCAATCTCAGGCTTAACTGGTTTATTTTTATTTAATAAGCCGAGACCAATAAATATTAATCCTGAAGTAAAGATTGGAGCCCCAAGTTCAACATATAGCGCCCAGTCCACCCCATATTTTGTTAAGGCAAACATGGCAAATCCTGCAATAATGGAAGAGATCGCAGCTCTTGAATCACTGTGCTTAAAGGCAGGTAGTAATCCTAACAGCATTGGAATTGAAACAGGTCCAACCAACGCCGCAAACCAGGAGATTAATAACCCTAACACTCCTCCAAAATTATCTGAGAAAATCCCAATAATCAGTGTTAAGAAAGTGAACGTAAATGTAACAATCCTTGCAATTTTTAAAGATGTCCTTTGATCAAGTCCTTTAAATTTACCTGACATGACAGGGAGGATATCCCTTGTAATAACAGCTGAAATCGTATTTGCATCTGAGGAAGTCATCGACATAGTTGCGGCAAATAGGGAAGCCAGCACAAGACCAATTAATCCTGCTGGTAATAGTTCCTGGGTGAGTAGTGCGTATGATTGTGTAGGATCTTCTAGATTCGGTAAAATAAGTGGTGTTGCCCACATTGGGAAAAATAATATCAACGGCCACACAAGGTATAGGATTCCTGAAAAAAGAGCTGACTTCTTGGCTTCCTTCCCAGAAGGAGACGCAATGTAACGTGCGGCAAGGTTCCAAGTTCCACCGTTATAACTGAAGAATACGATGAATACGAAAACTAACACATAGCCAAGCGTATACGGTTCATTGAACGGTTGACTATTTGCAGGTGGGAGTTTATCCCAAATACCAGTTATGGATCCCCATCCACCCATTTGACTTAAAACAACAACGAACATGACAATTCCTGCAATAATTTGAACTATAAACTGTGCAAAATCTGTCCATAAATCTGCCCAAATACCACCAACTGTAATATAAATTAACGAAACAATTCCAGATAATAGAATTCCATAAACAATTGGGATTCCGGTAAACACATTAAGTAAAAGCCCGATCGCTGCCCATTTCGCACCAACATCGAATAACTTTACAAGTACACCACTCCAAGCAACTAATTGTTGGGTTGGCACATTGTAACGCATCGCTAAATATTCCGTTGGTGATTCGATATCAAGCTTAGTTCGTAACTTCGACCACCTTGGGGCCATTATATAAGCGCCTAAAATAACCGATACAACAATAGGTATCGCCCACCAAACATACAAACTAAATCCATGCGTGTAAGCTAAGCCCGCGTATGCCACAAACACCGCGCCACTATAACCTCCGACATGGTGAGAAATACCGCCTAACCACCAAGGAAGCTTTCCGCCGGCAACGAAGAAATCTTTCGACCCCTGTACTTTATTAAAAGACCAAAAACCAATGACAACCATAAGTAAGAAAAATGCTATAATGACTCCCCAATCTAGACCACTCATGTTCTTCCCCCTTTAACAATTTTTCTTCCAAAAACCCCTTGAATCACTTCATCAACTAGCAGCATTCCTTCGTTTGTAGACACCTCCTTTAATTAATCCTAATATATGACTAATTATTTTATAAAATACCACAACACTGGGTAAATGTAAAATAAATTTAGAAAATTTTGTACCTTAGTGGAATTTTAATAGATTTTAGGATTCTCCCGTAGATCTGATCCATGACGTTCAAATCTATCATTTTTGCTTATAAATTTGCACCCTTCGCTAAATTTCGATCCGTACAGACAATATTTGTCCCAAAACTGAAACCTTTTCTGCTTATAAAACGTCTAATATATTGTGCAGTTTTTGATTATCCTAATCTTAAAAAAGGTGTTGATGGAAATGAGTCGTGTTGACCGCCATTCGAAACAAAAACCGAAACGAAAATGGCCAAAAGTTCTTGGATCGATTTTTCTTGTTTTATTATTAGCAATCGGTGGATACGCCGTTTATTTATACCAATCTGTGGCGAGTACGCTTGGAAAGATGCATGAAGACCGGGGCCCTTCCGACAAACGAACCACACAGATCGATATCAGTAAAAAGGATCCGATTTCCATTCTGCTCATGGGTGTTGATGAACGCTCGGGCGACAAGGGGCGTACTGATACGTTAATTATGGTTACTGTGAATCCAAATACGAATTCCATGCAAATGTTGAGCATTCCGCGTGATACACGCGTTGAAATTGTTGGCAGAGGCACTCAAGATAAAATCAATCATGCGTACGCATTCGGTGGCGTCGATATGACGATTGATTCCGTCGAGAACTTCCTAGATGTACCGATTGATTACTATGTGAAGGTTAACATGGAAGGACTACAGCAAATCGTTGACGCCCTTGGCGGAGTCCAGGTGAACAGTACATTTGCGTTTTCTTATCAGGGTGCATCCTTCTCTGAAGGAACTCAAACTCTAAACGGGGAAGAAGCCCTTAAATATGCACGAATGAGATATGACGATCCTCGTGGTGACTTCGGTCGACAAGATCGCCAAAAGCAGGTTATCCAAGGGATTATCGACAAAGGTGCAAGCATCACTTCAGTTACAAAAATCGATGACATTCTCGGAGCACTTGGCAATAACGTCACAACTGATATCTCCTTTGACGAAATGAAAACCATTCAGGCAAACTATAAGGGAGCTCGTCATAACATCGAGCAATTCAGCATCGATGGTGTCGGCAAAACCCTAGACGCATGGTACTGGATCGTCTCCGAAGACGAACGCCAAGCCGTCTCATCCCGCTTGAAAAAACACCTAGAAATCGAATAGATAGGTCACGGAGTTCCGTGGGTCACAGGGACAGGTCCCTTGTCCCACCACCATCTTGGATTTAAAAACTAACAACCGGTTGCGATACCGGTTGTTTTTTTGTGTCTTACATGTTTTCCTCCTTTTTCCACATACTAATGAGACATGGTCATTGTTCCAAAGGAGGTCCTTATCATGAAATTTAAATTTTTACTTTGTATAGCATTATTGTTTCTTTCGGTTTCGCCTGCTTCTGCTGCGGAGAAGAAGTCACCGTTTTTTGGTGTGAGTGCAACGGTCGTGCAGGTCGAGGATGGTACATTTGAGGTAAAAACGAGTGGCGCTGAGGAAAACGAAGGGTTTGTTTTTTCACCAAGAGGGGTGAAAGGTGGAGAAACGATTGTATTTGAGGTGCAGGTGAAGGGCGAAGCCGCCGTTTACTTGCTTGTGGATGAGACTGATGCGCGAGGAACTTTTTTAGCTGAGACAGTATCCCCAGTTATTGGTTTACATGATCCGTGGCGAACGATCCAGCTTGAGGTCGAACTGCAGGATACCACCTCCCAAATCGACGCGATGGTGCTTACGAACAAACAGGAAAAAACCAAATTCATGTTTCGGAATGTAAAAGTAAGTGTAAAAAAGTAAAAGATGCCGACCCCGGCATCCTTTTTCTATGCTAAAAACAAGCCATCAACACCATCAAGAAAAAAGACCTGGGATCATCTCCCAAGTCCTACTCTACTTTTTTCGATATTTCGTCTAGCTTGGTTTCCATTCGTTTTACTCGTTTTGAAAAACGGACCACATAAACGAGTACGGCAATAAAGCTAATTGGAACGAGAAGTGCAAATAATTGAAAAAGAATGTCCCCGATATTTAACACCGCGTGAGTTCCTCTCTTCCTTTTTTTCTATAATATACCATGTCACCTGTCAAAGAGTCCATCAGCCAACTGGGACAAGGGACCTGTCCCTTTGTCCCAGAGGAAGTTACATCGGCTGCCGGGAGATTGGGCCTGTTCTATGAGAGCCTTAAGTCCCATTATTTGTCCCAGGCTTGGATGAGTTGGTTTAGTTCGCCGGCGTTTTCTTCGAGTTGTTTGGCGCTTTTGGCGACTTCTTCCATGGAGCTGCTGGATTGCTGGGCGGTTGCGGATACTTGTTCAACGCCTGCAGCTGATTCTTCTGCGACAGCCGCGATTCCTTCGATGGCTCCGCTAATTTCTTTTGTATCGTCAAGTACCCCGTATAGCGAGCTTGACATTGCCTCGATTTGTGAACCGATATCTTCAATCGTCCGTTTCAATTCATTAAAGGTTTTACCGGTCGTTTGAATTTGGTTGGTGCCTTCTTCAACGGATTGATAGCCGTCATCTAAGGATTGAACAACCTGCTTTGATTCATTTTGAATGCCTTTTACAATTTCCGTGATTTCTGAGACCGAGCTGCCAACCTGTTCAGCAAGCTTTCGAACCTCGTCGGCGACAACCGCAAATCCTCTTCCATGTTCACCTGCGCGGGCCGCCTCGATGGCTGCGTTTAATGCTAAGAGATTTGTTTGCCCCGCAATCTCCTGAATCACTTTAACAAGCTTCGTAATCTCATTTGTTTTATGATCCAGACCAACAACCAGCGCGTGTGACTGCTTCATTTTTTCATGGATGCTAGTCATTTGTTGGATTGATGTTTCCATATACGAGCTGCCGTCGTTTGTCATCGCAAGCATGCCTTGTGATTGGACCTTGATGCTATCGCCCTTAACCGCAACCTGCATGATTTCGTCCGAGAACGTGGACATTTTTTCAATCAATGTAGTAGCAGATGTCGCTTGGTCTTCTGCACCTCGTGAAAGCTCCTCCATTGTGACTGCAATCTGCTGACTACCTGCCATAACCTCATCCGCATACTGGGTCAATTCTTCACTTTGACCCGTGACATTGTCGGAAACGACCGCCATTTTCTTGACCATGCCTTTTACATTTTCATTCATCTCATTGACCGCTAAAACAAGCTGGCCAATTTCATCTTTGAGTTTCGTTTTAATTGGTTCCGATTGAAGATTGCCATTGGAAATCGCCTTCATACGACTTGCGACACTTTTCACAGGTCTAGCAATCACTACGGAGGTATAAATGGAAATCACTGTTCCTAAAATAAGCGCAGCTGCTGCGACCACAAGTCCTACAAAGTTCACTGATTGACCATATTTCACAACGTCCGCTCCAGTTGAGACGATCTGTCTTTCACGATCATCAGAAAGCTTTTTTACTTGTTCCATCAACGCATTTGACTTCGGCTGGACATACGTCTGTAAATTATGCATCGCAAGCTCGGTATCTCCGCTATCATAAGGGGCGAAAACTTTTTCCTTCATTAATTCACGCCAATTTTTCATTTCCCTTATAAGCTCTTCAACCTCTTTTATCTTCATCGCACTTAATTTTCGATCCGTTAGATCAAATTCTACCGAATAGACATCATATTCATTTTTATAGGAAATATCACCGTAAAGCACATACGCCCTCGCAAGCGCTATACTCTGGGCAATATTGTATTTCAAACTATCATATTCAAGTAAAACGGAGAGTTCCTCAGACACAACATCGTCCGTCTTCTGATTCATATTGGACACAGCTATGTAATTATAGGTCGCTAAACCTATACAAAGGATGATAATGGCAAAAAAACTAGCAAATAACCTCGTTCGAATACTTTTCATCTATGGTACCTCTTCCTCGTTGATTAGTAGAAAATCAGGCAAAAAAATAAGACCAATCACTAAAAGAATGGCCCAACATGCGTAGATTATTGGCGGCTAGGCGATCATGGTACAGTGTACTGTAGACCCTTAGCTTTGCGTCCAATCCTTTCGGAGAGTTTGCCCGATTCTGATATACGTTTTCTTCTATTAGTATATAAGTTTTTCTACTCTTCAACAATACACCACATCACAATTCCTATTACTTTTTTACCACTAAGTCTAGCAACAATTTCATAAAATCTTCCTTATTCGAAGGCAGCACCTCAGGCAACTCCACATTCACCTTCATCATCATTAAATCCCTCCATTTTTGGGAACCATGGGGACGGTTCTCTTGGTTCCTTCTATTACGTTCCATCACTAGTAATCTAGTATTGCCGGATTTTTGATAGATATACATGATGATAGAAAAATTTTAGTAGACTTGAGTGGAGTTTGGCAAAAGAGTGCTTGCGGAATATTAACCAAAAGAGGAAGAAACAAAAAAAGCCAGCCCGAGGGCTGACTACTAGTTACGAGCTGAAGCAAGTGCCTGCTCGATTACTCGCATATTTTTCAACGTTTCATCAACGCTGTACATTGGCTGATTATTTGAAAGCACACTTTCTGCAAAATGTTCCACCTGAAGCTTGTACTGGTCACCTCGGACCGTCTCTTCACGCCCGCCACCTTCACCGTTCACCACAAGCACACCGTTTCCACCTTCATTGTCTGGACGGAATGCATGCTTCGCTACAATCGAACCTTTCGTGCCGACCACTTCATACTGCGCCTTAAATGGTTGCTCAAAGCTTACATCAAAGTTCGCAACCACTCCACTTTCAAACTTCAGAGTGCCCGCTGCCGTAATGTCGACGTTATGAGTTGGATGAATGTTAGCAGTAGCCTTCACTTCAACCGGCTCCTCCCCCGTAATCAAGCGACTCGCATGGATGCAGTAGCAGCCCACATCATATAACACTCCGCCGCCAAGATCCTTTTGCATCTTGATGCTGCCAGAATTCAAATCATGGATAAAGGAGAAAGTTGAGCGAATTAGCTTCACATCCCCAATTTCGCCGGCCGCGATGATTTCCTTCACACGGTTATGCTGTGGATGGAACTGATACATGAACGCTTCCATAAAAATCACATTGTTTTCTGTAAAAGCAGCCGCCATTTCTTCAACGTCTTGTGAGGTTAATGCAGCTGGCTTTTCACAAAGCACATGCTTGCCGTGCTTCGCTGCTTCGATCGCCCATTGTTTATGTAGTTGGTTTGGAAGCGGAATGTACACCGCATCGATTTCAGGGTCATTCAATAGTTCTGTGTAGGATTCATAATGTTTAGAAATGCCAAGTTCAGCAGCAAAGTCTTTCGCCTTCCCACTTTCACTCGCAACAGCTACAACCTCTGCATTATGTGCACGTTCCATCGCTGGAATCAATGTATTTCTCGCAATTTTCGCGGTTGATAAAACACCAAAACGAACCTTTGTCATCTGAGTTCCTCCTAAATTGTTTAGATACTCAACAAATCTATATTCTCATATTTTAGGAGATTGTGAAAGGGTTTTACTTTCAGATAAACACAAAAAAGCCAGAGTTCACCCTCTGACTTCATATAAGCAATATTTATGAAATTATACAGACTGGCAATCTTTTAATTTACCAATTAGATCCTGCATAACTTCTTCAGTTGTAATAGAAGCTGTTTCTTCTACTTTTTTCTGAATGTCTACCATTATTTTTAAAAGCTGTTCAGAACTCATACTTTTTACCTACCATTCTTAATTTCCAATTAAAAACCATTTTACACTATTCAGCAAATTTTGCAAAGGAAAATTGTGACAAAATTTCAACAAAAAACCCCCAACGATTTGTCAGGGGGCGAAACTCTATTATTCTGCTAAAGGCGGTTGTTCGCCCATGTATTCTCCATTCGTAAATCCTGCAAACAGCACTTCTCCATTACCATGAACAAACGGAACTGCAACGATAGTATAAATAACTCCTGCAGGACCTGGCATCGTGACTGCTATCACCTGATTTGCCCCAGCAAACTCAAAGCCCCGTTTGCCTAGGTCTGATTTCACATTCGAAAACTCAGTCAACTTCAATGTGTTTGCAACAGCCTTATTCCGCTCCGCCCCTTGCAAAGGGGTTACCCCACATCCGCAATCTGTCCCATCCCCATGGGCAGATGCAGTATTTCCAGGTAGTACAAGCATTAACAACACAAGCACGATTCCCAAAACTTTGACAAAATTCCTCATTACGAACCCTCCCATTAGTAGCTTCATAGTACAAATTACACAGAAATCGACAAATTCCTTTATTTTCTGTAAAAATGGTACTAATGGCAGGTTACTTCAATGAAGGATGGTTCTTTCGTACTACAGATAACTCCATTAAAAAGTCAATACAACCTTACAAACCTCATCCTTATTGTTAATGACTTCTTCCAAAGCTGCTTTGATATCAGTAAATTCAAAGGTATGTGTATGCATTTTCTCAGGTGTAATGGCACCTGATTCTAGTAATTCGATGACATGTGGGAATCGATAATTATTTAGACGCGATCCGACTACATCGACACCTTTTTTTGTAAAAGCGACTTGTGGAATTTCTGACGGTTTGTTACCCGTCCCTAATGCAACGATTCGACCTGCAGGAGAAACCAATTCCAATGCCTCTTCTAAACTTCTCGGTGAACAAACGGAGTCGACAATTACTGGTATTCCCTCTCCATCGGTAAACTCCTTAATCGCTTCGGCTAAGCTCTCTTCAAGAACATTTACCACTCGGTCTGCCCCCATATCCGTTGCACGCTCTAAACGGTTGTTCACAAGGTCCGTCATGATTACTTCTGCCCCGCGTGATTTAGCCACTTGCATTACAGCAACCCCGATCGGGCCTGAACCCATAACTAACACCTTGTCGCCTTTTGTGATTCGGCCACGTTCATTCACCTCAACACCAATTGAGTATGGTTCAACTAGAGATACATAAAGTGGGTTAGTAGTATCCTTGTTTACCTTATAAGCATTTTCTTCGGTTGTTTTTACATATTCAGCAAAGCCACCGTCGCGATGTACACCTGTTACTTCCACAGTGGAGCAAACATTGTGATGGCCTGTACGGCAAGCGTAACAAGTTCCACAGCTATTGACATTATCAACAGCGACTAAGTCGCCCACTTTAACCTTCTTTACCTCGCTGCCAACAGATTCCACAATTCCTCCAAATTCATGGCCGATTAATCGTGGATATGTCGCAAGCGAGTTTGAACCATTGTAGATTCCAACATCTGAACCGCAAATCCCACCAGCGATGACTTTGATAATAACGTCTTTACTGTCTGTAATCTCTGGCTTTGGTACTTCCTTGATTTCCACCTCAAAGGGTTTATTTATCATGATCGCTTTCATATCTCATCCTCCTTATTGAGTCAGCATTACGTTGCATTTTTGTATACTTGTCGACAACTTATGATTTAAAAAAGTATCCTAACAGGTTGTACTGAACTGAAAGTCGTAGAGATTCTTTCCGTAGCCATTCCTGTATTCAGATACTTACTCTCCTTTTGAAATACTTTTTCCAACACTATCAATCATATCTTCAAAGTGCTCATTTAATATTTTATTAATTTGTTGGCTGTCCCTAGAACTTAGGAAATGCACTATATCCCGATGTTGTTTTAATAAAGGTTCAATTTCATGGGCATTCGAAGAAAATCTTTTTTCAGTTGCAACTAGCATTGCCGCATATATGATTTGGCAGATACTATTCCACAAATGTAAAATTCTATCATGACCCGTATCCACTATAATGGTCTCATGGAATTGTAAGTCATAATAAGCAAACTCCATATAGTTTCCGTGCTTAGCTGCCATTTCCATTTTATCAATGGTGACAGAAAGCTTTTGAACCGTTGTTTCACAATCATCAGCTAAAAGTTTATTAATGGCAAAGTTTTCGATGAGAATCCGTACATCATACAACTCACTCATCCCTTTAGGGGTTAGACCTTGTACAATAGCGCCCATTCTTTCAAGTCGAATTAAACCTTCGTGTTGCAGGATTTTTAATGCCTCTCTTACAGGCGATCGACTTGTTCCAAATTTAGAAGCGATTTGATTTTCCGATAACGTCTCACCATTTTTAATCGTACCGTTAATAATTTCTAAGCGAAGCTCGTATGCTATTTTTTCTCCCAATGAAGCACCGGGTAAATCCGTAACAGGCTCCAAATATCCTCCCACCTTTCAATCTTCTATCTTTAGGATAATTTAAAGAATATCCTTTCGCAAGAGGAGTTAAAGCGCTTTCACCTCATTTTTCTGCCAATAGGTCCTATTATTCATTCCAAAGCACTTTAACAACAGCCTTTTTTACTGGCTTCGGTGCGCTTGTGTACATCCCTGGCATATGAGCATCCTCTGGTGTAAAGAGAGCGAACATGCCTTCTTTCACAAGAACGCGGTCCTCTGCTTTCGTTTCCAAGAAGTAAAGATCTCTCTCCTTCAACTCTTCTACAACTCTTGTATTCTCGATATTTGTATATCCCATTTTCTCCTCACCACGAATGATGTACTGCACATCAGCATAGCGAGAATGACATTCAAAACGCGCTTCTTCGATTCCTTTTGTTTCATATTCATGAATTTGGATAAAAACCCTATCGCCCTCAATTTCGTATTCCCCAACAGGAAGTTCCATTAGGTCCGTTTCGCGTAAATAGTCGAGTGCCATTTTCAAACGTGGTCGCACACCTTCATACAAATGAGCATTTGCTAATTTATCAATAATCACAATGATTCCTCCAATGCGAGATCGCCATTAATCGTTGTAATGATTCTTCACCAATTCTTCCATGACTTTACTTGTCCTTAAGGCCGTTTCACCCGTACATGAACAATTTGCATCTACACCTGTAAGTTCTGCAACGATCGTTTCAATCAACGGCTGATGAACATGCTTTGGCTGTTCAAAGCTCCATTCCTCTGTGCCTTTAGAAGTTGTAAGGATAATCGGGTCATTGCTAAAAGTGGAAAAAGAAAGCTTTCCTTTACTGCCAATGATTTCATTCATATCTACATTTTCAAAGGCGGAAAAACACCAGCTGCCTGTTCCGTGGACGCCTGATTCAAACAAATAAGTGCCCGTTACAATATCTTCAGCAGGGTAATGTCCAGCTTGATTGGACGCAAAGCCCTGTACTTCTGCAATCGGACCTAGTAAAAAGTCTAATATATCAATGGTATGGCTCGCTAAATCAAAAAACAATCCTCCACCCGCTAGTTCCGGTTGAACACGCCATGGTAGATTGTCCTTGTCCAAAAAATCTTCAGCTACCTTTTGATATTGAGTCGTTTTCACAAAACGAACCTCACCAATTGCATTCGATTCAATTAGTTCCTTGATTTTTAAAAATCTCTGCATCGCTCGACGGTAAAAGGAAACATATAATGGTACTCCTGCTTCCTTGCAAACTGCGATCATTTCCTCGCACTCCGCACTATTTAACGCCATCGGTTTCTCTACATACACTGGTTTGCCTGCTTGTGCAACCATAATCGCATATTCCTTGTGTGAGGCAGGTGGTGTGGCGATATAGACGGCATCAACCTCAGGGTCATTTATTAGTGCATCCGCATCATCATACCATTTTGGGACATGATGACGTTCTGCATAATCCTTTGCAAGCGCACCCGTTCTGCGCATAACGGCAACTAGTTCCGAGTTCTCAATTTTTTGAAACGCAGGCCCACTTTTCACTTCAGTGACATCCCCGCAACCAATAATGCCCCAACGAACTTTTTCTAATCCCATATCACTTTAACCTCCCTATTGGGTCAGAGGGACAGGTCCCTTGTCCCACCAATTTTTTCCTGGGACGAGGGTCCTCGTGTCCCATTATCTGCCTAGATAGCCTCCGTCGACTGCTATTGTAAATCCGTGAAGATAGTCGGATGCATCTGAGGCTAAGAAAATAGCAGCTCCTTGTAGATCTTCACCAGTACCCCAACGTCCTGCTGGAATTCGAGCTAAGATTTCTTTATTGCGTGTTTCGTCCGCAATTAATGCTGAATTCATTTCAGTTGCCATATAGCCTGGAGCGATACAGTTCACATTCACACGATGCTTTGCCCACTCATTGGCCAATGCTTTTGAAAATTGCATGACCGCGCCCTTACTTGCTGCGTAGGCAGGTACCGTAAAGCCGCCAAAGTACGAAAGCATGGATGCTAAATTTATAATCTTACCTTTACCTTGTTCAATCATATGCTTGCCAACCTTTTGACAAAGGAAAAAGACAGCATTTGCGTTAACATCCATAACGAGATCCCAATCTTCTTTTGGAAATTCAACTGAAGGATGTCTTCGTTGAACTCCCGCATTATTGACTAAAATATCAATTTTGCCCATTTCCCCGATGATTTGCTCAACTAACCCATCAAGCCCATCAACATCACCAAGATCGTATGAAATTCCGACTGCCTTCACACCTTGGCTGCGGATTTCTTCAAGAGCCTCATCTTTTATCGTACGCGCCACAACAACGACATCTGCCCCTGCACTTGCTAACCCGATGGCAATGTCTTTACCAAGACCACGCGTACCACCTGTGACAACAGCTACTTTTCCGGTTAAATCAAATAATTTATTCATTTTCCTCACCTCATTCGAAATGATACATGACCTTAACAGCATCAGAAGGAGTTGTTAACAGCTCAAATCCCTTTTGTGCTTCTTCAGGTGGGAGGACATGTGTAATGATTTTTTCAAAGTTTGGTTCTTTCGCTACTAATTCAGCTGCGATTTCAAAATCTTTATGTGTATAAACGCGAACAAATCGAATCGAAAGTTCTTTGAACATTCCTTGCTGCAATTGAAGAGCAGCAGGATTTTTATAGGAAGCAACGATTACAACTGTGCCCCTTACTTTTACAACTTCAGTCACTTGAGTTGCTACTGCCGGGTGACCTGCACAATCAAAGACAAAGTCAAAGCCACTGCCGTTTGTTTCAGCTAATACAACTTCCTTTACATCTTGGGTGAGTGAATGAATCGCTGTAAAACCTAGTTCCTCGGCCTTTTTAATGCGGTCAGGATTTGTTTCAACGATCACAACTCTACGCGCACCAAGGTTTTTTAATGAAAGAGCCACACATAGACCTATTGTTCCAGCTCCATAAACGAGGGCTTCGTCTCCTGGTACAAATCCAACCTGTCTTACTGCGTGGACACCTACTGCAATTGGCTCCATGAGCGCACCAAGCTTAAGGGAAACACCTTCTGGTAGTGGAATAATTTTATCAATCGGAGCTTGAACATATTCCCCCATGCCTCCGTCACAATCAATACCAACCAATTGTAAGGTTTCACACACATGAGCCTGACCAGATTGACATGGTGGACATGTACCACAGCTAAGTAATGGATTCACTGTTACTGGGGTTCCTGGCTTTAGGGTCGGATGATCACTTACGATAGTCCCGGAAAATTCATGTCCCGGAATAAGGGGAGCAGCAGCACGTGGGTGCGTGCCGCCATATATAATTAAATCTGTACCGCAAATGCCAGCATGCGAGGCCTTAATTAGAGCCCAGCCTTCCTTTACTGCGGGCATTTCTCTTTCTTGGACGTTTACTGTTTGAGGTCCTTCATACACGATTGCCTTCAATTCTAGCACTCCTTTTTTCAGTCTTAACTTAGATGAATCTTATTTCTACAGATTAAAGTTTCATAGATTTACAAGCCAAACAAACTTGGAAGCCAGAGTGAAAGTTGTGGAATATATGTGACAAGCAATAAGGCTATGATCAATACTCCAAAGAAAGGTAGTAATGGCTTAATCACATTTTCAATTTTCAAATTGGCAACTTTCGCCCCAACGAATAAAACGTTTCCGACTGGTGGTGTAATGGTTCCAATACATAGGTTCATAACAATCATGATTCCAAAATGAACAGGGTCCATTCCAAAGTCCATTACAATCGGTAGAAAGATTGGTGTGAAAATAAGAACCGCAGGAGTTGGGTCCATAAACGTACCCACAATTAATAACACAATATTCATGATTAATAGAATGATAATAGGACTATCCGTTAAAGCTAATAAAGTATCCGCAATTAATCCTGGAATATTGGTAAAAGCCATAACCCATGACATGATGGATGAAACACCGATTAACAAAGTCACCATAGCAGTTGTTCTTGTTGATTCTAAAATAATTCTTGGTAGGTCTTTGATTTTAATTGCTCGATAAATGAATGATAATAACAGAGAATACACAACCGCAATCGCTGCCCCTTCAGTAGCAGTAAAAATCCCTCCGATAATCCCTCCGATTACAATAACAATCAGTAACAAGCTTGGAATCGCATCAAGAATTGTCTTAAGTGCTACTTTTAAAGAAACTCGCTCAGAGCTTCGGTATCCATGTTTTTTTGCTATAAAAAATGCAACAACCATACAAGAAAGTGCCCATAAAATACCAGGGATATATCCTCCCATGAACAAGGCTGCAATGGACGTACCTCCACTAACTAAGGAGAACACGATTAATGTATTACTTGGGGGAATAAGCATTCCAGATGGAGCAGATGCAACGTTAACCGCCGCTGAAAACTCACGCTTGTATCCATCCTTTTCCATTTCTGGTGTTAAGGACGTACCTACCGCTGCAACAGCTGCAACAGCGGATCCACTAATAGAACCAAACATAGCGTTAGCTAATACGTTTGTCTGCGCAAGAGATCCAGGCATACGACCACTTAGAACCTTGGCACAGTTTACTAATCTTGTTGCAATTCCTCCATTATTCATGATCACCCCAGCAAGGACGAAGAAGGGGATGGCAAGTAGTGGGAAAGAATTAATTCCTGTAAAAAGACGTTGGGCTGAGGTTAGCATTCCGTTATCAAAGTCAACAATTAAAAACATTGCCAATACGGAAGGAATCCCAACTGCAATACTAATAGGTGCACCAATAAGTAATAGGATAACTAAACCTATCAACATAATCAGTGCCGCTTGAATAACGACCGGATCCATATTCGATCTCCTTCCTACAAAAGAAGTTATTGCTGCTGCTCTTCTAAAGTTTGCTTTTTCGCTAAAATTAAATAGATGCAATTAATAGCATAGAAAATGATAAAGGCACCACTTATTGGAATCCCCAAATATAAATAGCCCATCGGAAGCTTAAGACTTGGGTTAACTTGATTCCATGCTAGTTCAGCGGCATTGCCTCCACCTTTGACGAGAACAATCGCAGCAAATGCGATGATGACAAGCTGAATGAATAATTCAACACCCAGTCTAAGTGGTCTTGGAAATTTATCCTTGATAAAGTCCATCGCCATATGACCATTTTCCCCAAATAAAAATGCTGCTCCAAACAGTCCGAGCCACACAAAGCAGTACTTCGCAAGCTCTTCTGAAAAAGCACTCGGATCGTTAAAAATGAACCGAGTAATAACTTGCCAAGTAACGAGTACTACCATGGCCGCGAACAAAATAATGCAGATTACGCTTAATATTTTGTCTAATATACTTTTGATGAGTTTCATATAATCACTCCATTATTTATCCCGCATTAATAGGCATGATCCCCCATAATCGGTGACCTCAATTGAAGTCAATGAGTAAGGGGGAGCGACTGCCCGATTATGAAGAACAAAGACTAAGAACGCACATCATGTGGGCTCATCTAACATATAGGGAGATAAAGCAGCCCCCTACATGTAGTTTCACTTTATTGAGCTAATTCGCGTACCTTTTCATATAGATCTTTTTGGAAATCATTTGCTAATTTTTCTTCTAATAATGGTGCAACTGCGTCTTGGAAGATTGTAATATCAACATCGTTAAACTTAGCACCTTGCTCTTCTGCTGCTGCTTTTGCTTCTGCAACGAACTCAGCGAATAATTCGAATTCACGGTCGAATGCTGAAGTAAGACCTTCTTTTAATAGTTTTTGATGCTCTTCAGACATGCCTTTTAACACATCTGCATTAATCATTAGATAGTCAGGAACCATTAAGTGCTTTGTATAAGAATAATATGGTGCAATTTCAACATGCTTTAAGTTGTTATAGATTAACTCGTTGTTTTCCCCTGCTTCGATAACACCAGACTGAATAGCCGTATATACTTCACCTTGTCCCATTGGTGTACCAACGCCACCCATAAGCTTCATCATTTGGATATTTGTATCAGATTCCATAACACGAACCTTCATACCCGCTAAATCTTCAGGCGTATTAACTGGGTGCTCACTGTTATAGACGTTACGCACGCCACCGTGGAATCCACCTAGAACCGTTAAACCATTTCCTTCTAAAGAAGAGAATAACTCACCTGTTACATCAGGATTGTTCAGAACAGCCTGTTGGTGTTCAACAGAATCAAATACATACGGTAAGTTAAATACAACGAAATCTTGGTTTAAGTTTTCTAATAAACTTCCTGGTGTGATTGACATTGCAACTGTACCAGATTGAACTAACTCAAGAACTTCACGCTGAGCGCCTAGTAATTCGTTTGGATAGATTTCAATTTTATAAGCGCCATCTGTTTCTTCGTAAAACTTTTCACTGAATTCTTCCATCGCTTGAAATTGTGGATGATTTTCAGGTTGGTTAAAGCCTAGTTTTAAAACCTTTGTATCCTTTTTACCTTCGGAATCTCCCTTTGAAGCCGACTCAGAGCCGCCTCCTCCACATGCTGCCAAGAATGACATCATAAGGATTGCTACTGCAAGAATTGAAAATAATTTAAACCCCTTTTTCATTTTCCCTTCACTCCTATATATTTAAATTTATTTACTACCTACGGTTAGTTGGTTAACAGCGTAATGAACCTGCTCCCCATTTAAAAATCTGACTGTTTCCTCTGCAACCTTGCGTTTCAACTCAACTGCTGCTTCCTCTGAATACCAAGCCATATGTGGCGTAATCAGGAAGTTTTCATGTCTCATTAATGTAGCATCCGCGCTCATTGGCTCCGACTTTGCCACATCAATGGCCGCTCCAGCAATCCAGTTTTCTTCAAGGGCGCGATCTAAAGCATCCTCATCAATGATGCCGCCGCGGGAAACATTGACAATATAAGCAGAAGGCTTCATGAGTTGAAGCTCTTTTTCACTAATTAAATTTCTTGACGTGTCTAGGGCACAGTGGATGGAAACCACATCTGATTGTGTAAGCAATTCTTCAAGTGAAACAAACTCGACAAAGTCTGGATATGTTTCTTTTTCATGAATGTCATTCACAATCACCCTACAACCAAGTGCATGAACCTTATGAGCAAAAGCTGTACCAATCCGACCTAGGCCGATGATTCCTACAGTTTGTACGCTGTGGCGGTAGACCGGAATACTTTTTGAATAATCCCATGTACCCGATTTTACAAGCTGATTCATGAATGGAATTTTCCGTGTTAACGCTAACATTAAAGCCAATGCATGGTCCGCCACTTCATTCGTTCCGTAATCAGGCACATTACAAACCTGAACGCCATATTTTGTTGCCGCTTTCAAGTCGACGTTATCAACACCAACTCCGTAGCGCACGACAAACCTCAAATCTGGTAAACTAGCAAACACTTTTTCTGTAATCGGTGCATATTGATTAATGAATGCTACTGCACCCTGGCACTGGTTAATCACATCATCCTCCGTCTTACACTGAAGCAATTCAAATGAATAACCTGCCTTCGAAAATACCGTTTGCTCTGCATCAAAATTATCATGATCACAATCTGTAATAATCACTTTTCTTTCAGTCATGTTGTCTACTACACCTCCGCAATTTTCATCACAAATCAACCGCAAGCGCTGTCAATTGAGTGAATTCTCCACACTACATGTCTGCTGAAAAAGGTAAAAGTCTTATAGACTCTTAACCTTTTCCCAAACAGAATCGTCTGCATGAATGCCTTCTGTCTTACTTCTTTCACGAGCTGCTGCTTGACCTTCACCAGGATAACGTACTGTCGCACCTTCTTGTATTGGTGTACTATTCTTTAGTTGGTCTACGGTGCCCTGGATAATCGATTCCATTTGTTCCTCTGTAATAAAGCGCTTTGGATCAAATGCCATGAAGATTTGCGAACACCCTGTACAGCTTCCTTGATTAATTTCATCCATCATAGCGGTCGTGTTACCGTTCGCAAGAACAGATCCAAATAAATCTAGTAAAATCGCAAAGCTTGAGCCTTTCCAGTAACCCATAGGCATAATTCTTCCAGAGTCCTCAACCTTACCTGGGTCTGTTGTCACATTACCTTCAGAATCAAATCCACCTGCAAATGGTAACTGTTTTTCAGCAAGGCGTGTTACTTGGATTTTACCCCAAGAAAATTGGCTTGCAGCCATATCTAGTAGAAATGGACCTTCTTCTCTAGGAATACCCATACAGATTGGATTGTTTCCGATGTTTTGATTCGCAGATCCCCATGCTGGCATACAAGATTCTGTATTCGTCCAGCTAATTCCCATTAATCCTTCATTAATCATATCTAGAATATATGTACCACCGCGCATCCAGTGTGTTGTGTTACGTAAAGCCACAATTCCAACACCATTTTCTTTCGCTAATTCAATCGCGCGCTGTGAAGCTTTTTTCGCATTGATAATACCGATACCACGATGTCCATCATATTGTTCAACAACACCGAAGCTGTTCAGTAATTCAAGCTCAGCATCAAGATTGACCCAACCTTTTTTAACGTAATTCAGAAAACGAGGAACACGGTTCAAGCCATGAGATTCAATTCCATCTCTACTGTTTTCCGTATGCACCTGTGAACAAAGCTCTGCTTGCTCTTCGCTAAGTCCATTTCGTAAAAATGCTTGTTTAACTTCATGCTTCATATCCTCAAAAGCAATATACATTTATATCCTCCTCTGTGTTTCCTGGCACCTAGAATCCGTTACGGACCCTTTTTTTGCAAGAAAATGGTCTTTTTTGTCAAGTAAGCCCTTTCATAGCAGTTAAAAAAATATAGTTTGCTTACTTAAGTGAATTTTGAAATACATGAGTACTTGTATACAAGTATGCTAACATAGCGATAGTAGAAATAGCAATCCCCTTTTTTAGAAAATTTTACATATTCGTTTTTTGCTAAAATTCACCTTAACAAAGTTTTAACCCACAAAAAAACAACCCATCAAATGGATTGTCATTGGTTGTTATTAATCGAACAAAAATTCATCATCTATATCAGGGCCATTGATAATTTCATCGTATTTCTCGAGTTCTTCCTGAAGGACTTTTTCGAGTTCTCTAAATTTTGTCGAGATGCTGCTTGGTGACACATCAAACTCTTCAGCAAGCTCTTCATGTGTAGAAAGACCCTCGTACGGATATATCATTTCGAGCATATAGACCAAAGCCGCCTCATAAATACCCGTTTTGATGATCCTTGGATTTTTGCGCTTGCAGTATTTATGCCATAGCGAAAGTCCAATTCCAACGATATCCTCGTCGTAATCGTACTCTTTCATCCGAATCTGAAACATTTCTGCGACTTCTTGCTGTTTTGGCGTCTGCCACTGGTAATCATCCGCAGTTATTCTCGCCTTTCCGAACATAAAAGTCATGAATACATCGATAAATTCATTCGACATAAATTCAACCGGACTCGTCTCACCGCTTTGTTTATAGAGTTCGAGAATCATAGTACGCATATCGCCCGCAAATTCCGTTGGCAATTCCAGAAATGTCGGGAAAAAGATTGAGTTCGCTCCTGCAGGCAGTAACATTCCGAACACAAAATAGCCTACTTCCACATCTGTCTCCGTCTCATAAATGCGCACTTGATGCTCATCTTCCGTAAAAATATCCCGAACCGTCATATACGTTCTCCGCTCATCAACTTCAGTTACCGTATAAGCAGAAGGTCTTGCTGCCTTCCATCTCTGTAAAAGGTCGCGTGTCCGCGGGCGGCTAAATTTTGGACCGTACGTGTCGACATACTCTTCTAAAATCGTTTTCCCATCAGCCGGAATCGAACTAATGATCCAAACGCGTGAAAAGAATGAAAATAACTCGTACACATCATCTGGTAGCTCATCAAAAATATCACCGTACTCATCCAAAACATCATCAAAAAACTCATCATACAAATGAATGGCGTACTGGAACATATCATGTTGGACATCGTTCAGTTCATTCTCAACGACTTGATCAATGGAAACTACCGCAGACCGTCCACAGCATCTTTTATACTTTTTCCCACTTCCGCACGTACATTGGTTATTCCGTCCCGCTACCTTCATGAAATTATTCACCCTTCTCTGATATCCTATGACACTATCATATCACATTTTTTGGATAATTCAGTGGGCGATGTAGCCTATTGGCGATAAATTCATGCTATTGGTAATATTTTAATTAAATCGGCGATAAAACTGCATTTTACCTTGCGATCAGCAGTTGTGAATGATGGTTTTTATTAAAATAAAGACAATCTAAAAACTGAAATGAAGGTTTACGGCTAATAATTAAAAATTACGGCCAATAAATGAAATTTTCGGCTGATAATCGAAAAATATGGCTGATAAAATGAGTTTATGGCCGATAGCACTTTCGCTTAAATTTTTGTGAGGTAAACGAACCGTCGATTTACTGTCACTAATCTCAAAATACTGCCACTATCCCAGAAATACTGTCACTGTTTGAAAATTACTGTCACTAGCCAGGATACGGATACTGCCACTAATCCAGATTTACTGCCGCTACTCTCAAAATACTGCCACTAGCCCAAATTCACTCCACTACCAAAAACCCGAATGCCCACGAAAGGCATTCGGGTCCTCATAAACTAAACCTGTATCTTCAACGTTTGTCCGATACTGAGTATATCGCTTGTTAGATTGTTGGTTGTTTTAATGTTGGCAACGGTAGTGTTATATCGCTTGGCGATACTGTACAGGGTTTCGCCGGATGCCACTGTGTGAACGACAACATTTGTTGGCACTTTTAATACTTGCCCGACGTAGATCATGTCCGATGTTAAGTTGTTAGCATTTTTAATGGCGGTCACGGTCGTGCCATTTTTAACAGCAATTCCTGACAGCGTATCGCCCGCTACTACTGTATAATTCACCGTATACACGGGTGCAGTTGTGCCAGTTTCAGGTGCCGTCATAGCAGGTGGTGTGACTACACTTGCCTCGTCCGTCGGAATCCGTAAGACTTGGCCCACAAAAAGCGAATCCGTCGTTAGGCCATTTGCTTCCCGCAATTCACTAACAGTCGTATCGTTTCGATTGGCGATTCCCCAGAGCGTATCGCCTGCCGATACGGTGTACGTTTTATAGTTTTGGGCTGGCCCCGTATATACTGGCGACACGACAGGAACCGTGTTTGGCAATGTCGTTGTGTAGCTGTTCCAGACATTTTTGTTTTCCTGGCCGAGACTCCAGTTGCCGACACCGCGAATGTTATATTTGCCGACAAGCTCAAGCTTCTTAGCTATCGACTCTTCATTTTCAAACCATATCGTATAGGTTCCCGGAGAAAGCTGAGAGCCATTTACATATGTCACGGGATCGTCCTCTTTAATCGTGACAATCGCTTTTGGTGTTTTGCTTACTTCGTCAAACACAACGGTCCCATTATAGCGGTCAATCATCGTCTGAACGTGCGTGTTCGAAATTCCGAAGCCTCCATAGCTTTGACCCTCAATCCAATAGCGTCCGAAATGTGCGATTCCAAGGACAACTTTATCTGGCGCAACATCTTGCGCGAGTGCATACTGGATTGATTTCTCAACCCACGAATAGCTTGCGACCGAGCCAGGGTCGCCTCCCTGATAGCTCTCATCGTACGCCATAATCATGAGATAATCCGCATACTTCGCAAGACTTGTGTAGTCATACGACCCATGCCAGCCTGCTGCCCAGCCATTTGGATTCGCTGCCACCGCAACCGACACTTCCTTTGTCGGCGGTATTTTTTCACGCAGCAACCTTACAAATTCCGTATAGTTTGCGCGGTCAGCATCGGTCACATTTTCAATATCAACATTGACCCCATCCAAGTTGTAGCGCGCGATCGCATCGGCAATTTGCCCGGCCGCAAGCTCCTTGTTTGCAAGCATCGCACGACCGACATCACGGTTCCAATGATTACTTAAAAATGGAACCACACGAATTCCTTGTCGGTGCATGGTTTCGATAAAATTAGGGTCGACCTGGTAAGTGAGCTTCAGCGTTCCATCTGTATTGATATCAAAATAGCTTGGCGACACAATGTTCACCGCATGCCCCGTCGAATTTACGGTATTCACATATTGCTTCGTATTTCCAAAATACATGTACCCAAGATTGACAACTTCACTCGCCGTTATTGGCAGGCGCAATGTTTGGTTCGACTGAATCGTGTCACTCGTCAAATTGTTCAGCGACATCAGTGCATCGACTGTTGTATTATAACGCTTCGCCACGGCATACAAGGAATCACCCTGCGTGACTGTGTACGAGCTTAATGAAACATTCGTCACCTCACTCGTATTTCCAGCGACATCGGTTTGAGTAACAGATGCCGATGCAACCTTGGAAGCATTGTCGACAAATACATCTGCGGAATAAAATCCATTCTCGTCCGCATTCACAATTCGCGTTACAAGCACATTTTTATCGGCATCAAAGAGGGAAACTTCCACCTTTGCATTTGCTTCAGCGGTTCCAATGACGGTATAAATGTACTGCAGGTTTTCGTAACGGAAGCCATTTTTCGTTGCGAGCGCATTTTCAACTACCGTATCCTTCACAATGGTTGTCGCTTCAGCGATACTTCTATTTCCAGCACGGTCAGTTTGTCGCGCTTCAAAGGTCAGCGTCCCATCCTTCAGCCCTGACAGGTTAAAACTGGCGCCGAAAGCTCCGTTTACAACCTGAACGGTCTGCCTCACCGTTGTCGTGCCATCACTCACAACCATCTCAACCGTTGCGCCTTCTTCAACGCTCGAGCCCGTAATTGTAAAATTGGACTGGTTCCCGCTGTTGACATAGGTAGGCTGATTCGTCACCACACCAGCCGGTGCTGATGTATCTTTTTCAAGGGTAAAGGTTTGCGCTTCACCAACGTTACCCGCGTTATCGGTCGCACGGAATGTAGCTGTGAGTTCGCCATCCCTGAGCGTACCCAAGGCAAAGATTTCCTCAAATCTGCCTTCGCCATCCGTTTCAACCGTTTTCGTAATCGCAGTGACACCGTCAGAAATTTCCACGACCACTGTAGCATGTGGCTCTACTACACCTCGAATTGGATACGTTAGAACATTGTCCGAAAAAATCGGCAGTGGAGTTTCCATTTGAATCGCGTTTGGCCCCACCGTATCCTTGATCAATGTCTTCGTTACTGCAGGACTCACATTCCCTGCTTGGTCCACCTGGGTCAATTCAAACGACAAATCCCCATCCAAAAATTTCGTTAGGTCAACTGGCACACGGTATTCCCCGTTTTCATTTGTGGTTGCAGTGACCGTTTTTTCCTGGCCATTTTCGTTAAAGATGCGAATTTGGAGGTCCGTATTTGCCTCAGCTTTTCCGAGCAACTCGTAGTTTGCCTGATTTTCTGTAGTGATGAAATGATCGTTGTGAAAAATCGGCGCAGTTGGCGCTTGCGTATCTTTTTCAACTGTACTATTGCTGACATTACTTGTAATACCCGCCGCGCTTGTTTGAAACGCGGAAATCGTTAGGCTCGTGTCTAGCAAGGCGCTCACATCAACTGCGATATTGTACTCACCGTTTTCGTTCGCGGTTGTCGATGTGATAATATCAGGATTCACCCCATCAGACACCGTGATATCAACAGTTGCCCCCGGCTGTGCCACACCAAAAATGTGATAGCTCGCTTCATTTTTACTATTCATCATCTCCGTATTGCTGATCACTGGTGGCGCAAGAGTCGTTTCCTTGATTAAGGTGGCTTGCTCGACCTCACTACGATTTCCGTGTTCATCGATTGCACTTGTCGTGATAAAAATTTCCCCGTCATTCAAGGCGCGAAGGTCAACATTTGTCCGAAACTCACCACTGTCATTCGCAACAGCCTCCACTGTCAGCTCAGGATTTACTCCGTCAGATAAAACAATTTGTACTGTCGAGCCCGGGTCGGCCATCCCTACCAACGTATAGCTATTGGCATTTTGCGTCGTAATCGTTTGCCTTGTATCAAGAACAGGCCCACCGACGAATGTGTCCTTTGTTACCGTAACCTGCTGCTGTTTCGAACTATTTTGAGCTTCATCAGTGGCGGTTGCAGTAAACGTAATCGTTCCATCATTTAGACCTGATAAATCGAGATTTGTCCGGAAATCACCATTCTCACCCGTGGTAATCCTCGCCTCCACGGCTGGGTTAACTCCATCTGTGGCGCGAATTGTAATGGTTGAATGTGGCTCCGCTGTTCCCGCGAATGTATAGCCGTTAACATTCTCACCAGTGATGTTCGCAAGCCCCTGAAAAACGGGCGCATCTATTGTGGTATCCTTTTTTACCGTAAGTTTTGTCATACCACTTTCATTACCAAATGAATCCACGGCTTTCGTGGTGATTGAAATTGGGCCATCGCGTAATTTACCAAGGTTGACTAATGCATTAAATTCTCCTTTTTCATTCGCCAGAACCTCCGTGGTAATCGGTGCATTTACACCATCAAAAAAGACGATCTTGACAAGTGATCCAGGCTCAGCCGTACCTCTTACAGGATAAGCGGTCATAGATTGGCTGTTGATGATTTGCGTATTAACCATCGTTGGCGCATCAATTTTTGTGTCTTTTTTAATGGTTTGGATTGCTTCTGTGCTCCTATTTCCCGCTTCGTCCGTTGCTGTTGCTGTGATTGTTAGCGAGCCATCAAGTAAGCCCGACAGATCAATTCCTGTCTTAAACGCACCATTTGCATCCGCTTTGACTTGAATGGTCTTAGGCTCGTTAACTTCGTCCGTTATTCGGATTGTTACCAACGCATCTGCCTCAGTCGTACCTGCCACGTTAAGATTCGACTGATTGGCTGTTGAAACCAATGGAAGCGGTGCGAGAGTTGGCACGATTGGCGCGATAGTGTCGGCAGGTGGTGGCGCGGGCTCTTCAGGCGGAGGCACCGGTACTACTGGCGCAGTCGCTCCTGGTATCGTCAACACCTGGCCGATTGATAAATTTGTTGAAGTTAAATTGTTTGCAGTCTGTATATCGCTTACCGATACGCCAAATCGTTGCGAAATCTTATATAAGGTATCGCCTGCCGAAACCGTATACGACGTAGTTGGAGCTGGACTTGTTGACGCAGGTTCTGGTTCAGTCGGTGTAGACACGGGTTCAGTCGGTGCAGGAGCCGTTTCCACAGGTTGCACTTGGCCCGTCGTCCCAGGAACCTTCAACACCTGTCCAATGTTAAGCACATTTGTCGTCAAATTATTAAGGGACTTCAACTGATCAACGGTCGTTCCAAATTTTACAGAAATTCCATATAACGTATCGCCCGCTATGACTGTATAAGTCGATGTTTCCGGCGTAGGTGCCGGTGTTGGTACGTTTTCTGGTGTTGCTGTCTCTTCCACTGGCGGTGGTGTTGTCGTACTTGCAGCTTGGAGTTGCGGAATTCTCAGTTTTTGGCCAATCATCAGCATGTCTGATTTTAGTTGGTTTGTACTTCGAATTTGGTCCACTGACGTGTTATATCGCTTTGCAATGTTATACAGTGTATCGCCTGAACTTACGGTATATGTAAAGAACGGCAGCCTCAGTTGTTGGCCGACAACTAACATATTCGATGTAAGCCCATTGACTTTTTTGATTGAATCGACCGATACATTGTAACGAGTCGCAATCGAGTACAGCGTATCACCTGCTTTTACTGTGTACATATCATAGACTGACTGCGTTTGACCACTAGTGGTTTGCGCCCCCACATTTGGTGCGGTTGCTCCTAAGTAAAAAGTGGTGATCAGCATCGAACCCGCTAACACCTTTGCCACCCTAACCGGCAGGTGCGGGAATTTTTCTTTTACAAGATGGCGAATTTGTGTGTTTAGGTCCTTTTTTTCCTGATGAAAATGGTTGCCAAACTCAGATGCAAACTCTGTCATATGAGACTCCACATAGACGACTAATGTATATTCATTATTATTTTTTTCAAGCTTATACCCTCGAATCTCCAAACGAAACACCTCATTATCGATCTTCTCGTCTTAGTTTCTCAACTTCCCTTTTATTCATTCCTTTTTTTAGACTTTAGACCAGTTTACCCCTATAAAAAACACCCGACTCATCTAAGTCAGGTGTTCGTTCTTTACGATATATTTTTCTTCGTTTCATATGGAGGGTCGGCCTTCATGCTATGTGGCAGCATTTGAATCGAGTCTATGACACTATCTAGCTTTGATTCGATTCGATGTAGCAGATAGAATGTCACGACGACTGGAAAGCCAACCTCTTGGATAAAAGGCAATAGTTCCCCCACCTACATTTCCTCCTTTCTAAAAGTAGAGCCAACTCCCAAAAGAGAGCTGGCTCCATTTTAATTAAAGTTGAACTTCTTCAACATTACGTTCTACAATACGTGCGCCTTTTTTCGATACAATCGGTCCACCCGATGTTAGGAATGCATCTGTTGCTACGATTAAATCCATTGCTGCGGTAAGTGCTACCGCATCCACAGGTTCTACTGGATTTTCAATCGAAACGGTTGCTGTTTTTCCAGCCATATTCGTAAACTGCATTTCTAGTGTTTTTGCCATTCGTTACTCCCCCTTTCCTAAAAATCCATCAAAAAATTACTCAGCAATGCCTACTAACATAAAGCTATCATTACGCTCGATGTCAGATAGTTCTAATGTTTGAAGACCGATGATTGCAGTTGCAACTGAATGTAAATCATCCGCTGTTACAGAAGGGTTAATATTGTTGTAGTTTTTGTTTTTATAGATGAGCTTACCCTTACCGTCCACACCGTTTTCAAACACTAGACGTAACTGTGTATCTAGAATTTCCTGTTTTGCTGCCATGTCCCTCACCTCCTTTACACTATTGTTATAGAGGTGTGAGGGGCAAAAAGGGGCATCACATTTAAAATTTTGGGCAAAAAAAATACCTCCACTAGGGAGGTCAACAAAAATATATAACAAAGGGGGGGAATACATTATACAGGATGACCCCTTTTCACCCATCTTATACCCCAAAAAGAAAAAATTCTCGGAAGTCCCATTAAATTCCCTCTAATGGCTCATACTAATCCTACATTTGCATGTCGCTGAGGTGTACGTATGATTTCTATTTTTATGTCCGAACTCAATATTGCTTACTCCCTATTTTCCATTTTTATTGCGCTTTCTGCGAGCATTATTTGCTTTGATATCGCGTTAAACCTGGTCCCGAAATCAAATAAACGAATCGGGATCATTTGGCTTCTACTCGCTACCCTAACCTTTAGCCTTGGAACCAAGACAGCTTTTGTTGTGGGCGTTTCTGGTCTTTTCGAATTTTCTACTGTTCAATTTCGAATTACGGCATTCTGTGTGTCTTTTGTGATGATGTTCATAACGAGCTTTTTAGGATTAAAATTACTTTTAAATCGGAGTACCCCGTATCTTGTTCCAGCGATTCTTTTTACGATCGGAAGTAGTGCTGCCTATTTTACAATCATCATATCAAACAGCGCCTTCACTCTTTCTTTTTACAATGGATGGTTTTTACTTAGCGTGGTTACTAGCTTCATTCTTAATATGGTTGCCAGCCATTTAATTAAAAAGAAACTTCTAGAGAACAGTTCGGTGAAAACAGGATTAATCGGTGTGTTATTCGGAATATCCATGATCAGTCATCATCTGCTCTCGATCAAAGGACTTCAGCATGTGATAACATACGATGATCAAATGTATACAGGCAATGTCATTGTGCCTTTCCTTTTATTAAGTGTATTTTTGTTTATGTTCATTGCATTAATCGGTAATTTGTATCAGCAAAAACTACTTGCTGAGCAAAGAAAACTAGAAAGCCAGGAGCGCTATTATCGCTCTCTCTATGAGTTAAATTCGCTCGCGATTATCATGATGGACCTAACAGGAACCATTATTGATTTAAATCTAACTGCAGAAAAGCTTGCCGATATGGAAAAAGAAAAAATTACCGGAATGCATTATCTCCAATTCATACCTGAACACGACCAGACATTTGCGAAACAGCAATTTGAAAAAACGTTGGCTGGTGAAGTGGTTGAGTATGAAGTTCAAATGTACAATTCTGCTGGTGAAATTATAGATTTAACTGTTAAAAATATTCCGATTTCGGTCGATGATAAGATACATGGAATCTACGGGATCATTAAAGACATCTCCGAAGAAAAAAGAAATCTGGAAAAGGTTCAATTCATGGCCTACCATGCCCCCCTCACAAATCTGCCGAACAAACGAAAGCTTAGTGAGGATATGGCCCAAAAAATGGCGGAGCAAATCCCTTTTAGCCTTGTATACCTTGATTTAAATGAATTTAAAAAGACCAATGACCGCTACGGACATTTAGCAGGTGATGCTGTTTTAGTTGAAGTGGCCAACCGACTTCGAGAGAATAATGACGATGGTGTTGCCTACCATATCGGCGGAGATGAATTTGCTGTTACTCTTCCAGTTGTAGAGTGCGAAGGTACTGAAAAGATTGTACTTCGCTTGGCAGACAAAATTCGCATGCCCATTACTTATCAGGAGTTTACTTTAGAGGTTTTTGCAAGCTTTGGTATTGCACGTTTCCCATACGACGCCAAAGCCATAGAGGAATTACTTCAGAAGGCTGACCTTGCAATGTATGCCTCCAAAGAAAATGACGGAAGTGACATTGTATTTTATCACGAGAAACTCTTAAAAAAGGTCGAAGAACGCTTCCTACTTGAGCAGGACCTAAAAGAAGCCCTTGAGAAAAATCAATTTGAATTGTATTATCAACCACAATTTGATATCCAAACAGGCACTTTACGTGGCGCTGAGGCTTTATTACGCTGGAATCACCCTGAAAAAGGGATCGTTAGTCCGGATGTCTTTATCCATGTGTTGGAGGATACTGGCCTAATCGTGGATGTCGGTGAATGGGTTATTACACAAGTTTTAGAATCGATTCATTCCTGGGCAAACGCGGGCTTTACGTTCGGAAAAATTTCGGTAAACATCTCAGCAAAGCATTTTGAAAAGCAGAATCTCTTTCGGTTTATCCAGGATGTGAACGCAGGTGGGGCTGCCTGTCTCAATTGCTTAGACATCGAAATCACAGAAAGCGCCTTACTCAACTTGGAAAAATCAATCGATCATGTGCTGCAATTGAAGAAGCTAGGAATCAGCATCAGTCTTGACGATTTCGGCACCGGCTATAGCTCCCTAAGTGTTCTTCACAAACTGCCAATTGATTGTGTAAAAATTGACAAGTCATTCATCAAAGATTTTAACAAAGAATCCAAAAGTATCATCACCATGATCATCCAAATGTCCAATAATTTGAACGTCAAAGTCGTCGCCGAGGGCATTGAAACAAAGGAACAACTCGACTTCCTCATCCAAGAAGGCTGCAGCTTCGGCCAAGGCTACTACTACAGCAAGCCACTCCCAAAAGCCGAATTCGAGGAAAAGTGGCTAAAAAACCACAGGGACGGTTCTCTTGGTCCCTTGAAGTGACAGGGACCATGGGAACCGTCCCCATGGTTCATTTCCGATTATAAGAAGAGCTGTGATAGAAGCTTAATCCAACCAAAAAACGCGATCCACAAGGGAATGCTCAATGTCGTTCCCCACACCATGCCAACTGCCAATGGGTTCGTATTCTCTTCCATCACTTCGCCCCCTTCATCTTCTCTTACTTACATTATAACGGAATAATGACAACGTTTTCATAAAAACTTACCAACAAATTATGCCAAAATAATTCAAAAAGAGCTTTAGCGTTATACCCAAAGCTCCCTTTTAGAGGTCGTAATCGCCGTCGCTCCCGCCTCAAGTGCTCGTTGCACATCTTCTTTCGTACGAATGAGTCCACCCGCAAGCACAGGAATGTTCAACGTTTCCTTGACCTCTTTGATCATCCAAGGCATGGCCCCAGGCAGCACCTCAATGTAATCGGGTTTATTTTTCCCAATCAACTTATAGCTTTTTTCAAGAGCATGAGTATCAATTAAAAACATCCGCTGAATCGCGAATACTCCCTTTTGCTTCGCCTTTAGGATGACACTTGATTTCGTCGAGATCAGCCCATATGGTCGAAATTCTTGGCAAATAAATTCGGTCGCATATTCATCACTTTTTATCCCCTGTACCATATCCACATGATAGATCATCTTCTTCCCATTTTCCCTTGCCATTCGATTAATATTTTTCAACTGAGCGATGTGAATTTCCGTAAAAATCCCAATTTCATATTTACTTTTTAAAAAGGACTCGAATTCCTTCATCGTCGTAGACGCGGGCAATATATCTTGATCCAACTGTCTCCCCTCTTTCTACCGTCTTTTATAAGTAGTATACACTCCCTTCACTTTTGAAAAAACTGCAAAAAAAAGACCCTACTCACACTGGAGCAGGGCAAAAGAGAAAAAAGTCTACAGGTGAAAAATTTATAGTCAAATGTAGAAAACCCCATTCTCTACATTAACTAACAATAATGAACACACTAGTTCGACAGGAAATCCTACCAATCTAGTATTTTACTATAATTATATACTACCAATGTATTAGAAAAATGTATATTGGGAAAATCGATGTTATTTTATAGCGATTATTGGGGTATTTTTAGGGCAACTTTCCTAAAACAGGCCTTTTTTCGCGATTTTTGTCTAAAAATGCATAAAAAATTTTAATTTTTTTCTACACGTTTCCACATTTTGCGCAAATTGGACATGCTATCCTATAATTATTAGTTTCAGATAATTCAAAAATATCAATGATAAATAGAGATCATTATTAAGATTGGGGGAGGAGTTCTAAAAGTGCCTTATTATACGTTTAAAGAAATTTGGACACCATTCAGTATCGTCGGAGTTCGCTTTTACAAACGACTCGAGGATCGGATTTATTTCATACGAGTCAAAAACGGCCCACGCCGTCCATTTTTAACTCGATTCAGTAAAACCAACGCTAGAGTCTAAGCTCTAGCTTTTTTGTTGGTGCAGGGTTGACTTCGCCACAGGTGGGAACCACGGGGACGGTTCTCGTGATCCACATAGGATAGTGGGGTGGGGCGTACTGATAGGTTCCTTGTCCCGCGGTGGTTCGATTCTTGACCCATAAAGTTATTTTGTTCTTGTACTAGGACAATCTTCCGAGGGCATATCCATATTAGTAAACAAGCTTAAGGAGGCTTTTGTTTACATATGAGACGACGACGCGGAGTGCCGATTCAGCTGATTCTGGTTTCAGTTGGGGCTATACTGATTGTGTTCCTGCTTTTTTCATTGTTTCGGTCATCACCGGAGGAGGATGCGAAGGAGATAGTCCACTCCTTTTATACATTCGAACAAGATGCGGATTTCGGGAGCTCATGGGAATTGTTCCATCCCCTGATGCAGGAGCGGTTTGAAAAAGCCGATTACATCCAGCAACGCAACCATGTCTTTGTGGGTCACTTCGGGACCGATACCTTCAAATACACGGTAGAAGACGTTGAACACCTCAAAAGCTGGCAAATGGCCAAAAACACCACAACCTTTCACGACGTCTATAAAGTGCCCATCACTCAAACCTACAAAAGCACATACGGCACCTTTACCATCCAACAAGATGTATTCGTCGTACACGAAGACGGCGACTGGACGATTTTGTGGTCGTATCATTAGGTGGTGGGGCGGGGTCACGGGGACGGTTCTCGTGGTTCCACATTGGGCAGCGATGGCGCAGGGGCTGAAGATCATTTTCATCGGAATTTTCGACGCGAGTGTTATTCATTCAATTATGAAGGACTTTTCGGCTCTATTCTTTGCTGGGAATGGTCTTCATCACGCTTATGAAGGACTCTTTGACTCTATTTTTTGCTTGAAATGGTCTTCATTAGCTTATGAAGGACTCTTTGACTCTATTTTTTGCTCGAAATGGTCTTCATCACGCTTATGAAGGACTCTTTGATTCTATCTTTTGCTCGAAATGGTCTTCATCCCCGAGCGGCCTTTGTTTACCTGGGACGAGGGACCTGTCCCCGCGACCCACTGGCAACTCCGAATCAGGGGAGTTTTTTGGTTATCGGACAAAAAAGTGAATATATCGGACAGAGTTATCCGGATATCGGACATAGCCAAAATTTTATCGGACAAAATTCTGATTATATCGGACACAAACCACAATATATCGGACAAACCCAAATCCTACCTCAGGTTCGGCAGCCACTCTAAAAGCCTCCACCCAAAAAATCTAATTCCCTTAATTTGTCCGAACGTCTAAACCACACCAAACCCCGAATAGACTAATAGAAACCATTCAGAAATGGGGTGACAGCATGTTTTCAGCTGAGGGAATGCAGACGTTTGAGTTGTTTTCCGTTTCACATATTGTGACTCTTCTAATTTTTACGATTCTCACCTTCCTGCTAATCGCCTTCAGAGAGAAACTCGGACCATATCAGTCAATCATCAAATGGACATTTTTCAGCATCTTGGTCGCTAGTGAAGTGTCGCACCAAATTTGGCTAGTCGCGACTAATCAATGGGAAATCAGTTCCCTCCCGCTACACCTTTGTTCAATCAGCACTTTTATTTGTATCTTCCTATTCTTAAAGCCTAGTAAAAAAGCATTCTACCTCGTGTTCTTTACAGGATTGCTTCCACCGATTCTAAGCCTAGTGACTCCCGAACTATTCCATGACTTCCCACACTACCGCTTCCTAAAGTACTTCCTTCATCACGCTACAATTGCCTGGTCCGTGCTTTATTTCGTTTTTTACGAGGGCTATCGTGTTCCGCGAAATGCTGTCTGGACCGCCTTCTTACTCCTTAACCTAATCGCTGTTCCAATCTTTTTCATCAATCTCCTTCTCGACACAAATTTCTTTTATCTAGCAAACCCAACCGAAGCCACAACGATCCTGTCCTATTTCGGCTCCGGCATTACGTATTACCTAACCCTCGAAGTCGCCGGTATTATCGTATTTCTCATCACCTACCTCCCGATGGCAATCTGGATGAAAAAAGATAAAAGCCATTAAGTCAAACGACTTAATGGCCTTTTTTGTCTTTAAATAAAATTTATGGCTGTTAGCCCTTTTCATAAAAATGGAACCAATAGAACCGTCCCCCTGGTCCCTGGTCCCTCAACCCTCAAATCCCAGGGTTTTGCATGGGAACTAGTTTGTTTTGGACGGCGTAGATGACGACTTGGGAACGGCTTTTGACGTCGAATTTTTTGAAAATCTTGCTGACGTGAATTTTTACCGTTTTGTCGCTGATGAAGAGACGATCCGCGATTTCTTTGTTGCTCATCCCTTCCACCAAGCATTGGAGAACTTCCATTTCCCGCTCCGTTAGCACGTTTTCCTTTGGCTGCTCCTGCTGTTGTTGATGGAAATTGAGGAGCTTTTTCGTCATCGATGGATGAATCACAGACTCGCCACGTGCGACAGTACGAATCGCTTCGACGACCTGCTCTGATGGTGCATCCTTTAGCAAATATCCGTCAGCACCCTCGCGAATCGCCGCCATGAAATACTCGTCATGGTTGTGCATGGTTAGTACCAGTACCTTAATCGAAGGATATTTTTTCTTCAGAATGCCCGTCACTTCCACTCCATTTTTCTCAGGCATGTTGATATCCATTAAAATCACTTCTGGTTCGCACATGGGTACCTTCTTCAATGCGTCATCACCTGAAACCGCCTCGCCGACAACACGAATATCGTCCTCGAGCTCTAATATATTTCTAAGTCCGTCACGTAACACAGCATGATCATCCACCAGCATAAGCTTGATCAACAGTACTACCTCCTTCAAGTCCCATTTTGGGAACAGTTAATGTGATATCCGTACCTTCGCCCTCTTTTGAATCAATTTGGAGGGTTGCATTGATTTTTTCTGCGGCGTCATTCATATTTAAAATGCCAAAATGAGGGTTGTTTTGCGCCTTGACCATCGCCTGAAACAGTGAAAACCCTACGCCATTGTCCTTGATCTTTAAAACAATATGCTCCTTTTGATAGCTTAACAGAACTTCAATTTCTGTGGCCTTTGCATGCTTGATTGTGTTTTGCAAGCTCTCTTGAAAAATATCAAACAATTCCTTTTCGACCATCGAGCTGAGCGGAACCTCTTGGCCTCTTATATCAAACGAAAACTTGATATTGTATTCACCTTTTACCATTTCAATTCGCTTTTCAATCGCAGTTGACAAGCCAACCCGCTCGGTCGGATATGGTCGCAACTCGTAAATGGATTCGCGAACTTCTCGTAAGCTAAGTCTTAATTTATCCATGCTATCTCGGATGAGTTTGATAGTTTCTTCCGGATTTCGATTAAATTTACGTTCGGCCGTTTCAAGCTTCATGACCGCACCGGCAAGAGTCTGGGCAACACCATCATGAATACCCCGCGCAATCCGGTTGCGCTCCTCGAGGATAATCCGTTTTTCTTTCTCTTCTATTAAAAATCTCGTCTTCACGGCAACCGCAAGCTGATTCGACAGGGTGGCAATCGAGTGGATTTCGTCTTCCCCAAAGCTACGCGCACGACTTTTTGCAACAACGAGCATTCCAATGGTTTCATCCTCGACGACCATCGGTGAATATACGAAGGCCTTCATATCCTTTTTAAAAAATTCATCAATGGGTCCAAGCTTTCTTACCCTGTCCTGATAGACAATGGGTTGCTTTTTCCCATCAAAACGGGCCAATGCTTCACCTGTTAAGGCATCTTTGGGAGTGACCCTTCCATCATAATACAAAATCTTCCACACATCATTTTCTTTCACCCAAAGCATAAGAGCTTGCACATCAACGATTTGGGAAAATGTATTTTTAAACGTCTCAATCCACTCGGTTGAATGGATTTTCTTATTCACACCTGTTGTAATGGCAAACAGCGCATTTAAACGTTTCTTTTCATTTTCAAGTGTGGAGATGACCGAATACAGTAGCGAGACTGCTACCAATGGCGAGAAAAAGAAGAATAGTGAGAACGCGTCAACGGTTCGACCACCAAGGAAACCCATGATAACCCCATATAACAAGGAAATGAATGCACTTCCCAACTCTGTTAATGTCTTTCCTTTAAACATGTAAAATGGATAAGGTTGTGGACGAATCAGCAGGACAAAATCAACAATTAGATTATTTATAATAAAAAAGAGTGCAACAAAAAGACCATATGTAAGGAAACCTGTCAAAAATTCACTGTTCGTCGCAAGAACCTGAGTGATTGTTGTATGTTTTAATATGTAGTTTGCAAGAAATACACTGACCGCTAGCTGTGCCGGGTTAAACAGAACAATTCTAAGCGGACGTTGACGAAGAATATTAATGATTAACACGATTATCACATAAATGATAATTGGATACGATATCCCAAATAGCGCTTGCATGACGAAAATAAAAGGAAATGTAATCGTCGTGGAGCCTCTCAAGAGCTGAATCGGAAAATACTCGATTAACGCTAAAAATGCTGTAAGTAATAGGAGAATCGCAATTTCGTCAGTTGGTTCAATAATAAAAAACGAATACCCTACAACCGTCCAGCCAAGTATTGCGATTAAAATCATATAGATCTTTGCATAGTTCTCCCTCTTTTGGGAGGACACCATTGGAAGCTTCACACTTCTCCCCCTTATCATAACATTCTGTAAATTATTGTCTGTTATTATTATAATATATGTACTGTGAAAAAATAACAAATGATACCATTGAAAACGAATACACTAAAACCGCATAAAAACCCAGACTAGTCGAATGGCTTGAAAACCACTGACCAATGCTGGGTAACCACAAACAACTGTAATGTTTGTGGAAACAATTATCCCAAAAAAACACACGATTTTCTATGACCCAAATTTATTATTTCAATAAGCCAAAAGTAGTATATCATGTCCTTTTATGCGCAATAAAAAAACTGCCACCTCAAAAGGTAGACAGCGTCGGACAGTTCTCTTGTCCCAAATCTATGTGTTGGCTTACGCGTTATTGGCTATGCTGTAGGTGAGCCTTTAATATCGTCAGCTATGTCTTTTATAAATTTCTTCATATCTATATCTGTACTTCTTTCGCCTTTCATATAAGCACGAATTAATGCTCTTCTAACCTGGTTCTGATCAATCGAAATATCCTTACCCGAAGATTTAGGATCCAAATTATGTTCACTCCTAGCTGGAAAAATACATTGGTTTCGAACCCTGCTACAGCTAAGGATGGAGACACCTCAACACAGCAGAGTTCGATAAGTGCGCCTGAGTGGCCAGGACACTATGGGAGAAAATGATTTCTTGGGGAGGTTGGATGGAGAAACCAGCTCCGCCAAGTAATTACTATAAGGAAATTCAAAAAGTCCGGTGAAAATGACACATCGAATTTCTGCGTTGTCTTGCTTTTCCGTTCCTCACGTATTAATTGCATACGCTCCGGTACTCAAAGCTGCACCGCCTTGAACTCCTTGGTCCTTTTCATCCTCCTTTTTGAATATTTACTATACATGTACGCTGAAGGCTTCTTTTTTGCGACTGTCTATTGAAAAAACTTTCTAAATTTAGGTAATACACATACACTTTCGAAGGCCAAAATGCCAATTCATTCTATTTTACGGTATAATAAAAAGATGTGATTTCATTAATCTATGCAATATGGGGAGTGAGACTAGCTTGCTTCAAAAAGATATTCCAAAGGATGCGGTCATGCATTTTTCCGAGAAGCTTCGGGGCATGATTACATTTGACAATGAAGATGACCGGACATTAATCAAAAAAGGACTAAACCTCTTCCGGCAGGGGAGTGTTTATAATGTAAAATACAACGGGCAGAAGCTGGAAGGACGCGTTCAGGATGTCACACCTGTTGATGTTACACTTGATCTCGACTTTCTCGAAATGAGCAGCTGTACGTGCCCAAACACTGCGTTTTGCCGTCATCAGATGGCTTTGTTTTTCTATATGTATGCGAGTGTTGATCGAGTCGGGTCTCTGCTTGAGCAGTGGAAAGAAGGCAGTAAGCCAAAGCCTACCCTTGAATCAATTCCTGTAAAAAAAGGAAGCATCCTAGAGCGTGTGGAATACAAGGAAAACTCACTCGAAAGTTGGCTTGCCCTTTTTGACAAGGAATACGAACGGTTTGAATCAGGACACCCTGAAAAAACGATTTACTTTTTCGCAACGCTGTACCATTCTTTTTTTCAAACATTAAAAAGGAAAGCTCCTTATTCGGAAGAGTACAAGCGCTTATTTCTTATACATGCAGCCCTTTTTTGCATTCGAAAAACAGTCGAGTTGCTCGAGCAAATGGAAGTGCGAAACTATCAGGTGGACACGTATATCAAGCCTTATTTTCATAATTTCACAGACATCGTCCTTGATCATTCATTAGAAATGAAGAAAGTGTCACTGCCATTTTCGTTTGACACGCTCCTTGAGGAAAGCATCCTACCGGTCCGTGAGACACTGCTTTGTCAGTCGATGTTTCAATATGAGCGCATGCAAATGTATCGTTTGCTATGGGCGACATTTTTTAATCGAAAAAAATGGATTGAAATCGAACAGAGTGCCCTAGACACGGATCATCCCGTACACCAGATTGCTTTTGCCCATCTTCATTTTTTACTAAAGGATGATACGAGTGCCATCGAATCGATGAAAAAGCTTGGGCACGATGCAACACCTTATAGTTTCTGGTGGATTTCCTATTTATCTGAATCAAAAAGTTGGGACCGGGTTCGTCCTTGGATTGACCATGCTTTAGAGGGCATTCGCACGTTTATTTTTGGCATCCAAAGCTATGAAGGCCGGCGCCACATGACAAGATTGTTTTTACAAAACATTATGCCTTACGCCGAGGAACAGGACGAAACGGTTTATATGGATGCCGTTAAAAAGCTCCTCCCGTACAGTTATGTCGAGTACAATGACTTTTTGCTTGAGACTGAACAATTCCGGAAATGGGTCGAACTGCAAATCATGCTCGGCTATGATATCGATGAAATAGACCGTTATATTATAAAAGAAATAGAAAGCCACGATCGGAGTGCATTGTTCCCTCTATATCACCAGGCTGTCGCAAAGGCGATTGAGGGTAAAAATCGGCCAAGCTATAAAAAAGCCGTTAAATATTTGCGCAAGATCCGAACTCATTATAAAAAATTAAAACAAGAAGACGTCTGGGAGGACTATATTACGAGGCTTGCAACAATAAACAAGCGATTACGTGCTTTCCAGCAAGAGCTACTTCGGGCATCTATGATTTCGGAGTAAAGGGGTGAGATGATGGTAATTGGAGAAACATTTGTAATCCATGCCGAATGGATTGCGGACAAAGATTTTTATATTTGGTGTACCACAGAAGATGGCAACGAGCTTTCGATAAACAATTGGAAGCGAAATCTCTTTGCTTGGCATGAGGCCACCTTTTACGGGACCTTCCTCGAAGAGAGCAACTTTCAACATCATGATTCCGTTCTACTTTCACCCTGGCAGGCATTTACCTTTTTCGGGGAGTTACCGGTCAATTCTCTATACGAAATAGAGCTTAGCGAGAATGCCGAACATTTTCACACAATCTCAAGAAGCTTGCTGCCGCTTATTAAGGAAGGCGATTTTATGCCCGACTTTGATTATTGGCGCAAGTCAGAGCGTTTTGGCTGGAAACCGATTGGCACTGAGGTAACTGGATTTGCAGCTGAGTGGTTTTCTGAAGCCATCACCGATTGGATTCAAGCGGACTCCACGCTTTCTGATTCCTGGGAGGAAATTGCCTCAACCTTTCCGCTTGTAAAAAGTACTACGGGCGCTGAGTTTGTCGTTGATGAAAACAATTGGCTCGAACGGATTGGCTGGAAGGAAGATCTTACTCCATTTGATTGTCTCATCCAAATTGAGGAACCGGAAATGGACAATGGCTCGTGGAAGCTACATACTGTGCTTCGTAGCAAAAAAAAGCCCTATAAGACACATATGGTTATACCAAAGGAATGGGCGCCTTTTGAGGAAAAAATCACGAGTGATCAGGAGATGTGGTGCAAACTTGTTCCATGGCTTCGCGATGAGGAAGGAATCGTTCACGAGTTAACCGAGCGTCAGGCCTGGGACTTTTTAACTGATGCAAGTTCAAGGCTCATCGATGCTGGAGTCGGAATCCTGTTACCATCCTGGTGGCAAGCCATTAAGGACGCTCAGCTTGCGATTAAAGCGAAGGTAAAAACAAATTCAGGTGGCGGACGCCAATCATTCGTTGGGTTGCAATCCATCATCAATTTTGACTGGCGTTTTTCAACAAACGGCGTCGAGCTTTCCGAAGAGGAATTCATGTCGCTTGTGAACGAGCAAAGACGGTTAATCAATATTCGCGGAAAATGGATTAAGCTTGATCCAGCATTCATCAAACAGGTTCAATCGATTCTAGAACGTGCGAATAAAGAAGGACTCCATATCCGCGATGTCCTAGAGCAAGAGCTATTATCTCTTTCTGAAAAAGCCGAACATGAGGAACAGGAAGCGTCACGAGCATTTGCAGGCGTTCAAATTGAACTCAACCGCCATCTGTCGCATATGATTACACAGCTAACGGACATCAAGGAGATTCCACAAGCCGTCATTCCAGAAACCTTCAGAGGTGAGCTTCGTCCTTATCAACAACAAGGTGTCGACTGGCTCTTATTTTTACGAAAGTTCGGTTTCGGTGCCTGCCTTGCGGATGACATGGGACTTGGAAAAACAATTCAAATGATTGCCTACTTTTTAACGGTAAAAGAAAGTGGTGCCAAGCCTTCACTGATCATTTGCCCAACATCTGTGCTCGGAAACTGGCAAAAGGAACTTGAAAAATTCGGACCCGATTTACGCGTTCACCTTCATTATGGTGCGAACCGCTTGAAGGGTGAGGAGTTTACCCAGCAAGTCAATGAGGCTGACATCGTGCTCACCTCTTATGGATTGTCCCATTTAGATGAAGAGGAAATTTCCTCTTACGATTGGGGAACGATTTGCTTGGATGAGGCACAAAACATTAAAAACGCACAAACAAAGCAATCACGTGCGATTCGAAAGCTCAAAAGTGAACATAATATTGCATTAACAGGAACGCCAATGGAAAACCGCTTAACCGAGCTTTGGTCGATTTTCGACTTCATTAACCGTGGCTATTTAGGCAGCCTCGGAGGATTCCAAAAACGATTTGTGTCACCAATTGAGAAGGATCATGACCAAGAGACAATTGCTCAACTGCAGCGTTTGATCAAGCCATTTTTACTAAGACGTACGAAAAATGATGAAGCTGTTGCCTTGAATTTACCAGACAAGCTCGAGCAAAAAGAATACTGTCCGTTAACAGTTGAACAGGCATCAATTTACGAGCAATTGGTAAAGGATACATTGGAGCAAGTCGAACAGCTTGCCGGCATCCAGCGTAAAGGCTTGATTTTAAAAATGCTTGGGCAGTTGAAGCAGGTTTGTGACCATCCGGCACTTTATTTAAAGGAAGCTGCTCCGAAAAATGTAGACGATCGATCTGCAAAAATGGAAAAGCTCCTTGAGTTGGTGGACCACATTCGTGACCAGAACGAGAGCTGTTTGATTTTCACCCAATATATCAAAATGGGTGAAATGATTCAGGATGTCCTTTCAAAGCGTTATAACGAATCAGTAAAGTTCTTGAACGGAAGTGCTGCAAAAGTACAGCGTGACAAGATGATTGAAGGATTCCAAAACCGGGAATACAATATCTTGATTCTTTCATTGAAGGCTGGTGGCACCGGCTTGAACTTAACGGAGGCAAACCATGTGATTCACTATGATCGTTGGTGGAACCCGGCCGTTGAAAACCAAGCCACCGACCGCGCGTACCGCATCGGCCAAAAACGCTTCGTCCACGTGCACAAGCTCATCGCAACCGGCACACTCGAAGAAAAAATCGACGAAATGCTGGAGAAAAAACAGTCACTCAACGACGAAATCATCACCAGCGAAAACTGGATTACCGAACTCTCCACAACCGAACTAAAAGAACTCTTAGGCGCGTTCTAGAGTGGGGCGCGGGGGCCGCTGGTCTTAGGGACCAAGGGGACGGTTCCCCTGGTTCCCTAGGCTAGTGATTAAGCTACATCCTGGTTTTCCGCAAAGTAAAGGAGCTGAATCAGTTGGCAGAAAAAATAACCAAACCAAAGAAAAGAACCAAAAAATTTGTGCCAAGTGAAAAGCACAAAGACAAAACCGAACCTTGGCAAAAATTTTACCACCTCGTTGAAGAAAAACTAAAAAAATAAAACAAAGCTCAAGCGGGTGCTTGAGCTTTTCTCTATTATTTCAAATCCTGTTCAAATTGTTTATATATCATATACCGCTGCAATCCCCGTGTTTTCTCATACGCCTTCTGAATCTCAACGATATACTCCTCCTGATGCCCAGCTTTCTTCGCGATTCCGGCTGCCAAAGCATGCTTCATCCACTCTGTCTTCACCTGTTCACGAAGCTCAGTAGCCCGCTCTATTTTACCCTCCTCAATCGCAACAATCGCTTGATAGTAGTATTTATATCGCGGAGGATGAATCTGCTCAATGTCACCTTTCGCTCGTAAAATATCATCCTCATACAACGCATATAAGGTGTTAAACATCGCCTGTCGAGCAGGCTGTTTATATTTTCGAAGCAAAATCTCCGTCGCTTCCTTCACATCCTGATCAATCCGATTGCCCATCCCATAATAAAGCCTAAACAATGGATTTTTCCTTTTCTTCTCTAAATAGGACTCAATCTTTTTCACATTCTTCTCCAAATAAATCGGATACACAAATAAATAGAATGATAAGCTAAAAATAACGAATAAGCTTATCACCACGCTAACAGGTCCTCTTATCTCAAAAACTGCCAACACAATGCCCAATAAGAATGCAACGACAAACAAAACTATGAACCTCATACACTCTCAACCCCACTATATTACTATGTTTGGATAATTGTACCTTATCCCTCGAAAAAGGGAAAGAACCCCATAAAAAAGACCAATCATGTCATCTCCCATGATTGGCGGGACGAGGGGACAGGTTCATTGTCCCAGCTTTCATAAATTTGCTTCAGCATCCGCTTACCTCGAAAAAGCTTGTTTTTCACAAACGAAATATCTTTACATAAAAGATCGCTAATTTCCTTGTAACTATAATCACTAAAATAATAGAGAGATAGTGTTTGTTTGTAATCCTTAGGTAAAGCCTCGATTTGTTGGTAGAGCTGTTCCCTTTCGAACCTTTCCAATATTTCGTTCTCCACCATTCCATCGGTCGAATATCGCAAATCCTCCATCTCATCAACCAATACGGTCGCTTTTACAACCTTACTACGAAGATAGTCAATACATTGATTTCGTGTGATTTTATATAACCATGATTTCAATTTAGACTGTTCTCTAAACGAATTCAATTTCAAGAAGATCTTCAAAAAGACTTCTTGCATAATATCATCAACAACCGCCCAATTTCGAACATATCGAAAGGCCACGTATCGTAATTCTGTTCCATAATTCGTAATGATTTCTTCAATTTTATGTTCCGCCATATTTCTCACCTTATTGTGGGACACGGGACCTGTCCCACTAGTTTTGCATAGTTGTATTTATTTTGATAAAAAGCAATATATTTACAGTTAACTTTTTCTCTTGGGAGCAAAAGCGACAATCTTGAATAAGAATGTCGTTTATTCCCATTTTTTGGTATTTAATTTTACTTTATTTTCCGTTTAATACGTTTCTTTTTCTCACCGATTAGCGCAACACTACCATAGAATATTTCTTTCTTCGGTCTATCTGGAACCTTTTGTCTTCCTTTTGATGTTTTTTTGGGTTTATATTCTAACTCAGAGATAAACGATTCCCATGTTTTATCAAAGTAAGTTCTGATACTTGTAAGAATTGATTTCTGGCTTTTATTTGATTTGGTTTTTAGCTTAACAATGAGTGTTAAAATATAGGCGATTAGTGCAATAAACATCTGGTTCCATATTCCTTGTGGCTTGGTACTCCAGACTTTGACGAATCGTAGCGATTGCTTAATCCATTTGAAAAACAGTTCAATAATCCAACGATTTTTGTAGATTTCTGCGATATCTGTTGCCTCTAAATCCCATCTTGTAGTAGCTAGCTTATATACTTTTCCCTCATTATCGAGAAATTCCACAACCCTAATTGGTTTCATCTTACCCGTTTCACCCAATACCACCTTAATATCTCTCTGAATATGAGACCCTTCGGGTACTTCGTATTCCTCTATGATTCTTTCGACGAGTTTTCCCCTTAATCGAACGACAAAGTTTATTTCTTTCTTTATCCATTCGTTCATACGAAAGAGGTCCATATATCCTCTATCCATCACATATGTTATATCATCGGCTTCTTCTATTAATAGATCTCCACCTTCATGGTCCTGTACCTTTCCATTAGAAGGTACAATTTTATCTGGATAGTGTATATCTGGTGACGCAACTATCAAACGCGTATGCATTTTTACAACTGTCCAGCCCTTAGTTACATATGCCCAATCTGCCAAAATAGGAGGAAGTTTAATATGAGTGGCATCTACGATGCCAAGTCTTCCGATATTTCGAGGTAGGCCAGTAGTACCTTTGGTATAATATTCAAGTTCTTTTACAACTTTAAAGAAAAGGTTCTGAACTAATTCGGTATCTAACTCATTGATCCTTCGACTTAGCTGTGAGGCGCTAATACTCTTCACTCCGATATATTCCATTAGATCTTTATGTGCGCGCATTTTAATATCAAAATCGGGGTAAGATTCCCAGTTCCCCAATTGGGCAGCTGCAAAAATTTTAACAAGCCCTTCAATTGAAAGTTTTTTCGTATCATAGTTTAATATTGGACAAGCTAAATTTTCAGTAGGTAATAATGATAAACATTGACGAATTACAGTATTATTAGTTATCATAGTCTTACGTTTTGAGCTCCTTTTGTAGAAAGTTTGTTTATGGGAACAAACATCTAACATTTCTACAATAGGAGCTTTTTTTGCGCTTGTCTACATAATCTCATTTTTTAAATTTACTTTATTTGGAACCTATACAAAGCTAGTGGACCTGTCCCTGTGACCCATTTTTTGGGGCGCGGCCCCGTGTCCCATTCTGGGGGGACACGGCCCTGTGTCCTATTAATTATTGATTTCGTAAATGTATAGTTTGTAGTCATTATTTTGGTCATTTTGGTTTTTGACAAGAAGTTTTCCTTCGTATAGTGACTGTCCAGTGTTTAAGTCACTGATGACGAGCGGATACTTTCCATCAGCAGAGCTAATGATATAGATTTTTCCATTTTGCAACTTGATAAAAGGTTCGTGCTCACCCTTGTCATGTTCCACTTTAAATAGTTGCTTTTCGCCCCAGCTGTCTTTTTCAATATTATACTGATTCACTTCTATTCCATTTGGGGTCGGGTTTGGAATATATACGGTATTATCATAGAGAGTATAGGAATCAATGCCATACCCTCGTTCTTCCGGGCTAATATCCAGCTTCTTCAATTCATTGGTCTCTATGTTATAGACCATGATTTCATCTGCAATGATTTTAGGTTCGCCCGTTTCCACCGCTTCTTCATACACAGGCTCTTCATGAGCGTACACTTGGAACAACAGGTATTTTTTCGGTTCAACTGAATAATATTCATCCACCACTCTTATATCTGACCATCCATTCTCAATCTTTGGAGAATCATAAATGGTTTCATCACTAACAGCCTTTTTATCCAAGTCAATTGTATAGACATTTAGATCCTCTCCGCCTTCAGCGCGAAACCCTCTTGCTATGACCTTAATTTCGTTATTGATTGATTGGACATCCATCACATCGACCCAATGATAGTTGTCTTTATTAGGAACATCCAACTCCATTGATGTTGTTTTGTCTGTTTTAACGTCTAAAATCTCTATTTCGAAATACATATTTTTAGAGACATTTCCATTTCCATTGCCTTCCACATTTACATACACAACAAAATTCCCATCTGCATATAAGCTATTCGTTAAGTATTTTTTTCCTCTCATAAAATGGCTGTACTTTTCTTTTAGCTGATTATACGCGGGTACTGTACTCGTCCTCGTCAATTGTTGAATGATCGATTGATTACTTAAATTAATCGTTTCATCTTTCGAAATAAGCAAAGTATGATGAATATTATTACCGCCAAGATCTCCGTTAATCCGTATATTCTCTACTTCTTTTTCATTTCCACTTACCTTTTCGATGCCGACTACAATATTTTCAGCAGCCAAACTAGAGTTTATATAAAAAGCGCCAATCACAATCACCGTAACTAAACTAAGCGTAAGTATTTTCCAATATCGTTTCATGCTTTTCGACCTCCTATCATACCCTTATTTTTTTGTTCATGAGGTAATTTCCGATCCATATTGCCCCAGCAAGGGTAAGTAAGCATGTACCAAGTTCCATATAGAACAATTCATTTGCATAAAAATATTGACCTAAGATAAATTCATTCACTAATATCGGTGCAAAAAAGACTAAAATAGATACTGCGGCATAAAGGATCCCGAAGAAAATACCTTTTAATCGATATGAACGTTCAAATAGAATCGCTGTAAACACGACACATACCGCTACGATCCCAACACCGTATATGAGAATAAAGTCTGCAATTGTCATAGGGAATAAAATACCCAAGTAATAGTGGTTGGAAAGTGTCGCAATTGAAAAATCAGTACGAAACTCATCTGGAACCAACCATTTTATAATCTGCATTTCAACCGGAACCAAAATTAATTGTAAGGCGGTAAGACCTAAAACAAGCAGTAAAACCGTTGTAGCCTTCGCCAAGTAAACATTCAATCTTGCAGTTGGTAAAACGAGCAAACGATAACTAAACGTATTCTTTCCAAGCCAATCTCGGTACCAAATAAAGAACACATAGATTAGTAATGTGACACCAGCTAGCACAATCGGACCCAAAAACCACAATGTCTCCGAAAAACGAAAAATGGTCATTGTGCCATATTGAGAAATAAAATCACTCTTTGATAATAAATCCTCATATATCGCCTTGTTCGCACGGCCTACATATCGTTTGGCCTCAAATATAACGCCCACCATTTGACATAGCACCGTAATCCCAAATAAAATAAGATATAGCTTTAAAAATCGAGAAAACTCGAAATTGACTAGTTTCAAAAATCGATTCATGCTTTATACACCTCTCTCATCACATCGATGACCGATTTCCCCTCATTCTCCCTGACTTCTTCGGTATCGAATTCCCTTAACACGACGCCATTATCTAGCAACACAACTTTATCAATTAAATGCTCGATATCATTGATTTCATGGGTTGTAATGATCACGCCACGGTCTTCAATTAAATGGCTCGTAAACACATCCGCAATCTGCTCTCGGCTAAAAATATCAATCCCCGAAAAAGGCTCATCCATTAAGACATAATCGACATCCAATGCGAGTCCAAGGATCAAGTTGACCTTTGCCGTATTTCCCTTTGATAGATCCGAAATTCGATCCGTTTCTTTTAATCTAAAAAATTCGAGCAGCTCCTTGGCACGTTTTTGATTCCATGAGTCATAGAAATCTGCCATAAACGTGAATGCTTCGTGTATTTTCATTTGTGGTAGCATCGTAATCGTATCAGGGATAAACGTAATTTTTTCATAGCTACCTTTATGAATTTTTTCACCATTAATGAGAATTTCACCACTATTAATTGGAGTTAGGTTCATAATCGCCTTCATAATCGTTGTTTTACCAACCCCGTTAATCCCAATCAAACACGTAATCTTCCCTTTTTCAGCAGTGAAGTTTACGCCGTTTAACACGGTCTTCCTACCAAACTTCTTGGTTACGTCCTTTACTTCAATCACCAAAATCCCCCCCTATTCCTTTTCGTACTCTTGTTCAACTATTTTCAAAGCCTCTTCTAAGGGCATATTTATTGACCGAACTGAATGAATAAATGTGGTAACTGCGTCCAATACCAATTCTTCTCGAACCATCTTCAATACTTGTTCATCCTTCGTAATGCGACTAGGTAAATTTCCCTCTGTAAAAATCAACCCTTGTTCCTCCATTTCTTTATACGCACGCTGAGCCGTATTTGGATTTATCTTCAATTGATTCGCTAACTCTCTTCTTGACGGAATCTCCTGACCCGGTTCAAAAAAGCCTTTCGCAATTTGTTCCTTAAAGAACTGAATGACTTGAACATATACAGGATCCCGATTATTAAACTTCACATCCATAGACCCAACTCCTAAAAAAATTTATCCCCTGTATCAAAGGGTTAATACACCAAACTCAAAAAAAGCTTATTTTGATGACTGTATTAAACACACCATACAGCTGCGATAAAAAAATTCCATAGTGTATCAATTGGTTAATACACCTTATGGATGTATTATATGGTTAATACACTTCAACTGTCAACACTAAAAAAGAAAAAAATGTAAACAAACCTATTGACTAGTAAGAACAAACGTTCTACTATAAAGGTAAGAAAAAGGCCAACCATGTTGTGACCATGATTGGCGAAGATTTGAAGAATCACTGGAGCATCCATCTATCTCTAGAGGAACCTTTTTGAAATGACGACTGAGGCTGCTTATTGCGAGGTACATGGATAGTGGGGATATGGAAAATTTTCATATTCTATATCTCTTATTTACGGTTCTCAAATTACAACACCTTCCTTTCTAAAAGACGATTGATTTGTAAAAGTTTTTCATTATAGTTTTGATCAATCTGATCCATGCGTTCTCCAATTTGACCTTGTAATATTTCTAGATGTAACGCAATACCCATAGCAAGTTTATTCAACTTGTCGTTCATTGTCTTTATCTCATCATTGTTCATACATACGCCTCCTACTAATCAGGTATCAAGGATCGTTAATTTTCTACAAGCTCCCTAGGCTTTCCACCAAGAAATTTAACAGAGTCTGCTAATACTTCAGTCACATACACCCTTTTGCCCTCATTGTTTTGATAGTTCCGGGTTTGAATTCGTCCTGTAACACCTAGAATGGAACCTTTTTTACAATAATTTGCCGTATTTTCTGCAGTTTTCTGCCAAAGAGTACAGTTAACAAAATCAGTGTTAATTTCGCCACCCGCAGTTTTAAAATTACGGCTTACCGCCAGTGTCACATGCGCTACAGCTTTCCCGTCCTGGGTGTAACGCAAATCAGGATCACGGGTCAATCTTCCAACTAAAATGACTTGATTAATCATATGTTTTCCCCCTTAGTTAAATCTAACAGGGCTATCATACTTCATGATTCGACAGAGGTAAAATTAGGAAAAACCAATTATTCTAAAGTTAGCTTTATTAAAAATCGGATTTCTCTACACCTCTTTTAAGTTTTTAATCGAAAATAGATTAAACCCCATAAATATCTAAGATTCTACAATATTTTTATAAAAGGGACACAACTTTCAGATTCATTTCCCCTTCTTCTACATATAATAACCAAGTAAATATGCTATAATTTAACTATCTTTGTTAGTACGAACGATATATAAGGGGGTCAGGAATATGAAAACGTTTAAGTTAGTATCACTTAAAGTTCTTCATCAGGACGAACAACCGGATCGGGTCGAGGATATTCCGTTGATTGATGGATTAATCATTAATCGGGAGGATGGAGAAAACCGTTGGATTGTGGAGGCTTTTATTGAAAAAACGTATAAGGCGATTTTCGAAAAAGCAAAACAAGCCCAAGAAAAGCTTAATCTTCAAGTAACCATTTCAAAAAAATCAAATGATCCTGCCCCCTTAATGGGTGAAGTAAAAATCATTAAGGAAATGGAGAATAGTGTGAGTGTCCTTTTAGACGGAAACTTAGTTCCAGTTCGACTCAACATGGCTGAGATTGTACTAACCGACCTTATTAAGCAAGGCTTAGAAGGCGATGGCCTGCTTGCTGAATTTAAAAACAGACTACAAGAAAAGAAAAAGACCATACAAAGTTAAAAAAGGCAGGACACAATCCCGCCTTTTCTCACAACTACAGAGACTTATTTGCCTCCGCCTGCACCGTTAGTACCACCATTGTCTCCACCAGTACCACCGCCAGGAGCCATTTCATTGTCACCTAGATTATCATCGTCATCTTTACCTATGTCTAGGTCACCATCGTTATTATTATCTCCGATTGCGTTACCGTCACCGTTTGTACCATTGTTGTTCATGTCATTGTTATTCATGTCGTTATCATTGTTATTCATGCCATCATTATCGCCAGGAACGACATCTTCCTCCGGAGTCACATCGTTATCCAGGTTATTGTTGAAATCCTCACCAGGTGTTTCTAGCCCATCATCCTCTGGAGGCGGATCTTGATCATCGGCATTACAGCCGGTTACTAAAAGCACAGCAAGTAGAGATCCCATTAGCTTAAGGAACCATTTTTTGTTCATTTGCAAAATCTCCTTTCGGTTTTCTTCTAAGTATTTTTGTGACCACTTGGTCTTGGCTTAGCTTTCCCCGAAGCGTAAAAATGTATCAAAAAAATTATATTTTTTTAATTTGGCCAAATAAAAAAACCAGATGATCCCTCTCATCCGGTTTCTACGTTAATCTTTATTCTGTTTTTTCACCTAACGCAAACATAATTTCCGTTTCGCAAACAAGCTCACCATCAACTGTTGCAATCCCTTTTCCTTTGCCGATAGAGCCTCTAAGACGTGTGATCTCAACTTCAAGACGAAGTTGGTCTCCAGGAACTACCTGTCGTTTAAAGCGGCAGTTATCAATTCCAGCAAAGAAAGCAAGTCTGCCTTTGTTTTCCTCTTTTTTTAACATGGCTACTGCGCCAACCTGTGCTAATGCTTCTACAATTAATACACCTGGCATGACTGGGTATCCAGGAAAATGCCCATTAAAAAACTCCTCATTCGCTGTTACATTTTTAATGCCTAGCGCACGTTTGCCGTCTTCCATTTCAAGGATGCGGTCAACTAATAAAAATGGGTACCGATGCGGAATGATTTCCTTAATCTCATTAATATCGTACATCTTTACAATTTCCTCCTCTATGTATATAAGGACTTACTGAATAAAGTCAGTATCTTATGCCTATTATAATACAAGTGTTGTGGAAAATCTAAACTTCGTCGGCAAAGCCGTAAATTTCTAACCATAAAAAAAGAAGGCATAGGCCCTCCGTTTTATTTTTCTGCATCCTTATTTACAATGTCAACAATATGCTGCCATGTTTCTTTTTTCAAGGCATCACTTGGCTTACCATCCCCAATGAATCCGTAACCCACAACCACACCAATTAAAATGCTGGCTGCAAAAAGAACAACGACAAGCAAAAGTCGTACCCAAATCGGAATTAAGCGGATTCGAATTTTTGGTTCGCGCTTTTTCTTAGGTTCTTTTTCCGTATTCTTTTGTTCGTCACGCGTTTTTCGAAAATCCTCGCGTGATTTTACTTGTGTATTGTTTAGTTCACTAGTCACTGAGATTACTCCTTATCTATAGGGTGTTCCAAGATTTACGATTGTCTGCCTTAAATTATAGTATTCCGTAGGTTTCTATTTTTATCAATCGTACCTAATCAAATATGCCAAGGCGTATTTTGCCCGATTGGTTCACGCTGAATAAAGTTAACGTAGGCCGTTCACAAGCCCCATCATTTGGTCTGAAATGGAGATTGATTTTGCATTGAATTGGTAGGAACGTTGTGTCAGTAGTAGATCTGACATTTCGGTTGTTAAATTAACGTTCGACTGTTCAAGTGCTCCTTGTTGCAAACTTACTTGTTCACGTAAAGCCCCTTGAAGTGAAATGAATACGTCATCTGCTGCGATGCCAAGCTCCGCTAAATCAGGTAACGCAAACTGATTTTGACCTACTGCTTGAAGAAGCTGTGGTTTTTGAAACTCTACAACGGACAGATTAAATCGTTGCGGCGCACCTATTTCAGGGACAACCGTTATCTCCCCGTTTGCTGAAATCTGAATTTCCTTAAACCCATCAACAAACGCAATTGGTTCCCCGTCTTGATCGAGTACAGGATTCCCACCGCTTGTCACAAGAGCAACACGATTGGTTCCGTCATTAGCTGGCGATAAATAAAGCGCCCCATCCCTTGTGAATCGAGGAACTTGAACCCCATTTTCATCCACTACTATTTGAAGAAATTGATTTTCCTTTTTAAAGGCAATATCAAGTTCACGGTCCGTTGTTTTTATCGCACCTTGGGTCATCATCATATTTGTAGACCCGAGTTTTGCACCAACACCTACACGAACACCATTTGGGGTCAAGCGGCCTTCTTCCTGCGCAGCAACTGGTTGGTTATTAAACTGTTGGGTTAACAACTCACTAAAGTTGACCTGGCGTTTTTTATAACCGGTCGTGTCAGTATTGGCTAAATTATGCCCAATTGTATCAAGCTGTTTTTGTAGCTGACTCATCGTATTAGTTGCTGTAATCATCGAGCGCATTTGAAGACCTCCCTACCATTTTTATATGTCTAGCTCCAGGTGCCATCGGCTCTAGTTGATATGCCAATAATCCGGCACGCTTTGCGCTTTTCTTATAATCTTCCAATCTCGTTAACCGCTTTGTCCATACTCTTATCATACGCCTGAAGAACTTTTTGATTGGCTTCAAATGTACGGTATGCTGTCATCATTTCCGTCATTGCCTGAGTTACATCCACATTTGAGCCTTCAAGAAATCCTTGTTTTAGCGTGTATGACACTTCAGGATTTGCCGTCGCATTAGGTAACGCCAACCCATCATTCGTACGGTATAAGCCATTCCCCTCTTTATTCAGGTTTTGTGGATTTTCTGAATAAGCAATGCCCAGACGCGTTTGGGCAAGCCCATTTACAAGAATACGGCCATCCGCAGTAACCTCAAATTGATTACTATCGACCTGAATTCGATTTCCATTCTCATCTAATACGTAAAAGCCTTCATTTGTCGTTAAAGAACCGGTTGGGTCAACAGTGAAGTTTCCATTTCTCGTGTATCTCACATCACCGTTTGCATTTTGAACTGCAAAAAACAACGAGCCTGGTTTGTTAGTCTCAGGATTGATCGGTAAATTTCCGTCCACTAATGCCACATCTGTGGAGAGTCCTGTTTCGCGGATATCTCCTTGCTTGAACAGTGGAATCATTTCTTGCATATACACGCCTGTATTCAGTCCACCAATCGTACTTGCTGTCCGAAGAGTTCCACCATTTTTAGCAGGACTTTGTACCCCCTCAAGACGCTGCATTAACATTTCAGGGAAAGCACGTAATGAACCTTGGTCCACTTTGTAACCAGGTGTATTCGCATTAGCAATATTGTTTGTTAACATTTCCGTACGACGCTGCCCAGCAAGCATTCCAGATGCTGCAGAATAAAATCCACGTAACATAGACTCACCTCATTTTTCCATATTCCGAACAAGTAACTACTATAGGATGTTTAAAAAGTAGGCTTTAAATGACACATCGAATTTCTGCGTTGGCTTGCTTCTCCGTTCCTCACGTATTTACTGCATACGCTCCGGTACTCAAAGCTGCGCCGCCTTGAAATTCTCGGTCCTTTTCACCCTCCCTTTTAAACCCATTCTTTATATTTATTATAGTAGGAAATTCCTATTTCTTCATCTGTAAATTTTAGCCACGTAAAAAAATGTTAAAATGTTAGAAAGGACCTGCCGAGTCGGAAAGGTCCTCAATTACGTATTAGACTAATTTTCTTCGTGGAAGCTTGTCCAAGTTTTCAAGCATGACACCTGTACCGATTGCGACACATTCCATTGGGTTTTCAGCAATTAACACAGGCACACGTAATTCCTCAGCTAAAAGCTGATCGATTCCGTGAAGCAATGCTCCACCACCCGTTAAAATCACACCGCGGTCAATGATGTCTGCAGAAAGCTCAGGTGGTGTACGTTCAAGTACACTTTTCGCAGCTTGTACAATTGCAGAAACCGGCTCACGTAGTGCTTTTTCAATCTCACCAGATTTAATTGTAAGTGTGCGCGGTAAACCAGTCACCATGTCACGGCCACGAATGTCAATTTCTTCATTACGTGAATCCGGGAATACCGTTGCCACCTGAATCTTAATATTCTCAGCTGTTCTTTCACCAATTAATAGCTTGTACTGACGCTTAATATAGCTTAGGATTTCCGCATCAAAAGTGTCCCCAGCCATTTTGATGGATGAGGCGGTAACGATATCGCCCATTGATAGTACAGCCACGTCTGTAGTACCACCGCCAATATCAACTACCATATTTCCGCTAGGTTGGAAAATGTCCATGCCTGCTCCAATCGCAGCCACTTTTGGTTCTTCCTCAAGATAAATTTTCTTCCCACCGCTTTTTTCAGCTGCTTCCTTGATTGCCTTTTGCTCAACAGAAGTAATATTCGTTGGACAACAAATAAGGATTCTTGGCTTTGAAAGAAATCCTTTGACATTTAACTTATTAATAAAGTGCTTTAACATAGCTTCTGTTACATCAAAATCTGCAATAACACCGTCTTTTAAAGGTCGGATCGCAATAATATTTCCTGGTGTACGACCCACCATGCGTCTTGCTTCTTCACCAACGGCTAAAACCTTGCCAGTGTTTTTATCTAATGCCACTACAGATGGCTCGTTTAATACAATTCCTTTGCCTTTTACGTGTATGAGCACGTTTGCAGTTCCTAGATCAATACCGATATCCCTAGCTAACATTTGAGTAACTTTCCTCCTTGCATTTTAAACAAAAATGCATCTATTTTCCTAATAATATATTGTATCACAATTTACCATATAAAATAGATATTTTGTAATTTTTTTGTAGGAAAATGTCGTAAATGCAAGAAAGAAAGTCACAGGCATGTTATTTCACTGGTTCTTCTTGTAGCTCTTCCTCTTTCTTGTACTTTAGCTTTGTCGCTTCTCCACCCCGTAAATGTCGTATTGATTTATGATAATCAAGTATTTCTTTTACTTCATTTGCCAGTTCGGGATTGATTTCAGGTAGCCTTTCAGTTAAATCTTTATGGACAGTACTTTTGGAAACGCCAAATTCCTTCGCAATGACGCGAACTGTTTTTCTTGTCTCCACGATATACTTTCCAATCTTGATAGTTCGTTCTTTGATGTAATCGTGCACACTACTCGCCCTCCCTATATGGATGTGAGAAGTGTGAAATGAGACGCGTTCATGCTTCAACGAAGAAGATATAGTATTTGAACAATATTCGTCATATGTTTTGCTGGAACTTTGAAGACGGTCTACGCCCCCTCACCTCAAACACTCTCTTTGTTAGGTTTGTAACCATTTTATTAGCTTGGTTGAGGGATTATGCTATAAAAGTCAAGAGGGACAAGGGTTTTATCAAAATATTTTTAAAAATGGCTTGTTCTACCGATTGAGACAGGCTATTTTTAGCCATTGGACAACCTGTTATCTAAAAAAATGATTCTGATTATTTTCTGTTGCCTGAAGAAGATCACCCCAAGTTCGTTTTCCTCGGCATTTAAAATGATGAAGGAGTTCGACAAAAAGATAGGCTGTCGTTAAGGCATCACCCGTTGCTGAATGACGATCATACATTCTCGTTCCAAAATTCTGGGCGTATCTGTGTAGATCCCGCATATCATAAGACGGGGAAATATATCCGATCAAATCTAACGTATCAATCGTTGGCACCCGCCCTAAACTATATTTTTCCCGTTTCAGTTCACTTTTTAGCGCAACAATGTCAAACGATACATAATGTCCAACTAAACAGTTGCTGTTGTGTTCCTTTATAAAATGAAAAAGACTTGTGATTCCTTCAATAGATGTGGGAGCGTTTTCGACCTTTTTATTTGTGATTCCTGTCAATTCGATTATTTCCTGAGAAATTTGTCGTTTTGGGTTTATAAACGTATGAAATTGTTCCTCTTCACAAACCCTCAATCCATTTACCTGGACAGCCGCAATTTCGATTAAACGATCGACAGTCAAAACCCGAAACCCCGTCGTTTCTGTATCAAAAACCGTAAACGAAATCTCTTCAATTGGAGTTGATAACGGTATTTCCTTATGAAGCTGCTGAAAAAGTGGTTTTCTACCAAAAAACACAGACTCCCTCCTTTCATATTTGGAAGTGGGCATTTACTAGAGTTTGAATCTCTTTTAAAATTTTCACACTTAAAATGAGTTCTTCCTTTTCCTTCGTTGTTAAGTGAGAAAAAAGAAGAACAGATGTAAGTTTCTCCTTGTTTTTATATTGACGCCACCTTTGTTTTACATAATTCCGCATCACATCTGAAGCAGCCGCTTTTACATCCTTTCCAAAACTAGCACTAAATGCCTTCTTCTCTACTAATCTATCGATTCTCTCAAATGGCGTACCCGAGATGATTCCATATTCCATCGAAAGAATTTGCAAGCAATGGTGGTATGGAAATAAAATTTCTTTTTTAATATCCAACTGCTTTCGATCCAATTTAAAAAGAGCACGAATTGGATGGTCTAATGAGGGAATGTGATGATCCTGTTCGTGTAGGCGATACAGAAATATTTTGGCATTTTTCATTTGTTGATAGAGTCTTGCTTCAAATTCCTTATGAAGTTTCTCATCTCCATATAAAAAGCGATACGAAAAGAAGTTCTGAGCGAGAAGCATATTCTGATTCGTTGCATTTGTGCTCCATGTTTGAATCCTGCTTATCCATGTTTCCAATGATCCGCGCCAGCTTGGGTTGCTCGCCATCATCTCTCCTAAACAACGTGCATACCCCGCCTTCTCTAATAAATGAACGATCTCTTCTCCTAATTTTGAAAAATAACTCTCTATCTCTGGGCTATTGTTATCGTAGACAAGAAAATGATCTTGATCGGTTAACAAAAATTGCTCTTCACGGCCCGCGCTCCCCATTTGATAAAAGCAAAATGCAGTAGGCGGAAGGAGCCCTTCTCTTTTTGAGAGTGCTTCAATAGCCATCTCTATACATCTCTTCACAAGCCGGTCATATAATCTTGTCACGCTGTCGAGTACTTTAAAAATGGGTACGTCGTCTTGTAGTAGAGCATCAACAACATCATAAATGGCCATTTTTACAGAAGGTAACGTTTCATGAGTTGCAGCTTCAATCGTCTTAATCGTCCTCATCATACTGTCCTTATTGTGCCTTAATACATTTGAAAGGGTGATAATTCCTAGGATTTTACCATTCTCTACAACTGGCAAATGTTTAACTCCGTTTATAAAAAAAGCAGAAAGTGCTTCATAATAGTAAGCATATTTTGAAATGGTAATGGGGTTTTTCGTCATCACTTCGGATGCAAGTGTGTTTCCATTTTTCTTTTCAGAAATAACTCTTGAAACGAGGTCACGCTCAGTAATGATTCCTATCAGCTTATTTTTTTCAATGACAAGAACAGAGCTTGTGCAATGCTCAGTCATTAGTCTTGCTGCAACGCTGATGGCTGTATTAGAGTCCACCGAGACGAGCTTTTTTGTCATGATATCCTGCACTCTTCTGATGAAGGTACCATTTTCCTTCGCCATTTTCCTGAGCGTTATCTGCTCTGCTAATGAGCTGTAGATTTCTCTAAGACGAATAGCAAGCTGAGTAAAAAGGTAATGATGGAAATGTTGATCATGTAGGCGTTTTTCAACGACATGAATCGGAATTAATAAGCATTGGCCAGCTTCTGTTGCCATCACACCCACCCGATACTCTAGGTGGGGTTTTTGCTCGCCAATTAAGTCCGCAATACTGGAAAGCCCAATCAATTCACCTGGTTTAAAAATTTCGAGAACCTCTCGATTATCGGGTGGTCCAACAAACACTTCCGCAACGCCAGAAAGCAGCAGAAGTAACCCCTCCCGCTGCTCATTGGCATGAAACAATAAATCCGATTCCATATATTTTTTTTGCTGGCATAAGGATAATAATTGTAACGATTCTTCTCGTGACAACCCATGAAAAAGCGGATGATCCTTTACCATCTTATATAGCTGTTCCATGTTTTCCCCCCTAATCAAATACGACCTGGCGTATTTGCGCCCGATTTTTTTAGGCCCACACGATGTGGGTCACAAAGACGTTGCCACAGGACGTGGCGTTCTTAGTCTTTGATCTTAGCTCGAAAAATTACCATTAAAAAATCGTGGCATCCGCCGGAGGCATAACTTTATTCAGTCAAGATTTGTACCTGCACCAAAGTGGTGCTTACAGTTTCCATCCAACCCAATATTGAAGTTTGGGACTTCTACTGAAAAAAGTTATACGGCTCTACGGGATTTCCCGCAGAACCGTTAGTTGATTTTCATAAGGCTAGGCTATCTTAAGCCTCATCTTTTAGCCATACATCACCATCTTTGTATACCATTTGTTCAGGGTAACGCATATCGACAACTTCGTCCTGCTTAGCTTGTGATGGCGCCTCGGTCATGAGTGAAACAATAATGTTTCCTAAGAAACCAGCTGCTGCCCCAAAGATCCCTGCTCCTGTATCGATAATGCCAAGAATTGTGAAGCCACCGTATTTCGCCGCAAAAATATATGTTAACACGACTACTAATCCAATGATCATTCCAGAGATAACACCTTTTGCGTTCGATCGCTTCCACCATACTCCAAGAACGAGTGCTGGGAAGAATGTACTAGATGCAATTGCAAAGGCCCATGCCACGATTTGCGTAATGGCTCCTGGAGGATTTAACGCAACCAATCCTGCGATTAAAGTTGCAATCGCAATAGACCAACGTGCAACACTTAAGCGATTTTTCTCAGATGCATCCGGCTTTAAGACACGATAGTAAATATCGTGAGCAAATGATGAGGAAAGGGAGATCATCAATCCACCTGCCGTAGATAATGCTGCCGCCATCGCACCTGCAGCCATTAATCCGATAACAAACACTCCAAGGTTTGCAATTTCAGGCGTCGCCATAACGACAATATCATTCGCAATCGTCATTTCTTGCCACTGCAAGATTCCGTCACCATTCGCATCCGCAAGCTTTAATAGACCTGTATCAATCCAGCTTTGCGTCCAATGAGGAAGCTCCGACATTTTTTGACCAGCCACCTGAGTCATTAGAATGAAACGTGAAAAGGCTGCATATGCAGGAGCTGATAAATATAATAATCCGATGAATAAAAGCGCCCAAGCTCCTGACCAACGAGCGGCTTTCATCGTAGAAACCGTATAGAAACGAACGATAACGTGTGGAAGTCCAGCCGTACCACACATTAACGTAAACATTAATGCAAGGAACTGCCATTGTGAACCTGTTGCAAAAGGTGCAAAGTATTCGGTGAAACCAAGTTGGCGATCTAACTCTCCAATTTCCTCAACTATTTTCCCGTAAGATAACCACGGCAGCGGATTGCTTGTTAATTGTAAGGAGATAAAAATAACCGGAATCAAGTATGCAACAATTAACACGATGTATTGCGCTACCTGTGTCCATGTAATCCCCTTCATTCCACCCATTGCTGCGTAAAAGGCAATTAACACAACCCCAATCATTGTTCCAATCTTAGCGTCAATTTCAAAAAGACGCCCAATTACAACTCCTGATCCAGATAACTGGCCAATCGAGTATGTAAAGGAAATAATGATTGTACAGATTGCTGCTACAATACGAGCTGAATGGCTGTCAAATCGATCCCCGATAAACTCAGGTACAGTGTATCGGCCATATTTTCGAAGCTGTGGCGCTAGGAGGAATGTTAATAATAAATATCCACCTGTCCACCCCATTATATAAGCAAGACCGCCATAACCGAGGGCCATGATCGTTCCGGCCATTCCGATGAATGAAGCAGCACTCATCCAGTCTGCCCCAATCGCCATTCCGTTGTAGACAGGCGGTACTCCACGTCCTGCTACATAAAAGTCCGAGGTCGCCCGAGCTCGGTTGAAGATGGCAATCCCAATATAAAGAGCAAACGACGCTAAAATAATAATTAATGAGACCAGAAATTGTGTATCCAAATTTCCTCCCCCTTTTGGGTCAAATATAGGAACTACATTTTAATAGATAACCTTCACTTTTCATCAATTTGTATAGGTTTATAGGTTTGTGACTTGTTGTATGGGGTGATTCTTACTTCGTTTGAAACATAAGAAACGTCTTAAGATGTAGGGGTTATTGTTATATCCGTAGGTTCTAAGTTTGAGAGAATGTTTGTTAGGTTGAATGGTTTTAATGATCAAGCACTTTTCCAGAACTAATTTGCTCGTTCTTCTCTTCATCAATGCCGTACTTTTGGTCAATTTTGTCGCTTACCTTTGCATTCACAAATAAGATAATGATAAACGTTAAAACTGCACCCTGCGCCCCCATGAAATAATGGAATGGCAGCCCGTTTACCGAAAACGTGGATAACGGCCTTGCAAACAGGACAACACCAAATGAGACAAGAAATCCAATAATTAAATAGATAATAATATTTCTTGTTCGCTCCCTAAAGTATCCTTCTGCAATCTTCTTATCAACTTTTTTCAACTACTAGCACCTCCATAAAATTTAATTGGACTGGACTTTCGGTTGCACTCTTCAGTCTGGCATCACCCCCTTCAAGCTTGATTAATATACTCCAATACTTTTATCCAAGATTAAAGATAAAACGAATCGTCTCCCCAAGCGGTGCCGGAAAACGGATGATTTCAAAGATAAAGTACCCAAAAATAGACACAAACGGCAGAAGTAAAAACAAGGGGCGCTTACGCTTAAACGCCATAAAAAGGCTAAAAATAACAATAAATAGCATTAAGTATAAGATCATGACAGGTTCACTCCTTATAGTGTAAGCGTTGTCAATTATTGAATATTAGAACAAGTACATTTACTATATGTACGACATACATTTTGTAATATTACGAAAATTACTACATTTTCATTATGAATTTTTTTCCAAGGCTCGTCAAGGAAAGATTTTGGCGAAATTTGGGAGGTGTGATCTGGCGTTTATATTTTGAGGAGAACATAGTGAGGGTTATCGTGCCATCTTATGGGGCTTTTCGGTAAAACTAGTTAATCGTACCCTCAGTCGGCGGCTTTGCGAAGGGTGAGGGTATGAAAACTGGCTAATCGTACCCTCACTTGCAAGATTATTAGACTTTGAGGGTATGATTAAGCCCTAATCATACCCTCAGTCTTATTTTTTGCGCTACTGACGGTATGATTATTGAAAAGGAGTAACTTTTAGAATAGCTTTTGGAGTTTTATTGAAAAAAATATGGTATAAACTACTTTTATGGCAATGCCTTTGGGTTATTCTGGATAAAGTCATTGCATAAGGGCCATATATGACATAACTTTTGGAAATTCGAGGGAAAACCTACAACAAAAAGTTCTTATATGAAATAGCACTTGGATATTTATGGTAAATACTGTAGCATATAGCCTTTTTAAGGCATGCCTTTTGGTTATAAAAGGGAAAACATCAACATAAACATCTCATCTCAAATACTTGTGTAACAACCAACTATAAAACCCTCTTATGATTGTCCTTTTTAGAAAAAACCTACAACAACACGGCCCCATACACGAGCGACCCGACAATTACATACGCGGGGTGGACCTTCCATTTTTCAAGCAGCAAGAAGCTCAGGACCACTAAAATAAGCGTATGCACCAACCCGGCGTCCTCATACGATTCCGCAAAAAAACGATACGCCATTGCCCCAAGGAGTACGGCGATTGTCGGACGGATATAGTTCGTCATCCGTTTAACTTTTGGAGAATGCTTGAACTTCTTCAAAATGCTCAGCAAACCAATCATTAAAAGCAACGAAGGAGCAACTGTTGCAATAACAGCAACTACTGCACCCAATATGTCCGCCTGTTGAAAACCGATATAGCCGGCCATCTTCGTAGCAATTGGTCCGGGCAGTGCATTTCCGATCGCGATGACCTCACTGAATTCATGAACGGAAAGCCAATGATAGCGATGAACAACTTCATTTTCAACAAGCGGAATCGAGGCTGGCCCGCCACCATAGCCAAGAATACCCGGAATTAAAAAGGCATGAAAAAGCTGCATGTAGATCATTGTTGTTTCTCCTCCCGCTTGTCCTTTTTCAACAAGGCAACAACTAGTAAAACTCCAACTAAGATTCCTGGATGTACTCCCAACACATCTAAAACCAGTATGCTGGCTACTCCAAGCAAAATGGCCCTCGTCCAACCAAGACCTTTTTTCGCATTCATGAAAAATTCCCAGGTGAGTTGGGCAAGCATAACCCCAACCACAGCCAGCACCGCTTTGGTCATTCCCTGCACCCAACCAAGATTTTTAAAAGAGGTCAATGAGGTGAGCAATACAATCATCAATAATATCGTCGGAACTGACGTTGCCAAAACAGCATTGATCATGCCAAGCCAGCCGCCAACTCGATACCCGATATAGCCGGCCATTTTTGTAGCGATCGGCCCAGGCATCGTATTCCCGAGAGCAAGAATATCGCCAAAATCATCATCATTTAGCCATTTGTAGCGATCTACCGCTTCCTTATGCACAAGCGGAATCGATGACGGACCACCGCCATACCCGAGTATACCTACCTTGAAAAACGCGTAAAAAATATGTAATTGCTTCATATTAAATTCCTTTCTGAAGCTTTTATCATGTAAAAAGAGGAAGCCCACATTAGGCTTCCTCTTAGTGTTTTCAATTATTTTTCTTGTATTCAAATGGCTATTAGCCGTATTTTTGATTTATTAGCCGTAAATCATAATTAATGCCGTAATTTGAATTTATCAGCCATAATTCAAAATTATTAGCCGTAAACCCGTTTTTACTCCCCAAGCACTTGGATCATGGCGCGAATAGACTCTGTCAAATCCGCCAACGACCAACTCGGAATGCCCGATTTCTTAAGCGCAAGTTCATGTGAAGCAGGAATATGGATGAATCCCGCTCGCATCGGGAGTTGTTCTTGCTCAATTTTATGCAAAACAGAGTACATCACATTGTTGCAAAGATATGTCCCTGCTGTGTTCGAAATTGTGGCTGGGTAGCCTTTTTCAATAGATGCATCTACAAACGCTCGAATTGGTAATGTCGAAAAGTAACCCGCTGGACCGACTTCTTCAATTGGAGCATCCTGTAATCTCACACCGTTATTATCTGGTTCACCATCGCGGCAATTAATCGCAATCCGCTCGGGTGTGACTTTATTTCTGCCTGCTGCAAGGCCTAATGAAATCACGACATCAGGCTTTACCTCATTGACATGCTCGATACATTGTCTTGCTGACTCTGCAAAATCAACCGGCAGAATCCTTCCAACAATCTCGTATCCACCAATCATTTGCCCCTCCAACGCCTTCACAACCTCCTCAGTCGGATTGATTGGATTATCTAAAAATGGGACAAACCCTGTTAATAATAGTTTTTTCATTCTTTACACCTCTTTTTATGCTAGAAAAAATGCTCCATATCCTAGTGCGCCAATAATCACATAGGCTGGGTGAACCTTCAGCTTTTCCAATAATACAAAGCTAACCACAATGATGATGATGGTTTGTAATAAACCTGCACCTTCATATGAAGTTGCAAAAAAGCTGATTGTCATTGTTCCAAGTAAAACGGCAATTGCCGGACGAACATAGCTGGACATGCGTTTTACCTTAGGTGAATCCTTGTGTTTGTACAAAAATCCTAACAGCACTACCATTAAAATGAGTGATGGTGCCACGGTTGCAAAGATGCCAACAAGCGCTCCTGGGATTCCCGCTACATCATACCCAATATAGCCGGCCATTTTTGTCGCAATTGGTCCTGGAAGTGAGTTTCCAAGAGCGAGTACCTCACTGAATTCAGAAACCGATAACCAGCCGTAGCGTCCCACAACTTCATTTTCAACAAGCGGAATTGAAGCTGGCCCACCACCATAACCGACAATTCCCGGTATAAAAAAGGCTAAGAAAATTTCCCAATAAATCACATGCCAACACCCTTTTCTATTGATTGCTTAACCTCTGGAGCTTTGTCTTTCTTAACGATTGCTGCGACTAACAGAACTCCAATGATGATTCCAGGATGAATCCCGACAAACTCGATTAATAAAAAACTCACGACGATGATTCCTACCGCAAACTTCCAACCTAACGAGTCCTTTGACTTTTTAAAGAAATCCCATGTTAGGGTTGCAAGCATCACACAAACAACTGGGACAACAGCCTTTGTCATCCCTTGCACCCATGGCTGATCTTTAATAGAAGTTAAAAAGGTTAACAGGATAATCATCATAAAAATAGTGGGAACTATGGTTGCTAATACGGCATTAATCATTCCCAACACACCTGCGACACGATATCCGATATAGCCGGCCATTTTTGTCGCGATCGGCCCTGGCAATGTATTTCCAAGGGCGAGCACATCGGCAAATTCATCATCGTCCATCCATTTATACTTACCGACGACCTCTTTATGAACGAGAGGGATTGAGGAGGGGCCGCCCCCATACCCCAACAGCCCCACACGTAAAAATGCTAAAAATAAATCAAGTTGTTTCATACTATCAACTCATTTCCGTTTCGATATGTGTTCAAAAAGGAGGATATAAAGGACCGAGAAGTTCAAGGCGGCGTAGCTTTGAGTAGCGGAACGTATGCAGTAAATACGTGAGCATAAGTAATTTCTTCCATGAATCAGCTTCGCACGCCGGAAAGGCGCTCTTCCTTTCCAAGGAACGGAAAAGCAAGCCAACAAAGAAATTCGATGTGTCATTTATACCGGACTTTTTGAACATCCTATTCGATTACCAAGATGCAATACTACCGTCTGTTCTCGCTTCCGTACCACCTGAAAGAACACCTGTCTTCGGATCTCTCCAGATGATTTGACCTCGACCAAAGCTACCACCATCAAGCGCCACTTGAATTTGGTGCCCACGTCTAGCAAGCGCTTGGGCAACATGTGAAGGGGAGTTTGGTTCCACCAACACTTTTTTATCTTCAATCCATTGCCATCTTGGAGAATCAAGTGCTGCCTGTGGGTTCAGATGAAAGTCAATCGTATTCATAATAACCTGCGTGTGGCCTTGTGGCTGCATATATCCACCCATCACACCAAATGGTCCCACTGCTTCCCCGTCCTTTGTTAAGAATCCAGGGATAATTGTGTGATACGTCTTTTTACCCGGCTCTAATGCATTTTCATGACTAGGGTCTAATGAGAAATCATGACCACGGTTTTGTAGAGAAATTCCTGTGCCCGGGATCACAATTCCAGAGCCAAAGCCCATGTAGTTACTTTGAATATAGGAAATCATGTTTCCTTCAGAGTCAGCTGCCGCTAAATACACAGTTCCTCCACGTGGTGGTGTTCCTGGTTCTGGGGCTAGAGCCTCATCACCAATCAGATTTCTTCTTTGTGCCGCAAATTCTTCAGATAAAAGTTGTGCAGCAGATACTGACATTTTTTCAGGGTCTGTCACATATTTCTTCCCATCGGAAAATGCTAGTTTCATAGCTTCAATCTGCTTATGGTAGGTTTCGACTGATTCTTTTTCCTTGATGTCAAAGCCATTCAAGATGTTGAGCGCCATCAATGCAACAATTCCTTGCCCATTTGGCGGTATCTCCCATACATCATAGCCTCGGTAGTTCACAGAAATCGGCTGCACCCACTGAAGTTTATAGTCTGCTAGATCCTCTTTTGAAAGGAAGCCTCCATACTCTTTGAAGAAAGCATCTATTTTATCTGCAAGCTCGCCTTCGTAAAAACTTTCCGCATTGGTTTCAGCAATCGAACGAAGTGTATTCGCATGGCCTTCAGAGCTCCAAACCTCTCCAATTTCAGGTGCACGTCCTTCAGGTGCAAAGGTATCAAACCAGCTTTTAAACTCAGGATTTTTGAATGTTTCTTTATATTTGTTATAAGCTGCTTTCCAGTATTTTGCTAGAACAGGTGATAATGGGTAACCTTCTTCAGCATATTTTATCGCTGGCGCTAAAACTTCAGTTAACGGAAGTTTACCAAATCGGCGTGATAGCTCTGCCCATGCGGACGGAACCCCTGGTACCGTAACTGGAAACAAGCCATGTGTCGGCATTTTTTCATGACCTTTTGCTTTTACAGCATCAATCGAAATGCTTTTCGGTGCTGGTCCGCTTGCGTTTAAACCGTGTAACTCACCTTTCACCCAAACAAGTGCAAAGGCATCCCCACCGATTCCGTTTGAAGTAGGCTCTACAACAGTTAAAGTCGCTGCCGTAGCAATTGCGGCATCAATCGCATTTCCACCTTTTTTCAAGATATCCAAACCTGCTTGCGCCGCTAATGGCTGTGATGTTGCAACCATCCCATTTTTCGCAAAAGTCGCCATTCGTTGTGAAGCATACGGGTAATTCAAATAATCAAGATTCATTTTTACTAATCCCCCTCTATGTACCTCATTTTTGACAATTGTTAGTTATTTTTCAAAAATCAACTAACAAACGGAATATCTAAGTTATAATTATGATTATAATTGAAATTTAGAATATATTCTATAACTTTGATAAAATAAGTAAAAACGTGGGAAAATTGGGCTAACGGCTGATAACAAAACGTAAGCAAGTCCTATTTTTTTGGTGTGTGTTATATGAACCGATGGTAAAATATACGTAAGCAAGTAAACCGTGAAATGTGGTGATACAATGAAACTCGATGAAACGGATAAAAGAATTCTCGAGCTTTTGACGATAAATGGAAGAATGTCATACGTGGATATTGGTAAAGAACTTGGCCTTTCAAGGGTTTCGATTCGCGAGCGCGTCAATCAGCTGATTGAAAAAGGCATAATTGAAAAGTTTTCTGTTGTGATTAATTCTGAAAAAGTTGGAAAAGGGGTATCAGCCTTTTTCGAGGTCGATTGTGAGCCTTCTTCACTTGTACGTGTAGCTGAAACTCTTGCAAACAATCCAAGTGTTGCAAGCTGCTATCAAATGACAGGGCCAAGTACCCTGCATATGCACGTTCTTGTGGAGGACTTTGCGAAGCTTGAAAAATTTATTAACGAAGAACTCTATAGTTTGGACGGAATTACGAGGGTGGAAAGTCACATATTGTTAAGACGATTTAAGAGTCGGACGGGTCTTAAATTATAAAGGTGTTGGGGAGTTTCCCGACACCTTTTTTGCTTGTGTGGTAGATGAAAGGTAATAGTGGAGAAATATAATAGTCCTATGTTTTTAAGGAACAATAAAGTAATAAAGGATATAAAGCGAGGAATTTTATGAAAAAGGTTGTATTGATTTTTCTATGTCTTCTTATAGTACTTCTTCCATCACAAGTTTTTGCTCAACGTAAGGTTCCTATTTTGGTTTATCATTCAATCGATGAATTTACAGGGGTGGGTTCGAAGGAGTTATATGTAACACCGAATAATTTCGAGAAACAAATGATGTATCTAAGAGACCATGGCTACACATTATTAACTTTTGATCGATGGAAAGACATTGATAAAGTAAACAAACCCATTTTCATTACCTTTGATGATGGATACAAAAACAATCTGAATGCTTTTGGTATTTTTCAAAAACTGAAAAACGAGCGTTTTAAACCAACTGGAACTATTTTTGTTATTTCTGATTTTATCGGTCGCTCCAACCGATTATCGAAATCGGATTTAAAAATGATGGCTGATTCGGGAATCTTCTCTATCCAGTCTCATACCGCTACACATCCTGATTTGACGAAAATAAAAAATGATGAATATGAACTTAAAGGATCCAAAGATAAAATACAAAAAATAACGGGTAAACCAGTTATCGCTCTTGCGTATCCATACGGAAATTTCAGTAACAAGGTCGTAACAGAAACGAAGAAATACTATTTGTTTGGACTTACGACAACTCCTAAAACTTTTTCTGAGCAGGGTATAAAAGATGAAGTCTATCTGTTACCACGAATCTATATCAAGTATTCAACTACTCTTGATGACTTCGCAAAAATCGTTGACGGAGAATGAAGGCGAATCTCATACTAGGTAATCGCGAAATAACAAGGCATAGCCAATTGGCCATGCCTTGATTCAATATTAAATGGTGCCGAGACGAATGGGCCTAACACCATTTTTTGATTCTAGTAACGGAAGTTTGTTCCGGCTAGGTCTGATTGACCTTTGTAAGTTGCGTAGGCGTACACATTATAATATTGACCTTTGGCTAATGTAACGCCATTAGTAAGGGTTCCATCCCAATCAAAGTACTGATAGCCAGCAGGTACATTTTCATAAAATGCAATGTCACCTAAGTATTCTAGTGCCTGACCAGCCGCATTTGATCGATACACAAAGAATTCTACTGACTCTGCCCCACCTGGGAATAAACCACCAACCTGAGTTAAGTTACCATTTTCACCGAATGAAACAAAGACCGCTTCAGCACGAGGATAATCAGGTTCTTTTACAAATAGGATGGTCGGAACATCAAAAGTTACCTTACCGTCGCTAATTTTGATTGAACCTTCATAATAGCCTGGTGCAAGGTTACCAGCATCCACTTGAACGTTCAGATTCACCTTTTGAGTTTGGCCAGCATTCACTTTTAAATTGTTGCTAGTCATCACCTTAATACCCGCTGGGTTTCCAGCGAACGTAACATCAAAACTGTATGTTTTTCTTTCTTTTGAAAGATTTTCTAATGTAAAATGTTGCTTTTCAACTTGCTTTCCTTTGTCCTTGTAAAACACACCAAATGAATGGCTTCCAGGAGTTGCAAGTGTTTCTGTTTTGATTGCATCTAATGGACGGATGCTTCCAGCACCTTGGGTGTTGTGCGGATATACATTTCCATTAGCATCCTTTAGCTCAACGGCAGTATTCATTAATGCTGCTTTTACATCTTCTACAGACCAGTCAGGATGTGCTTGTAAAACTAATGCAGCTGCACCAGCAACATGCGGAGAGGCCATACTTGTACCTTGCTTCGCACCATAGCCACCTGGGATGGTACTCGTAATATTCACACCCGGTGCTGATACGTCGGGCTTGATCATCCATGTTTGAGTTACAGGCCCACGAGATGAGAAGTCCGCCATCAATTCGCCTACACCGTGGGAGAATTCGATATTGAAGCTTACTTTGTTAGTGCCGTTTTCTAATTCTGTAAGTAATTTTGTCCCATCCTCTTGTGAAATCTTAATGGTTGGAACTGCCATTCCAGGCACATCCGGCTGTTCACCAGCTACGTTATTATAAATAATCGCACCTACTGCGCCCGCTGCTTTTGCTGCAGAAGCTTTATCAACGAATGCGATTCCTGCTCCACGGCTAATTAATGCGATTTTACCCTGCAGATCTTTTCCAGCAATCTCTGCTGGTGAACCAAATCCTACATGGACAAACTCAAATTCTTTTCCATTCAAAGCGAGTAATTCATCATCACTTGGGAAACCTTGTACTTTCGCAGATGGATATGTTACACCATCTGTTGTTGATATGGATGCATTATACACATTATACGGAAGCTGTGTAGCCCCTACAGAAATAGCTTCACGAGATGTACCCGGTGATCCAACTGTCCAATTCGCAGGTCCAGCATTCCCGTTTGAAGTAACGGCTACGACTCCTTCTGCCATCGCCCAGTCTAGTGCAATGCTTGTCGCATAATCAGGGTCATTTAATGAGTTACCTAATGACAGGTTCATCACATCTGCCCCATCTTGAACGGCCTTCTCGATTCCTGCGATTACATTTTCAGATGTCCCGCTACCGCCAGGACCTAATACACGGTACGCTAAAAGTGTAGCCTCAGGTGATACTCCCTTAATACCACCATTTGCCGCTACTGTACCAGATACGTGAGTACCATGATCCGTTTTTGCTCCACGCGGGTCGTTAGCTGGTGTTTCCTGAGGATCATTATCGTTGTCTACAAAATCCCAACCTTTATAATCTCCAAATGCATGATTTAAGTCAGGGTGAGTATAATCAGCACCAGTATCAATAACAGCTACTGTAATTCCTTTCCCTGTATAACCAGCTTCCCAAGCATCATTAGCACCAATAAATGGAGCACTATCAGCCATTTGCGGACTAAATTCCTCTTGTGAAATGGTCTCGTCAGTATCCTCTGTAATCGTATATTCGACATCAGGATATACTGCTTTTACCCCTGGTACAGACAGTAGTGCAGGGATTTCATTTGCTTTTAATTCAACCGAGAATCCAGAGAATACGTAATCGTACTCGCGGTTCACCTTACTAGACTTCGCAGCTTGTTTCACTGTGTCTTTAACTTTTTTACGTTCATTTGCTAGATTGGCCTTTGTTTGAGATTTTCCAGCATGTTTTGATTCCACAATCGATGTTTCTGTCATTTCCACGATTACTGTAGTAGATTTTGAGGATTTAAGGTCTATATTACCATGTAGTTCGGCTAACTGTTTTGGAGCAGAGGAATTTGTGTCGTTTGTTTGTGCGAAAGCTCCCATTCCAAATGAAGAAAATGCTAATAAAAAGATTAATAGGATAAATATAGGTTTAAGTGTTCGTTTTTTTCTCATGACCAACGCTTCATCTCCCTAATCATAATATTGAGTTAGCCTTTTCCCCTAAATACATACTCCCTCCTTTTTAACATTTTTTTGCAAGGCCTTCCCCAATACTACATACATTCACCCTTTCTTCATCTTTGTCCTTGAGCATTCGTACTCATTATTTCGTCATTGAAAATAATACTATCAGACTATATCTGTAATATTTTCGAGTTTATTCGATTTTTTTAGATTAGAATTTTAAAAAACCCTTTTTTTTGACACATTTTCAAATCAAAAGCATGCCATTTGAAATGACAGTTAAACCAAGTTTTTGCTTTTGCTGATAATATTTAACAAATTAGAAGAAAATAGAATTAGAAAGGAGGGATTACAAATGTCTGCGAAAAAACGGGTAATAGGATTGTTTGTTGCGATGGCGCTGCTTTTGGTTGGTTCGCTTGGTGTATTTGCCGAAACTCAGCCTTTGGAGCCGATTCAAAAAATTGAGGTCGGATTGAACGATGATTACTTTAATCCAAAAGCCATCACGATTCCTAAAGGAAAACCGATCGTGTTGGTCTTGAAAAACAACGGCGTTAAAGAACATACATTCACAGTAGAAAAGCTTGGAATTGACTATAAAGTCAAACCAAAACAAATAAAAATTGTGACTGTGGAACCGAAAAATGCTGGTACATATGAACTGATATGTAGATACCACGAAAAAGAAGGAATGGTCGGACAGGTAATCGTAAAATAATAGGCACGGCCAATTGGCCCTGCCTGTTTTTAGTTACGCTGCTCTTTCTTTTTTTGCAAAGAGATAAATCGAACTCACGAGTAGGACAAGAATCAATAGAAGCGAGACAGTCAAAGATAAAGCAAATTGTTTGTCTGGACTTCCTGTTAAAAGTAGTGAACTTGCGTGTGTTGAGAGTCTCGCCGGGCTCCAGGTCATCCACTTAGATAATAATGAAGTGAGTGCTGACAACCCAATTGCAACCAGCAACGACATAAACGCTACAAAGATATTACTTTTAAAGAGTGAGCTTAATAGAAGTGTAACGGTCATGAGGAACACAAGCCAAGTCCCGTACACGAGTGAACCTTTTATAAGTTCGGCAAATTCTACGTCACCGATTAATACTCCCGTGTAATACCCAGACGCTAAGATGCCTAGTAAAAATGAACCCAACGTGATGATCGTGATGCTTACCCATTTTGCTGTGATGTAATTTGCGAACGAAACTGGTTTTACAAGAATGATATCAGAAACGCCACTGTTTTTTTCCGCCGCAACAATCCCCATAAACGCTAATACCAACACGAGAACCCCGATTTGGCTGTATTGTCCGAAGGTTTGCACGAGCACCTCTTGTGGGGTTGGCACTGGGATATCAAAGACCGCTCCCTCTGGTAACTCACCCGCTGCTTTGATGATTTCAGGCAAATAATAAGAGGTTACAGGCTGCATGATCCCAAGTAAAATGAAGACAAGTGGAATCCACAGGATTTTAAAATTACGCGTCATTTCAATCCATTCTTTTTTAAATAATACTGTCCACTGTCTCATGACTTCACCACCTTCATGAATACATCCTCGAGGGACGATTGCCCAATTTTAAACGTTGATACTGGTATATTTTTAGACAATATATCTTGTAAAATAGCATTTCTTGCAGGCTCAAGTTGAGAAACAACAATTGTTGCTGTTGTGCGCTCTGCCGTTACTTCATGGACCGAATCAATTACTGTTAAACCGCTTGCCCAAGTTGTAATATCCGTTTCTGCTTCAATAATGATTACATCATGCTGGTGCTTTTTTCGTAGACCAGAGAGAGTATCACTTAATGCCAATTCTCCTTTACGGATAATGACGATATCATCACAAACTTCTTCTGCGTCATGCAACACATGTGTTGAAAATAGGATCGTTGTCTTCTTTTTCAATTCGCGCATCATTTCGATGACTTCGCGGCGGCCGACAGGGTCTAAAGCAGAAACTGGTTCATCTAGCATAACCAACTTTGGTTCATGAATCATCGCCTGTGCGATCCCAAGGCGCTGCTTCATTCCGCCCGAAAATCCACCGATTCTCTTTTTCTTTGCATCTGAGAGTCCTACCAACTCTAGTAATTCATCTGCCTTTTGCTGGGATTCCTTTTTCGATAAGTGGGCTAGTTGACCAACATAGACCAAAAATTCATTTGCCGACATCCAGTTATAAAAAACAGGGTGTTGCGGTAGGTATCCGATGTATTTCCGATTGTCGCCATTTTCCATACCATCAAAGGCAATTTTACCCGAGGTAGGATGAAGCAAGCCCGCCAACATCCGTAAAGTCGTTGTTTTTCCCGCACCATTCGGACCTAGTAAAGCTGTACAGCTTCCTTTTTTAATATCAAAGGAAAGATTGTTAACCGCCGTTTCCTTTCCAAACCGTTTCACCAAATTTTCAATCGAGACCAATGTTTCCGTCATTCTATCTCTTCCTTCCGATTACAAAATAGAGAATCGGGCCAAGTATACTGACCAAAAGGATGACAAACACCCATAAAATCTTTGGTCCATTCGTTTCTTCACTTCTCACAAGATCGACTATGGCCGTTACCAATAAAATTAATTGAATCACGATGATCGGAGCAATAAGCGCCCAATTTATTCCTTCAAGTCCTGTCATGCTGAATCACGTCCCCTTCAATTTGTTTTTCCCAAGATAATACGACCGAGGTTCGGAAAAAGTTCAGTGCAAATTAAAGTTTTTTTGGGACACAGGGACAGGTCCCTCGTCCCACCATGTTTTTACAGGGACACGGGACCTGTCCCTTCGTCCCATAAAAAAAGCAACCATTTTTATCATGGTCGCTGTTTGGTTATTTATTCTAATATGTCGGTATGGATGCTCACAAAATAAGATTCTAGTAGCTGTTGAAGCTTATCTTCCAGACTATAATAATCTCCGTCGGCTTTTTCGATTACCTGATAAAATGAGTCCTCATCGATTTCTCCATTTTCCATGGCAACAAATTTTCCCCACATTTCCTCGCCGTATTTTTGTAAAATCATAGCGTATTCTTGTGCACCAATTTTTTCGAGAATTTGGGTGAGTTCTTTTATGTATGTCGTTATGCCCACTTTTGAAATATACTCATTCCACCAATTGAGCAATGCCTCGTGCCCACCACTTTCAAGTTCTGAGTAGTACTGAAAAACAAGAAACGCCTCGTTTAGCGTTTGATCTTCTGATGGAAAATCAATACTACAAATCTTGTGGATGACTTCATTCCAGATATCTTCTGAATTTTTCATGTTCACTGCCCTCTATCTTTTTACCTGATTATACCATGGGACACAGAGAGAGGTTCATTGTTCCATAAAAAAACCGACTACCCTATTGGGTAATCGGTTGGATTATTAGCTAAAGTTGCCACCACAGGCTAGACTACTATTTCTCCTGGCTTATGCTTTTGCCATTCCGATTGAAGCATCAGTTGAGTGTGCATTTTCCTCTTCTTTTGAGTTTGCATCGTCCTCATCTTTTGATCCTTCATCGTCAGCAGGAGTGCCTTCTTCATCTGCAGGCTTTTTACTATCTTCTGGTTTCTCTTCTTCTTTTGGTTGCTTATCTTCTGCAGGCTGCTTGTCTTCTTCCTTCGTTGCAGCTTCTTTGTCTTCTGTCCCTTGCTCACTTTCTTCAAGAGCAGTTAGTGATTGTCCAAAGTACTCAATTGGATTAACAGCTACACCGTTGTTACGGATTTCAAAGTGAACGTGAATAGCAGCTTCTTCGTCATATTGATTTTCGCCAGCCATTCCAAGGACTTCACCTTGTTCTACTACGTCACCTTTTGCTACTTTTAAGTCTGCAAGAGATTGATACATTGTTACAACACCGTCAGAATGCTCGACTTCGACAACATTTCCGTGTAATGGATCTTTTTCTGCACGTGTTACAGTTCCAGCTAATGATGCAACAACTTCAAATGTCTCACCATTTTTCGCGACGATGTCAATTCCTTTGTTAGGGGAATAAATATTGTTATAGACTACAAGAGCTGCTTCTTGCTTTTCTGCTGAAGCTTCTGCATCGTAGAATTCCCTAAAGACTTGGATTGCATCTTCGTCAATGACAGGCATCTTAAAGTTTTCTGCACCTTGGTTTACCGGTAGACTTGGCTCTTCACCTGTAGCAGTTCCTGGTTGATTCTCACCATTCTTTACATCATCTGCTACATCGTTATTGCCTGTGAACCATAAAACCGCGGTTAAAATAAGTGCTGCACTTACTAGATAGATTGCTGGAAACACCCAACGCTTTCTAAATAAGCGTTGTAAACTTGATTTTTGAGAAGTACGTTTCTTTTCTTCCTCTCTCATGTTTATCACCTCAGCAACCATTCTGAACACATTCGCGGAATTATATACATTTTCAAAAAATTTTTTTCGATTATTTTTCGACAAAGCCAAAAATATTATTCATAGAATCGAAATTTTTTTCGAAAAGGGGTCCGGATGGACGTTGTTTTTTTGGGTTTGGTGTAATTTATCAGGTTCGGGAGTTGGAGTTGGTGAAGGCGTTTTGACTGAGGGCGGGGTTGGGGGGGCTGTGCTATATATAACTTTGATGAAGGACTTTGGTTGAGGCCTGCGCGTTCGTTCGGGACTTCATAACGGTGATGAAAGACTTTACATGAGACTCGCTTGTTCGTTCGGGACTTCATAACGTTGATGAAGGACTTTACACGAGACTGACATGCTCGTTCGGGACTTCATAAGGCCGATGAAGGACTTTACACGAGACTCGCTTGTTCGTGTGGGACTTCATAAGCCCGATGAAGGACTTTACACGAGGCTCGCTTGTGTCGTGCGGGACTTCATAACGCCGATGAAGAGGATTTAGATTGCCACCCCCATACGTTTTCCCTTTCATAAATACGATGAAGGGGATTCGGGCACCACCTTCCCTCCGCTTTCCTCTTCATAAACACAATGAAGGGGATTCGAACACAACCATCCTTCCGCTTTCCCCTTCATAAACACGATGAAGGGGAATCGTCCGACACCTTCCTGTTGTTTTCCGCTTCATAGCCGCGATGAAAGGGATTAAGACCGCAGCCAACCTAAGTTTTCCCCTTCATAACCTGAATGAAGTGGATTTCGATGGCAGCCCCGTTGCGTTTTCCCTTTCATACCCCCCAAAAAGAAAATTGTCAGCATACCATCCCAAGAAAGTACAAAAAACTCATTCCCCCTCACATTCCCAATGAATGCTATACTAGGTAGGTACATTTTTAAAAGGAGAATCTTTCATGAAAGCTTTATTACGACTTCTACTATTAATAGCACCATTTTTATATATGATCTTGATTTTTATTTTGTCGAGTCTTCCGTCGGATGCGATTGTGAACACTCCGTTTTCGTGGGACCGGGCGTTTAAAGAATCGCTGCACCTCATCGAGTTTGGAATTCTGTACGGGCTTTGGGTGTTGTTTTTCCTTGTGCAAGGAAAGTTCAGCCCCAAAACAAGTTTTCTATCCGCTGTAATCGCAATCGCCTATGGCTTCACAGATGAGTTGCACCAATATTTTGTCCCATACCGATCTGCGACTGTAATTGATCTAGTTAAAGACACAATTGGCGTGCTTGTGCTTTATACGATTGTAAAAGTTAGTTATTTTGGAGAAAAACTGCCGGGGATTAAAAAGCTCCTCAACTGGATTGAGGGCTTAAACAGGAAAAATGCAGAGGGCAAGTAGCCCCTCTGCATTTATTTTTTCACTGTTAATTTATTTAAAAAGTTCTCTGTGGACGAGATTTCTACGCCTTGGTAGTAATGTGTCACAATGTCCTTGTAACTCTTACCTTCCTTCGCCATTCCGTCGGCGCCAAATTGACTCATACCAACCCCGTGGCCGTAGCCTTTCGTTTGAATGACGATGTGGCTGCCTTTACGCTCCCAACTAAAGTCACTAGAACGAAGGCCTAATGCATCACGCACTTGCACTCCTGTGAATGTCTTGCCCCCAACTTCAACAGATGCTACTCGATTTGATTTCGTTCTGGAAGTAATCTTACCAATATCGTTACCATTGCCAAGCTTAATCCCTAACTTATTCTCAAATTCGGATACAGGCATATTCACTTGAGAATGAAATTTTTCTGTATTGACATCCCATGGGCTCTCAACACTTTTTAAGTATGGTACTGCATTTTTCCAAACGTTCTCGGAGTCTTCTGTATAGCCATTACTTGTCGAGTAGAATACGGCATCAATTGGTTCACCATTAAAGGTTATAATTTGCCCTTGTGTTTCCTTGACGGCTTGCCTGATTTTTTCGATTTTCCAATCATAGTCGCCTTTCCATTGGGCTTTTAGTTCCTCATTGTTTTTATAAACCTGATGACTTACCGTATCCGAAACATCAGCACCATTTGGCACTTTTAATTTTTGCTCACTCAGCATTTGTCTAACCACATATGTTCTTGCTGCTAGTGCTTGTGCTTTTAATGCCTCTAACTCAAAATCTGCAGGCATTTCCATTGCGAGCACTCCTACCACATATTCCTCTAGTGGCACATTTTCAATCTTCTGAGCACTGACGCGGTGAACGGCAACCTCCACTGTTGGCCCTGAGGCGATTTGAGGCGGTTCCGGATTTGATTGTCGCTCTTCAGCTAGTTTTCCCGCACCTTTATCAGAGAACGGAATGACAAGCATTGATGGAATCAATAAAATTAAGACAAAAAGGACAGAAACTAGTACAATGATTGGTTTAATCTGTTTCATGAATGCAAGCCTCCACTTTGAAATTAATGCACGAACGTAAACATGCACCTATATATCAATATCTATGGTAATGGACAAGCTTTTATGACATTTAATAGCAGAAAAATATTTGTATTCTATTACCTACCACTCATAGTATAATTTTCCTAGTATTACCATTATAAAATAAAAGGGGAAACGAGTAAGATGGGTAAAAACTTGATAAGTAGAATATGTCTTGCACTCGCTTTGTTAATTACCGTTTATAACTTTTTTATTACAGAAAATCCAGACTCGCGCGCGACAGGCGTTATATTTCTACTTCTTATCATTGCAAATATCATGCCTATTATAAAAAAAGATTAATAAAAGGAATAAAAATAAAAAAGCTAGAGATATTACCTTGTATGGGTAATGTCCCTAGCTTTTTACGTGGTTAGTTAGAAGTTGACTTTTGCTTCTTCCACTAGGCTATCTGTTGCTTCATTTATGCGTTCGATATCAGCACCTATTGCCGCAAGCTTTTGGTGGAAGTCCACATAACCACGGTCTAAGTGCTTGAGTTCTGTAACACGTGTGTATCCATCTGCAACCAATCCGGAAAGAATAAGTGCAGCAGCAGCACGTAAATCAGTTGCAGCTACTTCAGCTCCTTGAAGCTGAGATTCTCCGTTAATGATAACAGAACGGCCTTCAATTTTGATGTCACCGTTCATGCGTCGGAATTCCTCGACGTGCATGAAACGATTTTCAAATACAGTTTCAGTGATCATACTTGTGCCTTTTGCACGAAGTAATAATGCCATCATTTGTGATTGCATATCAGTTGGGAAACCAGGATGTGGCATGGTTTTAATATCCACAGCCTTTAATTGATCTGGACCAATGACACGTAAACCATCTTGTTCTTCAATGATGGTAACGCCCATTTCTTCCATTTTTGCAGTTAATGAGCTAAGGTGTTCCGGTACTGCACCTTGAACAAGAACATTACCGCCTGTGATTGCAGCTGCCACCATGAATGTGCCTGCTTCAATGCGATCAGGGATAATATTGTGAGTTGCTCCATGCAATTCTTTTACACCTTCAATACGAATTGTGCCAGTACCTGCGCCTCTAACATTTGCTCCCATTGCATTAAGGAAGTTGGCTAGATCCACAATTTCTGGTTCTTTCGCACAGTTTTCAATAGTCGTCATTCCGTCTGCTAATGTAGCAGCCATCATGATGTTTTCTGTAGCTCCTACGCTTGGGAAATCCATATATACTTTTGCACCACGAAGTCTTCCATTGACCTCGGCATCGATATATCCATTTCCAACTTTCACAACTGCACCCATTGCTTCGAATCCTTTTAGATGCTGGTCAATCGGTCTTGAGCCAATTGCACAGCCGCCAGGAAGAGCAACTCTCGCATGGCCATTGCGTGCAAGCAATGATCCCATGACTAGTACAGATGCGCGCATTTTTCGAACATATTCAAAAGGTGCTTCCGTTTTTAGCTCTCTTGATGCATCAACAACGATTTGATTGTTTGCAAACGTAACATCTGCATTTAAATAGCGTAATACCTCATTAATCGTATACACATCTGAGAGCGTGGGTACTTCATTTATTACACTTTTTCCATTACTTGCTAATAAGGATGCAGCGATAACTGGCAAAACGGCGTTCTTTGCGCCTTCTACTTTGACTGTGCCGTTTAGCTTACGACCGCCGCGGACGATGATTTTTTCCAAGGTATTCCCCTCCGCGTCCCATTTTCTATATATTCATATTCATTCATGACAATTGGTGTTCCATCTCGAATGCGTTAAAAGAACCCAATCTTATTACATTCATACCTTTTTTTGTGAAAAAGTACATTCACACTGCTGTAGTATATGCAAACCACCGGGCAAGTGTCTCTATTTTGATGTGATTGTACCCAATCACGCTTGTTTTTAAATAATAGGCTAGCTCGTTGCTAAACGGGCATATCCTCATTGTTTTGAAAGGTTCATTTTTCACACAAAACCAAGTTACATCATATCACTTAAGCATTCACTGGCACAAGTGAAAATTGTGGTATTTTCGCAATAATTGTCGAAAAAATTCTGGTCATTTGTAGGAATGTTTTTACATGAAAATTTTTCATAACTCACATAGTACATGTTATACGTAAGGAACTTTGTTTTTTTGAGGGTTTGTCTTCTTTTTTAGACAGTTTTACTTATGCGGATAACTATCTTGAAAAAGTAAGTATATTTGATGACATTTCAAGAAGGGACTAACTTGCGGGCCACCACGTGGGGTGATTTCTTCCGTGAAAATCATCAACCTATTGTTCCTTCGTATTCTATTTCCAGCAAAAACCAATGTATTTTTCTATGCCATTGGTATACTAAGGAATGTTTTAAAAAAAGGCATTATTACTCGTGCTCTTATTTAATTTCCTCTCCTTACTTACATTTTTTCCAGATGTATCACTGAAATACGTGGAAAGTAGTGGAGAGACCGATGAAAACTACTTCGAACATTTTTCACCTTAAACTTCTTGAATATATTATTAATTAGTAACAGTTAACTTAAGATAGTTGGTAATTGTTGTGACCAAAGAAGATAATCTAAGAAAAAGTTGCTGACGGTTGATCCAATCGCAATTGTCACAAGAACGAGAAGAACGCGCACCTGAAATATATGATTCGGCTTCACCAAATGCTCATACCGAATGCTTTGCAGTGCCCACCAGGTGACTGCAATAAAAATCAAATGCGAAATAATACTTATAAGTGCTTGATACCCAAATCCAGCTAACATAAACCTACTCCTTTCCAATAAGAAGGAAATATGTATGAAACACACACCACTACATTTTAGCATTTTCTATGCCAGAAGTCCTCAAAAACAAGCCTACAAAAAGCTAAAGAACCATAGGGACGGTTCTACTGGTCACAGATAAAAAACGCACAAGCAGGGAGGATTCTTAAGTTTTCCATTATATGGAGAACCACAAGAACCGTCCCCTTGGTCCCCGGGGTCCCTGGTCCCACACTCCAAAACAAAAGAAGAGGCATCCCCATACCTCTTCTTGTCATACCCCCCTATTTGTTTGAAAAGGGAATGGCAACATTTCATGCTGCCACCCAAATTTTATCCTATAAAATCCGCAAAGCTTTCGAATTGCTGGATGAATTCGAAGGCGACACCCGGGAAGATTCCAAAGCCAATTGTTCCAACCACTGCAACAATTACGACAATCAACACACCTGTAGGTAATTTAATTTTCTCATCGTCTGCTGCAGGTCTAAAGAACATCTGCGTTAAAATACCGAAGTAATAGAAATAGGATACAACGGTTGTTGCAATCATAATCGACGCCAGCACATAATGTGATGGACTCGTTACAAAAGCTCCAATGAAAATCTCTAGTTTTCCAATAAAGCCTGCCGTTCCTGGGATACCCGCTAATGAAAGGATAAACACGCCAAGTGCAACGGCTAACACGGGTGAGCGCTTATATAAACCAGCAAATTGACTAATATCCTCTGAGTCCGATTTCTGCGTGATTACCTGAAGAATCGCGAAGAATCCAAGGCTCATGAAGAGATAAGCAACTAAATAGAACCAAATCGCATCCATCATAAAATAAGAGAAAGCGACAAATGCTACTAATAGATATCCTGCGTGGGCAATACTTGAGTATGCCATCATCCGCTTTATATTTCGTTGTCTAAGCGCGATGGTATTACCGATAATCATCGTTGCACCTGCGATAATTGCTAATAGATCTTGTAGGTGGAACAATAAATATTCTGCTTCAGCGTTTCCAGATGGTGCTTGGACGAACCCTGTCACGACCATTCTTAATAGAATAACAAAGCCCGCTGTCTTTGAAATAACACTTAAAAATGCAGTAACAGGAGTTGGTGCTCCTTGATACACATCAGGTGCCCACATATGGAATGGAGCAGCTGCAATTTTAAATGAAAGACCTACTATAATCATAAACAAAGCAAGTGCCACAAGATAAATATGCTGCGGGTCCTGAAGGTTACCGAACGCTCTGAAAATCTCTCTTAAATTCGATGTTCCAGTGAGTCCATAGACATAACTGACTCCGAATAAAAAGATGGCTGTAGAAACCGTTCCGTTAATCACATATTTCATCGCGGATTCATTTGATAACTTATTGCGTTTTCGAAGTCCAGCTAATATATAGGAAGAAATCGAGAGCAATTCTAACCCGACAAATAATGTAATCAAGTCAGCACTAGATGTCATAATCATCGTACCTAAGAGTGCGGCTAGTAGTAGGTAGTAAAACTCACCACGATACTCTACCATTCCCTCTTCAGGTTCATAGCTCATTGCAAGTAAAAGAACTAGTCCTGTTCCCACTAATAATATTAATTTAAAAGCAATCGCAAACGAATCAAGTCTAAATGTATCGTACAAAATCGAGGTGACATCATTTCCGATTAAGGAAACCGTAAACCCGATTGCAACAAGGATTCCCACAATTCCAATCCAACCTAGTGGCCGTCGGTCCTTGTCTTTTCCCATAAATAAATCCAGTAACGATAGAAGGGTTGCAACACCGAGGATGATAAATTCAGGTGCCATAACTCCCCAATCAAAGCTTAGTAAAGTTTCTGTATCCATCGGCTCACCCCCCTAACCCTAGCATGATCGTTTCAAGTGCAACCTGAAGTGGCTGTGTAAGCACGTTAGGATAAACACCAATCAATACGATAAACGCAAGTAACACCAATACGGGTACCATTTCAATTGGACGTAAATCAACTGCTCCCTCATAGGAATGAAGGGTCTTACCGTATGTCACATTTAACACAGCACGGAGTAAATACACAGCTGTCATAATGATGCCGATTGCCCCAACCGCAGCGAGAACTGGCATTTCCTTAAACAGCCCAAGGAACGCCATGAATTCACTAACGAATCCGGACATCCCTGGTAAGCCAAGTGAAGCCATTGCTGCTGCTAATAAGAATCCAGCCGTTAGTGGCATTACTTTTGCAAGCCCACCAAGCTTATCAATATACGACGTTCCTGCTCGCTCGTACATGACCCCAATTAAGAAGAACAATAATGCTGAAATCAAGCCGTGTGACACAACTTGGAATACGGCTCCTTGCACTCCCGCTTCATTCATCGCACCAAGCCCAATCAACACAATTCCCATATGCGATATACTTGAGTACGCTAGAACCATTTTGAAGTCTTTTTGGACGAATGCTAAAAATGCTCCATATAGCAGATTGATTACTCCAAGCACAGCAACAATTGGTGCCAATGTGCTGAACTCTTCTGGGAAGAATCCCATTCCGAAGCGGATAATCCCGTATGCTCCAATTTTCAAAAGGATTCCCGAGTGAATCATGACAATGGATGGTGGTGCTTGTACGTGAACACGAAGCATCCATGTATGAAGTGGAAAAATCGGTAATTTAATCCCAAATCCGATAATGATCGCAATCAATAATCCAAGTTTTAAGTCTTCAGAGAATGTACCTGGAATCGGCAAGCTATCAGCCGGGCTAGCAAAAATCGCCGTCAGTGCCGAAATATTCGTTGTTCCAGCCTTTGCAAAAATGATCATTATCACAATCAGCAAGATCGCGGAACCTAATCCGTTATAGATTAAAAAGCTAAACGCCGCTTTTTCTTTTTCAAAATATCCCCACTTCCCAATGAGGAAGAAAGTAGAGATTAGCGTCATTTCAAAGAACACGAAGAACAATAGTAGGTTCCCTGCTGTAAATACGCCAAGCATTCCTAGTTCAAGTAAAAGGAAGAGCATGAAATAGCCTTTCCATTCCTTTTTAATATGAACGGATGCAATAGCAGCGAGTGTTGAGATCACAGTTGTTAAAAGAACGAGTACTAAGGTTAGACCGTTTAGGCCCATCTCATAATTGACTTCCCACGGATTCCCTTTTGGTAAAAAGCCAAACCAATAGACTGATTCCTTAAGCGTTGAAAGGTCTCCGCCACCTGTATAAAACCCGTACACATAAAGAGCCAATACGAGTGAAGGTATGGTAGCTAAAACACCAACTAATTTAATCGTTTTTTCCTCAGTTTTTGGTACAAAAGCAAGTAGTGCAATACCTAAAATCGGGAAGAATACTAAAAGTGAAAGAATAAATGAGCTCATCTTAAGTACCCCCCTGTCAGTGCCACAACCAGTAGTAAAATCGCTAATCCAACAAAGGCAACGGAAGTGTACATTTGAACTTGCCCATTTTGAAGCTTAGCTCCAAGCTTTCCGGCTCCTTGTGTTGCCATTGCCACGCCTTTTACAATGCCACCGACTAAAAATTCATCGATATAGCGAAGGAATAAACTACATACCTTTGTCGCGTAGACAACGGTCTTGTTGTAAAATTCATCAATAAAATATTTGTTATAAACGATGCTATACATAATCGGTGCGCGAGAGCTGAAAAAGTCTCTTGAAATGGACTTCCGTTGATACATCGCATAGGCAAGCAGTAGACCTAATAGGGACGCAAATGTTGCGACAGCCATAATCCAGCCTGGCCCTTCATGATGACTTGGTCCATATAGGTTTGTACCTTCTGTTAACCAATCCCCTAAAAAGGTTCCAAACCAAGGTGTATTCACATATCCCGCTACAACCGCTAGAACACCAAGAACAATCATCGGGATCGTCATCACACTTGGTGATTCTTTGACATTTGTTTGTTTTCCTCTTGCCTCACCAGTGAACACCATGAAGAACAAGCGGAACATATAAAATGCAGTAAAGAAAGCCGCAATCACCGCTAACCAGAACAGCACGTAATTCCCTTGTGCCCAGGTTGCAATTAAGATTTCATCCTTACTGAAAAATCCTGAGAAAAATGGAACACCACTGATAGCTAAGGTTCCAATTAGGAATAACGGACCTGTAATGCGAAGCTTTTTCCATAAACCGCCCATTTCCTCAATGTTCTGTGTATGAACAGCATGGATGACGCTACCCGCTGCCAAGAACAACAACGCTTTAAAGAAAGCATGTGTCATTAAATGGAATACTCCTGCAACATACCCGGCAGATCCTAATGCAAGCATCATATAGCCGAGCTGACTCACCGTAGAATATGCCAGGACACGTTTTATATCCTTTTGTGCTAACCCTATTGATGCTGCAAAAATGGCGGTAATTCCTCCGATAATTGCAACTGTCATCAACGCGGCATCACTAGCAGCAAATAAAGGATAAGTCGTTGCCACTAAATAAACCCCTGCCGCAACCATTGTAGCTGCGTGAATTAAAGCTGATACAGGTGTCGGACCTTCCATCGCATCCGGCAACCACGTGTGAAGTGGGAATTGACCCGATTTACCAACAGCCCCCACAAAAATTAAAATCGCAGTTAAGGTGATCATGGTTGACGAAATATCTCCAGCACCGACAGCGCGAAAAATTTCATCATATTCAAAGCTATTAACTTGCCAGAATAATAGAATCATCCCAATTAATAAGCCAACATCCCCGATACGCGTCATAATAAACGCTTTCTTTGCTGCAGCTTTTGCTTCTTCCTTATAGAAATAGAAACCAATTAATAGGAATGAACCAAGTCCAACAAGCTCCCAGAAAATATACGTTTGGAGAAGGTTTGGAGAAATGACCAAGCCTAACATCGCAAAGGTAAATAACCCAAGGTACGCATAAAAGACAGGAAAGCGCTCATCACCATGCATATACCCTTTTGAATACATATGTACTAAAAAACTGACAAGCGATACTACCACTAACATAAGTGCATTTAATTGATTGACTTCAAACCCCGCTGTTAAGTGAACATCCCCAATTGATAACCACGTGCTCTCATATTTGTATGTTGGGTTCCCAAGTCTCGAAATGAGAACCAACACCGAGTAGACGAATGAAATAAATGTTAGCAGAATGCCAAGATACGCACTCGACTCCTTCAATCGTTTACCGAATATAAGAAGGAACAAAAAAGAGATAAGCGGGAAAAGCGGTATGATCCATGCATTTTCCATCATCGTATCACAATCCCCTTCTTTGGCTTGCGGCTTAGGCATAGCAGAACATTTGGTTCCACAGCCTTTACCGGTACTTTATCGCATACGACTTAGCGTTTTGTTCTCCACCAAAGGCTAAATTAATGCCTCATCGTATTCATTTCATCAATATTTACTGTGCGTTTATTTCGGTACAATGCCATCAGAATAGCTAGACCAACAGCAAATTCAGCTGCCGCAATGGCGATCGTAAACAGTGAGAAAATTTGACCCGTAATTCCAGGGACCATTCCGTATTTACTAAAAGCCACGAAATTGATATTTACTGCATTTAGCATCAATTCAACTGAAATTAACACAATAACTGTATTTCTTTTTGTGAATGCCCCGTAAAGACCAATACAAAATAAAATTAACGCGAGGATAAGGTAGGCTGCTAATGGAACTGAACTCATTCCTCATTCGCCTCCTCTTCATTGTCTTTTTTCGCTAAAATGATCGCCCCTACTAACGCCACAAGTAAGACAACTGATGTTAATTCAAATGGAATCACGTATTTTGCATAAAGCTCAATTCCAATCTTCTCCGTATTGTTCACGTGTAGGTCTGTCGCTTGCCCCCCAAAATCCAAATCGTAAATGCCAAGGTAAACAGCAATACCAAATGCAAGGATTCCAAAAAGAACAAGAAAGGTTCGACCACGACTTACTTTTGGTTCATTTGTGTCATTATGTTTCGTCAGCATAATACCGAAGAGCATTAAAATCGTGATGGCCCCTGAGTAAATTAAAACTTGCACAGCTGCAACAAATTCCGCGTGAAGCATCACATACAAACCTGCGATACTAATGAAGGTGAATACAAGTGCGATTACCATGTGGATGACCTTTTGGAGGTTCAGCATTAATATACCGCCGCCAATCGCACTAATTGCTAGGACTATGAATGCTAAAAATTCTCCAGTCACGCTTTATTCTCCTTTCGCACGTTCGTATCATTTTCATCTAACCACTCGAGGTTTTTAAATAAGTCATCACGACTGTATTCTGCTAGTTCGAAGTTGTTTGTCATAACGATTGCTTCTGTCGGGCAAACCTCTGTACAAAGGTCACATAGAATACAAATTTCAAAATTAATATCATAGGTATCAATAATCTTCCCTTTTTTGGTCGGGTCAGGGTGTTTTTTCCCGGTTAGCTGGATACAATCGGTTGGACAAATGTTGGCACATTGATTACATACGATACATTTTTCCGGATAAAATTTTTGAATACCACGAAAGCGATCTGGTAGTGGTAGAGGTTCATTCGGATAATCATATGTGACTTTTTTATAGGTTAATTGATTAAGGGTGTATTTCATCCCTTTCAGCAAGCCAAACATAGTTTGTCACCCCTTTATAAGGTAGTTTCAGTACACGTATTCCTTTTTAGAAAAACGCTGTTTTCGCAAACATTGTTGTTTATTATATCGTTGACTTCCGCTTCAGGTGGACGCTTTCCGCGGGCGTGGCTTGAGCCTCCTCGTCGCTGCTGCTCCTGCGGGGTCTCAAGTCTCACGCTTTTCCCGCTGGAGTCGCCACCTTACGCTCCAATCAACTAGGTTTGCACACTTATCAAAAAGCAACAACCTTTTAGAAAAGAGCCTAGAAAAATAATTCCTTAATTAAAGCTGATAAGAAAATGTTTGCTAATGCGATTGGAAGTAGTACTTTCCAACCGAACTCCATTAGTCTGTCCGCACGTAAACGCGGGAAGGTGGAACGGAACCAGATTAAGACAAAGATTACCAAGCTAAACTTCAAGGAGAACCATACGGCACCTGGAATAAAGTCTAAGAATAAGACTGGTTTCCAGCCTCCTAAGAAAAGAACTGTCGTTAAGGCTGCCATCGCAAACATATACACATATTCGGCAAGCATAAAGAAGGCCCATCTAAATCCCGAATACTCAATATGGAAACCAGCAACAATCTCTGATTCTGCTTCAGGTAAGTCAAATGGCACACGGTTTAACTCGGCAACAGACGCGATAAAAAACACAATAAAGGCAATCGGCTGTGCAAAAATAAACCAAACCTTATCCTGAGCTTCCACAATATCAGAAAGATTCAAGCTTCCAGATAATAAAATAACCCCAATCACTGACATCACCAGCGGAATTTCATAGGAAATCATCTGTGCCGCTGCACGCATTCCTCCCATGAGGGCATATTTGTTATTCGATGCCCAACCACCGGCGACAATTCCAATCGTTGTGAGTCCAGATACGGCAATGTAATAGAGCAAGCCCACCCCAATATCTGCAAATTTATAGCTTTCCGTAAACGGAAGTGCTGCTACAACCATGAAGGCTGGAGCAAACGCCAGCACAGGTGCAAGAATAAACAAGGGACGGTCCGCAACTTTTGGGATCACGTCTTCCTTTAAAAGAAGCTTTAATACGTCAGCCACTGTTTGTAAAAGCCCCCAGCGTCCCCCTACTTGGTTCGGACCCTGACGCGCTTGCATAAAGCCCATCACCTTACGCTCTGCAAGGATTCCATAAGTAACGAATCCTAGGATGACTAAAAGTAAGACGGTTGCAAGTAAAAAGAAAATACCAAAATTCAGCCAACTCGGAGGTGAATTCAGTAGGTTTTCTATCATTAGCCGTCAACCTCCCCGAGGACAATGTCTATTGCACCTAAAATGGTGATTAGGTTTGCCATATTCTCTCCCTTTAAAAGTTTCGGGAGGATTTGGAGATTGTAGAATGACGGACGTCTGAATTTCAATCGATACGGTTCTTTTTTACCATCACTCGAAATATAGCAGCCAATTTCTCCACGTGGTGATTCAATTCGTACATATGCTTCACCTTTGGGTGCTTTAATGATTTTCGGAACCTTTGCCATAATCGGCCCTTCTTCAGGAAATTGTTCCACAGCCTGTTCTACTATTTTAAGAGATTCCTCAATCTCTTCCATACGGCAGTGATAACGTGCCCATGCATCTCCACCGTCTCTCGTTGGTACGTCAAAATCAAAGCGGTCATAGATTGAATATGGCTCATCTTTTCTAAGATCCCATTTGACACCTGTACAACGAAGATTTGTACCACTTAGAGAGTAATTTAATGCATCTTCCCTCGTGTACTTTCCAACTCCAATAACACGGTCCCGGAAAATTTCATTTCCTGTTACGAGCTGGTGATACCCTGGAAGCTGTGACCTCATATATGGAACAAATTCCTTAACCTTTTCAATCCAGCCTTCAGGAGCATCCCATTTAACCCCACCTACACGCATGTAGTTAAACGTCAGTCTTGCCCCAGAAAGCTCATTTAGTAGATTAATAATCATTTCTCTTTCTCTAAACGCATAAAGGAAAGGTGTTGTTGCTCCGATATCAAGTAAATATGTCCCCCACCATACAAGGTGACTCGCAATTCTTCCCAATTCCATTGCGAGGATCCGTAAATACTCAGCCCGCTCAGGAACCTCAATGTCCATCATTGTTTCAACCGCATGACAAAGTACATAGTTATTGGTCATCGCTGACAAATAGTCCATTCTGTCTGTGTACGGAATGATTTGTGTGTATTGCAAGTCCTCTGCAAGTTTTTCTGTTCCACGGTGTAGGTATCCAATTACGGGTGTAGCTTCTGTGATGATTTCTCCGTCAATTTTAACAACAAGACGGAATACGCCGTGCGTACTTGGATGCTGTGGCCCTACGTTTAGGAGCATTTCTTCTGTACGAATCATATGCTACACCTCCACGTCAAACGGTTCATAGTCTTTTCTAAGCGGATGTCCCACCCAGTCGTCTGGCAATAGGATTCGTGTTAAATTTGGATGTCCTTCAAATTTTATCCCGAGCAAATCAAATGTTTCACGCTCTGGCCAATTTGCCCCTTCCCATAAAGGCTGTAGGGATGCGGTCGTTGGCTCATCGCGGTCAAGCTTCACTTTTAACGCAACAGATTGACGGTTTTTATAAGAGAACAAATGAACATATATTTCCATATGTGTTTGGAAGTCTGTACCATGGAGTTCCGATAGATAATCGAATCCAAGCTGTTCATTGAACTTTAAAAACTGTGCAACCTTATAATATGTATCCGGTTTTGCAACAAGTGTTGGCACATCTTTTGATAATGTATTAATATAAGAATCTTCTAAAACGTCCCCACCTATGTGCTCCGTAATTACTTTCACGTACTTATCCAAATATTTTTGGTTAGGAGACGGTGTTGCCTCTTCTGCTTCTTCTTCAGGCGCTCCGCCCGCCGCAGCTTTCGCTTTTGCTGCTGCCGCTGCCTTTGCCTTGGCTGCTGCGATTGCTTTCGCTTTTTCCTTCGCAAGATCGTCGCCACCACCACCGGCTGCCGCTTTGGCTTTAGCTGCTGCCGCCGCTTTTGCCTTTGCTACTGCTACAGCTTTCGCCTTCGCTTTTGCTAGCTCATCATCTGATGATCCTTCACCCGCTTTTTCAGCCGCTTTCTGCTTCGCCAGTGCTGCAGCCTTCGCTTTCGCTGCCGCAACTGCCTTTGCCTTCGCCTTCGCTAAGTCATCCTCACCCGATGCTCCACCAGCCGCTTTTTGCTTCGCTAACGCCGCGGCCTTCGCCTTCGCTGCCGCTGCTGCTTTCGCTTTCGCCGTTGCTTTGTCGTCCGCTTCCGACGTGTCCGCTGATGCAGCTTCTGCTGCTTTTTGCTTCGCCAATGCTGCGGCCTTCGCCTTCGCTGCCGCGGCTGCTTTCGCTTTCGCCGTTGCCTTGTCATCCGCTTCCGTCGTGTTCGATGAAGCGGCTTCTGCTGCTTTTTGCTTCGCTAGTGCTGCGGCCTTCGCCTTTGCTGCCGCGGCTGCTTTCGCTTTCGCAGTTGCCTTGTCATCTGCTTCCGACTTGTCCGCTGATGCGGCTTCCGCTGCTTTTTGCTTCGCTAATGCTGCGGCCTTCGCCTTCGCTGCCGCTGCCGCTTTTGCTTTCGCAAGGTCCATATCTACCTCTTCAGATGATTCTGAATCTTCATTAGAAACTGCTGCCTCCCGCTTAAGTTGTTCCAGGTCTTTTTCTTCGCTCACGCTAAATCACCTTCTTCCCCGTTTTAGCCTCATAGCGAATCTTCTCTTTTAATTTATTAATCCCGTAAATAAGTGCAGCTGGATTTGGTGGACAACCCGGGATGTACACATCAACAGGCACAATCTGGTCTACCCCTTTCACAACCGCATACGACTTCACATAAGGACCCCCTGCCGTTGCACAAGACCCCATTGCAATGACCCATTTTGGTTCTGGCATCTGGTCATACAATCTCTTTAAAACCGGTGCCATCTTCTTAGTCACTGTACCCGATACAATCATGCAATCGGACTGACGTGGAGACGTACGGAAAAAGGAACCAAACCGATCTAAATCATAATGGGAAGAACCTGTCCCCATCATTTCAATCGCACAACAAGCCAGACCAAATGTAAGTGGCCACAACGAATTACTTCGCGCCCAACCTTTCACCTGCTCCAGCGTCGTCATAAATACACTTCTCTTTAACTCTTCCATCTCTAAATCTGAAATTCCATCCATTTTTAAATCCATTTTAACACGCCCTTCTTCCAAGCATATACTAAGCCGATAACGAGCATAACAACGAAAATCAACATCTCAACTAATGCGAAAATCCCGAGTTTTTCGTAGGCAACTGCCCATGGATATAAAAATACAGTCTCAACATCAAAAATAACAAACAATAACGCAAAAATATAATAGCGTACATTAAACTGTACACGAGAATCATGGAATGGCTCAATCCCACTCTCATATGTAGTAGCCTTCTCCTCACTCGGTGCATGTGGACGCAGCAACTTCCCCAAAAACAACGCCACAATCGGGAGTAGAATCCCCAACAACAAGAAGACAACCACAATCAAGTAATTATTCAAATACTGATTCAACAGATCCTCCATGTAGCCCCCTCCGATATCCCCCAATATTTTATTAACAAAATATTATAAATGTAACCGAATACATTATAGCACTTTTCCCAGCCTAGTGTCGACCAAACCTGGCACTTATTCTACGAAATTACCATTTAAGACAAATAAAGTAAAAGTACGCAGAAAAGGCTTGCATTTCCAAGCCATTTTTTCTGTATTTTACGGTTTCAGCAAGCGCTGAAATGATGAAAATTTAAGTTCATCAAAACAGTAATTTCTATTTTCATAGAACACTAGGAGGGATGTACATTTTCAATAATGTGATTGTATTTTTTCATACCCTCAACCAAGCAATCCATTTACTCCGAGGGTATGATTACACGGTTTTCGTACCCCCACTCAAACAACTACTCGTTCATGAGGGTACAAATAACCCCTTTTCATACCATCACACAAGCATTTTCACCAACATGAGGGTACGATTACACATTATTCATATCCTCACTACATACATTTATTCCTTTTGACGGTAAGATTAACACTCCAACTCCATTCAATCCCCCCAAAACCCTATTGTCCATAAATGTTAAATATCGTCCTATACTTATAGGGTATTGTCCATAAACGAAAATTATCAGCCTTAATTTAAAATTATTGTCCAAAAACAACAAAAGCTATGAAATCAAGGGGTAGTTATGCATAATGATTATCTTCAACGTAAAACCTATAATAGGAAATAATGGATATTAAGGTGGCTCCAAATGAATGGAAAGCTGATTAGCGCAGTTCATATCTATGTACTTATGATAATGTCTACTGGATTTATGGTACATGTCCTGATTATTCCCGTACTCTTATCCACCTCGAACAGGGATTCTTGGTTAAGTGTTATTTTCAGCACGATTCCATTCATTGGCTGGATCCTATTTGTCTTCTATCTCTATAAAAAAATAAATAGACAACCAGACATACTTTCATTGCTTAGAAAAAAAGTGAGATTTAAATGGATTAACACTTTACTAACCGTTATACTCGGGTCTTATTTTTTTCTCGTAGCCATGATTACGTTAAAGTACACATTTATATGGGCAAAAGGGAACTATACCCTTGATACTCCGGATTTTGTAATTATCATCATGTTCGCTTTGGTGTGCTATTTTGCTTCGTCGAAAGGATTACTGACGATTAGTACAATCTCTTTTCTATCCTTGCCCATTGTATCTATATTTGGATTTATAGTCGGAATCGGAAATACACCCAGTAAGGATTATGAATTGTTATTTCCCATTTTTGAAAATGGGTACAGCGAATTTTTACAAGGAATACTGTATTCATGCTCTGGTTTATTTGATATCGTTTTTTTATTGTTTTTAACCCCATTTATTAAAGATAAACTTAAGGCTAAATGGCTCATCCTAACTGGGATCATGCTTGTATTTTTAATATTGGGACCCCTTACAGGAGCCTTATCTGAATTTGGACCACATGAGGCGGCAAAATTAAGAAATCCAGCTTATGAGGAGTGGCGACTGTTAAAGATAGGTGAACACATTACCAGATTAGATTTTCTATCCATCTTCCAGTGGCTTTCAGGGGCTTTTGTTCGAATAAGTTTATCTATGTTTATTGCCAAAAAGCTCTTTACTTATGGAAGAAGTTCAACATGGATACTTCCAACCCTTTATTTGATTCTTTTCTTAGGCGTTTACATCCCATGGGATGCACATTCCTTTTTTTTATTTATAAAAAATGTCTATTTTCCTTTTAACCTTGGAATGCAAATTGGTATCTTACTAATTTTTTTACTATTGATTCATTCGGTGGGTGAACAACATGGAGAAAGTACAAACGAACAAAGTTGAATTCAACATAAACCAGCTAAAGAGTTGGTTTGAAAATTCTTCAGATATTGTAGTAAAAGAGAAAACGTATGGAGATTTCACTTTGAAATATATGTATTGCCCCCATTTAGTCGATATAAATAATATGAATGAAGTCATTTTTCCAACCATATACGATGTATGGGAATCGAATGGATTTTTAACCTATGAATTATTAAGCAATGTTCTCGAGATAAGTAAGGTTAAAGATATAACCCATGCAAAAAAAGAGATAGAAGAAAAACTATACTCAGGTGAATTACTTGTTTTTAGTCATGATTTGAATGACTTATTTTTTATCCCAGTATCTAAATTTCCAAAGAGAAGTCCTGAAGAATCAAATCTAGAATCTTCTATTAGGGGACCCCGAGATGGATTTGTTGAAAATATTTCCGATAATATGGCATTAATCCGTCAAAGGTTAAAAACATCTTCTTTAAAAAGTATTGAATACTCCATCGGAGAACGAAGTAGAACAAAAGTAGTCCTGTATTATATGGATGATATTATCAATCCGTCTATATTAGAAGAAGTCAAAAAACGAATTGAATCCATTAACGTGGATATCCTCATTAGCAGCTATCTACTCGAGGAACGACTATTTGATAATACTTATTCTCTCTTCCCCCTAATGGACCATACGGGAAGACCTGATTTTTCAGCGAGAGCATTAACTCAAGGGAGATTTGTCATTTTAGTAGATGGGAGTCCATCATGCTTGATAGGTCCCACAAGTTTTAACCAAACCTTATTTTCACCTGAAGATATGCACGATAGTTTTTATTACATCAGTGTTGTTCGGATATTTAGGTTCATCGCGCTCCTTATCACCATTTTTCTACCTGGATTTTATATTTCTTTAATCACCTTTCAAATTGACCAGCTGCCTTATTCACTCGTCGCAACGATATCGGCCTCTCGATTAGGTCTCCCTCTATCTGCTCCAATGGAGACATTTTTGATGCTCGCCTTATTTGAATTATTTAAAGAGGCTGGGGTTCGTCTCCCAAAACCAGTTGGACAAACGGTTGCGGTTCTAGGTGGATTATTTATTGGAGATGCAGCGATTCGAGCTGGCTTAACATCTCCTTCTTGTCTTGTTGTCATCTCGATTACCGTCATTTCTGGTTACATACTGATCAATCAAACCATTTCAAACAATATCGTGATCTTGCGTTTCTTTGTCTTATTGATCTCTTCATTCCTAGGGTTATATGGTTTTTTCATTGCCTTTTTCATTATTATGACTTCACTCGTTTCTTTAGAAAGCTTTGGTTATCCTTATTTGACGAACCTATCTCGACCTAAAATTGGGGATATTATCAAAAGTTTTATAAGGCTTCCCTTTCCTTTTATGAAGAAAAGGAACCAAGCATTCGATCCCGTAGATCCTGATCGTGAAACACAAAAGGAGTAAATTATGAAAAAAACTCTTCTCGTTATAATGATATGGAATGTACTTGTTACTCTTGTCGGATGTGGCGCGAAAGAAATTCAAAGTCAAGCATATATTACAGGAATAGGGATTGATTACGTAGATGGCGAATTTATTGTCTATACCCAAGCACAAAATTTTGCAAATATCGCAAAACAGGAAGGTGCGACTTCACTTCAACAATCTGTCCCTAATTTAATTGGTGAAGCTAAAGCGAAAAGCTTACATGCTGCCTTAAAAAAACTAGAGCAAAATGCACCACTGCCATTTTATTATGGACATGTTAATACCATCCTTTTAAGTGAAAGTGTAATAAAGGATCAATTGGAGTCCGTTATTGAATTTATCGGTCAAAACCCTTTCTTCCGATACAATCTCTGGTTTTTTGGCACTAGAGAAAATGTCAAAGAAATCTTATCAGGTGAAAGTTTCTTTAACTTCCCATCCGTTTACACAATTATTCACAAACCCGATTCACTTACAAAGAACTCATTGATTATCCCGATCAAAGAATATAATCGTTTTATTTCCTCCTACTATCAGCCGACTGGGTCCTTTATCATCCCTTCTCTTTCATTAAACGATACAAATTTCTCAGAGGAGGATAAAAAGAATAAGATTGCGGTGGTAACAGGTGGGTTTGCAGTTTCAAAGCAGCAATTCAAAGGGTGGGTAGCTAAAAAAGACTTAGTAGGATTAAAGTGGTTATCCAAAGAAGCAGACAACATTCCATATCATCTATTTGAAGATAAAGTCAGTTTAATTATGCAGAATCCTAGTTTTATTATTAAGGTAGATAGGGGCTCCACACCTAGCTATCGCTTAACTATAAAAATGAATGCTCAAATTGCACAAAATCAGGATAATCTTAGCTATGGTGAAATTACAAAGGAAGTAGAAAAGAAAATAAAAAAAGAGCTAGTAAAAACTATAGAGAAAAGCGAAGCTATCCAAACGGATCTATTAAATATAAGCGAAAAGGCATATCGGTATCATTTAAAAGAATGGGATCTAGCTACCATTAACACGGTTAGCAAAGATTCGATTAAAAAGATTGATGTTAAAGTTAACATTATTAAAACTGTACATTACAAAAGATAGGTTTTAATAAGGACCGATTTAAATACAATAACCCCCAGAGACAACAGCCTCTGGGGGTTCTCTATACTAAAATTAGTATTTGTTTTGTGTTACGTTTAATCGATTGATGGCACTTTTAAAGCGAGCTCAGCTCGTTTAAAATCTACATTATCTTGTTTCGCCTGCAAGCGTTGATCAGCGCGCTTCTTTGCTTCGCTGGCACGTTCAACGTCAATCGCTTCAGCTGTTTTTTGCAGCTTGAGCAAGGATTGTTACTTGATATTCCCGAACTCACATTTACTCCTCAAACTCAATCGTCACCTCTAGCTCCTCCAAATAATTCGGTGCTTCTTGTTTATAGGTAACCACCTTGATATTCTCTACAGATAGATCAGCTTCACACTCTATCACATATTGATTTGTTGTGCCTTCCACTCTTATTGGAGCATTCTCTGAAAAATAGGCTGTTCCGTTTTGGTCCTCAAGCCATATACTATTCGCCTGTAAATAAGCGTTATCTCCGGTTGTTTCTACCGTAAGCTTCACTATACCATTTTCACTGTTTATATCTAAAACCGTGGTTTCTCCAATTCCACCTTGAGGTAGTGTCAGCATTTCTCCTTCCCACTTCACTCTAACTTCTTCCGCTTTTTTCTCACTAGTATTTATTAAATATGGTTTAAGTGTTATAGATTTTGGAGTATTCTCTAGAGGCTCAAAATAATGATTCAAAGTCTCTATAAATTTCCCCTTTGACAGACTTCCACTTCCCCCCCCACTTAAAGGCTGAAGCACTCGCCCTTGGTCATCAACAACCTGGTAATCAATCCATTCATACTTTTTATTATTGTAAGTTTTCTCGTCCATAATCAGACGCATTGATATTTCTGTGCTCGTTGGGAAAAATGTAACCTTATCAACCTGAATCGTTAAATCCTTCGATTCTACCAACTCATTGACTAAAAACGCTCGATTATTTCCTTGTTTTTTGATTGGAAAACTCACATCCAACGACTTCTCTTTATTAGACTGAATTCCTAAAGTGAAATTCTCAGGAAGCTCCTCATGAATTTTAATGCTTATTACCCCTGCGTAATCTCCATTTTCTAATACTTCACCGCGTTCTCCCATACCATAACTAACACCCTTCCCATCAATCATAAAATGTAAATCAGACAAAAAGTCAGTTTGATATGTGTTCTTTCCTTGTGTATAAGATTCTATCAGATACCCAATGTGAATCTGTGATCCATCATAAAGACTCTCCGTAAAAGTAATCAGCTGCCCATTGATTTCCACCTGTTGTCCCAATAAAGTCGTTAACCCTTCTTCTTCCCCCTTCTTTGTGCCAACATCCCCAACCATCTTAATAATAGATCCGATTACTGGTACAGACCTCATTGTCTCAGCTAAAGTTGGAGACATAAAAGATACCCCGAATAAAAGGAAGCCCATTAAAAACACTGCCGCAACTGTATAATAAAAGCGTGGGAATCTCTTCTTATTCGGGAGTGAACGGAGTGCTTTGTTCATATGCTGCTCCACACTTTTAGGAATCTGTGGGTTTACTTTCTGACTTACTTGTTTTTCCCATTTTTCCATACTGAACCCTCCTCTTTTCCATCCCATAACTCACGCATTTTTTCACGTGCACGACGTAATCTTGTCTTTATTGTATTTTCCGGTACCCCATAGATTTGTGACAACTCCAATATCGACATACCCTCAATATGAAAGAGCTTCAACAATTGTGATTGATCTTCTGAAAGTTTACAGAGCATCTGTTCAACTTCAAATTCCTCATATCCAGATTCCATTATTTGTGGTTCTAGCCATTCCTCCATATTTACGACATTCTTTTTCTGCCTTAACAGCTGGTAGCATTCATTCAAAACAATTCGGCATAGCCAGCTTTTAAAATATGCAGGTTCTCTTAAAGTATCGATTTTTTGATATGCCTTGATGATCGCTTCCTGCATCGCATCGGCACAATCTTCATCATTCATTAAAATCGTCTTCGCAACACGATACATCAAAAGCTTATGTCCCATAATCAATTTCTCAAAGGAAGACTTGCTCCCACGCCTTGCCTTTTTCACCTCTTTTGATATATCCAAAGTATGCTCTCCTTTCCGAATCATCCTAATCCTTAGATACAAGAAAAAGGTAAAAGGTTTCAACAAACATAAAAAATCTCCTATGTAATGACCAAGTTCGTTTTAATACCTACATCCAGCTCCGGATTTTTAAACTAAGTAAAAACATATGTTTTTTCACATCTATTGATTTTCTCCGGAAACCAGAAATATTCCTTTCTTCGGCGTAAATTCGTTTCTATCGACGATTGCTGTATTCCGCGCGGTATCCTATGACTTGACCACCCATAACGACAAAAACCCCCAGAGACATCAGCCTCTGGGGGTTCTTATACTAAAATTAGTATTTATTTTGTGTTACGTTTAATCGATTGATGGCACGTTTTAAAGCGAGCTCAGCTCGTTTAAAATCTACATTATCTTGTTTCGCCTGCAAGCGTTGTTCAGCGCGCTTTTTTGCTTCGTTAGCACGTTCAACGTCAATCGCTTCAGCTGTTTCTGCAGCTTGAGCAAGGATTGTTACTTGGTCAGGACGAACCTCGAGAAAGCCTCCACTTACAGCCACAAGTTCAGTGTTGCCTTCCTTCTTAAGTCTAACTGCCCCTACTTGGAGAGGAGCAACCATAGGAATATGTCCTGGTAGGATACCAAGCTCACCACTTTGAGCTTTGGCACTTACCATTTCAACATCAGCTTCATAAACTGGGCCATCAGGAGTCACGACATTGACTTTTACTGTCTTCATTTTATACCCTCCTAGGTCCCGTTAATTATGCTTCAACACCCATGCGCTTTCCAGCTTCTACTGCTTCTTCAATTCGACCAACTAGACGGAACGCATCTTCTGGAAGATAATCGTATTTTCCTTCTAGGATTTCCTTGAATCCACGAACAGTTTCTTTAACTGGTACGTATGAACCTGGTTGTCCAGTGAACTGCTCCGCAACGTGGAAGTTTTGAGATAAGAAGAATTGGACACGACGTGCACGGTGCACGATTAACTTATCCTCATCACCTAACTCATCCATACCTAGGATTGCGATGATATCTTGTAGTTCACGGTAACGTTGTAATGTTTGTTGGACTTGACGTGCAACATTGTAGTGCTCTTCGCCAACAACCTCAGGAGATAAAGCACGAGAAGTAGATGCTAATGGATCCACCGCTGGGTAAATACCCATCTCAGAAAGCTTACGCTCAAGGTTTGTTGTTGCATCTAAGTGAGCAAACGTTGTAGCTGGAGCCGGGTCAGTATAGTCATCGGCAGGAACGTAAATCGCTTGGATTGACGTTACAGATCCAACGTTTGTTGATGTAATACGTTCTTGTAATTTACCCATCTCAGTTGCTAGAGTTGGTTGGTAACCAACCGCAGATGGCATACGACCAAGTAGGGCTGATACTTCAGAACCGGCTTGAGTGAAACGGAAAATGTTATCAATAAAGAATAACACGTCTTGGCCTTGCTCATCACGGAAGTATTCCGCCATTGTAAGACCTGTTAAAGCTACACGCATACGTGCACCTGGTGGTTCGTTCATTTGTCCGAATACCATCGCTGTTTTTGTGATAACTCCAGAGTCTTTCATTTCGTAGTATAAGTCGTTTCCTTCACGAGTACGCTCACCTACACCAGCGAATACGGAAATACCACCGTGTTCTTGTGCGATGTTGTTGATAAGCTCTTGGATAAGAACTGTTTTTCCAACTCCGGCACCTCCGAATAGACCGATTTTTCCACCTTTAATATATGGAGCAAGAAGGTCTACTACCTTAATACCAGTTTCAAGAATCTCAACCTCAGTTGAAAGTTGTTCGAATGTTGGTGCTTCTCTATGAATTGCATCACGACGTGCATCAGCAGGTACTGGTGCATCAAGGTCAATGCTTTCTCCTAGAACGTTAAATACACGTCCTAGTGTTACATCACCAACTGGTACTGAAATCGGTTTACCAGTATCAGTAACCTCTAATCCACGAACTACACCGTCAGTAGATGACATCGCAACTGTACGTACAGTATCATCACCTAGGTGAAGCGCAACTTCTAATGTTAATTCGATGTTAACTTCATTTTCGTCACGCGCACTATGTTTAATAGTAAGGGCGTTATATATCTCAGGAAGATGGCCGCTGTCAAACTGTACGTCTACAACAGGACCCATAACTTGGGTAACGCGTCCTTTTGTCATCGTTTTCCCTCCTAACTTACTTTTCGAGGTCATTCAAATTTTTATCGCTCATTTTGAATGCCATACTAAATCTATCTTATGTTGTAAATGTTCCTATTCGAGTGCTGCTGCTCCACCGACAATTTCCGTAATTTCTTGCGTAATTGCCGCTTGACGTGCACGGTTGTATGAAAGAGTAAGTGAGTCGATAAGCTCTTTTGCATTGTCTGTCGCATTTTTCATCGCAGTCATACGAGCTGAGTGTTCACTTGCTTTTCCATCTAAAAGTGCTCCGTAGATGAGACTTTCAGCATACTGAGGTAGCAATACCTCTAAGATATCTTCTTGTGAAGGTTCAAATTCATAAGAAGTTTGTTTGTTGTTTGCAGCTAAATCCGTTAATGGAAGTAGCTTTTTCTCCGTTACATCGTGTTGAATCGCACTTACAAAGTGGTTATACCACATGTAAAGCTCATCATACGTACCATCCGTGAACATGTTCACAGTTGCATTAGCAATATCTTTAATTTCAGCAAAAGATGGCTGATCAGATAAACCAGCGATTTCTAAGCTAACAGAAATGCCTCTTTTTACAAAGAAGTCTCGGCCAACACGACCGATTGCAATTACTGTGAACTCGTCTGTGCTTTTATGACGTTTTTGCATCGCTTGGTATGCACCACGAATCACGTTACTGTTATATGCACCAGCTAATCCACGGTCAGACGTAATGACGATATAAGCAGTCTTTTTAATTGGTCTGTGAGTTAACATTGGATGACTCGCATCCGAGCTACCTACTGCGATATTCGCAACGACCTCTTGAATTTTTTCCATATAAGGAACAAACGATTTTGCATTTGCTTCAGCACGGCTAAACTTAGATGCTGAAACCATCTGCATCGCTTTAGTAATTTGACTTGTTTTCTTTGTTGAAGTGATTCTTGTTTTTATATCACGTAAGGATGCCAAAGGTTCTCACCACCTTTTCCTCGATTATTCGTAAACGCTTTGGAACCGAGTCTTCCTAGCTTTATTCAGATAAGCGACGCACGCATTGCGCGTCGCTTAAGCTTTGTCTTTATTATTCAGAAACAGCAAATGTCTTTTTGAAATCATTGATTGCAGAAGTAAATACTTCATCATCTGGAAGCTTACCAGTTGACTTAATGTGATCAAAGATTTCAGCTTTACGGTTATGCTCTAACCATACGAAGTATTCTGCTTCGAAACGAGAGATATCTTCTACTGGAATATCATCTAAGAATCCACGAGTTAATGCATATAGAATCGCAACTTGCTTTTCTACTGCTTGTGGCTTGTTTAGACCTTGTTTTAATACTTCTACTGTACGAGCACCACGGTTAAGTTTCGCTTGAGTTGCTTTATCAAGATCTGAACCGAACTGAGCGAATGCTTCAAGTTCACGGTAAGAAGCAAGGTCAAGACGTAATGTACCTGATACCTTCTTCATCGCATTAATTTGCGCTGACCCACCAACACGTGACACGGATAAACCTGCGTTAACGGCAGGACGTACACCTGAGAAGAATAAGTCAGATTGTAAGAAAATTTGTCCGTCAGTAATCGAGATAACGTTTGTTGGAATGTACGCAGATACGTCACCAGCTTGTGTTTCAATGAACGGTAAAGCTGTGATAGATCCGCCACCTTTTTCGTCAGAAAGCTTTGCAGCACGTTCTAATAGACGAGAGTGTAGGTAGAAAACATCCCCTGGATATGCTTCACGACCTGGAGGACGACGTAGTAATAGTGAAAGTTCACGGTATGCAGAAGCTTGTTTTGTTAAGTCATCATAAATAACTAAAACGTGCTTGCCATTGTACATGAACTCTTCGCCCATTGTTACACCACAATATGGAGCTAAGAATAACATTGGAGCTGGTTGAGATGCAGAAGCAGTTACAACGATTGTGTAATCTAATGCACCGTTTTTACGTAAAGTTTCAACAACACCACGTACTGTTGATTCTTTTTGACCAATTGCAACGTAAATACAGATCATATTTTCGTTCTTTTGGTTAAGGATTGTGTCGATTGCAACAGATGTTTTACCTGTTTGACGGTCACCGATGATTAACTCACGCTGACCACGACCAATCGGAATTAATGCGTCAATCGCTTTAATACCAGTTTGTAGTGGTTCATGAACAGATTTACGGTCCATGATACCAGGAGCTGGACTTTCGATTGGACGAGTTTTAGTAGTTTCGATTGGACCAAGACCATCAACTGGTTGTCCTAGAGAGTTTACAACACGGCCGATCAATGCTTCACCAACTGGAACCTCCATGATACGTCCTGTACGACGTACTTCGTCACCTTCACGAATGTCTGTGAAAGGACCAAGGATGATAATACCAACGTTGTTTTCTTCAAGGTTTTGTGCCATACCCATGACACCGTTTGAAAATTCAACGAGTTCTCCAGCCATGACATTGTCGAGGCCATGAGCACGTGCGATACCGTCACCGACACTGATAACTGTACCAACTTCGCTCACTTGTATTTCAGACTGATAGTTTTCAATTTGCTTTTTTATCAGCGCACTAATTTCTTCAGCTTTGATGCTCATGAATTTCACCCCTATCTTTTAGCGGATAAGTTCACGCTCTAAGCGTTCTAACTTACCTTTTACACTTCCATCAAATATACGATTTCCGATTCGAAGCTTCACGCCACCAATCAGACTAGGATCTACAATATTTTGAATACGTAATGATGTCTTTCCAACTTTACTAGCAAATACGCTTGAGATTCCTGATTCCTCTGAGTCTGTTAAAGGACGTACAGAGTATACTGTTGCATCAGCAACACCGCGCTTGTCATTTGCTAATGTGATAAATTCATCCGCAACGTCTGCGATGATATCCTCACGATGACGGTCAATAAGTAAATGTAGAGTGTTTAATGTCATCTGAGAAAATCCTTGGAAGGATTGTGTTACAATCGCTTTTTTCTTATCGACTGAAAGCTTTGGATTTCTTAACACAGTTTGGAATTCATCACTGTTTGAAAACACTTGTTTAACCGTGCGAATTTCTTCTTCGTATTGGTCAAGTGCATTTTGTTCACTTGCTAATTGAAAAAGAGCTACTGCATATCGCTTTGCTACGATCCCTCTGCTCATCGCCCTTCTCCTACCTCTTGAATATATTCGTTAATTAACTTCTCTTGATCTTCAAGGCTAAGTTCCTTTTCGATAACCTTAGAAGCAACTAACACAGATAGTGATGCAACCTGTTCGCGTAAAGCTGTAACAGCTTGTTCTTTTTCTTGAACGATTTCCTGTTTTGCAGCTTCCTTTAAACGGTTTGCTTCCTCACGAGCAGCTTGGATAATTCCATCTTTCTGCTCTTCACCTAACTTACGTGCATTTTCGATTAACTCAGCAGCCTCAGTACGTGATTTCTTAAGTAGCTCACGTTGTTCTTCTGCTAATTTTTTCGCTTCTTGGTGATTTTGTTCTGCAGTATCAATTTCATTCGCGATATGTTGTTCACGTTGTTTCATGATGTTCATGATTGGACCAAACGCAAATTTACGAAGTAACGCTAATAAAATGATGAATACAACTAATTGGAAGATAATATCACCAAGGTTGACTGGTAATTTACCAGCGGCAGCGCCTAAGACAAAAAGATCTAACACCTATATTCCCTCCTTCTGCGAGTTCCAGGTCGAATGGAAGTCCTTATTTTCATCAAACGTGCGCCAATACGCACAATTATTTAAAAAAAGTTTGGTTTATACAAAGGAATGGCGAAGGTTCTCTTGGAATGATCTTCGCCATTTTGTTAATGTTGCCTTCACTTTTATAAAGGAAGGCTCCGAGAAATGTTACTAATTAGTTAGCACCGAATACCATAAACGCGATAACAACCGCGATGATAGGAATCGCCTCAACTAACGCAACCCCGATGAACATAGTAGTTTGAAGTTTACCTTGTGCTTCTGGTTGACGAGCAATCCCCTCAACTGTACGAGATACGATAAGACCGTTACCGATACCAGCACCTAGTGCCGCTAAACCAATTGCAATTGCTGCTGCTAATAAACCCATTGAAATAGTCCTCCTTTAATTGTATAAAAAAATAATAGTAGTTTATTTTTGTTGTCCAAAAAGTCTCATTTTGGACAAGTCTTTCTAGTGATCTGTACTCACTTTGTGAGAAATATAAACCATAGTTAACATTGTAAAGATGTATGCCTGAATGGCACCAACAAAGATACTGAATCCTTGCCATGCAATCATCGGAATAAAGGCTCCGATTGTACCTAAGATACCACCAAAGATACTTTCGCCATAACCACTTACTGCCATACCTGCAATTAATCCAAGTAGGATTTCACCGGCATAGATGTTACCAAATAGACGCAGTCCGAGAGTTAATGTGTTTGCGAATTCTTCGATAATTTTTAGTGGGAACATAAATGACATAGGTTTAAAGAAATCCTTACCGTATTCTCTAGCACCTTTCATCTTTATTCCATAGTAATGCGATAGACCAACAACCATAACAGCTAATGTTAATGTAATCGTTGGATCTGCAGTTGGAGACTTCCACCATAACTCATGGCCAAAAATGACCGCAAATGGTAACCCTAGAAAGTTTGATACAAGGATATACATGAGTAAAGTAATCCCTAATATTTGGAAGCGTCCGCCAGTTTGCCAGTCCATCGAACTTTTAATAATTCCTCGAACAAAGTCCATAACCCATTCCATAAAGTTCTGAGCACCGGTTGGCTTCATTGCAAGGGTACGAGTTCCAAGAACCGCAATAATGAATACAATCACACTCGCAATTGTGATCATTAGCATGTTAGATTTACTAAACCAAAGTCCAAACAATTCAAACGTAGGAGCTTCGTGACCCAACAGTATTCACCTCTCTTCCCATATTGTCTAGCGCAAAGCTTTGCCTCGCGCTTTAGTCTATTTATGAAGTTTTTGAAAAAAGAAATCTATCATAATGACAAAATAAGCTGTCATTAATCCAATAATCATACTGCCTAAATGAAACTCTTGTGGATACTCCATTACGACCAATACTGCCAAACCAGCAATTGCCATACGAGACATCGTTCCAAGCGAACGTACCGCACGTCCCTCTTCATAAGCTTTTGTAAATTGCTTATTTTTCCGTGCTAACGAAAAGAGGAAATACAAGCTTCCTACTGTCCCTAGTATTAGCCCTAAGAAGACGGCTTTGTATGCAGTAAATCCCCAACCTAGTACATAGATTGCAAGTAAGTAGAATATGTATTTACGATACCTCGTAAATGCTGTGGTTAAATCCTGCATATCAAGTTAATCTCCTGAGAAAAAATGATTGACTAGTCGAAGTGTTGCATATACTCCTGCTGCTAGTCCTAATAGAAGGCCAAGAATTAAAAAAAGTGGTTCGGTGTCAAGTATTCGATCAATCCATCTACCGAGGAAAATGCCTACTAGAATTGATCCTACTAATTGAGATAGAATACCAGACATGAGCGCATAGGCTCGTAAAGGGTGCTTGTCATTTTTACGCATCAGCATTCCTCACTTCAGCGTCCGAGGTAGGTTTTTTACATGTCAGAAAATACTTAATTTTTCAAGAGTTTAAACGATGTAAACCTTCTCATTAATACCCTTTGTAAGCATACAATAGGCACCCATTAATGTCAATTGTTTGCAGGGAAAAAGTTCAGCTTCTCACAAGCGTTTTTGGGGGTTCCTTTTTTGCTTACAAAAAGCGATTTAACAGCGATTTTTTAAGTCCTATTATGGTAGTGTAAATCCAAAAATTCAAACATCGTTCACAAATTGTTCATAAATAGGCAGCCACTAAATCAAATAAGCCCTAGCTTATCTGCCCCCGATTTTTTTAGGCCCACACGATTTGGGTCACAAAGACGTTGCCACAGGATGTGGCGCACGTAGTCTTTGATCTTATGCTCGAAAAATATCCTTTGAAAAATCGTGGCATCCGCCGGAGGCTTTAAAATAGATTCAGCAAAAGTGCTGAATCTATTTTAATGGCTGCCTATCATAGTATCCTCAAACGAGATCTCTGTCTCAAGTATATCCTCTTTGCCTGCTTTTTTTACATAAATGACAGCCTTGAATATCCCTCTTAAATTTCGTTCTTTTCGATTTACCTTTCTCTCTACTAATCCTCTCGCAACATTTCGGTCCCAGTCTAAAAATGTGACGAACCTCAAAGTATCTGGATCATAGAGAACAATTCCATACTCTTCCGCTCCACCCGGTAAGTATAATTCATACCGAAATATATCCTCCTTGTCGTCTTTTCCAAATTGAAAACCCATAATTCGAGGATAATCAGGTTCTTCAATCACGTACATATATGGAATATGGTAACGGTTCTTTTCTTCTTTTAAATAGAGATTCCCGTGATGTAACCCGGAGCCAATTATACTAGGTGTAATATCCAATCCAATTGTGATTACCTTTTTCTGTTTTGGCTTTACCGAAAAAGGCAATGGCAGATCCCATTGGACGCCTTTCGTATTATCCGGGATTTCAAAGGAGTATCTCTTTTCTTCATTAGATTGGTTATCTACCGTCACTCTTATTCTTTTTTTCGTTCGCCTATCCTGGTGGTGAAGCATTCCGGCGGAAAATGAACCTGGATAGATTAAGGTTTCCGAGTGAATCGCTTCATGGAGTTGAATTCGACCTGCCCCTTGTTCATATGGCTTGTATAAGTTCCCCTCTTCGTTATCTAAAAGTCGTGCCGTATTCATCAGGGCTGCTTTTATTTGTTCTGGTGTCCAATCAGGATGTGCCTGTTTCAAGATAGCACTAGCCCCCGCTACATGTGGAGCAGCCATACTTGTACCTTGCATTTCCTGATAGCCATTTGGAATAGTACTGTCTATAGCAACACCTGGCGCAACGACGTCAGGCTTAATTGCCCAAGTATGTGTAACCGGTCCACGTGAACTAAATTCAGCAATCGTGTCCTTTATTTGTTGATAAGAGGTACTTACAACATTGTTTTTCGTTTTGATTTGTTTTTTAAGCCATTCTCCGTCTGCTTTTGAAAGGGAAGCAACCGGTATTGGAAGTTCCTTATCAAGGGTTCCTGAGAAATTCCCATCTGTATTATTGTAGATGAGGACAGCAATCGCACCAGCTTCATACGCCCGAACTGCTTTTTGGGTAAAAGTAATTTCTCCTCGTTCCATTAATACAATTTTATTTTTCACTTTTGGAAATTCAGTTTCTGTCCCGATTCCGGCTTTTGCAATTTGATATTTCTTTTGTAGTTTCCAGGGTATTGACCCTTGAAGAGGCTGAAGCTGAATTTTTCGATCAGCAAATCCAACTGTTAGAAATGGTAAAGTCATTGGCGGTGTGGATGCACCTACAGAAATTGCCTTTGAAGAAGTTCCTGGAGACCCAACCGTCCAAACCATCGGCCCCGAATTCCCGCTAGAAGTGACAGCGACTATCCCCTCTTCCGTTGCTTTATCTAAAGCGAGGCTGGTCGGCCAGTCTGGTCCATTGATGGTGTTTCCGAGAGACAGGTTGATGACATCCACTTTATCTTCAATTGCTTTATCAATAGCCGCAATGACCTGCTCAGACGTTCCCATTCCGCCAGGTCCAAGTGCGCGGTAGCCAATAATATCTGCCTCAGGCGCGACCCCTTTAATTTTGCCATTTGCCGCAATTATTCCTGCAACATGAGTTCCGTGCGAGGTATTGCGACCAGTAATTCCTTTCGTTTCCATCGGGTCATCATCACCGTCAACAAGGTCGTAACCACCCTTGTAATTCATTCTTAGGTCCGGGTGCGTGTAATCAACACCTGTATCGATCACTCCGACTTTTACACCTTTACCAGTTAAACGATGATCGGTTTTATCGAAATGACTGCGAATCTCTTTGCCGCCAATAAAAGGAACACTCTCCTCAACAGACACCTGGTATGTAGCAACAGGGGAACTGTGTTGAATGCCTGCTTCGGCCTTTAATTTCTGTATCTCACTTCTCTTTCCCGTCACAGAAAAGCCTGGGAATACATGTTTGTAAATGTGGTTAATGTTAATGGAGGAATAGTTTCTTTTTATTTTTTCTACTACTAACTCGAATTGGTTATCATCTGTGATGATAATTTCATGCACCATTTCATCCATATCCAACTCAGGCAATGGAGGCCTATCCGGAAAACGGTGGGCATGGGCTGGTACTGATGAAAATAGGAGGGTCAAACACATGCAGATTGCCAGTAACATTCTCACAAAAAAACCACCTCTTTGAGATAGCTTTTCTCAAAAGGTGGTCAAATATGTGGATGTTGTCTAGTTGTAGCGCCTCCACTTTTCTCGATTATTTCGTACCGAATAGACGGTCTCCGGCATCTCCAAGGCCTGGAACAATGTAGCCATGGTCATTTAATTGCTCATCAAGTGCTGCGATGAAAATATCGATATCAGGATGAGCTTCTTTAATTGCTTCTACACCCTCAGGCGCTGCAATTAAGCACATGAATTTTATATTAGTAGCACCGCGCTTCTTTAATGCGTTAATTGCTTCAACTGCTGATCCTCCTGTTGCAAGCATTGGGTCAACCACGATGAATTCACGCTCTTCAATGTCAGAAGGCATTTTAAAATAATACTCAACTGGCTGCAATGTTTCAGGGTCACGATAAAGTCCGATATGCCCTACTTTTGCTGCTGGGATTAAACGTAGAATTCCATCCACCATACCTAAACCAGCACGAAGAATTGGCACAATCCCAATCTTTTTCCCAGATAAAACCATTGATTTCGCTTTGCGCACAGGAGTTTCAACTTCAACTTCCTCAAGCGGCATATCACGCGTAATTTCAAATGCCATTAAGCTTGCGACTTCGTCTACCAATTCACGAAATTCCTTTGTACCCGTGTTCTTATCACGTATGTATGTAAGCTTATGTTGAATTAGTGGGTGATCAAAAACGTACACTTTCCCCATCGTTCATCTCTCCTTTTTTGAATATCGCTGTTCTTAGAATGACCATCAGCAGAAAAATTAACACCACGAACTATATTTTTCACACTTCAATAAATTCTACAGAAAAAATAAAACATGTTCAAGACGAAATTTAAAAATACACAGAATGGATGCACTTCGATCTTGATCCAAGTGCTTTTGTTTTGGGGTGGTTTGAGTGGAATTGGAGATATGTACTACGAATTTTTGCTATATCGGACACAACTTTTAAGATATCGGACATAAGCAGGCGGAGTGGAAAATCACAGTATACAATTGCGACCTAAGTCCACGGGATTGTGACCTAACCCTGAAGAATTGTTCCCTCACTTCGACTATTTGTGCCCTAACCTCCGAGAATTGTGTCCTATCTCCAAATAATTGTGCCTCAACCAAAAAAGGCAGGACGCCCAAACAAACGGGAGTCCTGCCTTCAACTATTTTAATACCCTTTATAAAGGACAAACTTGCTAGTTAATGCTTCTACACGCGCGCTTGCTTCAGCTAACTTTGCTTCGTCTTCTGAATTTTTCAATGCAAATGCAATGATCGATGCAATTTCATCCATATCCTCTAAACCAAAGCCTCTGCTTGTAACAGCAGCTGTTCCGATACGGATACCACTTGTTACAAATGGACTTTCCGGATCGAATGGAATCGTATTTTTGTTAACTGTAATGCCGACATCATCAAGAACCTTTTCAGCCACTTTACCAGTTAAACCTAATGAACGAACATCAAGTAGTAGTAAGTGATTGTCAGTTCCGCCAGATACGAGGTCTAAGCCTTCTTTTTGTAAAGAAGCCGCTAGTCTCGCCGCATTGTCAACGATATTTTTTGAATACTGTTTGAATTCATCTGTTAATGCTTCTCCGAATGCAACTGCTTTAGCAGCAATAACGTGCATTAATGGCCCACCTTGGATCCCAGGGAAGATGGACTTATCGATTTTCTTCGCGAATTCTTCTTTACAAAGAATCATACCACCACGTGGACCACGTAATGTCTTGTGAGTAGTAGTTGTTACAAAATCAGCATATGGAACAGGGTTCTCGTGAAGACCTGTTGCCACAAGACCTGCGATGTGAGCCATATCTACCATTAAGTATGCGCCCACTTCGTCCGCGATTTCTCTAAACTTTTTAAAGTCAATTGCACGTGGATATGCACTCGCACCTGCAACGATAAGCTTTGGCTTATTTTCTACTGCTTTAGTACGTACATCGTCGTAATTGATTTGATGTGTTTCAGGATCTACTCCGTACTCCACGAAATTGTATTGAATTCCACTGAAGTTTACCGGACTACCATGTGTTAAATGTCCACCATGGGAAAGATTCATCCCAAGTACAGTGTCACCCTGCTCTAGGATTGTAAAGTATACAGCCATATTTGCTTGAGCCCCAGAGTGTGGCTGCACGTTTACATGCTCTGCGCCAAAGATTTCCTTCGCACGGTCTCTAGCAATGTTCTCTGCTACATCCACATGCTCACAGCCACCATAGTAGCGACGGCCAGGATAGCCTTCTGCATATTTGTTTGTTAATACGGAACCTTGGGCCTCCATGACTGCTTCACTTACAAAGTTTTCAGATGCAATCAGCTCAATTTTAGTACGTTGTCGTTTTAGTTCATCTTGTATTGCCTGAAATACTTGTTGATCTTGCTCCGATAAATGTTTCATTTGGAATCCTCCTTTTAATCTATTATGAATTATTCCGCTAATTTGAAAAATACTTTTCCATTGTAACACTTTTATTCGGCAGTAGGAAGATTAAGTTTTAGATTCATTTTTCGCTGAAATCGCTTTAAAACAGGGTTGAGGGCTGCTAATATGCGATTAACATTACCTTTTCTGGTAATTAAAAAAATTTAATGTTTTTTCTAAAACACGAACGTTTTCCTATTATTTGTAAAGTATCGTTCACTTATTCAGAATTAATATGAAATAGAGACAAGGCTCCCCCTGTCTCTTTCTACCTTCACTCAGTCGTCCAGTTCCAGTATTCAAATTCGCCAACCTGAATATTTCTAAAGTCTTGCTCTTCTTTTAATTTTAAGAGTTCCTTCACCTGGCCCGTAACAACCGCGCCATATACTAAAAACTCGTTTTCTTTTAAATATTCGTAGCGTTCATCTAGGTACCAGAGGCCGAGCACATTTTGACGATAGGTTTTGCTCTCATCATCGATAAGATTCTTCATGTTCTTGAGCATTACCTTCTGATTTTCTTCAATGGCTTTACTTGATAAAATCCATTCGGCCCAGCCATTATAATCTTCATCCATATCGACGGCCCTTGATAAGCCGAGTGTATCAACTGACAAATGCTCTCCACCACCTGTCTGTCCCCAAGACGGCTCGAAGGCTTTCAATTCACCCGCATATAAAGGCATCCAATAAACGTCCACATCATATTTTTCTAGCTTCATTAACAACTCTTTAGGATTATAAAATTGAGACGTTGAAAATGCTAGATTTGCCACTGTGCCCTCGTGAACCATCTCGAGCTTCTGCCACTCTTGTTGATCTGCCATATTCGTTACACCAGCCAATTTCTTTCCTGTACGTGGGTCCTCAGGCAAAATAAATCCGAACTGCTTATTATCTGAGCTTTGAAAATAAGTCGTCTCTTTTGTTGAAAAAATATTGAGCAAGCGCTTCGTTACATTCCATTCACCAACGACCTGTTCTTCCTTTCCTATTGTTTGTGAAATAGGAATAGTCATTCTTTGACTTAAAAAGGGAGTAATTTCGGCATTGATCGGCCTACCGTACTCACCATGGATGCCCGGTTGAGTCCATTCAATTGCTAGATTCAAATGAAATGAATTCTTATCATCAAGCTTTGTTAAACCGTAACCAATCGAAAGTAACACCATATAGATGCCATACAAAAATAAGAGAATTAGCACAACCCGTATGATTCTCATCGTCAGCGTAAATCGATACTTCCACAAAACCCGCTTTTCCTTATCCTTCGTCCACTCTGTCATCTTCATCACTCCTTTTGAGAACCATAGGGACGGTTCTCCTGGTTCAACACTTTAACTCAAAACGGTCTATCTATATTGCCTCTCCCCGCTACTGTCTGAAGCCTTTTTCGTGCGCGATGAAGTGTCACTTTTACCTGTGATTCAGTCAATTCCATCGCTTCCTGAATTTCTTCATATGAGAATTCTGCAATTTCCCGGAAATAAATTATCGTACGGTAGTTTTCCGGGAGCAGTTCGAGTAAATCCGCTAACTCCTCGATGTTCTCTCTCGTTACGACTTCTTCCTCGGGGATCCCGTATGGACTCTTCATATCCCCTTTATCGTAAAATGGGACCCATTTCCACCGCTGTCGCTTTCGCCATTCATCGAGGTATGTGTTACGAGCAACCTTAAAAAGCCATGGTTTGACATCCTCATATTTGTAAAAGGACAAGGATACCGTTGCCCGTAAAAATGTTTCCTGAACCAGCTCCTCAGCTAAAGTAGAGGATCCTGACATTCGTAACAGATAATAAAAAAGGGGTTCCGCATAACGGCGGTAGATATCATCTAATTTTTCATTTCGTTCTTTCCTCATCTGCGGCCCCCTTTCTCGCTTTCTCCATCATACCTCACTTACAAAACGATCAAACCCCCAAATAGTTACACATGTATTTATAAATATTTTACTAAAATGAAAAGAACCACAGGAACCGTCCCCGTGGTCCCTGTGGTCATTAACACTTCTTATTTTCCTTTTTATCCGGATAAACCGCTCGTTCGCCACCAATGAGTTTTGGTCTTGCCTTGGCCATTGTGACATGTGCTCCACCTAGTTCTTTAACTGAACTTCGAATTGGAACTGCCACATGTTTTAAATGCATGCCAATAAAGGTATCACCGATATCAATGCCTGCTTCGGCTTTAATAAATTCAACAACAACAGGTTCGTTAAAATGCCCATAAGCATATGTGGCCATCGCACCGCCCGCTGTTCGAACTGGAACAACCGTTACTTGCTCGTAATTTTTATGTACGGCTGTTTCCCGCTCCACAACTAATGCACGGTTTAAATGCTCACAACACTGAAACGCGAGCTCAACACCGACATTTTCACGAAGCTTTGCCAATTCACTAAAAATCATTTCCGCCACTTCTTCTGATCCAGCTGTTCCGATTCGTTCACCAATGACCTCACTCGTACTGCAGCCGACAACAAGAAGCTCTCCTTTTTTCAACGAAGCTCTTTCCGCAAACTCCGAAAGAAGCGTCTGAAGCTGCCCTCTCCACAATTCAAGATCCGCAACCATCTCTCATTCCCTCCTTTGGGACAGGTCCCTCGTCCCACAATTAAATATACGCCTGATACATCAAGTCCTCAGGCGCTGTCATTTCAAATGTTATTCCCCAGATGGGTTGTTTTCATATTCGGTGATTTTATTGATTCTGTTTTCATGACGTCCACCTAAGAATTCTGTAGTCAGCCATGTTTTTGCAATTTCAACTGCTAGCCCAGGGCCAATGACACGTTCACCCATCGCTAAAATATTGCTGTTGTTATGCTCGCGAGTAGCCTTTGCACTAAATACATCATGACAAAGTGCACAACGGATCCCTTGTACCTTATTCGCAGCAATACTCATTCCAATACCCGTTCCGCAAATTAAAATACCGCGGTCATATTCCCCGTTCGCTACCTTTTTCGCTACAGGTAGAGCATAATCCGGATAATCAACAGATGTTGAACACTCACACCCGAAATCATCATACTCAATTTCAAGTTCGTCCAATACTTTTTTAATTTCTTCACGTAATACTAAACCGCCATGGTCTGAAGCAATTGCAACTTTCATTGTAAATCCCCCTATAATGAATTGAGACTTGGCTGGATATTTCGCCAAAAGACATTCCTTTTCCTCTTATTATACCTAAAAAAGAACTCCCGAACCAAAATAGGAGTTCCATCATTTAAAAATTTACATTGTAAACCGTTGAATTGTCTGCTTTAACTGGCCTGCTTGTGTAGCAAGTTCCTGTGCCAACGCATCCACTTCACAAATCACACTTGTCTGATGTTGCGTTGCAGCACTTACTTCCTGTGCACCAGCTGAAGTTTGTTCCGCAATCGCCGCTACCTCTTGAGACTGCAAGGATGTCGCTTGGATGCGATCCATTTGTTTTTCAACCAAGGTAACAATTTGTTTTACTGCATCTGCCACCTCATGAACAGACGTTGTCATCTCAGCAATCGAATCATTTGTGATGGTTCCCTTTTTCGCTTCCTCATTTGCAACCGCAACCTGTTCTGAAATTTGAACGACCACATTTCGAACCTCTTGCTGGATATTTTGGATAAGCTCCGTAATCCCTTGAACGGCCTTAGAGCTTTCATCCGCAAGCTTTCTTACTTCTTCAGCAACAACCGCAAAGCCTTTTCCATGCTCACCGGCACGGGCCGCTTCAATTGAGGCATTCAATGCAAGTAAGTTCGTTTGGCGGGCAATATCACCAACAAGAGAAATAATATGTTCTACTTCTCTCGCATTCGTCTCAAGACGATTTACAGCTTGAAGTGAAACTTGATTGTTATCGACAAGCTTATTAATGCCTGAAATTAACGAATGAACAACCTCTTTGCTATCATTCAATGTATCGACCATTTCAACAGACAAGTTTTGTGAAGTTTTCGCATTTTCTTGGACCTCTTCAGCAATTTGAATCACATCCTCGACAGATTCAGCTGTTTCTTGAATCGATACGGCAGAGCTGTCCGCGCCTTTAGAAATCTCAGAAATCGTCCGATTAATATTTTCCGCCTGTTCAGAGGCAAGACTAGATGCTTTCGTAATTTCAATTACTTTTTCATTCGTATTTTCAAAGTTTCCTTCAATGTTTTGAACCATTTCACGGAGATTGTGAAGCATTTTGTTAAAAGCAAGACTCAAGCTTCGAATCTCATCATCTGATTTCGAAACGGGAACATCCTCACGAATATCACCATTTGCCGCATGAATCGCTACCTGCTCAAGCCTTTGGAGTGGCTTCGTAATAAAGGAAGCCGCAAAATAAGCAAGAATCCCAGACCAAACAATCCCTAATACCAACGTACCAATGATAAAAATTTGTTGATTGATCAACTCATCTACGAACGGATACACAAAATAAATGAATAACGCAGATGTTGAGTAAGTCACAATCGCTAAAATAGTCGTAAGAAAGACTAATTTTAACTTTATACCAAATTTATAGCGCCTCTTTTTCAACCGATTCTCCCCCTGAATCTTGCTATGCTATTTAAGTTTTGAAAGTACTTCATCAATCAATGGTTCAAGCTCTGCATAGGTTTCTCTATAAATCTCTACCGGTCCTCCAAAAGGATCAGAAACATCTCCACTACCATTTGTAAATTCCTTTAAGGTATGTACCTTGCCCTTAGCTTCTGGAAAGCTTTGAAGGATTGCTTGCTTATGATGGTTGGTCATCGTTAACACATAAGTGGCCCAATCAATATGCTCTTTTGTTAAAAAAGATGAAGAGTGCTGACACTCCATTCCATTTTCCTTCAAGACTTGCGCCGTATTTGCCGAAGCAGGACTACCATCACCAGCAAATATCCCCGCTGATTTCACTTCGACTTCTTCACCGCACTTTTTTCGTAAAATCGCCTCAGCCATCGGACTTCGACATGTATTTCCAGTACAAACAAATAAAACACGAATCATTTCATCACCCTTTTCTACCTGTCTTTACGCTACTAACGACCTGCATAAAAAGACAAAATTCGATATAGTCCTATTATAAATGAGATGAACCCAAAACACATAGTCAATATATGAAAAAAAGAGCACGAGTTTTTCCACTCATACTCTTTCACAAGGCACAGCTCCCCTGGGTCACAGGGACAGGTCCCTCGTCCCACTTATAATGGAAATAGTAATTTCACTCCGAAGACTAGGAGGATACAACCACCTAGTACCTCACTATATGTACCGAGCCAATGTTGAACCTTTCGACCTAGCAAAAGACCAACCCATGACAGCACCATGCTAACTACACCAAACATCAGAATAACCATAATCGTCTTCGCGCCATAGATCCCTAATGAAAGCCCAACAGAAAAACTATCGAGGCTCACACTTAAGGCAAAAATAAACAAACCAAAGCCAACAGGTGTAATCATCCGTTTGTCACCGTCATCGTCCTTGAAGGAAGAAATAATCATTTGCAAGCCTAAGAATAAGAGCAATCCTGCACCTACGTAGGTTGCAATTGCCCCAAATGTATCTGATAAAAAATGGCCAATCATCATTCCAGCCAAAGGCATCCACATATGAAACAAACCGATGGTTATCCCGATTGTTAAGATTTGCTTAAGTCTCAACCGGATTAGTCCCATTCCAAGTCCTACGGAAAATGCGTCCATTCCTAAAGCAAATGCCATAATAAATAAGGTTATAATTTCCCCGAGAAATGCTGTAATATCCATCTTCTACCTCCTTGGACGTGCCTATTTCAACATATGCATGTACAAAACGAAATAGAAGAAGGATGTTCAAAAAGTTGACAAATGATAAGACTGCGAATCTCTGCGTCACTCGGCCTCTCCGGTCCTCACGTATTAAGTGCATACGCTCCGGTCCTCAAGTCTCTCCTTCCTTGACCTTCTTGCTTCTGATTCGTCACCTTTTTGAACCACATATTTTAGTCAAGGATTTTCCCAATTTATTCAGTTATCAATTTATGGCCAGCTGCTTTGGTCAACCGGTTCATGATGGCTTGCCCAATGCCTTCACTTGGAAAACTCTCACTAAAAATAACATCGACATTACTTTCATCAAAGAGACGAAGGACATCATAAAGCCTATTAGCCACCGTTTCTAAATCCTCGCGCGATCCACAAGCAATAATCTTATCTGCTCTGTAATTCTTTTCACGTTCCGTTGTTGTCAGAACGCCAACCCTCAAACCCTCAGCTTGCTTTTCATTTACAAGGGATTGAATAAATTCCATCGAACCATTCACGATGGTAAGTGGCGCCGTTGGGGCATAGTGTTTATATTTCATTCCTGGTGATTTTGGCGCTTCATCTTCTTTTAAAATCGCCTGGTCAATCTCGACCACACCACACACTTCCTCAAGCTGCTCTTTCGTCACACCGCCTGGACGTAAAATGATAGGCACCTCTCCTGAACAGTCCAGAACCGTCGACTCAAGTCCAACACCTGTTGCTCCGCCATCAAGGACGCCAGCGATTTTCCCAGTCAAATCATCCGCTACATGCTTTGCAAGTGTCGGGCTTGGCTTTCCCGAAAGATTGGCACTTGGCGCAGCAAGCGGAAGCCCTGTTGCCGCTATTAATGCCAATGCAACTGGATGGCTCGGCATCCGAACTGCTACCGTTGCTAGACCTGCTGTTACTTTACTTGCAACAGCATTTTCCTTCTTTTTTAAAACGAGTGTTAACGGACCCGGCCAAAATTGTTCAATCAAACGCTCCGCCTGCTCCGAAATATCCTGCGCGATTTTATGAAGCTGCTCAATTGTGGAGATGTGGACAATCAGTGGATTATCACTCGGGCGCCCCTTTGCTGCGTAAATTTTTGCAACCGCCTCGTCAGATAAAGCATTCGCTCCAAGGCCATAGACCGTTTCAGTAGGGAATGCAACCACTTCATTTGCCTGTAAAAGCTCTGCAGCCTCTTTTATTTGTGGATAAGATTCTAAATTTTGTTCATGTTTATCCACAACCCATTGTTTTGTTTCCATGTAACGCAACTCCTATATAAAATTCCTTTAGTTATGTAGTTTATTTATTATTATAGTATAAAAAAGTATAGGTATATAATGGGCAGAAAACAAGTGTTATCCACATTTTGTGGATAATTTAACCGAAAATGTGGATAATTTTGTGGATATACCCAACTTTTCCATAAATCACACCTACAGGAAAAAATGTATCCACAGCCCATATTTTTCATCACGTTCCATAGACTATCATATTTTTTACCTTTTTAACAACAAAACTTATCCACAATATCCACAAATCAGGTGTATAAACATAAATAAAACCCCCACCTGCGAACATTCTATTCACAAACAAGGGTTTGAAAACTATTTTTATTTTTCAATTTGCGAAACCATAAACATCGGATCGGCTTTTTCAAGCAGTTGTGAGATATGATTGGACACTTTGATATGTTCAGGAAGCTCATTTGTTTCAACTTGCCCAAAACCAAGCATGGAGAAAAATTGAATAGATGCTTGCTTATTTGTCGCTAAATACAAACGGCGTATTTCCTTATGCTTTGCTAGTGAAGTTGCACTCTTAAACAGAGTTAATAAATTTGTTTGGTCCACACCGGGCGATATTACGAGCGATCGAAGTAAGCCATCCTTTTCAATTCTCTCAATTCCTAAGGTCGCGAGGATTTTTTGCTCAGCGTCCTCCAGTAATATAAAATGGTCAATTATCGATTCAATACCATCCGCACTTACTTCGGCTTGTCCTAAAAATTCTCTTACTTTTTCAATATCCTGTTCAGTAGCCGTTCTAATTTGTTTCATCGTCTCCACCCCATCTTTCGTTATCTAGTAACTACTCTATGAGGGCTTCAAAACAAATAGAACCAAATGCTAGACTTTTAGCTAAAAAGTGATGTGAAAAATTCTACTAAGAAGAATTTAACCTCTACTTCTTCGCCTTCACTTTCCTGATTCTCTGCATTTTCTTTCTTGTCTTTTTTGTCTTGCTTGTCTTCCTTCTCAACTTCTTGCTCATCTTGATCCATCGCTACATCTGTTCCCTCTTCATCCGATGCTTCAATTGCATCACCAGTTGAGAAGTCTAAGAAACATAATGGCGGGAATAACACACACCACCAGTTTGCTCCTTCAGCCTCACCAATTGAAATCAGAATTGCTTCATACTCACCCGCTGGGTATAAGAATTGACCGTAAAGCTTTGTTGGAAATTGAACATTGCGTCCGTAATCGACTGAATAACTTTGATTGCTCTTTTCTTCTTCTAATACTCTAGCAACGATTTTCTCGATTTCTGGTAGTCTCTCTTGAATCAACTCTCTTGCTGCTTCAATTGATGTTAACTCCGCTACCCATACCGTAATCTCTGCATTCACCGCATCGCGTACCTTGCGCTTTAATGCTTGATCCTCTTCAGAATCACTGTTTGCTAAGATGCGAAGCCGAATCGCCTCATCTGGAATCACCTGATACGCTTCCGCACTTGTTTCTTTTATCAATAAATGGCTATTCGCCCCAATTAACATTAAAAATATAAATGATATAATCGCAATTTGTTTACTCACTCTCTAGCACCATCCCTTCACAAACCATTCTCGCCAAAAAAATAGAATCCTAAACTACCAAATTTAAAAAATCTATTAAACTATTTTTTCAGTGAGATGATTCGGACAAGCCGAGCCATTAAAGCCCGCTGTGTGTCTGAATACAAGGCTGATTCCGACAGTACAAGTTAGGAATTGCGATCGGCGAGTCAGAATACATACCTGATTCCGACAGCACGAGCAGGATTATGCGAGCAGTGAGTCCGAATACACCCCTGATTCCGACAGCACGAGCAGAATTTGCAATCAGCGAGTCCGAATACACCCCTGATTCCGACAGCACGAGCAAGATTCACGAGCGGCGAGTCCGAATACACTCCTGATTCCGACAGCACAAGCAGGATTATGCGAGCAGTCAGTCCGAATACGTGGCTGATTCCGACAGTACGAGGCAGGAATTACCGGCAGTGTGTCCAAAAAGAAAAATGATTTGGACCGAGCGACCAGGATTAGGTTTTTAAATCATTTATAAAAATAAATGTAAAGTTGACTTTACAAAATGTATAGTTTACCATACAATAAAGGCAGAAACATTTGGAGGATATTGCCAATGGAAATTAAAAACCGTGTGAAGGAGCTCCGGGCAAAGCACAGTCTTACACAGGGTGCTCTTGCTGAAAAAGTGAACGTGACGCGGCAAACGATTGTGGCATTGGAAAAAGGTAGCTATGTACCATCACTATTGCTCGCAATGAATATTGCACGAACGTTTGAATTGCCAATCGAAAAAATTTTTTATTTGGAGGATGAGTGAAGATGAGTATTGTTCGTAATGTTGTGTTCTCGATTGTTTCACTGGCACTATTTGGATGGGGATTATCATCTTTGTACTTTACTCAAATTGATTTTGCCGATATCGTAAAAAACAACCCTGATCCACCTTGGTCTATTGAAATTAACATGATACCCATTTTTGCCACCATTTTAATTGGGACTATTTTTGCGGCTATCACCTTACCAAAATTAAAACGCAAGCGAAAGTCATGGAAACGTGTATTTTTGTTGCCGACCGAATTTGAAGAAGGGGACGAACGCGAAAAGGAACTCACCGGAAAAGCATGTCGCTCTTCTTATATCAGTATGTGGTACACATTCCCAATCATCAGCACCCTATTTTTACTCTATCCATTCATCTCAGAAACTGTACCCTACTATCCAATAATCTTATTTTTGCTGTATCCTTTGATACAGATCATTGCTTATTTTATTTCTTGGAAGAAGAACTACTAAATGGCCGTAACGCGCAATTATTGAAGCATATCACGCAATCCAGACTATACCACAGAAAAAAGGCTTGGCACCTTCGCCAAGCCTTTTTAAAACCCTATTTCAGCAAAAACCATTCGGTCTTTCCCATTAATGTCATTAACAACTTCTACTGTTGCTCCAGGAAAAGTATCACGTAGCATTTGCGCAACGTCTTCGCCTTGACCAACGCCTACTTCAAAGGCCACTATCCCTCTTTCTTTTAAAACGAGAGGAATCTCCTTCATAAATCGACGATAGAAATCCAATCCATCCTGGCCACCCACTAAAGCCCGGAGAGGTTCATGATCCTTCACAACCGTTGACAACGTCGCGATATCATCTTCTGGAATATACGGTGGATTGGATACAACCACATCGACCTTTTGTCCTTCTTCTATTAACGGTTCCAATAAGTCACCTTCAATAAACCTTACCTTCGCGCCTAACCGAGTTGCATTTTCTTGCGCTACATCAATAGAGGCCTTCGCAATATCCACTGTCATTACATCTAATTCCTGGTTTTCACGAGCAAGCGTAATCGATATCGCTCCACTCCCCGTCCCAACATCCACGACCTTAATCACGTCTGTTGCAGGATACAACCGTCCGATCCTTGCAAGTAACCCTTGAACCAATTCTTCCGTCTCAGGCCTCGGAATTAAGACTTCCTCATTCACTAAAAAATTACGCCCGTAAAACTCCTCATAGCCCATGATGTGTTGGACTGGAACTCCACTCACAACTTTTTCAATAGCCGCTACAAACTTCTCCTTCACATCTGGAGGAAGCTCTTCTCTAACTTCTGCAAGAAGTTGAGCCCGACTTAATTCTAGATAATGATATAACAGCATTTCCCCTATATTTTCTTCCCGACCATGTTCCCGTAAAAAAGAAGAAGCCCATTTGAGGGCTTCGAATATTTTATGAAATTCTGCCATTATTCGGCTTGCTCCATTTTTCTTGCTTGGTCTTCCATGATGAGTGCATCAATGACTTCATCAAGTTTCCCTGTTAGGATTTGATCAAGCTTTTGAATCGTTAACCCAATACGGTGGTCAGTTACACGGTTTTGTGGGAAATTGTACGTACGGATACGCTCTGAACGGTCACCTGTACCTACGGCTTGTTTACGGTTTTGGTCATATTCCGCTTGTACTTCCCTTTGGAATTTATCATAAACACGGGCACGCAATACTTTCATTGCTTTTTCCTTGTTTTTGATTTGCGATTTCTCATCCTGACAGGAAACTACAGTTCCAGTTGGCAAATGCGTTAAACGAACCGCTGACATTGTGGTGTTAACACTTTGTCCTCCAGGTCCACTGGATGCAAACGTATCGACACGAATATCCTTTTCATGAATTTCGACTTCAACCTCTTCTGCTTCAGGTAATACCGCAACAGTTGCAGTTGATGTATGGATACGTCCACCTGATTCCGTTTCAGGTACACGTTGCACACGGTGTGCTCCATTTTCAAATTTCAGTTTTGAATAAGCACCTTTTCCGCTAATCATAAAGATAATCTCTTTATATCCGCCAACACCAGTTGAGTTTGTATCCATAACTTCAGTCTTCCAGCCTTGGTGCTCAGCAAAGCGGCTGTACATGCGGTAAAGGTCACCAGCAAATAGCGCAGCCTCGTCTCCACCTGCAGCACCACGGATTTCCATGATAACGTTTTTGTCATCGTTTGGATCCTTCGGCAATAGTAACACGTGCAGGCGCTCTTCAAGGTCTTCCATCTGGTCCTCGAGTTCGTTGATTTCTTCCTTCACCATCTCACGCATCTCTGCATCAAGCTTCTCTTCAAGCATTGCTTTTGCATCGGTTAACTGTTCCTTAACCTCTTTGTACTCTCTATACTTCTCTACCGTTTCTTGTATATCAGATTGTTCTTTTGAATATTCACGTAGTTTGTTTGTATCACTTACGATATCCGGGTCACTCAATAGTTCATTTAGTTTTTCATATCGGGCTTCAACAGCCGCTAAACGATCGAACACGTTCTTCACCTCAAAATTTAGTCCATAACAGTATAATTATAGTATAGGGTACCCACATCGTCAAAGCAAATTACAAACGAAAAGCGCAGGCGCCTTGCTCAGCCCTGACAAGCATAAGAAAAGCTGGCGAGAAGGATGCCTTTTATCCTTCTTGACGGATTGGCTTATGACCTCGAGGGGCTAGGCGCTGGAGCTAGACAATAACCTTATAACTATTCTCTCCCAAATTTCGCTGTCGAATTACAGATATTATGTTGGATTGGTTCTTTCTTTGGCGAAAAGGTTCTAGTTTTGTCTAGACGGAAGGATTTTATCGATAAAAGGAGAATCGTAGTAGTAGATAAAGAATCGGAAAAAAGTCATTCAAGATAAAAAGAGGGGGATTGGTTGGGTGTGAATACTGCGCAGTTTGCAAAAAAATTGGGGGTATCAACAAAAACGGTTCGCAAGTGGATCAAAATCTTTCATCTTCAGTGTTCCAAAAACGAATACGGACACTATGTATTTGAGGAAACGGATTTTCCCTTATTCGAAGGAATACGGAATCAAGTGAAATCCGGAGTCCCTTCTGATAAAATCGAATTATCGACACCAGTGCCTAGGAAGGGGACCGCTCGGAAAATGGTTCAAGCATCAGATAAAACACTCTCAGAAAAGCTAAACGCAATCATGGATCGGATTAAAGAAAACGAAAGACAAATTCAAGAAAAAGCGAGTGACGTTGTTTCCTATCAGCTTCTTCAACATCGCAAGGAAATTGATGAACTACAGAAGAGGATGCAAAAGATGGAGGACTATATCGAACAGCTTGAAAGAGAAAAGGAAGAGCTACAAAAACAAACCGCTATCACACTCGAAAAAGTAGAAGGTTCAAGAAAACGTAAAAGAGTTCTCGGATTCCTCTTTTAAGACCAGGACAATCAAGCCTGGTCTTTTTTTATGTCTGAAAAGAAAAAGCACCCCAATTAGGAGCGCCTTATATATTCATTGTATCCTTTTGAACAGCAGATTGTAATAATGGTTTTCCTGGCACTTCATGATGGTGACGGCAACGAGGCTCATATGACTCTGAAGCACCTACTAAAATAATTGGATCATCATAGGATGCAGGTTGTCCATTAATTAAACGTTGTGTCCTGCTTGATGGTGAACCACAGACTGAACAGACCGCCTGTAATTTAGTAACAAGCTCAGCTAGCGAGAGTAGCTCAGGGACTTGTCCAAACGGCTCTCCTCGGAAATCTTGATCCAAGCCAGCAACGATTACACGATGACCACGATTTGCTAGTGTTTGAACCACTTCAACAATCTCATCATCAAAAAATTGAACTTCATCAATTGCAACTACATCTGTTTCAGCAGAGACCTCTTTTAAAAGATCAGCTGAGGTTGCAACGGGTTTTGCTATAAATGATGAACCATTATGTGACACAACGGAATTTTCACTATATCGATTATCTATTTGAGGCTTAAACACCTGAACGGATTGTCTTGCGAATTCAGTACGACGTACACGTCGAATCAGTTCTTCGGATTTTCCTGAAAACATGCTTCCACAAATTACTTCAAGCCAGCCACTTTGCTTCATAATATACATGAAACGAAAGTCTCCTTTCCTCGGGTTGTTTCTACCGAGCCAACTAATTGACTATGGGTTTTGAGGATTTTTTTAAGAGGTAAGTATCTATGATTGCGAGAAAAAAATAGGTTTAGTAGCAAAAAAAACAGGCAAGAAGAAAAAACTTGCCTGTTTTTGGCTTTCAAACCGATATTATTTAATACCGTATTTTTTGTTGAATTTATCTACACGTCCACCTGCATCAGCGAACTTCTGACGGCCTGTATAGAATGGGTGACACTCTGAGCATACCTCAACGCGGATCCCTTCTTTTACAGAACCAGTTTCAAATTCGTTTCCACAAGCACATTTCACCATAACTTTTTTGTAGTTTGGATGAATTCCTGATTTCATTCGTCTCATCTCCTTCCGCCCTGAATCATTGTTCGAAACAGAGTTACGTTTTAGCAAAATCACATGTATTTTGTATACCTAAAACGCACATGTTGAAATTATAACAAGTGAAGCTATGAATTGCAACTTAATCCTGCTGTTAAAAATCGCTAATTTGCAATATTTTTTCCAACACAGATTTGAAGCAGTCACATGCTTCAGCCTATTTACCTTACGAATCAGAACGATTGCCGCTTCTTCTAGCAGCTGCCGCTTTCTTTTCTGCCTCAAGCATTTCAAAGAACTCTGCATTTGTCTTAGTTTGCTTAAGTCGACGTAAAAATTTCTCGGCAAAGTCTGGAGAATCTGACATTGCTTTTCGGATTGCCCAAATTTTATCCAGCTTGTCTTTTTCGATAAGAAGTTCTTCTTTTCTTGTACCAGAACGACGAATATCGATTGCAGGGAAAATACGTCTTTCTGCAAGTGAACGATCAAGGTGAAGCTCCATGTTACCAGTACCCTTGAATTCCTCATAGATAACGTCATCCATACGTGATCCTGTGTCAACAAGTGCAGTCGCTAAGATTGTTAAGCTTCCGCCCTCTTCAATATTTCTCGCTGCCCCAAAGAAACGCTTTGGACGGTGGAATGCAGCAGGATCAATACCCCCAGATAATGTACGTCCACTTGGCGGGATGACAAGGTTATATGCTCTTGCTAGACGAGTGATACTATCCATTAAGATAATAACATCACGTTTGTGCTCAACAAGACGCATTGCCCTTTCTAATACAAGTTCAGCAACCTTAATATGGTTTTCCGGAACCTCATCAAAAGTAGAACTTACAACATCCCCTGCTACTGAGCGTTCGATGTCTGTAACTTCTTCTGGGCGCTCGTCGATTAGTAATACGATCAACTCAGCCTCTGGATGGTTCGTTGTAATGCTGTTTGCAATTTCCTTAATAAGCATTGTTTTACCAGCCTTTGGAGGCGCCACAATTAATCCACGCTGTCCGAAACCAACCGGTGCTAAAATGTCCATAATTCGAGTTGAAATATGATTTGGTTTTGTTTCTAAGATAACTTGACGATCAGGATATAGAGGTGTTAAACCTGGGAAGTGAACACGTTCTTTTGCTGATTCTGGATCATCACCGTTAACAGCCTCCACGTGAAGCAGTCCATAATAACGTTCATTTTCCTTCGGAGGACGAACTTTACCTGATACCTTATCCCCGTTTCTCAAATCAAAACGACGGATTTGAGATGCAGAAATATAGATATCCTCAGACGATGGAGAATAGTTGATTGGGCGAAGGAATCCGAATCCTTCTGATTGGATAATTTCTAGAACACCCTCCATAAATAAAAGGCCATCCTGCTCTGCCCGTGCTTTTAAGATTGCAAAAATCAATTCTTTCTTCGTTAACTTGCTATAATAAGAAACCTTAAATTCACGTGCTAATTCGTATAATTCTTTTAGCTTCATGTTTTCTAGGCTTGAAATTGTAATACTCATTCGTACACCACTCTTTTTCTAGTTTAAAATTATTTCTACTTACTCGTAAATGCTCTCCAATTGATTTGGTTATGACGCCCGCCAAAGCGCATTTGATGATTGGTTCATTCGTCCATTATATAAAAGCGTTTTCGCACTTTTCTCTTAGGAAAACAAGAGATAGATGAAACATTTTATATGTAACGGTATGGATGAAATGATAAAGAAGCATTATGAGGATTGCATAGAAGTTTTACCGCGGTACTCATTTATGTTTAGGTAATTGGAATCCCTATACATGAATTAATTGAAGTTTAAATAGTCTTCTTTATTTTACCCTATTCTTGTATTTTTAATCAATACCATTATTTTGATAGAGTTATGAAGTTTCGGTGTCAAAAAGCTGTTTAGATAATACACGTATGGGTTAAATCAAACAAGAGAAGCGAGTACTAAAGACTCGCCTCTACTTTATTTCATTACTAGATTGGGCTTTTTCTTTAAGCTGTGTCTACCATCTATGAATCTAACAGTTCCTGATTTCGCACGCATAACAAGTGAATGAGTGGTTCCGATTGATCCCTTAAACTGCACGCCACGTAATAGCTCACCATCTGTGACACCTGTTGCTGCAAAAATCGCGTCATCTCCACTAACTAAATCTTCCATTTTAAGAATTTTTGAAACATCCAGTCCCATTTTGATGCAACGAGCAATCTCTTCATCGTTTTGAGGTAGAAGCTTACCTTGAATTTCGCCACCTAGACATTTCAATGCAACTGCTGAAAGAACACCTTCAGGGGCACCGCCTGAACCGAATAAAATGTCTACACCCGTATGGTCAAATGCTGTATTGATGGCACCCGCAACGTCACCATCATCGATTAACTTGATTCGAGCCCCTGCTTCACGAAGCTGTGAAATGATGTGCTCATGTCTTGGACGGTTTAAAACCGTTGCTACGACATCTTCAATGTCCTTATTTTTCGCTCTTGCCACTGCTTTAAGGTTATCGATTATCGGTGCGTTAATATCGATTAATCCAACCGCTTCAGGGCCGACTGCGATTTTTTCCATATACATATCTGGGGCATGAAGTAAGTTGCCATGGTCTGCAACTGCTAGAACAGAAAGTGCGTTCCATCCTCCTGAAGCTACGATATTGGTTCCTTCAACTGGGTCCACTGCTACGTCAACTCTTGGACCATAGCCGTTTCCAAGCTTTTCGCCAATATATAGCATTGGAGCCTCGTCCATTTCTCCTTCTCCAATAACAACTTGTCCCTTCATTGGGATCGTGTCAAATACATCTCGCATCGCAGAAGTTGCTGCTCCATCTGCTTCATCCTTTTTACCGCGTCCCATCCAACGAGCTGATGCTAATGCCGCTGCCTCTGTTACACGTACAAGCTCCATCGATAAGCTTCTTTCCACACTCTCTTCCCCCTAAGTAATAATTTGATTCTATTTTTTCACATAACCTTTACATAACAAAAAACGTCTTCTCTCTACTTTTCTTTATAAGGATACATGAAAACTCCCACTTTTTGTAGTGGGAGTTTGAATTTTCTATCCAATTACGAATTTTGGAGTTGTTCAATTTCTTCTTCTGTTAGGCTTTCTCTCCAAATAGTAGCGCCTAAGCCTGTTAGTTTTTCTTCTAAATGACTATAGCCACGGTCGATATGCTCAAGGCCAGTAATTTCAGTTACACCTTCTGCCATTAAGCCAGCAACAACAAGTGCAGCACCTGCACGTAAATCACTAGCTTTGACTTTTGCACCTTGAAGCTGAACAGGTCCAGTGACTATTGCTGAACGGCCCTCAACTTTAATTTGGGCATTCATACGACGAAGCTCATCGATATGCTTAAATCTTGCACCATAAATCGTATCTGTTACAACGCCTGTTCCACTTGCTTTTGTTAGAAAGGACGTAAAAGGCTGCTGTAGGTCAGTCGGAAAGCCTGGATACACAAGTGTCTTGATATCAACAGACTTTATGTTCTTATTACCGGCAATCCAAATTTGGTCGTCACTTGTTTCAACAGTTACACCCATCTCACGGAATTTTGCAATCAGTGATTCCAAGTGAAGTGGAATGACATTATCAATTAATACACCTTCGCCCATTGCGGCACCGATAATCATATATGTACCAGCTTCAATGCGGTCAGGAATAATCGTATGGCGGCAGCCTTGTAGAGAATCTACGCCATCAATACGGATGACATCTGTTCCGGCTCCCTTAATTTTTGCACCCATGCTTGTTAATAATGTTGCAACATCAATAATTTCAGGTTCTTTTGCCGCATTTTCAATGACTGTACGACCTTTAGCACGCACTGCTGCTAACATGATATTAATAGTTGCACCGACACTCACAACATCAAGGTAAATGCGGGCACCTCTTAACTCGTCAGCACGAAGGTAGATTGCACCTTGTTCATTGGTCACCTTTGCCCCAAGTGCTTCGAAGCCTTTAATATGCTGGTCAATTGGTCGTGGACCTAGGTGACATCCACCTGGTAGGCCGATAACTGCCTTTTTAAAACGACCTAGCATTGCTCCCATTAAATAATAGGAGGCACGAAGCTTTTTGACTTTACCATTTGGTAGTGGCATTGAGACAATATTTGTCGGGTCAACATAAATTTCTTCTTTACTTATCGATACGTGACCACCGATTTCTTCAAGCAAATCACCTAAAATTTGCACGTCCGAAATATCTGGTAGTCCCTCAATTGTTACTGGCGTTTCTGCTAGGATTGTTGCTGGAATGAGGGCTACTGCACTATTCTTTGCCCCACTGATTTTTACAGATCCTTTTAGTGGATAACCGCCTGCTATTTTTAGTTTTTCCATATGTGGCTCCCTTCTAGCGAAGATAACGGTTTTGTAAGGGAATCCTCGAATTGCCACGGATACAACCTGTCCGGAATATTTTCCAGAAGAAAACTAGCTTTAGGCCGTTCTTTTCCCTTGTTTACGTTACACAATCATAACGACACTTCACTCGAATTGGTATATTTTTACATAGATTGAATACAGAACTATACGAGTATTAACTCTTAGTTTACATGAAAATCGGAAAATCATGTATCATTTTATCCTTTTTCATTAAAACAAGCAAATTCACCTAGAGAAGATAAAATCAATAGGTCTAAGTTCGCACTTCAAAAGCAGCGTTCTTTCTTATTTCATATTGAGAATCATTTAACGTGGCATTTAGTGTGTTTGAAGTGATTCTTGTTGAAGGTCTAAGTCTTGTCTAGCTCCATGCGCCATCGGCTCGAGGTCATAAGCCAATCGCTTCGGAAGGTAAAATGCACCTTCTGCCAGCGCTTTTCTTATGCTTGTCGCCGATTAACGGGCGCCTTGCGCTTTTCTAGTTATACGTTATAGCGTTCGTCTAAGTTTCAATTTTTATGGGTAAGTTACACAAATCAGCTCCTTCCACTTTTTTTGTGTTTGATTACCTGTAATTACCCCTAGACTCAATCAAAATCGGCAAGGTTTTTCCAAAAAACTCCTTGCGCAATTCTTATTATAACGCAAGAAAACCGCTATCTCCAAATCATGTTGTCAATAACAGGAAATAAGCGGCTTTTTTTTGGGTTGGAGACCATTCTCCAATCTATTTAATTAGACGTTTTTTACATCCAAAAGGTTACTTACGCGTTAGCTTTTCCAGAGGAACCAAATTCACGCATTTTGCCTTTAACAGTTTCACGAATTGCATCACGAGCAGGTCCTAAGTATTTACGTGGATCATACTCTTCTGTCTTAGCAGCCAGTGTTTCACGAACTGCTTTAGCTGAAGCAATTTGGTTTTCTGTATTAACGTTGATTTTAGCTGTTCCAAGAGAAATTGATTTTTGAATATCTTTTGTTGGAATACCAGTTCCACCGTGAAGTACGAGTGGTAAACCAGTTTTATTGCCGATTTCTTCCATCTCTTTGAAACCAAGGTTTGGTTCACCTTTGTAAGGACCGTGAACAGAACCTAAAGCTGGAGCTAAGCAATCGATACCAGTGCGGTTAACAAGCTCAACACACTCATTAACATCCGCATAGATAACACCTTCAGCTATTACGTCATCTTCTTGTCCACCAACAGTACCAAGCTCAGCTTCTACAGAAACTCCGTGGAAATGTGCAAGCTCAACTACTTTAGAAGTAATCTCAATGTTCTCTTCAAATGGATGATGAGAAGCATCAATCATAACAGATGTGAATCCAGCATGAATAGCTTTCGCACAATTCTCGAATGAAGAACCATGGTCAAGATGAATGGCAACCGGAACTGTAATATTGGATTCTTCCATAATCGCTTTAACCATTGCAACTACAACTTTGAATCCACCCATATATCGGCCAGCACCTTCAGAAACACCTAGAATAACTGGTGAATTTTCTTCCTGAGCAGCTTGTAAAATAGCTTGTGTAAATTCAAGGTTGTTAATGTTAAATTGACCTACTGCATACCCTTCTGCTTTTGCTTTTTCAAGCATTTCTTTCATTGAAACCAAAGGCATGTGAATTTCCTCCTTTTGTACCGTTTTATTGTGTAAATTAAGGCATTATCCCTATACACGATAGAACCACGGCAAAGTTTCACCGGGTTATTGTTATACCTATTCCATAGAATTCGTATCACCTAATAGAATGACCGAAATAAAATCATAATATGTAAGCTCGTGTTAGAAATCAACAGACAAAAAGCACACAAAAATGCCCTTTGTGTTAAGGAATAGCAACAATACAGTACTAAGCATATCACAAGATTTTGATTTCGCAATACAGGAATGTTTCGCATTATTTTTGTAAAGCGTTTCCATTTTGTTCATACCGGTAATTTGTATTTTTTATGTTTTTTATTCGGATTTTAATGGGATATTTGCTCTTACTGCTTCACGAAGCTCGTCAATGTCAAACGGCTTGGCAAAGTGGGTAATTGCTCCCAAATCTTTCGCTTCCTGGATCATATCGAGTTCACCATAAGCTGTCATAATGATTACCCGAATATCCTGGTTTATTTTTTTCAGTCTTTTTAAAATTTCAATCCCATCCATACCAGGGATTTTCATATCTAGTAAGACCAAATCTGGAGAGTGCTTTTGAACGATATCGATTGCTTGTACCCCATTAGCTGCTTGGAATGTCTTATAACCTTCTTTTTGAAAAACTTCGTTTAATAGAATCCGTATTCCGTATTGATCATCCACAATTAAGATTTTTTCTGACATACTTGAAAAACCCCCCTTAAATAGATAAAAATAGTTGGATAAATTACTTTGTCTTCCACGATCGTTTTTAGTTACGTTCGTTTTTTCGAATATTATTATATCGTTATTCATTTTTAATTCTATCACACCTACCAAATTTCCTGCTTTTTACTTGAAAAACTTTTACTTCCAAGACCGAAACAATTTATTCAACATATTTCGACATCATTTCTTATTTTTTTTGTATAACGTTATTATGATAATATATGGAAATAAGTATATCGACAAGAAGGGAATTTTATATTTATGTTGAAAATTTTTACTACACAGCTTCAAGGTCAGTTTAAGAGAATTATGGAGCATGAAGAAATGAATATGGAAGATGGGGCTAGAATTCTTGCTCAGTCTGTCATTAGTGATGGTACAGTATTCGTACATGGTTTTGGTGAAATGGCAGCAGTTGCAACCGAGGCGCTGGCTGGGGCCGAACCATTAAAGTCTGCGAAGCCTTTATTTACTGATGGAAAAATAAACGAGATTGAAGATGTTGACTCTGTTCTATTAATCACAAGATTTTCTACCGATGAAGAGGCCATTAAGCTTGCAGATGAACTGCGCGGCAATGGAATCCAAACCGTAGCGATATCGGCAATTGTAAAAACTGAAGCTGAACGCACTCTTGAGAAAAGCGTCGATATTCATATCGACAGCAAGCTCCAAAAGCCACTCATCCCCGACGATGATGGAACCCGTTTTGGCTTCCCAAGCGTGATGACTGCTCTATATGCCTATTACGGTCTAAAATTTACAATCAAAGAAATGGTCGAGGAATTTGAATAGGGATAAAATGAGTGAAATTTTGATGAAGGACAAACCTAGCTTTTTTTCGTGTGAAATGTTCTTTATAAGCCCGATGAAGGGGATTCGGATTCAAATTCTTATGCTTTTTCCTCTTCATAAACCCGATGAAGAGGTTTCGGCATCAAGTTCTTGTTCATTTTCCTCTTCATAAGCCCAATGAAGTACATAACCAACCATTTTCCGGACAAAAATGTCCATCATCATCCATTTTTCACCACACAACCCCATAGAAAAAAGCGAGTGAATTCACACTCGCTTTTTTTATTACATTTTTTCAGCTTGAGTTAATGATGCTTTAATAAATTCTCTGAACAATGGCTGTGGGCGGTTTGGTCTTGATTTAAATTCTGGGTGGAATTGAGAAGCCACAAACCAAGGGTGGTCTTTCAACTCAATAATTTCCACAAGACGTCCATCTGGGCTTGTCCCTGAGAAGACAAAGCCTGCTGCTTCCATTGCTTGACGATAATGGTTATTGAATTCATAACGGTGGCGGTGGCGCTCATATACCACTTCATCATTGTATGCTTCATATGCCTTTGTACCTTCCTCAATTTTACATGGGAAGATTCCAAGACGAAGCGTACCACCTAAATCCTCAACATCCTTTTGCTCTGGTAAAAGGTCAATAATTGGATGAGGAGTATCTGGATTAAGTTCCGCAGAATGTGCTCCATCTAAACCTAGTACATTTCGTGCAAACTCTACAGATGCTAGCTGCATGCCTAGACAAATACCGAGTAATGGTGTCTTTGTCTCTCTCGCATATTTTAAAGCTACAATTTTCCCTTCCACTCCGCGGTCACCGAAACCACCTGGAACTAGAATTCCATCTGAGCCAGCAAGTAATTCTGCAACATTTTCATCTGTTACTTCTTCAGAGTTTACCCAGTTGATATTGATATCAGCGTCAAATGCATAGCCAGCATGCTTTAATGCTTCTGCAACAGAAAGATACGCATCCTGAAGCTCCACATATTTTCCGACCAACGCAATATTCGTTGTTTTTGTAAGGTGTGTCACTTTCTCAACAAGCTTGATCCAATCTGTCATGTCTGCTTCTTGGCAATCGAGTTGAAGATGCTCGCACGCAATTTGATCAATGCCTTGCTCCTGAAGGGATAACGGAATTGAATATAATGTTTCCGCGTCACGACTCTCAATAACAGCTTTTGGATCAATGTCACAGAATAGCGCAATTTTCTCTTTCATATCTTCTGAAATTGGCATTTCTGTACGAACAACAATGATGTTTGGCTGAATTCCAAGGCTACGAAGTTCTTTTACACTGTGCTGGGTTGGCTTTGTCTTCATTTCTCCAGCAGCTTTAATGTAAGGAACAAGCGTACAATGTACATACATTACATTGCGGGCGCCAACATCACTTTTAATTTGACGAACTGCTTCTAAGAAAGGTAATGACTCGATGTCTCCAACCGTACCACCGATTTCAGTGATCACGACGTCTGCATTTGTTTCACGTCCAGAACGGAAAACTCTTTCTTTGATTTCGTTTGTGATGTGTGGGATAACCTGAACCGTTGCCCCTAAATAATCACCGCGACGCTCTTTCTTTAGTACAGTTGAATAGATTTTACCTGTAGTTACGTTGCTGTATTTGTTTAGGTTAATGTCGATAAAACGTTCATAGTGGCCTAAGTCAAGGTCTGTTTCAGCGCCGTCATCGGTAACGAAAACTTCACCATGCTGATACGGACTCATTGTTCCTGGGTCCACATTTATGTATGGATCGAATTTTTGAATCGTTACATTCATGCCTCGGTTTTTCAATAAACGGCCTAAAGATGCGGCAACAATCCCTTTTCCTAGGGATGATACAACCCCACCTGTTACGAAAATATATTTAGTCATCTTTCTCTTTTCCCCCAATCATGTAATTAGTTAAAGTTTGCTCAAAAAATCAAAATGTATAAAGAAATTATTCTTGGTGCGGGGGTAAATTGTTTAACTCACCGAACCTTACACTTCTATAAAGTGAAGCTTTAACTGGCAGCTGCTCTCCAAAGGGCCTACTGCTAGTTAATGCGGGATAAAATAAAAAAGCTCCACTTACAATATGTAAGGGAGCGAAACTTTAATATGGTTTCGTAGATACTCTTTTTTTAGAGCCCAAAAAGTATTCTACCGAGATAAGATTAAAAAGTCAATATGAGTTTGAGTTTAATTTAACTTGCTAAATACTTGAGGATTAGTCTTCTTCCTCTTCTTCAAACTCTTCTTCTTCCTCTTCCTCGTCTAACTCATATTCTTCATCATCGATAAGCTCTTCATCTTCATCTTCGAAGTCCTCTTCGTCGTCGATGTCATCAAAGTCCTCATCATCTTCTTCGTCGTCGTCATCCTCGACGTCATCCACATCTTCGTCTTCTTCATCAAAGTCTTCATCATAATCAAGATCATCTTCATCAAGATCATCGAAGCCAATGAGTTCGTCGTCCTCATCCTTCTTCTTGCTCTTTTTCTTCTTCTTCGGCTTTTCAGTATGAGTAACCTCTTCATCGATTTGCTCGTATGGATACCATGTACGTAATCCCCAACGATTATCACCTAATGTAATAAAACGACCATCGATATTGAGATCTGTATAAAATTGAGAAATTCTTGTACGAACCTCTTCTTCTGAAAGCTCTAAAGTTTTTGTTATTTCGTCAACTAGCTCGTTAAATGTAATCGCATCTTTTCTCCCTAGGAAAATCTCATACGCTACTTCAAGCATTGACATTTCTTTTATTTGCTCTGGTGAGTATTGATCGAGACTCATCAAGGCACTCCCTTTCTATGTATGTAACTGGAATTCTGGTAAAAACATGTTGTCAGGATTCTTCTTATAAAAAATAAAAAAGAGTTCTGTAAAATACATATCATTCATTATAAACAAAATCAACCACTTTATGCCAGACATATCATAAATTAAGGCTGAACTAACTAAATCAAATACGCCTTAACGTATTTGCGCCCAGATTTTTTTCGACTTGCTCGAAAAACTTCCTCTAAAAAATCTGAGGCATCCGCCGGAGGCTATAACTTTATTCAGCCCATATTTAAGTTCTTCAATCATTGTATACGTATCATTTATTTCCCATACTAAAAAAATCGAGGCCTCGCTGAATAAAGTTATTAGTCAGCCTCGATCTTTTTCTACATATTTCTTCGGTATTGTCCGCCTACTTCATAGAGCGCCTGTGTGATTTGGCCAAGACTTGCGACTTGAACCGTTTCCATCAATTCTTCAAAAATGTTTCCATTGTTCACAGCAACCTGTTTTAGTTTTTTTAATGCTTCTTCTACTTTATCCCTATTTCGTTCCTGGAATTCTTTTAAATTTTTAATTTGAAGTTCTTTTTCTTCTTTTGTTGCACGTGCGAGCTCGATATTGTTTAAATCTTCCTCTGATGGCGGATTAGGATTTAAGTACGTATTTACGCCAATGATCGGAAGCTCTCCCGTATGCTTTTTCATCTCATAATACATGGACTCATCTTGAATTTTTCCGCGCTGATACTGTGTTTCCATCGCGCCAAGAACACCACCACGGTCATTTAGACGGTCGAATTCCTGAAGCACTGCTTCTTCCACTAAATCAGTGAGTTCCTCAACAATAAAAGAACCTTGAAGCGGATTTTCATTCTTCGTTAAGCCGTGCTCTTTCGTAATAATCATCTGAATTGCCATCGCACGGCGAACCGATTCCTCGGTTGGTGTTGTAATGGCCTCATCGTATGCATTAGTATGAAGCGAGTTACAATTATCTTGAAGAGCCATTAGTGCCTGCAGTGTGGTACGAATGTCATTAAAGTCAATTTCCTGTGCATGGAGGGAACGTCCAGATGTTTGTACATGGTACTTTAATTTTTGACTGCGCTCATTTGCTCCATATTTTTCTCTCATGACCGTTGCCCAAATGCGGCGTGCCACCCGGCCAATTACCGTATATTCTGGGTCTAGCCCATTACTAAAGAAGAAGGATAAGTTTGGTGCAAAATCATCAATATTCATTCCACGGCTGAGGTAATATTCCACATACGTGAACCCGTTTGATAAGGTAAAAGCGAGTTGAGAAATCGGATTAGCACCAGCTTCTGCAATATGATAACCAGAAATGGATACTGAATAATAATTTCTTACTTTATGATCAATGAAATATTTTTGGATATCTCCCATCATCCTTAACGCAAATTCCGTTGAGAAAATACACGTATTTTGACCTTGATCTTCTTTTAAAATATCTGCCTGAACGGTGCCGCGAACTGTTTGTAATGTTTTCGCTCGTACCTCTTGGAATTCCTCCACCGTTAAGATGCGGCCTAGTTCCTGTTCACGCTTTTCAACCTGTTGGTGAATTGCAGTATTCATGAACATCGCAAGGATAATTGGTGCTGGTCCATTGATTGTCATTGAAACCGAAGTAGACGGTGCACAAAGATCAAACCCTTTATAAAGCTTTTTCATATCATCGAGGGTACAAACGCTGACGCCACTTTCCCCGACTTTTCCATAAATATCAGGGCGATAGGCAGGGTCTTCACCATATAAGGTTACAGAGTCAAATGCTGTACTTAACCGTTTTGCATCATCATCCTTCGATAAATAATGAAAACGACGATTCGTTCGATCTGGAGTCCCTTCCCCAGCAAACTGACGCTTCGGATCTTCCCCTTCACGTTTGAATGGAAACACACCTGCTGTATAAGGGAATGCACCTGGAACATTCTCTTTATAGACCCAACGGAGAATTTCCCCGAAATCTTTAAATCCTGGGAGTGAAATCTTCGGAATCGATAGACCAGAGAGACTTTTTGTTTTTAAAATCGTCACGATTTCCTTGTCACGAATTTTCGTAATGAATTTCTCACCCTTGTAGGTTTCCTTGAGAGATTCCCAGTTTCCAAGGATTTTCTTCGACTCATCCGAAAGCTTTGCTTCATATTGGGAGTGAAGTGTTTCAAGTGCTTTGAGGACGTCCTCGTTGCCAAGTTCCTTCACACTTTCAATTGTACCGCTAATTTGAAATAGCTTTCTTGCAATCTCAACTTGTTCGGTTGCTTTTTTATGATAGTTTCGAACCGTGTCTGAGATCTCACGCAGATAATAACGGCGGTCATTCGGGATAATCACATTTTGTTTTTGGACATCTGCCGTCTTTTCGAAAGAAGTCTCCCAGTCTGTCGCCATTTTTTCATTGATTTTATCCACTAGATTCGCAAAAAGGGCGTTCGTTCCTGGATCATTAAACTGACTTGCAATCGTACCGAATACCGGCATGTCTTCATAGTCTTTTTCAAATAAAAGGTGGCTACGCTGATACTGCTTTTGTACTTGACGCTTCGCATCTTCTGAACCCTTGCGTTCGAATTTGTTAATTACAATTAGGTCAGCATAGTCAATCATGTCGATTTTTTCAAGCTGTGAAGGCGCACCAAATTCACTAGTCATGACATACATGGAGATGTCACAGACCTCTGTAATTTCAGCATCCCCTTGCCCAATCCCGCTTGTTTCAACAATGATTAAATCAAAGCCAGCTGCTTTTACAACTGCAATTGCATCTTTAATCGCCAGCGACAATTCTGATTTCGAGCCCCTCGTAGCAAGGCTTCGCATATACACCCTTGGAGAGAAAATCGCATTCATGCGAATTCGGTCCCCGAGTAAAGCACCACCGGTTTTTTGCTTCGTTGGGTCAACAGATAGAATCGCAACTTTTTTATCATCGAATTCATTGATAAAACGGCGAATCAGTTCGTCCGTGAGAGAGCTTTTTCCCGCTCCACCTGTACCTGTAATCCCCACAACTGGAACCGTTTTTTCAAGATCTTTTATTTTTTGAATGATTGTTTCAGTCGCTGCCGCGGTTTCATTGTTGGTACCAATTTGATTTTCCGCAATCGTGATGAGCTTAGCGACTGTATTGTAGTCCCCATTTTGAAGGAGCTCAAGCTCATCTGTTAGCTCCGTGCTTGTTGGGTAATCACACTCTTGTAGCATCTTGTTGATCATTCCTTGTAGACCCAGATTGCGACCATCATCTGGAGAAAAAATCCCAGCAATTCCGTATTCATGAAGCTCCTTGATTTCACGAGGGATGATAACCCCACCACCACCGCCATAGATGCGAATATGGGAAGCTCCCCGCTCTTTCAAAAGATCATACATATATTTAAAATATTCCACATGGCCACCCTGATACGAGGAAATCGCGATACCTTGCGCATCCTCTTGGATGGCCGCATTCACTACTTCCTCCACAGAACGGTTATGTCCAAGATGGATGACCTCTGCACCACTCGCCTGTAGGATGCGACGCATGATATTAATTGAGGCATCATGCCCATCAAATAAGCTTGAAGCCGTCACAAACCGAACATGATGCTTTGGACGATATACCTCTACCGTACTCATTTCCATTCCCCCAGTCTCACCTATTTTGAAACGATTCCGCTTAACAAAAGCTCTGTTTGCATTTCAATATATTCCTCAAGTGTGAAAAGCCTGCGCATCGCCCAGCGGCGAAAACCCCACATCTGGCCTTGAACAAAAATATTATGAGCTACAAGTTCAACCTGTTTTTTCGGCAATTGAAGCTCCCCATTGGCGATGCAATCTTCAATTGCTTTTTCAAACATACCCACCATTTCTACTTCTTTGTTCAACACATATGGAAGAGCATCCTTTGAAAGAGATTTCGCCTCCTGATAAAGAACAAGAACCTCATCCTGCATCTCATCCATCACAAGAAAGTAATTGCGAATCGCAAGCTTCAGACTGTCTATACTACCTTCCTTAGTGTTGATTGCTTCCTCCATTCGCTCCTTAACCTGATCGTAAATACTGTCCACGACCAAATAAAGAACATCCTCTTTCTTACGGATATACTCATAAAGTGTGCCAATGCTAAAACCAGCAGCTTTTGCAATCTCTCTCGTTGTTGAGCGATGAAACCCTTTTTCCTTAAAAAGCGTCACCGCGCCCTTAATCATCTGATCCCGTCGCTTCTTAACCAACCGCTCATCCTTCACCGAAGCCGGAACATCATTCCTCCGCATCTTTTCACCTCCAACTGGGACAGCTGTCCATCGTCCCATCATTTTTTCCTGGGACAAGGGACCTGTCCCCTTGACCCACTATTTTGTTAACATTCTAGATATGACGAGGCGTTGAATTTCTTGTGTGCCTTCATAGATTTGGGTTATTTTTGCGTCACGCATATAGCGCTCGACTGGATAGTCCTTTGTATAGCCGTAACCACCAAAGACTTGAACTGCTTCTGTTGTTACTTTCATCGCGGTATCACCAGCAAAAAGTTTCGACATAGCAGATTCTTTTCCATATGGAAGTCCTTCTGATTCTAGCCAAGCAGCTTGATAGGTTAGTAGACGGGCTGCCTCGACACTTGTTGCCATATCGGCAAGCTTGAAGCCAACACCCTGTTGAGCGGCAATCGGTTTACCGAACTGGACACGTTCTTTCGCATATTCGGTAGCTGCATCCAGAGCTCCTTGCGCAATTCCGACCGCCTGGGCTGCAATCCCGTTACGTCCTCCATCAAGCGTCATCATCGCAATCTTAAAGCCTTCACCCTCTTCGCCAAGTAAGTTTTCCTTAGGGACACGGCACTCTTCAAACATAATTTCAGTAGTAGGTGATGAACGAATGCCCATCTTCTGTTCCTTTTTCCCTACAGAGAAACCTGGGAAGTCGCTTTCGATAATAAACGCACTTGTACCTTTATGTTTTGAAGTTGGGTCGGTTAATGCAAACACCACATAAATATCTGCAATTCCACCGTTTGTGATGAAGATTTTAGACCCGTTTAATACATAATGGTCGCCTTCTACTCTAGCAGTGGTTCTCATTCCACCTGCATCTGAACCAGAGCCAGGCTCTGTTAATCCATAAGCACCAATTTTTTCTCCCTGTGCCATTGGACGTAAGTATTTTTGCTTCTGTTCTTCACTACCAAACTTGTAAATCGGCCAACCTGCAAGAGATGTATGAGCGGAAAGAGTTACCCCTGTTGATGCACATACTCTTGAAAGCTCCTCAACCGCGATACAATATGCTAAATAGTCACTACCAATACCGCCATATTCCTCTGGCCATGGAATTCCCGTTAAGCCAAGTTCAGCCATTTTATCGAAAATTTCACGATCAAAGCGTTCTTCTTCATCTCGCTCCGCCGCTGTCGGTGCAACCTCATTCTTTGCAAAATCACGAACCATCTTACGAATCATTTCATGCTCTTCAGACAACTTAAAAAACATCTCCATTACCTCCATCGGGACAGAGGGACAGGTCCCTCGTCCCACCATTATTTTCCTGGGACAAGGGACCTGTCCCCTTGACCCACTTTTATAAATGTTTGCTGATGACGATTTTTTGAATTTCGCTGGTGCCTTCGTATATTTCAGTTATTTTGGCATCACGGAAGAATCGTTCTACCGGATAATCTTTTGTATAGCCATAGCCCCCGTAAACCTGAATGGCTTCGGTTGTGACCTCCACTGCTGTTCTTGAGGCAAATAGCTTTGCCATCGAGGATTCTTTACCACATGGTAAGCCTTGGTCGTGTAGAAAGGCAGCGCGATAGACTAGTAGTTTTGCAGCCTCAACATTTGTCGCCATATCTGCAAGCTTAAAGCCGACTCCCTGCAAGGAGGCGATTGGTTTACCGAATTGGTAACGATTCTTCGCATACTCCACTGCATGCTCTACTGCTGCCTCCGCAATCCCAAGCGCTTGAGCAGCAATGCCGATTCGACCCATACTTAGATTCGCCATCGCGACTTTAAAGCCCTCACCTTCAACGCCTAGTATATTCTCAACTGGCACCTTCACATCTTCAAGCGTGATTTGAAGCGTACGTGAACCGAGAAGGCCCATTTTATGCTCATCTTTTCCGAACACAAAGCCCGGTGTATCTTTTTCAACAATAAAAGCTGTAATGCCCTTGCTTCCCGTTTCGTTCGGGTTTGTTCGGGCAAATACAATATATACATCCGCTTCGCCACCATTTGTGACAAACACCTTTGAACCATTTAACACATAATGGTCATCCTTTTTAACAGCTCTTGTTTTTAAACTTGCTGCATCTGAGCCAGCGCTCGGTTCTGTGAGACAAAAAGCCCCCAGGTACTCTCCACTTGCTAGCTTTGGAATATACTTTTGCTTTTGCTCTTCCGTTCCAAAATATAGGATAGGATGCGTACCAACTGAGGTATGAACGGATAAAATAACCCCGATGGTTGCGCTCACCTTAGATAGTTCATTGATCGCAATAATATACGACGTAAAATCCATCCCGGCTCCGCCATATTTTTCAGGTGTTGTAATTCCCATTAATCCAAGGGACCCCATTTTCGAAAGAATTTCTCGTGGAAATTCCCCCTTTTCCATACGCTCCACAAACGGCGCGATTTCCTCTTTCGCAAAATCACGTACCATTTTTCGCATCATTTCTTGTTCTTCTGTAAAATGAAAATTCATGCTGCTTCCCTCCAATATGGGATCTTGATGAGTTGGGTTGTGTTTAAGAGTTGTCACTTAGTGCTCACCCCTATCCTTCGTACGTGTAGAAACCTCGACCAGATTTTTTCCCTAACCAACCAGCTTTCACGTATTTTCGAAGCAATGGACATGGTCTGTATTTGTCATCCCCAAATCCTTCATGTAGGGTCTCCATAATGTAAAGACATGTATCAAGCCCGATAAAATCAGCGAGAGTTAGTGGCCCCATCGGATGATTCATGCCAAGCTTCATCACTTCGTCAATCGCTTCTTTTGTAGCAACACCTTCATAAAGGGTGTAAATGGCTTCATTTATCATCGGCATTAAAATACGGTTTGACACAAATCCTGGGAAGTCATTGACTTCGACTGGCACCTTATTCAACGTTTTAGTCATATCTTCAATCACTTGATAGACTTCATCAGCTGTGGCTAAGCCACGAATAATTTCAACTAATTTCATTACTGGAACTGGATTCATAAAATGCATGCCAATTACCTTTTCCGGGCGCTTCGTGGCCGCGGCAATTTCTGTAATTGGAAGAGAGGAAGTATTTGTTGCTAAAATAGCATTCTGAGGTGCAATTTCATCTAGTTGTGAGAAAAGTTTCGTCTTGATGTCCATATTTTCAACGGCCGCCTCAATCACAAGGTCGACATCACTTGCATTTTGCAAATCAATAGATGGAGTAAGTCTTCCCAAGGTCGCCTGCTTCTCTTCTTCACTCATGCGACCTTTATCAACCTGGCGTGTAAGGTTTTTCGATATCGTCCCAAACCCTCGATCTAAGTATTCTTGTTTTAAATCATGGAGTTTCACATCATAGCCTGCCATCGCACAAACCTGTGCAATCCCAGATCCCATCTGTCCTGCACCTATGACCATCACTTTTTGAACTTTCATCAAACATACCTCCTATCGGTGGTAAAACAATTGTCACCACCTGTCTATTTTTTTGAGATTTAGTTTACTTCGACCATAATTGCATCGCCTTGCCCGCCACCACTACAGATTGCTGCAATGCCAATGCCACCGCCACGGCGTTTTAATTCATGAATAAGGGTAATAATAATTCTTGCCCCACTAGCCCCGATTGGGTGACCAAGTGCTACTGCCCCACCATTGACATTGACTTTCTCAGGGTCAAGATTAGCAATTTTGCCACTTGTTAAAGCAACTGCCGCAAAGGCTTCGTTAATTTCAAACAAATCGATTTCATCGACGGACTTGCCCGTCTTCTTTAACAATTCATTGATGACCAGGCCCGGGGTTTTCGGGAAATCCTTTGCTTCAACAGAAATTGCAGCATGGGCTAGTATCGTCGCAAGAGGTTCTTTTCCTTCTTGCTTTGCTCGCTCCTCACTCATAAGAACAAGTGCAGCTGCTCCATCATTCACGCCAGGCGCATTCCCAGCCGTAATCGTGCCATCTGCACTAAACACAGACTTCAGCTTTGCTAACTTTTCAATGGTTGTGTCTGCTCGTGGAGCTTCGTCACGGTCTACAACTGTGGTTGCACCTTTACGTCCTTTTACCTCTACTGCAACAATTTCCTCTGCGAGCTTACCAGATTCAATTGCCGTAACGGCACGCTCGTGACTGCGGAGAGCCCACTCGTCTTGTTCTTCACGGGAAATACTAAGCTCTGACGCCACTTCATTGCCATAGGTTCCCATATGAACCCCCTGGAAGCTACAGGTTAAGCCATCATGAACCATTAAGTCCTTTAAGCTTGCATCTCCCATTCGTAGCCCAAAGCGTGCTTTAGGCAAAAAATAAGGCGCATTGCTCATCGATTCCATACCACCAGCAACAATTACCTCTTCATCACCCGCACGAATAATTTGATCAGCAAGTGTAACACTGCGAAGTCCTGAAGCGCACACTTTATTGATGGTTTCTGTTTTTACTTCCCACGGAATTCCTGCGTTTCTTGCAGCCTGTCTGGATGGAATTTGCCCTTGGCCACCCTGTAGAACATTTCCAAAGATCACTTCATCAATCTTTTCACCTTCAATTCCTGCCCGCTTTAATGCTTCCTTGATGGCGATTCCACCAAGTTCAGACGCTGTTAATGAACTAAGACTTCCCCCTAATTTTCCAAAAGGAGTACGAACACCACTGACAATAACTGTTTTCCCCATGCTCCAACCTCCTTGTTTTTGGCCTCGACCTAACCTAAAATCGAAACCGCTTACATTTTTTCGACTGAACGCTCGCTCAACCTTGTCTGAAAGAAGGAGGCGTACCAATGTACACCTCTCTTTATCTGTTAATCTATTACGAATAAATGAAATGTTTCCTATATTGCTATTTTACAACATTATAGATGGAAGATAAATCATATATTACCATTAAGATGCAATTTCTTTTTGATCACCAACAACGGATCTTTCAAGAATTTCAGCGATATCATATGTGCCAATTTGCTCTTCGACTTCCTTCGCCTTTGTACCATCGCTTAGCATTGTTAAGCAGTACGGGCAGCCAGAACCAATCGTTGTAGGACTTACCGCAATCGCTTGCTCTGTTCTTGCTACGTTAATGCGCGTTCCTGTATCCTCTTCCATCCACATGAGGCCTCCGCCAGCTCCACAGCACATTCCCTTTTCACGGTTACGTTCCATTTCAACCAACTGAACCCCTGGAATTTGTTTTAAAATTTCGCGAGGTGGGTCATACACATCATTGTATCGGCCTAAATAACAGGAATCATGCCATGTAATCACTTCATTTACAGCATGCTTCGGAACCAATCTTCCCTCTTTTACAAGGTCATACAATAGCTCAGTATGATGGACAACCTCGACGTCTTCAAGCCCCATATCTGGATACTCATTTTTGAAAATATTGTAGGCATGTGGGTCGATTGTGACAATCTTCTTCACTTCTGCCTTTTCAAATTCAGCAATATTGTTTGTCGCAAGCTCTTGGAATAGGAATTCATTTCCGAGACGACGCGGTGTGTCACCTGAGTTCTTTTCCTTGTTTCCAAGGATTGCAAATTTCACGCCAGCCTCATTCATAAGCTTCGCAAAAGAAAGAGCTATTTTTTGGCTTCGGTTATCGAATGCACCCATTGAGCCAACCCAGAATAAGTATTCGAACTCTTCGCCGGCTTTTTTCATTTCTTTTACAGTTGGTACATGAACATCATCACGAACTTCACGCCAATTTTCTTTTTCCTTACGATTGAGTCCCCATGGATTTCCTTGGCGCTCAATATTCGTCATCGCACGTTGAGCATCCGCATCCATTTTACCTTCTGTTAGAACAAGATAACGACGTAAATCAATAATTTTATCAACGTGCTCGTTCATTACTGGACATTGATCTTCACAGTTACGGCAAGTTGTACAAGCCCAAATCTCTTCTTCAGTAATGACATCCCCAATTAAGCTTGGATTGTATGCTAATTCTGACGTTGCAGCTGATTCATTCGCACCTTGGCTTGCTGAAGCCAGTGCCAGCTGATTTCCCTTTGTATGACTGAATGCCACTGCTGGAACCCACGGAACCTGTGACGTTACAACAGCACCTGTTTCCGTTAAGTGATCACGCAATTTCACAATTAAATCCATTGGCGAAAGCATTTTTCCAGTGCCTGTTGCCGGACACATATTTGTACAGCGTCCACATTCCACACATGCATAAAGGTCGACTAACTGTGTTTGCTTAAAGTCTTCGATTTTCCCAACACCAAACGTTTCTTGTGTTTCATCCTCAAAATCAATTTTCTCAAGCTTCCCTGGGCTTGTTTGTCTGCTTAAATACACATTTGCAGGCCCGGCAATTAAATGCGCGTGCTTTGATTGTGGCACATAAACTAAGAAGCTTAACAGGAAGATCAAGTGAATCCACCAAGCAACATAAAAAATCACAATGGCAGCTGTTTCATTAAGCCCGCCTAAAGCAAGTGAGATTACGGATGCAATAGGCTCGGTCCAAGTTGCTTGATGGCCATGCCATACAATTCCAGCACCGTTTCCTACTAAAACAGAAAGCATTAAACCACCAATAAATAATAAAACGAGTCCTGATTTAAAGCCCCTTTTCAATCGCACAAGCTTTTCCACATAACGGCGATGAAAAGCCCAAACGACTGCAACTAAGATCATAAAGGTGACAATCTCTTGGAAAAAGGTAAAGCCCGGATACAAAGGTCCAAGTGGAAGATGTGACCCTGGTTTTAGGCCCTTCCAAATAAAATCAATCGCTCCAAATTGGACAAGAATAAACCCATAAAAGAACATCACATGGATGATTCCACTCTTTTTATCTTTTAAAAGTTTTTTCTGCCCAAACACGTTGACCCAAATCCGCTGAAGGCGCTCCTTTACTTCTCCATCAAATTCGACCTTTTTGCCAAGCTTGATATAGGCAATCCTTGTCTTGATTAGATAAACGAAAAGATAAATGGCGTAAGCGGTTACAGATAAGAATGCAAGAAGATTAATAACTAAGAGGATATTCACTTTTTAACCCCTTTCTAAAATTTACTAAACTAAATCAAATTCACCTTGGGAATTTGCGCCCAGATTTTTATCGAGTTTGCTCGATATATTTCCGCTAAAAAATCTGAGGCATCCGCCGGAGGCTTAACTCTATTCAGGCAGGCTTGCCCTGCTGAATGGAGTTAAAATTCTGAATATATTGTTCGTATCTCCATTATATAATGAATGAGCATTCAGTCAACAACTTTTTCTTTAAAAACCTTAAATAATCAATCCAACTTTCGTATAAACTAAGTGAACGCCATAAAGCACAACCTCATCATAGGAGGGGTATATTTGCGAGCTATCTTCTGGATTGTCCTTATTATCATTATTCTATTACTGTTACTCCGTCTTGATTACAGTCTCGGAAGAAAAAGTCACCTAAAAAAACAAGTGGATGAGGAGTTCCCTCTACGCGATAGCAACATTTCTCTTTATTCAACAGGAGAAACACTCTTCAACGATTTATTTACAGACATTCAAAATGCAACTGACCATGTCCATGTCCAATTTTACATCTTGAAGGATGACGACTTCAGCAAGGAATTTGTCTCTCTTGTTAAGCAAAAAGCAGAGCAAGGTGTTAAAGTACGTTTGTTAGTGGATTGGGTGGGCAGTTACAATGTCACAAAGGAAATGGAAAAAGACTTGTCGCGCTCAGGCGTTTCGTTTGCCTATAGCAACAAGCCAAACTTTCCGTACTATTTTTATAAGCTTAATGCACGTAATCATCGAAAGATTTCCGTCATTGATGGAAAAATAGGTTATATTGGCGGTTTCAATATCGGAAAAGAATATCTTGGGGAAGATCCTAAATTCGGGTTCTGGCGGGATTATCATTTGAAGTTGACCGGCGAAGGAGTCACAGACTTACAATCGCAGTTTTTAGAGGACTGGTATGACTCCACTAAGGAAGCCGTTGCAAATCGTGACGTGTATTTCCCGCAGCTCCCTAAAGGCAAATCGCAAACGAAGCTCATACCGACCAATGGAGCTTATCTCGAAGATGGTTTTCTTAGTATGATCAAACAAGCTGAACAAGAGATCATCATTGGCTCCCCTTATTTTGTACCAAGCGAACAACTCAAAGAAGAATTAAAAAATGCCGCAAAACGAAATGTTCGAATTCATATTCTTTTACCGAAAAAGCCGGATCACCCCTTGGTCAAACAGGCCGCCATTCCATATATGGACGAGCTCTCAAAGCTTGGCATTCAGTTTCATATGTACACTAAGGGATTTTATCACGCAAAAGTCATTTGCATTGATGACAAGCTTTGCGATATCGGTACGGCCAATTTTGATAAAAGAAGTCTTTACTCCAACTATGAAATTAATTGCTATATTTATGACAAAGAAGTGATTCAAGCGGTCAAAAAGATGGTGGAAGAGGATTTTAAAACATCAAATGAGCTCACCCGTGATCGAATCGAAGAGCTGAAGGCGGAAAATAAGTTTAAGATTAAAATCGCCACGTGGTTTTCGCACTTTTTATAGGGGGATGAGTGCGGAATAGTCACCTTGGTGCTGAATACTGTCACTATTTCTAAAATACTGTCACTAACCGAGAAATACTGTCACTATTCCAAATTTACTATCACTATCTGATAAATACTGTCACTAGCCGATTTTCTCTCGGTATCCAATATTCTGCCAGTATCCCAAAATACTGCCACTATTTCAGAATTACTGCCACTAATCGAAAAATACTGCCACTAACAAATCAGGCACCCACAAAGGGTGCCTGTTATTTTGGTCCAAATTGAATCATTGGCGCTAACCATTGGAATAGTTTAAATCCTAAATAAACCCCAACGATTCCAGTCACCCCTGCGAGTGCTGGTGGCGCGGGGATTGGCAGTTTTAATAATGCAAAAATAAATCCGACAACGATGCCTGTTAAGAGTGCTAGATAACCTCTTTCATGTATGTATCCTCCCTTTTTCCTTCATTATTCCCGTTAAAAAGGCCCTCTACTCAACGTAAGGGCCTCTTGTATATAGATTACATTTTTTCAGGTGCAGATACACCGATTAGTTTTAATGAATTTTGCAATGTGATTTGAACAGCTTTCATTAACGCAAGACGTGCTTTCGTTTTTTCAAGATTGTCTTGATCAAGCACCTTCTCTGCATTGTAGAAGCTATGAAGCGCAGCTGCTAGTTCATTAATATAGTTCGTGATGCGATGTGGAATTCGTTTTTCTGCTGCTTCTGTTACCGCTGCAGGGAATTCCCCAAGCTTTTTCAATAGGTCAACTTCTTTTTCAGAATTGATATAGTCAAGTGCATAATCACCGTCTAAGGCAATATTCATCTCATCGCCAGAGCGTAGCATACTGCAAATACGTGCATGTGCATATTGCGCATAGTACACAGGGTTCTCGTTAGATTGAGACACTGCTAAATCAAGGTCAAAATCTAGATGAGTGTCTGAGCTTCTCATTGCAAAGAAGTATCGAACGGCATCTAAGCCAACCTCTTCTGTCAGTTCACGCATTGTAACAGCTTTTCCGGTACGCTTACTCATCTTCATTTTTTCACCATCTTTAAATAGGTGAACAAGCTGAATGATTTCAACCTCAAGTGTGTCCTTATCATAGCCTAGTGCTTGAATCGCCGCCTTCATCCGAGGGATATAGCCGTGATGGTCTGCTCCCCACACATTAATAAGCTTTTCAAAGCCACGCTCGAGCTTGTCCTGATGGTACGCGATATCAGGAGTTAAATACGTATAAGAACCATCATTTTTAATTAAAACACGGTCTTTGTCATCGCCGAATGTTGTTGAACGGAACCAAGTTGCACCGTCTTCTTCATAAATATGACCTGCATTACGAATCGCTTCAAGTGCACGGTCAATTTTTCCGTTATTGTATAGAGACGTCTCTGAATACCAAACATCAAAACGAACGCGATATTCCTCTAGATCCTTTTGAAGCTTTTCCATCTCGTATTTCAAACCATATTCACGGAAAAAGGCAAACCGTTCTTTTTCGTCCATCGAGACATATTTATCGCCAAACTCTTCTGCAAGTCGCTTTCCAATGCCCACAATATCTTGGCCATGATAGCCATCTTCTGGCATTTCCGCCTCTTGACCTAGCGCTTGAAGATAGCGTGCCTCAACAGATTTTGCAAGGTTATTAATTTGGTTCCCAGCATCATTGATATAGTACTCACGGGACACTTCATAACCCGCTTTTTGTAAAATATTACTTAAAGAATCACCAACCGCTGCACCACGAGCATGTCCAAGGTGAAGGTCACCTGTTGGGTTTGCTGAAACAAACTCCACCTGAACTTTTTGCTTGTTGCCAACAGTTGTTTCACCGTACGCCTCACCCGCTGTTAAAATGGTCGGGATAAGATCTGTTAAGTATGAATTATTCATATAAAAATTGATGAAGCCAGGTCCTGCGATTTCAATTTTTTCGATTGATGCTTTTGATTTATCAAAGTTAGCTACGATCTCTTCTGCAATCATACGAGGTGCCTTTTTTGCCACACGTGCAAGTTGCATTGCCATGTTTGTCGCATAGTCCCCGTGCGCTTTATCCTTTGGAAGCTCCAACACAACTTCTGGGATCTGGTCTTCTGTTGCTAGTCCAGCTTTTACAACTGAGTCCTTAATTTCCGCTTTCAAGCGTTCTTTTACTTGATCAACAACATTCATCTAGTTTCGCTCCTTAAATGTAATGGTTATTTTATGTAATCCAGACACTTCACCATGTAGTGAAAGCTCATATGCTAAAAATAACGTCCCTTTACGAGAGTTTTTGTACCATTTGTATTCGATATTATTTGTTTTTGCAGTGAGGTCAAAGGTTCCATGCTGGTTTTGGAATGAACCATTGGTGATTGCATTTTTTCGGTAGACCTGACGCATTTTCACCTGTCCCGAACGAAGGATGAGAACCTCTTTTTCCGAGATTTTAACAACCGTTTTAACCGTACCTGTTTCTTGCTTTTCGTCAAATTGCAAATATGTATTGTCGCCTTTTATGTAGTATAGACCATTTGCGTCAAAAGCAACATTTTCTTTTCGCGGTCCATCCTTAATTTCCGTTACAAATTTGAGATCAATAGGTACTCCTGCTTGACTCATTTCCACACATCCCTATATGAGGATGTTCAAAAACTCGGCCGAAAATGACACATCGAATTTCTGCGTTGTCTTGCTTCTCCGTTCCTCACGTATTAACTGCATACGCTCCGGTACTCAAAGCTGCGCCGCCTTGAAATTCTCGGTCCTTTTCAACCTCCTTTTGAACACGTATTTTAAGTCATTAACTTTACTAGTATACGGTATTTTGTAATGGGATTTCAAATTAAAAAAGAAAACTCGACCTAAGCCGAGTTAGCAGTTTGTATTATTCAGCTATTATTGCTTTGTGACTTTAACGTTCAAGAAAATATTGATTGCAAACAGGATAATCGCGAGGGTTGTCACCGTGCCACCGACCGCAATTGCAGGCTCAACCGCAGCATTTCCGAGCATTAACATCGTGAGTCCTATCATCATAACCGGTAAACCAATATTATGAAGCCAAAAATGAATCTTTCCAAGCTTGGATTCTCCTGCCTGCGGGAATAAATAGTAAACAATGCCTGCAAGCCCCATAGATGCCCAGCCTAATAAGTTAATATGAACATGGACCCCTGTTAGTGTGTAATTGTGTGACATCGACATGCCCATCCCAATGAGAACACCAATCACAAAATACAATGCGGCCATTTTCAAAAAGCGAACCCCGACCATCGAACTCCCCCTTTAATAGGTAAAATGTAGTTCAAATGTAGTATATTCATCTAGTTAGAAAGAATTGTCATAATAGTTAAAATTTATTTTTACAGGACTATGGTTTGAAAAAAAGAAAAAAAGCCTGAGCCACAAGGCCCAAGCTTTCTAACACGAGTATTTACTTTTTCTGTATCCACCCTAAAATCATTTCGCGAATTAGTTTACTTGCTGTATTCGCTGTTTGTTCAGACACATCATAAATTGGTGCAACCTCTACCAAGTCTGAACCAACGACACGAACATCTGATTTTGCAATCTCATGAATCGCACCTAATAACTCTTTAGATGTAATTCCTCCTGCATCCACTGTACCTGTACCTGGTGCATGTGCTGGATCCAATACATCAATGTCAATGGTCACATATACAGGACGACCCGCTAACTTCGGAAGAATCTTTTTAAGTGGCTCAAGCACTTCAAATTTTGAAATGTGCATGCCGTTTTCCTTTGCCCATTGAAACTCTTCCTTCATCCCTGAACGAATTCCAAATGAATACACATTCTCTGGTCCGATTAATTCTGCAATTTTACGAATGGGTGTGGAGTGGGAAAGTGCCTCTCCCTCGTAATTCTCACGTAAATCAGTATGGGCATCCATATGAATAATCGCAAGATCTGGATACTTTTTATAGACAGCCTTCATGACTGGCCAAGAAACGAGATGCTCGCCGCCCATACCAAGTGGATATTTTCCAGCTGCAAGTACCTGATCAACAAAGTCTTCAATCATATCAATACTGCGCTGCGGATTTCCGAAAGGCAATGGAATATCACCGGCATCATAATATTTCACTTCTTCTAGTTCTTTATCGAGATACGGACTGTATTCCTCAAGTCCAATCGACACCTCGCGAATTCGGCTCGGGCCAAAACGTGAGCCTGGACGGTAGCTGACTGTCCAATCCATTGGCATTCCGTAGATGACGGCTTCGCTCTCTTCAAAATTCGGATGGCTTTTGATAAATACATTTCCTGAATAAGCTTCATCAAATCTCATCGAAAATCCCCCAATTATTATAAAATCAAATACGCCTTGGCGTATTTGCGCCCAGATTTTTTCGAGCATGCTCGAAAAACTACCTTTGAAAATCTGTGGCATCCGCCGGAGGCTTTTAATTTAATTCAGTAGGTTATTATCTTTTTTGCAGATTGCAGTTCTCCACAAAAATCAGTGTGTTAATTACCACCTTATACTGAATTAAATTAAATCCGCAACAAATTTAGGCAATACAAATGCTGCTTTGTGGAGTTCTTTTGTGTAATATTTTGTTTCAATTTCATGGAAGCGGTCTTCACTTACTTCTAAAGGATCATATTTTTTCGAACCGATCGTGAATGTCCATAGACCACTTGGGTAAGTTGGGATGTTCGCAATATAAAGACGTGTGATTGGGAAGATTTCCTTCACATCACGCTGCACGTTGCGGATTAAGTCTGGTGTAAACCAAGGGTTGTCCGTTTGCGCGACAAATACACCGTCTTCTTTTAACGCTTTTGAAATCCCTGCATAAAAGCCTTTTGTGAACAGGTTTACCGCTGGACCCACAGGCTCAGTAGAGTCAACCAAAATAACATCATACTCATTTTCACTGTTCGCTATATGCAAGAAACCATCATCAACCTTCACATCGACACGTGGGTCTTCAAGCTTCCCTGCAATTTCAGGAAGGTATTTCTTTGAGTACTCAATTACTTTTCCATCAATATCAACTAAAGTTGCTTTTTTCACACTAGGGTGCTTTAACACTTCACGGATTACACCGCCATCACCGCCACCTACAACAAGGACGTTTTCAGGATTTGGGTGAGTGAATAACGGCACGTGTGCCACCATTTCGTGATAGACGAATTCGTCCACTTGAGTCGTCATAACCATCCCATCAAGAACGAGCATGTTACCGAATTCCTCAGTTTCTATCATATCGAGCTTTTGAAACTCTGTTTGTTCTGTATGTAAGGTTTGTTTAATTTTTGCTGTGATACCAAAGCTTTTTGTTTGTTTCTCCGTAAACCATAATTCCATTTTCATAACATCCTTTCATTGAATAACTTAGGGATTTATTCCCTTATCGTTCCCTATTCCCTTAAAAAAATCGATGTCAACTTCAAAAAGTATAAGGCAACTACCCGAAAATGCAAGAAAATTTTTCATCTTTTAGCAAATAAATGTTTAAAAAGGCAGAAAACTTTTCATACTGATTGATATATGCCTACGAAAATGGCTCTATATGAAGCTTTCAAATAGAAAAAGAGAGAGGTGAACTCTGTGGAGCTTATTACAAATGATCGGATAAAAACAGCTATTAAAATTATGCGAGCCCTTTTATTCATTGGCTTAATTTGCTGTACCCTAGTTGCCGTCGGGATATTGGGTGTGCTTGCCTATGCAAAGACACAGGGGGCACCTCCTCTTGCAGTTCCTTTATCCACCTTATTCTACGCAGAGGATGGAACGTTAATCGGGGAAGAACGTCATCAAGGTGAGACTCGCTATTGGGTGTCTCTCGACGATATGTCTGAATCCATTGTTGATGCCACCGTTTCCATTGAAGATCGGAACTTTTTTGACCATCATGGGTTTGACTATAAGCGAATTGGCGGTGCAATTATCGCCGACATTAAAGCGATGGCAAAGGTGCAAGGGGCGAGTACGATTACCCAGCAATATGCCAGAAACCTATTTTTAGAGCATGAAAAGACATGGAATCGAAAACTCACTGAGGCCCTGTACACCATTCGTCTAGAACTTAATTATTCAAAAAAAGAAATTCTCGAAGGTTATTTAAATACAATCTATTACGGACATGGCGTCTATGGAATTGAAGCAGCTGCTAATTATTATTATGGAAAAAGAGCAGGCGAGCTGACGCTTGCGGAAGCCTCCATGCTTGCAGGAGTGCCAAAGGGGCCAACTCATTACTCCCCATTAGTAAACGAGGAAAAAGCAAAACAGCGCCAAAAAGTCATCCTTCTTTCAATGGTCGAGAATGGCTTTATTTCAAAAAAGACCGCTGAACAAGCACATGCTGAGGAACTAACCTTTACAGGCAACAAAATGGTCGGGCGTGAAGACATTGCCCCCTATTTCCAGGATGCTGTAAAAAAGGAGCTCCAAACAAAACTAAAGCTTGACCAACAAACGATTGAAACGGAGGGTTTACGTGTCTACACCACACTTAACCCAAAGCTTCAAGAAATTGCAGAGGAAAAAGCGAAGAACTTTATTAACGAAGAATCTAAAATTCAGCTTGGATTTGTCGCGATGGAACCGAAAAATGGTGAAGTACGTGCACTCATTGGCGGACGAGATTACGAGGAAAGCCCTTTTAATCGGGCAACACAGGCAAAACGTCAGCCCGGTTCGACCTTTAAGCCATTTTTATACTATGCAGCCCTTGAAAAAGGCTACACACCATCGACGCAAATTCGAAGTGAACTGACGACTTTCTCATACGACGACAATCGCTCAACATACACACCACGTAATTATAAAAATTACTATGCGAACGACTCGATTACGTTAGCTCAGGCAATTGCCCTTTCCGACAATGTGTACGCTGTGAAAACCCATCTCTTTCTTGATGATGGAGAACTCATCGATACTGCGAAAAAGCTTGGAATCACAAGTAAACTTAAGGATGTTCCTTCCCTTGCTTTAGGGACGTCTGGCGTTAGTGTAATCGAAATGGTCAACGCCTACGCAACCATTAATAATGGTGGAAAACAACATAAGCCAGTTTTTATTACTAGAGTTGAAAATTACAAGGGTGAAGTCATTTATGAAAATACCACAAAGCCAAAACAAGTGCTTGATGAGGATCTCGCTTTTGTGACAACACAGTTAATGACTGGTATGTTTGATGAAAAATTAAATGATTATACAGCCGTTACAGGATCTACGATTAGCGATAAGTTGACCAGATTTTACGCTGCAAAATCAGGTTCTACTGACACCGATAACTGGATGATTGGATACTCACCGCAGCTCGTAGCTGGTATTTGGACCGGCTATGACGATAATGAACCAATGACAATCGTTGCAGAAAAACAGTATGCAAAGAATATTTGGGCAGGGTTCATGGAAGAAGCGCATCAGGACATTGCGCCAACACCATTCAAACCGACTGAAGGAGTTGTTGGAGTATATGTCAATCCAGAAACAGGTTTGCTTCCGACAAAGGATTGCCCTATTTCAAGGCTTACTTACTATAAAGCAGGAACTGAGCCAACTGAATATTGTTCGAAAAATACGGACGACGTAAAGAAAGAGAATCCAAAGAAGGACGAAGAAAAAGAAGACAAAGGCTTCTTTAAGCGAATCTTTGATTGGTTTTAATACGACATGCTTAAATGCACATCTGCCTAAACGTATAGATTTGAACAGAACGAACCTTGCTGATTTTTTGGGGAAAGGTCGGATTCCGACTCTTATTACTTGGGTTGACCGTTCTCTGTCTGAATTAGAGCTTGATTCGGACTCTGGTCGCCTGGTTTAACCGGTCTCTGTCTGAATTAGAGACGGATTCGGACTCTAATCGCTAGTTTTGGCCGTTCTTTGTCAAAATAAGTGCTGGATTCCGACTCTGTTCACTTGGTTTGACTGTTCTCTGTCTGAATAAGTGTCGGATTCGGACTCTGTTCACTGAGTTTGACTGTTCTCTGTCTGAATAAGTGCTGGATTCCGACTCTGTTCACTTGGTTTGACCGTCCTCTGTCTGAATTAGAGTCGGATTTGGACTCTGTTCTGGTTTTGGCCGTTCTTTGTCAAAATAAGTGCTGGATTCCGACTCTGTTCACTTGGTTTAACCGTTCTCTGTCAAAATAAGTGCTGGATTCCGACTCTGTTCACTTGGTTTAACCGTTCTTTGTCCGAATAAGTGCTGGATTCGGACTCTAATCGCTCGGTTTAACCGTTCTCTGTCTGAATAAGTGCCGGATTCGGACTCTGTTCACTTGGTTTAACCGTCCTCTGTCAAAATAAGTGCCGGATTCCGACTCTAATCGCTGAGATTGACTGTTCTCTGTCCGAACAAAATCAGTTTCAAATTCTGACCTCTTTCAACAATAGCTCGATGTCTGACACGAACTTCTTTACTCGAATCATCGTCTGTAATTGTGACATTTTAGTGAACAAACGGACTAAAGCTTGAGCTTTTTTAATAAAATAAAGTACACTAAATTTACAATGTACACACATTGAAACTAGGACATAGAAACCCCCAGGACCTACACAGCCTGGGGGTTTCGCTTTTATTGTTTTCTTAATTTACATAAGAACCAGCTTTATTTGACCTTAAGCCCCTCTTTTAACTCATCACTTGAGTTATCCCAAATTTCTTTATTGTGGTTAATTAAGAAATCTGCCAGTAGCTTCTTTGATTTGTCGTCCATAAAATCGACCATGATATGGCGTTTTAATGACTTATCCATTCTGTTTACGTGCTCTGGTAAGGATTTATAGCCACGACGAATCGAGCGGTCAACAGTCATTTCACAAGCTGTCACGCCCGCATAATATGGGCCCTCTTCCCTGCGATCAATCGTTACCCATACAAGCCAATATGGTTTCCCATTAGGAACATCTTCTTTATTCGGCAGAAATTTTATCCCTTTTTCAACCACACTTCGTGCATGCATTGCACCGACATCAACGAATACATCTTCAGCGTCTATATCAACAAATACGGGTGAGATATTTTCGAGGCTTAGCGCCCCAATTCCATATCCTTTATGCCCGTCAGTTGGATCATTTTTAATGATATTAAAGGCCACTTTTTTCTTATTTTGATCCACCTTACATCCACCTTTCCACTAGAGGATGTTCTAAAAGTCGGACAAAAATGACGCATCGAATTTCTGTGTTGGCTTGCTTCTCCGTTCCTCACGTATTAACTGCATACGCTCCGGTACTCAAAGCTGCGCCGCCTTGAAATTCTTGGTCCTTTTCACCCTCCCTTAGAACTCAAATTTTTCTATTCATTACCAACTATTTTACCATATGAGTGTCTAATTTTATAATTGAAGAATCGGTCTGAAGATCATGACCAGTATATCCGTGATGGCATATACCCCATTCGTAAGTAACGGGTATAAAAATCGGTCCCCAACTGGTGTAATGACCAGAACTAAAAACAGCACAATCCCAAGGCCCTCATACTGCGTCAATTTTGGGCGAATGCGAGCTGGCACAAGGTCTTCAATGATGCGATATCCATCAAGCGGAGGAAACGGTAATAAGTTAAAAATAAACAGTACAATGTTCAACCGTACAAACAGGTTAAAGAATGTTTCAAACCCTTCTCCAACTGCTTCAGGGATTGCTGCGAATACACCAACACGAATAAAGATGATGTAAATAAGTAAAGCAAGTGCCGCTACAAGCAGGTTACTCAGTGGTCCAGCGACGGAAACAAGAATCCCCGCAAGCCTTGGCCGTTTAAAATGAAATCGATTGACAGGTACAGGCCGAGCCCACCCAAACCCTGCTATGAAAATCAGAATCGTCCCAAAAGGATCTAAATGAGCAATCGGATTTAAGGTCAATCTCCCCTGCCGCTTTGCTGTGTCATCACCAAACTTATAGGCCACATACGCATGAGCAAACTCATGCACCGTAAATGCCACTAGTAATGTGATCACCACATATGGAATCAAAGATAAATCAAATGCTAAAAAACCACTTAATTGTTCCACCAAATTTCTCCTTTTTATAGAAAAGTTGTTATTTTCAGTATACAATACTCTTATGATGATATAAAAGAATGATTGGAGAGATTCATTGTGCCATACGTAACAGTAAAAATGCTAGAAGGACGCACTGAAGAACAAAAAAAGGCGCTCGTTGAAAAAGTAACAACAGCGGTATCTGAAACAACAGGGGCTCCAGATGATAAAGTCGTTGTTTTCATTGAGGAAATGACAAAAAATCATTATGCCGTAGGCGGCAAACGTTTAAGCGATCAAGAATAGAGTGTTTAAAAACCCGTGGTGAATAAGCCACGGGTTTTATTTTGGATTATGTAAAAATTAAACTCTTAATGAGCCACGGAAGCCTCTAGCTCCATAGTAAGAATCTGCTCCATTGTGGTACGTAAAAACAGTGTCATAGCGACAATCACAAAAAATAGCCCCACCCAGTTTTCGAATAGCAGCAGGTGTCTGCACCCAGCTCGACGTCTTCAAGTCAAAATTGCCAAGCTCCTGCAATGCGCGATATTGTTCTTCCGTTAAAAGTTCAATGCCCATTTCCGTTGCCATATCCATAGCGCTATTTTCAGGTTTATGTTTTTTTCTGGCTTCCAGCGCTTCACGGTCGTAACAAACACTTCTACGGCCTTTTGGGCTTTCTGCTGAACAATCATAAAAAATATACTCATCGGTGTCCTTATCATATCCAACAACATCCGGTTCACCGCCAGTTGCTTCCATTTCGTTTAACGACCACAGTTTTTCTGTATTAGCTTCTAGCTTTGCTTGAACCTTTGCCCATTCAAGATCGCTATGGCGGTTCGTATTTTTCTCAAATCGCTCTTTTAGTGTGTTAAGCAATTCTTCAACTTGTTCTAGTGACAATTCCTTTTTTGCCATGTTGATTTCCTCCTTATAACTCGTCCCTTTAGTAAGCCTATCTTAATTTTACCCCAAGATCGCTATTATTTGCAGTGCGAAAAACCATTCATATTTTACGCCTCAGTCAAAATCCACGATTTTCCACATCATCAAATGGCTATTCTGGGAAAACTAACCTAAGATAATTTCAATTTCCTCTTGCAGTCTATGTATAAAACGAATATTATAGAAAAGGATTTTTAAATCGTTCGTCTTTTGGAGGTACAACTATTATGTTTAAATTATCAGAGTTGAATACAACGGTTAAAAAGGAAGTTCTAGCAGGGATTACGACCTTTTTAACAATGGTATATGTGGTCGTCGTGAACCCTGTTATTTTATCAGATGCAGGCGTTCCCTTTGAGCAAGTATTTTTAGCCACGATTATTGCAACAGTTGTTGGAACACTATGGATGGCACTTTTTGCAAATTATCCAATTGCGATAGCTCCTGGAATGGGATTAAATGCATTCTTTGCTTATTCAGTTGTAGGAGCAAATGAAAACATCACATACCAAACAGCATTTGCAGCCGTATTTGTGGCTGGTATCATTTTTGTGATTTTGTCATTAACCCCGTTTCGTGAAAAATTAATTGAGGCGATTCCACCAAACTTAAAGCATGGGATCACAGCAGGAATTGGTTTATTTATTGCCTTTATTGGTCTTCGTCTTACAGGGATTATTACGGCACACCCAACAAATTTAGTAACATTAGGTGATTTACACTCGCCATCGGTTCTTTTAGCACTGGCAGGATTAGCAATCACCCTTATTCTGATGGCACGTAAAGTAAATGGAGCTTTATTTTTCGGAATGATTATCACGGCATTTATCGCTTACTTTACTGGTCAACTTGAGTTTAAAGAAGGATTCGTGAATGCACCGTCTCTACCTGAAGGTTTAATTATCGCAAATCCGTTTGCTGCAATTGGCGATGTCATTCAGTACGGACTTTACGCTGTTGTCTTTTCATTTCTACTCGTTACAATCTTTGATACGACAGGTACGATGATTGGGGTTGCTGAACAGGCAGGGTTAATGAAAGGAAATGTCATGCCGCGTGCTAGACAAGCCCTTCTTGCGGACTCGGTTGGTACAACGGTTGGAGCCATGTTTGGAACAAGTCCTACAAGTGCATATATTGAGTCGTCAACTGGGGTAGCTGCAGGTGGTCGAACAGGTCTCACTACAGTAACAGTATCAATCTTATTTATAGTAGCTGCCTTCTTCGGACCATTGGTGAGTGCCGTTTCTGGGATTGCTGCGATTACAGCACCAACCTTAATTATTGTTGGGTCACTTATGATGGGAAGCATTGCACAAATCAGATGGAATGAGATTGATGAAGCCTTTCCGGCATTCTTGATTATTCTGAGCATGCCACTCACATCGAGCATTGCAACAGGGATTGCATTAGGCTTTATCTCCTACCCGCTTATGAAGGTGGTCATGGGTAAATGGAGAGACGTGCATCCACTTGTTTATCTGTTCGCCGTATTGTTTTTCTACCAACTTGCTTTTTTACCGCATTAGATGCAAAAAAACTCGGCAGATTTTACCTGCCGAGTTTTCTATTAATGTTTTACCTGATTGCGAAGAGAATCGATATATTGATAAGCTTCTTCGACTTCCTCGTCTGTATAACGTTGCTTCGCTTTTAATGTAAATACCTTCTCTTTGACTTCTTCCTTTTCAAGTCCCTCAAAGTATAAAACAGTAGACACTAACTCTAAAAAGCGCGCACTTTGTTCATTTAAGGCTTGCATACAGTCATCAAGTGGAGGCATGTCCAATTGGTAATGTCCCAAAAACTGCTCGCCTTTTTCAGTCAATGCGTAGCGATACTGATAATAGCCACCTTTTTTCTCTTTAACCTCATCTAAAAATCCAAGATTGCAAAGCTCCTCCACACGTAATGTGAGCTCCTCTGAGTATGGCCCGTAAAAATGGAAGTTGTACTTTTCGTAAAACGGATAATCAATTTTTTTCGCGATATAAATCATTTTTTGAAGCTTTTTTCGACCCGTGATTTCCCCTGCAGCAGCGAATGCCTTCATTACCTTTGCATGTTCTGTTAACAAAACCCCTTCATCTCCTCATCCGAAATTAGCCAATATACCTTTTATATATCTAAAACATCTTTTATTTTCTGTTTTACTGTAGAGTCATTTGGCAATTTTTCAATCATATCTTGTGGAAAATATAGCTTGTGATCCGTTCGCCTTTTTCCAGAAATGGCATCCACAATTTCGGACTGCCTTGATAATTCGCGAATCTCGCCATTTGGCATTAACAAGTTGATTGGAAGTCTTTCCTCTTCCTCACCCGGCCGGTAAAAATCATACGGCAAATCTGATGATGAATCGACCACTAAATAATAAGTCGGATCAATCCCTGCTTCCTCAAAAAGAGTTCTTAGCTCCATCATCTTCATCATTTGTGCACTAGGGTCAAACTCTGCATATTTAAACAGATTGCGATTGAGAAAACGACGACATAGGTCACTTAAAATTTCGTCATCCTCATCCTGCCATACCTGAAAATAGAAAGTAAAAATAGCTTCATCTAGTTTCACATAATCCTGTAATGTCAATTTTTCTTCAAAAATGGATTTCAAATGGACAGGGGCTGTTTTAAACTCGTAGTGTTCCTTGTACAAATGTTTAGCACGATGGAGGATTTTTGTTAAAATGACCTCTGCGCTTCGTGTAACTGGATGGAAATACACTTGCCAATACATTTGATATCGGCTCATAATGTAATCTTCAACCGCATGCATCCCACTGCTTTTAAAAACAACTTGGTCTTCCTGCGGTCTCATGACGCGCAAAATCCGCTCCATGTCAAAGTTTCCGTAGCTAACACCCGTATAATAGGCATCTCGCAATAAATAATCCATACGGTCAGCATCAATTTGACTGGAGATGAGACTCACGACTAATTTATTTTTATATGTTTTTGCAATTACTTCGGCGACCTTTTTCGGAAAATCATCCCCGACTTGTTTCAGTACACGATTTACTTCTGTGTCGCCAACAATGATTGCTTGTGTAAATTCTTCATGATCATAATGAAATACTTTTTCAAATGAATGTGAGAATGGCCCGTGACCCAGATCGTGAAGTAGCGCTGCACATAAGCATAATAAGCGCTCCTCGTCATTTAACAAGGGGCGTTCACGAAATACATCATCGATAATTCTTCGGACAATTTCATACACACCTAATGAATGGTTAAAACGGCTATGTTCCGCCCCGTGGAAGGTAAAATAGGTTGTACCTAATTGGCGGATGCGGCGCAATCTTTGAAACTCCGATGTTGCGACGAGTTCCCAAATCACTTTATCCTGAACATGAACATACCTATGTACAGGGTCCTTAAACACCTTTTCTTCACTTAATTTCCCATTGGAATTTGTCATGTATTCAACCTCTTCCATACTGGCATGCTATTATTATATATTTTTATCACTGACAAAAAAACCTAAAATTCTCCATAAAACGCCCTAACCAAGTCATATCAATGGATGGAAAATTTTTCGACATGTTTTAGGACTTCTAGGTAGATTTTAGGAATCCCTGCTTAAGAGCATAAAAAAACACCTTTTCTCTTAGAAGAGAAAGGCGATTTTAGTCCATTTTCAGTTTCTTCATGACTTTTTCAATCAACTCGTCTTCAGTTGGAGCTGATACCGGACGGTTGTTAACGAATGCGAATGATTTTTTTCTACCAGGGCCACAGTATGATTGGCAGCGGATATCAATTGTTGCCTCACCATCTACTTCCTTTAAGCGTGGCACTAAGGTTTTAATATTGGTTGCCTGGCAATCATCACAGATGCGAAATTCGTTTGCCATATTACGTACAATCCCTTCATTTTGTAAATTCCTAGTCGTTCATCTATTTGATCAATCATGCTTAGCATGACGATTCACTTTAAAAACACTACATGGTATTTTAACCCTTTCAACATAGCCATTGCAAGGGAACGGGATAATTTTCAAAAATTCTCCACAAGTACGAGTTGGAATATTTAAATATAAATAAATAAGTCTACTATCCTTTTACAAATAGGGTATAAAGTTCGAATCTATTGACCAATATAAGTAATAACCTAACGGAAATATCAAATACGCCTTGGCGTATTTGCGCCCAGATTTTTTCGTGCTTGCGCGAAAAAACACCTTTGAAAATCTGTGGCATACGCCGAAGGCTTCAACTTTATTCAGCCATAGTTTGAACAAACAATAGTATATACTCTTACTGCACTCATCTACCACTATATTAGTAGAGGACTAAAGCTGAATAAAGTTAAAACATTTATATTGGGAGATGAATAAATATGAAAGAAAGACAAGATGCTTGGACAGAAGAAAATGATCTATTATTAGCTGAAACTGTTCTAAAACACGTAAGAGAAGGTAGTACACAATTAAATGCATTCGAAGAGGTTGGAGACAAATTAAACCGTACTTCAGCTGCTTGTGGTTTCCGTTGGAACGCGGTTGTTCGCCATAGCTATGAAAAGGATTTACAACTTGCGAAAAAACACCGTAAACAACGCCAGCGTGCACTTGGTAAAAACCAACCTGTGAAAAAGCAACTTTTGTATACACCACCAACTCCAAGTCTAGAAGAATTTGCGGACGAGTTACCACTCTTTCCATCTGAATCTACAAGTATTCGTCAGGAAACACGAGTACCGCAGTATTCGACTTCTAGGCCACAATTGACGATTGATTCCGTGATTTCTTATCTTCAATCTATGGGCAGCACAAGTCTCGGGATTGAGGCACTGAAATCCGAGAATGAGAGATTGAAAAAAGAAAAGAATGAGATACTTCGCAAAAATGAAGATCTCGAAAAGAAAATTGCCCAGTTGGAGCAAAGCTCAGCCAATATTCAAGAAGACTACGAAACATTAATGAAGATTATGAACCGTGCAAGAAAACTAGTCTTATTCGAAGAAGAAGAACGTCCAGCCACGTCCTTTAAAATGGACCGCAATGGAAATTTGGAGAAAATGGCGGAATAAGTCCAACAGGTCAATCGTTTGAAAAAACGGGTTTAATAAAAGGCTTAGAGATTTTATAATCTCTAAGCCTTTATTGGTTTAAACATGGACCCTATTCCCTTACCTATGCCCTAACTCAACTAATGCTTCTATTATCGTATTTTCTGGTGTTATTTGAAAAGTCACAGCTATATGGCCTATACCCATAGGTTCTGAAACAGAATAACTTTCCTCCATCAGACTGCTAGAAAGATTATAAACATATGTATCTTTCGTTTTTCTAGTTTCGAATATGTTAACGTCCGTCGGCAAATGCTCTTGCAGTAAGTAAAATGCCTCTTCCACTGTAGTAACTGGTTCCTTATATGTAAATTTCGGCTGTTCGCAACGTCCCGCACCTATTGATCGGCAATAGACGACAAGCATATCTGTTTCATATTCCCGTTCTGACATTTTTGTCATATGTTGCTCAAGAAATGAAAGCTTGTCATAATGGCCACCCTTAAGTGTCGTCGCCTCTGTTGTAGGCACAAATCGGCCGTTTACACTTTCATACCTTCCATCCGCGATAAAGTCTGGAAGTTCAACCTCTTGAATCTCTTCCTCTAGAGGTACAGTCACTTCTGTTGTTTCTTTTTCAATACCCGTTATCATAACTGTTCCAACGACAACCACAAACACGATTAGTGTCACAGCACCTACCATTTTACTAGCAACAAACGCTTCTCCAACTCTTTCAACCAAACGTCTTACCGTTTGATTTTTCTCACTAGATGATTGTCTTGCAAATAACTTCCTGAACCCTTCACTTAAGAATTGAAATGTTAATAGCAGCAATGTCAGAGCAAGCGCCGGAAACAATGGAATCCAGACGGCCTTCATAACCTCATATCTGGCAGCTGACAATAGCCCTGGCCAATCAAACAATCCCGTCACAGAGTTATATCCAGAATCCTCATGAAAAGTCCCACCACCTGGAATATAGTCAATCGCATGCTCAATAAAGTATTGAAACAATGCAAGCTGTCCTAGTAGCAATGTCACACGTGCTAAATCGTTAAAAAAGTTGACAACTACACTTTGGGAAACGGATGGCAAATAATGCATGACCGATAACTGAAGGGGAGTACTTCCCACGGTCACACTCGCTTGGACAAATTCTTTCTGCGAAACCTCATATATTTCATGGGATAGAATATAACTAACCCTTCCCACTTCGATAAGTGCGATTAATAGCACCTTCCAATAAACAGCGTTGTCCAGGTCTCCAACTGGGACAATTTCAAGAAGCAAAATCGCCGCAAAAATGGTAGGGATACTCCCAAATAAGGAATACCATCCATTTGACACCATATAGGCAATACCTTTTTTCGTGGAAGCCAAGAATGCCATCGGAATTGCAATAATATACCGAATCAATGTGATGAATACAATAATTTTTATCGTATCCTTTGCACCTAAAACAATCATACTCAAAATATCGCGAGCCTCACGGTCAGTTCCTAACGGATCTTCTTTAGAGGGCGGGAAAGGTGCTCTTCCAATCTCACCACCATCATAAAACCTCATACGGTGTTCGGGAACAGTATCATCAATAAAAGGTAAATGTGGACCAACAAAGCTAATAAATATCATAAATCCGAGTAGAACTAACCCTGTCCAAAGCGACCAATTTTTCATGAACACCCTCCTCCCTAATGACCAGGTTTGACGTACGAGATTATATAAAATACAAAAAGCCAAACAAATACATATTGAAAAATAACCTTTGTGATTTGAGTCCACATATTCCTTTTTTCAATCTCATACTTGTTTTGCCAAATGACAGACACGATTTGTGTGATGAATAGAAGCAGTACGAAACAGAATGAAATTTCAGCTATTAACCCTATTTCAGGAAATTGTGCAAATGGTTGATTCTCCGGTTTCTTTAAATCTAACCTTCTAATTGACACCATCATGCGCCATGCTGCTCCCTTATACTCCATTAACCACTCAACAATGAATAAATTCGAAACCACATAGGTCATGACAACACCAACATGTTGTAAGATCGAACGAAAGCATTTTTTCAAGATATGCTTATGTATAACAAATCGTTGAGACAGTCCCTTTGCGCGAGCATATTGAATATACATCTCTCCATCCTCAGCTGTTAGAGCAGTAAAGGTAATTCTCGCGAAATACATCATTGGATAAAGAGACACTAAAACCCCTGGTAATATGAAGTTAAACCACTGGTCATGTCCAAAAAAATCAATAAATCGAAAGTGAATTAAAATAATCCACTGCAGCACTATAATCATAAAAAAGTCAGGTAGTGAATTGAGGAGGGAGGTTACCCCTGTTCCTAAGAAGTTCAGGGACGTATAACGATTACGATAATCAAAAATTCCCTTTCCGATTCCTAAAGCAATCGCTAGCAAAAAGGCCGTCACAATCACCGTTAAACTTCTCGGAAAATATTCAAGGACGATTTCTTCATAAAGTTCCCCATTTTTTGTTGTTCCTAGACTTCCTTCGGTTTGTACATTGCTTATGAGTTGCCTGATTGTATCCCAACTATCGGAAACAGGAAACATCATTTTTAATGTTGAAAAAAACGTAGACACATTCCCATTCCCTAGAAAAAAGGCAATCCCCAGTACAACAAGCACAAAATAAAGAATTGTAACCAAGTCTCGTCCACTTAACACTCTTAATCTTTTAAGCACTCCAAATCCCCCCTTACCTTAAATTGTTAAAAAATAGGAACTCCCACAAAATCATACCATATATGTAATTTTCAGAAAACACCCGTATTTTTTGACGTATATAGACATAAAAAAGTTGCACAAAAAACAAAAAAACCAGAGGAATCCCCCTGGTCGCAAATTACTCTCTATTATTTTTGAAACAATTCAATCCATTCCCCGTCAGGGCCGTTAAAGAAAACGTATTTAGCCCCACTTGGAAGCGTCGTAATATTTTCATCAACAAATGTAACACCGTGCTCTTTGACTCTCGCAATTTCTTCTTCAACATTCTCAACGGTAAATGCGATATGATGAACCTTTCCTTCTGTTGGAAGGTTTGGATTATAACCAGAGATTAGCTCAATGACCGTCTCGTCTGAATCACTAAAGCCTAGGAAAGCTAGTTTCAAGTTTGGATCGACATGATCCTGTTTTTCTAGCAACTCTAACCCCAATACTCTTGTATAAAACTCAATTGTTGTGTCTAAATCCTTTACTTGTATTCCAACATGTTCTAGTTTTTTAAGCGGCATGTTTTTGCTCTCTCCTTTTACGAATGACTTTTGGTCGATATTTAACGCCGATGTAGGTCACAGCAAGTGCCAAGACCAGCACCCCACCTTTTACAATTTCAAATGCATAGTATGGTAGATTTAGCATGGTTAGCCCATTTAAAAGAACACCGATTAGCGCTGCTCCAAAAAAGGTTCCAAGTGCATTTGGCTTTCCAGCACCAAGCACGGAAAATCCAACAAACACCGCAGCAACAGATTCCATTAACAACGAAGCGCCAGCATCAATTTGTCCTGAACCGACACGCGCTGTAAACAAAATTCCCGCCATTGATGCAAACACACCAGAAACGGTATACGCAATCAACTTTACCTTGTTTGTGTTGATACCTGACAATCTTGCAGCCTCTGCATTTCCGCCTGTCATATATAAAATTCGGCCCCACCGCGTATGATTAAGAATCACATAAGCAAGCAGCACGAAAACGAGCATAAACCAGACCGGAACCGGTAATCCCAGCATCTTCCCTTGCCCAATCCATAAAAATGCTTGGCTGAACTCACCAGGCGCAGTCCCACCACTCGTCAATGGCATATGGTTGTAGATGGAATACCCTTCCGTATAGGTCCGATGTAGACCTGATACGATATACATCATTCCAAGTGTCGCGAGTAGATCCGGTATCCCTATTTTTACAATTAAAAACGTATTTACAAGACCAACCGCAACCCCAACTAATAGCGGTAAAAGCAGGACCACCCAAAGCGGTAACTCATACCAAACCATCAAGGACGCCGTAATCACGACCGACAATGACATCGTTGATCCCACTGATAAATCAAATCCGTCAACAACAAGCGTAAACGTAACCCCTAATGCAAGAAGTGTTACAATTGAGATGGATCGTAAAATATCTGATAGGTTTCCATATGAAAAAAATGCACTGTTCACAGTACTAAAATAGATTAAGATAAAGCCCATTAATAAAATTGCCCCATATTTAAACAGGAAGCTGATGATATTCCCTTTCATGTACGTCATCCTTTCCACCACTAGCATACAAAAGGATTTGATCCTGTGTTGCCTCTTCTCCTGAAAGTTCCTTTACGATTTCTCCATCATACATGACAAGAATCCGGTCTGAAATTCTTATAATCTCATCTATTTCAGAAGAAAAATAAAGAATCCCTTTCCCCTCGTCGGCGAGGGAATAAATAAGTTTGAAAATATCCTGCTTCGCACCGACATCAACCCCTTTTGTCGGCTCATCAAACAAATAGAGACCCGCATTCCGAGAAACCCATTTTCCTATCGCAACCTTTTGCTGGTTTCCTCCACTTAAATGCTCAGCCAGAGTTTCCGTATCGTTTGTTTTAATTCCCAGCAATTCAATAATGGAGCCTGCATAGCTTTTTTCAGCCTTCCGGTTCATAACTAAAAACGGTGAGAATTTTTTCAGATTGGCAAAGGATAGATTCGTAGAGATGGACTCATGAATAAACAATCCTTCCTTACGGCGCTCCTCTGAAATAAGCGCAAAACCCGCCTCAATTGCTTGTTGTGAATGAGTAAAATGATGCGATTTCCCCTTCACGATCACATCACCCTGTTCGTAAGGACGAAGGCCAAACAATGTTTTCGCAAGCTCTGTTTTTCCAGCGCCAACTAACCCAACAACCCCAACGATTTCCCCTTCAGAAACCGTAAACGAAACATCGGTAAGCTTTTCCCCATCATCAAGCCCGTTTACCTCTAAAAGAAGATCTCCCTTCACAGGTTTTCGTTTCGAAGACTGTTCTGTAAAAGTACTACCAAGCATCGTCTCAACAACCGTTTTCGGAGTCACCTCTTTTGTTGAAAAAGTGGTAATCGTCCTGCCATCACGCATAATCGTTAACCTGTCGCAGATTTCAAACACCTCTGGTAATCGGTGCGAGATAAAAACGCAACCGACTCCTTTTTCCTTCAGTGTTTTTACAATATTGAAAAGGTACTTTGTTTCCTCAATCGATAATGGTGCTGTTGGCTCGTCAAAAATGATAACCTTCGCTTCATGTGCGAGAGCTCTTGCAATCAACACCAACTGTTTTTCGGCAAGCGATAACTCTAATGCCTGTTTTGTCATGGGTATATCCGTGACATTCAAGAGCTTTAGAATCGAGGCTGCTTGTTCACGAAGCTTTCTTTTATTGATGAACAAGCTTTTTTCAGTTGAAAAGGTATCGAGTAAAATATTTTCAGCAACCGTTAGCTGAGGTACAATCGCCGTGTCGACCTCTTGATAGACAATGTGAATGCCTGATGCTTTTGCATCCTTCGGAGAACGAATCTCAATTGTTTTGTCTTCAAGGGTAATCACCCCTGTATCTAGCTCATACGCTCCTGATAGAATTTTCATCAGCGTGCTTTTTCCAGCGCCATTTGCCCCTAGCAACGCGTGAACCTCGCCCCTTTGTAACTCAAAAGAAGCATTCTCAAGTGCAATCACATTACCAAAACTTTTTGTAATTTCCTTCATTTCGAGTAAAGGCATCTACATATCCTCCTTTACAGAGGACCTCGGGAGGCCCTCTTTTTTACTCTCCAGCTTCAAGCTTTTTCAGCTCATCTGTGTAACCTTGTTCGCTTTTACCCCAGCCCTCAATATATTGGTCAAGCTCTGCAGTTGTAATTTTTTCTTCAGGAAGTGCATCCTTTGTTACGAAAACTGGCTCTAGTTTTACTCGTTCTGGTGTTTCATCACCATTTAGTTTTTGGTAGGCAAAACGAACTTGAATACGTCCGATATCTTTTGGATCAACCGCTGCAGATGCAACCCATGGGCTGTTTTCTGCCTGAATCATTTGTAAATCTTCATCACTCATGTCAATTCCATACACTTTAATATCTGTACGGCCTGCTTGTTCAATTGCACGAACAGCACCTTTTGCAAATTCATCCCACGCTGCCCACACTGCTGTAATTTGGCCTTCTTCAGGATATTGCTTTAATAGAGCTTCCATCTGTGCTTGTGTATCAAGTGCAGTGTTAGCAGTTGCTGCACCAAATGTTGCGATTTCTTTTATGCCAGAATTGTTGTCAAGAAACTCTTGATAGGCGATTTGGCGTCTTTCCATTGGAGCAAAGCCAGCCACCCAAATTTTTACGATATTTGCTTCACCGCCAGCATCTTCCGCTAATTTCTCTAGTGTCATTTGAGCCATTTGCTGGTCGCCTTGTTCAAGAACAGTAACTCCATCAACTTCTACTTCCGCATCAAACACTACAACTGGAATACCTTTTTCAACTGCTTTTTGTATAGAGCTTTGTAGGGCTTCCTTTGTTCCATGGTCAACTAAAATCGCATCAAAGCCTTGGTTTACCGCTGCATCAACGTTTGACGCCATTTTTGCTAGGTCTCCCTCAGATGTAAAAACAGTTGTTTCACCCGCGAATTTTTTCACTTGCTCTTCAACGCCTTCAATGTATTGAGCAGAAAAAGTTCCTAAGTTTTGTTGCATAATTAAAGCGATTTTTTTGTTTGCTAATGGATGATCAGAGTTTTTTACTTCTGTACTATCTGTTTTCGTCGTTTCCTCTGCTACTTTTGGTTGGCAACCAACCAATACTGCGATAATTAGTAACGCTGTGAATAATAATTTTGTTAATTTCATTGTTTTTCTCCCCTTTTTTTGTGTTTGTCATTCTATTTTTTAAATCTACTTTTACAGATTAAAAGCCATCACTCTCCTGTTTTTATGAGGCCATTTTTAACAAAAATAAAAGCCCCTTTCTCATCAGAAAGAGGCTTGAAGCATACAAAAGTCTTCGCACCTCTTATCTACCAGAAAGAAAAATCCTTCTGTTGGAATTAGCACCGTGCCTTACGGGTTATACCCGGCGATAAAAAACTCGCCCCATCTCACAATGGTATTACGGTCGGTTGCTGGGCGTCATAGGGCCAAATCCCTCAGCCTACTCTTGATAAGAGAAAATACAGCATATATTCAATTTACGCCTTGGCGTAATTGCGCCCGATTTTTCGAGCTTGCTCGAAATTTCCTTTGAAAAATCGAGGCATCCGCCGGAGGCTAACTTCATTCAACCGGGATATTAATCCCGGCTGAATGAAGTTCGATTAACTTACTTGACGAGAATCATATCACGCCCAAAAACAAAATTCAATATTTTTATTATAAAAAATATTTTAATAGTGGAAATATTTTTCGGCTAAAAAATTATGGGTAAAACGCAATTGCATCCGCACAACTCCATTTTTCCACACAAAAAAACCAGGAGAACCGTCCCCCTGGTCTTATAATGCTTTTTCGTTCCGATCAAGGACACGCACATAATTTTGCTCAAATAACGGCATTTCTTCCCCCGTTAGTTGGGAAGCGAAAATGTGCTCACTTTCTTTTTTTAGTGTTTGAAGCAGCAACAGCATGACAGTTTGTACTGTAAGGTTTGGGTCAACTAACTCCGCCAAGGAAGCCATTGTTTCTGGCTTTACATCTGGGTAAACAAATTTCGTCTCCGCACCTTGCAGGCCTATATCATAAAATTGACGAATAATGTCTGCTCGTTCTGCCCCACTTCCAGTCACACCTAAATAAATTTGTACTGCTACTCCATTACGTAAGCGGCGCTGAGAAATCCCCGCAAATTTTTTCCCATCTATACTTAAATCATAGCTTCCTGGGCAATATGATCCAATGATTTCTCGTGCAACGATATCGACTTCATAGCCCTCAAACATTTTTCGAATGAGTTCAAGCATTGTATCATAGCCGCGGTTGATATCAATCCCTTTTTCAGTCTCAGGAAAAATGAGTGAAATGTTCAACACTCCCTCATCTAATACCACTGCTAGTCCACCTGAATTCCTGACAATCGCGCGGTAGCCCAATGATTCAAGAAACTTAACCCCTTCATCCAAGAAAGGCAATTTTGTATCCTGAATACCCAGAACGATGGTTTGATGATGAACCCAGGTCCGTGCTGTAGCTGGTGATTCCCCTTTACCCACAAACGCACAAAGAGTGTCATCTATCGCAAATGATTGTAGTGCATCAAATTGATAGCCTAGACTAGATTGATCAATAATCCGCCAACTAGGCTGATATAAAAGACTTTCGGTCATAAGGCATACTCCTATAATATCAAATGCGCCATGGCGTATTTGCGCCCAGATTTTTTCGAGCTTGCTCGAAAAGTTTCCATTGAAAATCTGTGGCATCCGCCGGAGGCTTTAACTTTATTCAGTCAGAGTTTGAACGCCGACTGAATTGTATACTCTGTTTGCATTCATCCCCCACTTATAGAAGTAGGAGACTTCTGAATGAATAAAGTTAAAATACTAGATTAACGATGAGGGTCTTAAAAGAAATAAACCCCAAAAAACCAGGCTATGCCTGGTTCCTATACCGTCCTATTTTACCCTTAATTTACGTATTTAGCTACCTCATGACGTGAGGTTTTGTTCATTTTAAAGGCAATCATTTGATTGATTTTTTTCGTTACGGCCTCAACTGTTGTATCTAACGTAATGGCGAATTCTTTAAATAATATTTTTTGAATATAAAGAAGTAGTCGGCGGTCATGTTCCGACAATTTTTTATCGTTCATTTCGAGTTCATGCTTTTTACATAGCAATGTATTAAGTACTCTTGAAATTTCTTGTCTATCTCCAGACGAAGCGATCCCAGAATAAGCTTTTTGACGTTCCGAACTATTATCAATCCACTGAATTCCTGGTAGCTTAAAGGATTCTAAGAGTTCCTCTGATTCACTTTTATCAATGATTCCTTGCATTAAAATCCGGTCATTATCCACTGGGTTTTGGATTATCAACGAGTTATCGTCAATTGGGTGCATTATATAATAAGTCCGAGTCATACCACCATATGTTTTTTCACATATATCATCTATTTGGCAAATACCCACGTTCGAATAAATCACTAGATCACCTATGTTAAACATGTATCATGCTCCTATCCAATGGATTGTCAACTTAGTTGACTTTATTTAATCATACACCATAATCCAAAAAATATCAACTTGGTTGACAAAATAAACCCTCGGTCTAATTTCGTCAACTTAGTTGACAGTACCTATTAATTTTTGTATAGTAATGGCGATTATAAAATCGGGAGTGGAATTTATGGACCCTGTACTTCAACATTTAGATTTAATCGACCTCTTAAGTGAGAGACATGGTCAACTTCGAGGGATTGCTGAAAAACTATGGAACGAGTCTAGCGACATTGCGATTTCAAATTCAGAATGGTATATCATGTCGCGTATCTATAAAAGACAAACAACGATTGCGATTGTTTCTAAAAATGTCGATATAACGAGGCAAGCTACTCATAAATTTATTAAAAACTTAAAAGCAAAAGGGCTAGTCAACGTAATGGATGGTGAAAACAATAAAAAGGAAAAACGAATCGAATTAACACCCCTTGGCGAAGAGTGCTATGAGAAAAATGAGGAACTAAAAGCAACGATTGAAAAGCAAATCATAGAAAAAGTCGGGGAAGAACAAATAGTGTTACTAAAAAATGTATTAAAAAAGGATTGGGAAATTGAACATTAATTTACTGTCACTGTTTCAGAAATACTGTCACTAATGGTTATTTACTGTCACTAGCAAAAAGACACCCACCCATAAAAAATGGCCATGTCCTAAAGACATGGCCATTTCTCATTCTTACAACGCTTGCGCTGCTGTGATTAAAGCTAGCTTATAAACATCCTCTGAGTTACATCCGCGTGAAAGGTCGTTTACTGGCTGATTTAAGCCTTGTAAAATTGGACCAACCGCTTCAAAGTTTCCGAGTCGCTGTGCGATTTTATACCCAATATTACCCGCTTCAAGACTTGGGAAAACAAATACATTCGCGTCTCCCTTGATGATGGAATCCGGTGCTTTTTTCTTTGCAACAGATGGAACAAATGCCGCATCAAATTGGAATTCTCCGTCCAATACTAAGGCAGGATTCATTTCTTTTGCAATTTTGACAGCTTCCACTACCTTTTCTGTTTCAGGTGATTTTGCAGAACCTTTTGTTGAGAAGCTTAACATCGCTACTCTTGGTTCAATATCAAACATATCAGCTGTATTGGCACTCTCGATGGCAATCTCTGCTAAGTCCTGGCTATCTGGTGCAATATTAATCGCACAATCGGCAAATACATACTTCTCATCGTCACGAACCATGATAAACACACCAGACGTCTTTTTCACACCTTGCTTGGTTTTAATGATTTGAAGGGCAGGGCGAACCGTGTCTGCAGTCGAGTGTGCTGCACCACTAACTAGCCCGTGTGCTTTACCGGTATACACGAGCATGGTTCCGAAGTAGTTTTCATCCTTAAGGATCTTACGTGCATCCCCCTCAGTTGCTTTGCCCTTACGTCGTTCAACAAATGAAGCCACAAGCTGATCGAACTCGGGGTATGAATTCGCATCATAGATTTCTACGCCATCTAGTGAAACACCTAGCTCGCTAGCTTTATTTTCAACCGCTGCTTTTTCACCAACTACGATTGGTACAAGCACCTTTTCACTTGCCAAACGGCTTACTGCTGTTAAAATACGCTCATCTAATCCTTCTGGAAAAACAATTTTCATGTCCTTCTCAGATACTTTTTGTTTTAATTGAGTAAATAAATCGCTCACTCTTATTCCTCCTAGCACGTTATTAATGCATTTTATGTAAGACGGGCTCATCGGTCGCCCTGAAAAACTGCCAACCATTAGAATACGGCTTTTTTCACAAATTGAAAACCAAAAAGCCTTAAAAATCATGTGACAGTATTATGTCACTATCTTCAATTTTCCCAACAACCTGACAAATTACTCACACTCACCTTTGTTCACAAAATCTCCTAAGGTTTAATCACTTTGCTATAGGGGAAACTGTGATATAGTAGTGTTGAATACATAACCATGTGAAAAAATAAGGAGTGATTGTAATGGCTGAAGCAGCACAAACGCTTGATGGCTGGTATTGCCTTCATGATTTTCGTTCAATCGATTGGACGTCTTGGAAAACCCTTTCTAGTGACGAGCGACAAGCAGCAATTCATGAATTTCTTGGTTTAGTAGAAAAGTGGAATAAAACTCAAGCAGAGAACCAAGGAAGCCATGCATTATATACAGTTGTCGGCCAAAAAGCTGATTTCATGATGATGATTCTTCGCCCAACAATGGAAGAATTAAATGAAATCGAAAATGAATTCAATAAAACAAAGCTTGCTGAATACACAATCCCTACATATTCTTATGTTTCTGTTGTTGAATTAAGTAACTATGTAGCAGGCGAAAGCAATGAGGATCCATACCAAAATCCTTACGTACGCGGACGTTTATACCCAACCTTACCGAAGAACAAATATGTTTGCTTCTATCCAATGGATAAGCGCCGTGATGGTAATGACAACTGGTACATGCTTTCAATGGAAGAACGCAAAGAGCTTATGCGCAGCCACGGTATGATTGGCCGCCAATATGCAGGAATCGTAAAACAAATCATCACAGGCTCTGTCGGCTTTGATGATTACGAATGGGGCGTAACCCTATTCTCAGACGATGTGCTTCAATTCAAGAAGCTTGTCTATGAAATGCGCTTTGACGAAGTAAGTGCTCGATACGGTGAATTCGGAGCATTCTTCGTTGGAAACATTTTAACTGAAGAAAAAGTACCACAATTCCTACACATTAACTAAGAAAAGTGACATGCGCACAGCCTTAGGCGACAAGCATAAGAAAAGCGCTGACAGAAGGTGCACTTTACCTTCCGAAGCGTTTTTCTTAGACCAGAGAGCCGATGGCGCATGGCACTAGACATAAAAAAAGAGAGGGGCTTCCTCTCTTTTTTTTATCCATATTCATAATCCTTTTTCCTCGCTCATACAATGCAATGATGAATCTTCTAAACAACCCACCAAAAAGTTCTAGTCAAAATCCCAAAAAATAATCAAAAAGTAGGAACCCATCTTTCACCGAAACAATAAGTTAGTAAAGAGGCTTTTTCATTATCCTTGTCTTCTTTTGTAAGTGAGGTGAAAAGATGGCAGTAGTTGCGCACACGGAAGCAGATGTAAAGCTTTTAGCAAGGCTGTTACGTGCTGAGGCTGAAGGCGAAGGCAAACAAGGAATGCTATTAGTAGGTAATGTTGGGGTAAACCGCGCAAGATCACGTTGTCTGGATTTTAAAGATATTAACACCATTCGAAAAATGGTCTTTCAAAGTCCTGGTGGCTTTGAAGCAACCCAAAAGGGCTATTTCTACCAGGCTGCTCGACCGTCTGAGATTGCACTTGCACGAAGAGTACTAAAAGGGGAAAGATTTCACCCAGCCAGGTTTTCTTTATGGTTTTTTGAACCATCAGGAAACTGTCCGGCACAATGGTATAACCAGTCGAACGTAGGAAGGTTTAAAGCACACTGCTTCTACCAACCAACACAGGAGGATTGTCCAGACGTTTTCTAAGGCATTTGCCTTTATTTAAAAAGAGAAAAACTTAACAATCTGAGGAGGGCTTACATTGAGTAAAGATAATCAATCAATGCAAAATCCGTATGCTGCTTACGGGTATAACCCACAAAGCATGGGCCAGTATGGAGGCTACATGGATCCAAACCAATTCGCATATGGAGGATATCCATACCAACAGCAACAACAAGCAGGCTTTCAGACACCACAAACGCCAACTTTCGTTCCAACGGGTGGGGTTGCGCAAAATGTACCGGGTATGCTTCCAATCGAAGAATCGTATATTGAAAACATTCTTCGCTTGAACAAAGGAAAGCTTGCGACTGTCTACATGGGCTTTGATAACACGAACCAACAAAAGGTTTTCAAAGGTGTGATTGAAGCTGCAGGCCGTGATCACATCATTTTAAGTGACCCGCAAACAGGCATGCGCTACTTACTATTAATGGTCTACTTACAATACATTACATTCGACGAAGAAATTGAGTACGAATATCCATTCGGGGCCAATGCTGGTCTAGTCAATTATCCACCACGCTAAAAAGCAAGGAGTGTCCACGGACACTCCTTTTACATTTGTGGCGCCTTTGCACACTTCTTTTTACATATGTTTTACAGCAGCCACCATTAATAATACCCAGCCTAGTAAAAAGGCAACTCCACCAAGCGGTGTGATGGCACCAAGGATTTTAATACCAGTCACACTTAAAACGTACAAGCTTCCAGAAAATAAAATAATCCCCACAAGCAAACTCCAACCGGCCGTTGTAATTAAACTAACTTGTGAAAACTTGTCCGCTAAAAAGGCAACAATAAACAATCCGATCGCGTGAAACATTTGATATTGAACGGCTGTATTCCATGTTTTTAAGTATTTTTCAGTGATTTTTCCTTCTAAACCATGGGCACCAAATGCACCAAGCGCAACTGCTAGAAATGCATTAATCGCTCCCAATATTAAGAACAATTTCATTTTCGTTCTCCATCCTTTTTTTGAAATTCGTATTTTTATTCTACCATATTCATTATAAGATAGGAGTAGGACTCAAGACTACAAAGGAGTTTTAAACATGAACTACGAGATTATTCCTGTTGGAGACATGGCCTTGCAGATTCTATACAAGAAGCCGGCTTCAAACAGCTTACAGCGTCAAATCCAGCAAACTACGAAACAAATTGAAAAACTGAATATATTAGGGGTTGTTGAACTCGTTCCAGCCTTTCAATCAATTACAGTTTACTATAATCCGATTCTCACTACCTATAAAAGTCTTTTTGCGCAGGTTGCTGAGATTTGCGAGGCGCATTCAACAGAACAAGGCACCTCTTTAAAAGAGATTATTGTGATTCCAACCTGTTATGATGGCGAGGACATCGAGAGTGTTGCACGCATGCACGGGCTCTCAATCGAAGATGTGATTTCCCTCCATAGCAGCGTCGATTATCTCGTCTATATGATTGGTTTTTTACCGGGCTTCCCGTATTTAAAAGGGCTTCCAGCTACGCTTAGCACACCACGCTTTGCAACCCCCCGGTTAAAAGTTCCAAAAGGGGCAGTCGGCATCGGCGGTGACCAAACCGGGGTGTATCCACTCGAATCACCGGGAGGATGGAATCTCATCGGACGAACGCCGGTACCTTTATTTGACCCGGAGAGGCAGAATCCGTTTTTACTAAAAGCAGGGGACTACCTCCGCTTCACCCCCATCTCAGCCGAGGAATATCAGGAAATTGAAAATCTAGTAAAAGAAAACCAATACAAGGTAGAGGTGAAAAAAATTGAAAATGATTGATCTCAATTGTGACTTAGGCGAGAGCTTTGGCACCTATAAAATCGGGAAAGACGAGGAGGTCCTCTCCTTTATTTCCAGCGCAAACGTCGCTTGTGGGTTTCACGCAGGCGACCCGCATGTAATCAACCAAACGGTACAACTGGCGAAAAAGTATGGCGTGGCAATCGGTGCCCATCCAGGCTTTCAGGACCTTGTCGGATTCGGCAGGAGAACAATGGCCGTTTCACCAAAAGACGTCTATGATCTCGTGCTCTATCAAATCGGTGCTCTCGCTGCATTTTGTAAGGCTCATGAAGTGAAACTCTCTCACGTAAAACCACATGGTGCTCTTTATAATATGGCAGCAGTCGACACTAACCTTGCAGAGGCAATTGCTAAGGCTGTACGTATATTTGATCCTACTCTTTCACTCTATGGACTTGCTGGTAGCAAGTTAATTGAAGCTGGGGAAAAATACGGCTTACATACGGTGTCTGAAGTGTTCGCTGACCGAACCTATCAACCTAACGGAACCTTAACACCAAGGACGCAAGAGGGTGCAGTCATTCATGACAGCAATGTCGCGATCAAGCAAGTCCTGCAAATGGTGAAAGAACAAACCGTTCAGACGACAACTGGCGAAATCATCCCAATTAAAGCCGACTCCATATGCGTTCATGGCGATAATGACCATGCCCTCCAATTTGTACAAGAATTACGACAGGCACTAACCAATGAAGGCATTACAATTAAGGCAATTAGGTGATCATATGGGACAACCACTATTAACCGTCCTTAAAAAAGGGCTCTTAACCACATTTCAGGACCAAGGCCGCTACGGCTACCAACAATTTGGAGTCGTCACAAGTGGAGCAATGGATACTTATTCAAGCCAGCTTGCGAATATTCTTGTCGGTAACCCTAGAGGCGAGGCCGTACTTGAAATTACCATGCTTGGCCCGACATTACGGGTAGAAGCCGATTCAATTACACTTGCTGTTTGCGGGGCCGACTTAAGCATGAACGTAAACGGAAACAATGCCCCATTGTGGAAGTCTTTTGTCGTGACAAAAGGGGATATTATTAAGTTTGGCAAACCAGTATCGGGAACTCGCGCATACGTAGCAGTGGCGGGCGGATTCGAAGCTCAAGAAGTCCTCGGAAGTAAATCCTATTACGCAAAGGCAAAGCTTGGAACAGAGATCCATGATGGCGATCTTATTTACGGTGCTGTTCATACCCTTCGAAAAAATACAGGGCTCTCGCACCACCTTATTCCAACGTTTGATAAAGAGGTAACCGTTCGCGCAATTCTAGGGCCACATCAGGATTATTTTACCGAGAGTGCCATCGAACAATTTTTTAGCGACACCTTTCAGGCGCTTCAAGGGGACCGGATGGGGTTTAGATTAAAGGGGACAAAACCGTTGCAGCATAAAGAAAAAGCAGAAATTGCATCTGACGCGATTCCGCTTGGTGGTATTCAAGTTCCAAGTAGCGGCGAGCCAATCATCCTTTTAGCAGACAGGCAAACAACAGGGGGCTATCCTCGAATCGCAACGATCATTTCCGTCGATATTTATAAAATCGCCCAACTATCGCCTGGTGGAACGATCCGATTTGAGAGCTGCAGCATTGAAACTGCCCATAAACTTTATAAAAAAAGAGAAATCTTTCTCCAGAACCTCCAAGGGTGACGCACCTTGGGGGTATTTTTTTGCCCGATACTTAGATATCGGACTCAATTTTTCAGATATCGGACAATGATGGAATTTTATCGGACACAAATTTCAATATATTGTACATTCCCGGCCAGATATCGGACATAACTCTTATTTTATCGAACAAACCCAAAATCAGTTAAAAAAAGAGACTCTCTGTTTAGAAATCAAACAGGGAATCTCCATTAGCATCGTCTTCTTCTAATTTAGTTGTGTTTTGAATCGTCGTTGTTTGCGGCATCGTCGGAATCGTCTGTACAACCTGTCGCACCGGTTGCACAGGCACTGCGTCAACCCGCTTTACCTCAGCTGGGGCTTCATCCAACACAAGGTCGCATAAGGTTCGAATGGCCATCAAACGCTCTCTTACCTTTTGTTCACTCTCTTCACTCTTTGCCCTCAACACTTCTTGCTGCATTTTATCTAAAATCTTATTCAAAGATATATTCACAAAGTTCACTCCTCTATGCCCGAATATCTACGTTGTAGGAAGGTGTTTGCGGTTGCTTTTTATGCTTTTCCTCATACTTCATACAATGAACCCCAGAAGATCTAAAAACCGTTATAGAGGGCATTGCCTGCGTCTTAAAACTGAAGGCGCGACAGCCACGAGGAAATTTCGGTTCCCATGTCGTATAAAAATGCTTGCATTTTAAGCAATTGACTCGTTTTTGCATCCCTTCACTACCTTTTGTATAATCGATACTCCTATTTTCCCATGAGCAATAGGGGTGCGTCAAACTCACATTTTGACAATCTAGCAATTCGTATAAAGGCTTTTACAACCGGTTGCACACATTTAGTCTAAGAGTATGAAAAAACCCCTCAGATCGTCTCTGAGGGGTATTTACGCAGGGATTATGTAATATTATTTACCAGCAACTGCGTCTTTAAGAGCTTTACCTGGTTTGAAAGCAGGTACTTTGCTAGCTGCGATTTCGATTTCTTCACCAGTTTGTGGGTTACGGCCTTTACGAGCAGCACGCTCACGAACTTCGAAGTTACCGAATCCGATTAATTGTACTTTATCTCCGCTACTTAATGCATTTTGAACTGCTTCAAATACTGCGTCAACAGCTTTTGTTGCATCTTTTTTAGATAGTTCTGCACTTTCAGCAACTGCACTGATTAGTTCTGTTTTGTTCATAATAAAATTCTCCTCTCCAAATAAGCACATATTCTTTTTACCACTTTTTTCATAGGTTCGCAAGATTTTAGCTAAAATATACCTAATCAAATACGCCTTGGCGTATTTGCGCCCAGATTTTTTCGAGCTTGCTCGAAAAGTTTCCTTTGAAAATCTGAGGCATCCGCCGGAGGCTTTTAACTTTATTCAACTAGTAACCTGGTTTGCATTCTATATTTTTATAGAATTTTCCACCTCATTATAGAAGTGAAGGATACTACTAAATAAAGTTAAAACTGGTGGTATAAGCTATTACATCACTAGATTAGCCAAAAAACAAGCGTTTCAAACCAAAATTATATGAAATTCTTTAAAATTTGTTGTTACTACCAAGTTTTACCGAAATTCTAGATTTTATACTAGGGAATGCTATAAAAAATTGCATGATGAAAGGAGTGTCTCCAATGGCTCGTAGAAAACGTCGCCCCCTCATTCCAGAAGCAAGAGAAGGGCTTGACCAACTCAAAGCAAATGTAATGCGAAAACAAGGCTATCAAACAGATCCCTCTAACCCTGACAGCGTAAAATACGAAGTCGCAAAGGAATTAGGGATTCCGTTAAAAGAAGACTACAACGGAAACCTCACGTCCAAGCAAGCAGGCAAAGTCGGTGGCAACATCGGCGGCAATATGGTTAAGGAAATGATCCGCATGGCACAAGAAAACTTGAATAAACGGGGGTAACCCAAAACCCCCTATGCCTTACTTAAGCATAGGGGTGTCTTCAAATCAAGCTAACCGATATACTCGTGCCTCATACGGTCTTAATTCAATTGACTCTGTAGCCTCATGTGCATCAATATGATAATTTGCCAACATCAGCCCATCATGCCTTAATTCACCTTCAGGCACACGACAAACGGCATTTTCTCGAGATAGATTCGTTATAACGACCACTTTCTCCTCGCCTAGTGTGCGTGTGTACACATATAGTTGTGGGTCTTCCTCAAGCAGTAAGTCATACACACCATACGTAAATACTTTATTTGCCTTTTTCAATGCAATCATTTTTTTATAAAAATGCAGCACAGAATCTTCATCAGCCTGCTGTTTCTCAACATTGATTTCCATGAAATTTGGATTTACACCCATCCACGGTTCTCCTGCTGTAAATCCAGCATTTTCTGCACTTGACCATTGCATTGGAGTACGTGAGTTATCTCGGCTTGTCGCCCAGATGATTTCCATAATCTCCTCATGCGGGATACCTTCAGAGCGCTTTTCTTGATAAAGGTTTTTTGTTGCCACATCATCATATTCTTCGATGGATTGGAATTGAACATTTGTCATTCCAATTTCTTGCCCCTGGTAAATAAAAGGAGTTCCTTGCATGAAAAAGTACATGGCACCTAGCGCTGTTGCACTTTCTTTCCAATAGTCCTTATCATTTCCCCAATTAGATACGACACGTGTTTGGTCATGGTTCTCAATAAACAACGCATTCCAACCCATATTTTCTAGTCCTTTTTGCCATCTCGTAAGGACATGTTTGAGGCCGATTACATCAAGTTCTTGTTTCTCTTCATCCCAAAGCCCCAAATGTTCGAACTGGAACACCATATTGAATTTTCCTTGTTCCTCGCCAACCCATTCGTCCGCATCTTCCACACTTACACCATTTGCTTCACCAACGGTCATAATGTCGTATTTGGCGAAGGTTTCTTTCTTTAATTCTTGTAAGAACTCTTGAATCCCAGGACGATTCATATGACCGTCAAAAGAAGAAACATATTTTAGACCATGCGGATTGGGCAGATCAGGGAAACCTGGAACTTTTTTAATATGACTAATCGCATCTACCCGGAAACCATCAATGCCTTTATCGAGCCACCAATTAATCGTGGAATATAATTCTGTGCGAACCTCTTTGTTCTCCCAATTGAGGTCAGGCTGCTTTGTTGAGAATATATGCATGTAATATTGACCAGTCGCTTCATCAAATTGCCATGCTGGCCCACCAAAAATACTTTCCCAGTTATTTGGCTCTTTTCCATCTTTTCCATCACGCCAAATATACCAATCCCGTTTTGGGTTATCCGTTGAAGAACGAGATTCGATAAACCATGGGTGTTCATCACTTGTATGGTTAATAACCAAATCAATAATGAGTTTCATGCCACGCTTGTGGGTTTCCTCTAAAAGTTCATCAAAATCAGCCATCGTTCCAAAGTCAGCCATGATGTCTTGATAATCGCTAATATCATAGCCGTTATCATCATTTGGTGATTTGTAAACAGGACATATCCAAATTACATCGATACCTAGATCTTTTACATAATCTAATTTAGAAATAATCCCCTGTAGATCACCGATACCATCACTATTTGAATCCATAAAGCTTCTTGGATAGATCTGATAGGCAACTGCTTCCTTCCACCATGCTTGCTTCATTTTTGTATCCTCTCTTCCTATTTCTACAGATGGTACTTAGGTCCACCTTCAAATCGTTAACCGATACACTCTTGCCTCATATGGCTTTAATTCTATTTTTTCAATCGATTCATTTTGATCGACTTCATAATTGCTAATCAATAGTTCCTGTGTTTTGTAACTACACTTTTCTGGCAACTCAAATAATGCATGTTCGCTCGAAAAATTCAGTACAACCAGTAACTTTTCATCGGCTAATATTCTAGTATACGCGTATATCGTTGGATGCTCCGGCAACAGCAGGTCGTAATCGCCATACACAATAATCTCATGCTGCTTTCTCAACTCAATCAATTTTTTATAATAATGAAAAATAGAATTTGGATCGTCCACTTGTTTAGCCGCGTTAATCTCCCGATAATTCGGATTTACCGAAATCCACGGAGTGCCTGTAGTAAAACCGGCATTCTCGCTTTCATCCCATTGCATCGGGGTACGCGCATTGTCTCTTCCTTTTGCATAGATCGATTGCATAATTTGCTCTGGAGCTACACCAGCATCGACTTTTTCCTTATACATATTTAGGGTTTCGATGTCCTTGTAATCTTCAATGGAATCAAACTGAACATTGGTCATCCCAAGTTCTTCACCTTGATATATATATGGGGTTCCTTGCAACATATGCAAAAACGTTCCAAGCATCTTTGCTGACTCTAGCCAATACTCACCGTCATCGCCGAATCTAGACACCATTCTTGGCTGATCGTGATTATTTAAATACAAACTGTTCCAACCAGAGCCTTCGAGACCTTTTTGCCATTTTGTAAAAGTTTGCTTCAAATCTAATAAATTCAATGGGCGTAAATCCCATTTTCCTGTTGGACCTGAATCTAAATCCATATGCTCAAATTGGAAGACCATGTTTAACTCATTGCGGTCAGCACCTGTATATTTTTGCGCTTCTTCCGTATCGACACCTGGCATTTCACCAACGGTCATAATGTCGTGTTTCGATAACACTTGTTGGTTCATTTCCTGTAAAAACTCATGGATTCGAGGTCCATTCATATAATAAGGTGCACCTGAAGCATATGTTTTTCCTTCCTGTGGCTCACCATCTGGTAACCCTGGAACCTTAGAAATTAAATTGATGACATCCATTCTGAATCCATCTATTCCTTTTTCGAGCCAAAAAGTCATAAGGTCATAGACTTCCTCACGAACTTTCGGATTCTCCCAATTGAGATCAGGTTGCTTTTTACTAAACAAATGTAAATAGTATTCACCCGTTTGCTCATCATATTGCCACGCTGAACCACTAAAGAAGGACTCCCAATTATTCGGTTCCTTTCCGTCTTTAGCAGGGCGCCAAATATAGTAGTCACGGTAAGGGTTATCCTTTGATTTTCTGGATTCTTGAAACCACTTATGCTCATCGGATGAATGATTTACGACCAAATCCATCATTAGCTTCATTCCGCGCTTATGCATTTGCGAAAGTAGCTCTTCCCAATCAGCCATCGTGCCAAATTCATCCATGATCTCACAGTAGTTGCTGATATCGTAGCCATTATCATCATTTGGGGATTCATAGACAGGGGAGAGCCAAATTACGTCAACACCAAGGTCTTTTAGATAATCAAGCTTTTCCGTGATCCCCTTAAGATCCCCAATTCCGTCACCATTTGTATCCTTAAAGCTTCTTGGGTAAATTTGATACACAACACTTTCTTTCCACCATGTTTTGTTTTCCATTTCCCTCATGCTCTCTTTCTATTTAATCCGTGCGCACGACTTCCGTTCAATTAGTTTTGCCGGTATCGTGATCCGCTTTGGTAAGACATCCGGATTCTTTATTTTTTCAATCAAACAGCTTGCACCTTCAACCCCCAGCTGAAAAATATCAATATCTACTGAGGTGAGGGGAGGCTTCGAATATTCAGCTAGTAGTACGTTGTTAAAACTTGCAATGGAAACGTCCTCTGGGCATCGAATAGTCAATTCTTCAAAATGACTCATCAGTTCGATTGCGATAAAGTCATCTGTACAAACTAATGCTGTCGGTGTGTCAACCGAACTTAGAAACGATATAATGGCTTCTTTCCCTTTATTAATCGTACTCTTTTGAACGATATAGTCCTGATTAAAAGAGATTCCAGCCTCGCTTAGCGCTTGTTTGTATCCTTCAAGGCGGTCAAGCATAAACACAAAGTCGCCATCATAACCGACAAACGCAATTTTCGTATGACCTAATTCGATTAAATAGTCCGTTACGACCTTCGTAATGTAGATATTGTCATTGTCGACATACGTGACTCGTTCTGCGCCTATCACAGGGCGACCAATCACGGTAAATGGAAAGTCGATCTTTTGTAAATATTTGATAATACGATCATCTGTCCGAGAATAGAGGAGAATCAAGCCATCAACACGGCGACCCTGGACCATTCCAACAACTTCTTCATAGATTTCGTCCTCTGTTCCAGCTGTCGAAAGGTACAATCCATACTTATGTTCACGTGCTTGTACGCTGATCCCTCTAATTACTTCCGGGAAAAACGGATCTTGAAGCACATGGGATGCAGAGAATGGCATCACAACTCCAATAGTTGCTGTGCTATTCACCGCTAAGCTTCGTGCTGTAAAATTAGGGTGATACCCGAGTTTATCCATCGCTTCACGTACTCGTTTTTTCGTTTCTTCACTAATTCGAGGGTTATTTGCTATGACCCTTGAGACAGTGGAAGGCGAGACATTTGCCTCTTTTGCAACATCTTTAATTGTAATAGCCATACATACCCTCACACTCCATTTATGTTAAACGAGTCCAATTGACCCTTCGATCTCAATGTTTATTTTACAGAGCCCTCTGCAATTCCCTTGATAATGTGTTTTTGCATGAAGAAGTACACAAGTATCACTGGAATGATCGCTAGCGTTAATCCTGCTAGGGCTAAATGCCATTGTTTCGTATATTGACCAAAGAAGAAGAACATCTTCAATGGAATCGTATGCATTCCTTCTTGGTTAATGACTAGAGATGGTAATAGATAGTCATTCCAAATCCAAATAATATTCAAAATTGCTACTGTTACTGAAATTGGCTTCAACATCGGGAAGATGATGTGCCAGAAGATTTGCCATCTGTTTGCACCATCAATGGTGGCTGCTTCGTCTAATGATTTTGAGATTCCTTGTAGAGATCCGTGATATAAGAAAATCGATAAACTACTACCAAAGCCAAGATACATAAAAACGATTCCAAAACGGTTTAATAGTTCCATTTTACCAAACAGGGATACTAATGGAATCATGACTGATTGGAATGGAATCAGCATAGCCGCGATAAAAAGGAAGAAAACGAGACCACTCACTTTTCCTTTGCGACGATTTAATGCGTATGCTGCCATCGATGAAAAAAGAATAATCACCGCAACACCTAATACCGTAATTAGGACAGAGTTAAAGAAAGTGCGGATAAAATCGAGCTCTTCGAATGCCTGAACATAGTTATCAAATGTAAATACATCCGGAAGCTTTAGCGTATCTGTAAAAATTTCACGTTTTGTTTTAAATGAGTTGACGACCATCAAATAGAAAGGGGAGAGCCAAATTAGGCCAAGGACAATGCCTAGAAGTTCAAGCAAATATAATTTTCTTTTTTTACTTTTCATTACATCTCGACCTCCCGTTTCTTATTGATGTACACCTGCGTTAACGATATAGCCGCCACGATTAGGAAGAAAATAATTGCTTTTGCCTGTCCGTACGCATAATTATTTTCTGAGAATGCGGTTTTGAAAATTTCCATTGCTACCATTTGTGTTGAATTATAAGGGCCTCCACCTGTTAAACTTAGGTTTTGGTCATATAGTTTAAACGTATTAGATAAGGTCAAAAACAAACTTACTGTGAATGCCGGTGCGACAAGTGGGAATGTCACATTTTTAAAACGTTGGAAGCTGCTTGCTCCGTCAATTTCCGCCGCTTCTAATAACTCCTGCGGAACACTTTCCAGATAGGAAATATAGATAATCATGATATATCCAGCCATTTGCCAACTCATGAGAATAACCAATGCCCAAAAACCAGTTGTATCTGTCGATAACCAGCCTTTAAAAGCTGCAATCCCCGTTAAATCTCCAATACTCGCAAATACCTTCATGAAAATAAATTGCCAAATGAACCCGAGGATGAGCCCTCCAATTAAGTTCGGCATGAAAAAGATTGTACGTAAAATATTGTTTGTTTTAAGCTTTTGTGTAACAAGTAATGCTAATGAAAGTCCAAAGAAATTAATGAGGAAAATCGACACTACTGAGAATTTCACAGTAAACCATAGGGAGTTCATGAATTCTTTATCCTCAAGTAGCTTTTGATAGTTCTCAAGTCCAACAAACTCGGTGATCTTAATTCCGTTCCAGTCTGTAAATGAGTAATATGTTCCAAAAATTAATGGCACGATTATAACAACTCCAAGTGCTACAAGCGTTGGGGCTAAAAATAACCAATACCATAGATTCCGGTTTCGCATAGTAAATTCCTCCAATTGATCGAAATTCAAAAAACATTTCAATCATATTTGGGGGAGCACGAGCTCCCGTTCATTTTTGTATAAAAGGAGAAAACAAAGCAACCATACGCTGCCTTGTTTTCTATTGTAAGGTCAATCGTTTATTTTCTTGTGTCTTCCCAAGCCTTTTGAGATTCCTTCACAAGATCTTCCCAGCTCATTTCATCGCTGATGTATTTTTGAATATTAACACCAAGCTGTTGCTCGCCCCAACCAGTTGGGTAGCCCATGAATACCCAAGGAATTGTTTTACCTTCTGTTGCGTACTCATACACTGATTTCCCTAGTGGATCAGAAACTTTTGAAGCGTCAAATCCTTCATATGCAGGGATAAATTTAAAGTCTTCTAACACAGCTGTTTTTCCTTCTTCAGAAGTATATAACCAGTCTAAGAAGTCTTTTGCAGCTTTTACTTCTGCATCATCTTTATTGCTATTAACTGCCCAGTACATTGGAATTCCAACTGGAATTGAATCTTCTTTATAGCCCTCAACAGGAATTGGTAGAATGCTTACTCCATTGTTTGCAAGCTCTTCATCGATACCTGCGATTGAACCATATACCCAGTTACCTTGTTGAATTATTGCCACTCGGCCAGTAGAGAATAACTCTTCTACTTGCATTGCATAGTCTAAACTTACTGTTGGTTGAACAGAATACTCATTTTGTAAATCTAGAACTTTCTTAAATGCATCACCATATTTAAAATCTACTGTTGCAGAATCGAATGTCCCTAATACATTCCCTTCAAATTCAGGGGATAGGAAAGCATTTGATAAGTGTAAGCCCGTTACCCATTTTTCTTTACCTGGTAGAGCGAACACAGCATCTAAACCTAATTCATCTTTCTTGCTGTCTAATGTTTTTACCGCTTCTTCTAAAGCAGCGAAAGTTGTAATTTCATCTGGATTGATTCCAGCTTTTTCAAATACTGCTGTATTGTAAATTAAGCCATATCCTTCTTGGTTAAAAGGTAGTCCTAACACTTTGTCATCTTGTGTAACGCCTTCAAGAGTTCCTTCTAATGCAACTCCAGCTGCTGCTGTATCAGAAAGGTCTGCTAAGCTATCTACCCAGTCTGCAACATCTTGAGGTCCACCAATGTTATAAATTGTTGGCTCTTCACCTGAAGCAAATTTTGAACGAAGTGCTGCACCGTAATCTTCTCCACCACCAACAGTTGTGATGTTGATTTTAACACCATCGTGTGACTCTTCATATTGCTTTGCAACAGCTTCAAATTGATCTTTAAATTCCACTTTGAATTGGAAGATATCTACTGTTGTTGTTTTTGAATCGCCTTTAGTTCCACTTGAGCTTTCTCCATCATCCGAAGAAGAACATCCTACAAGAGCCACACTTAATAAGAATAAGAGTGCCATTACTGCAGGAAAAAGTTTCTTTGCTTTCATGATAAAACCCCCAGTTTACATTTTTGAAAGGAAGGAACCGTTGCACAGGTTTAGGAAACCGATTGCATAAATTTGGACTTTTTTGTAGAAATTAGTCATTTTTCCATTCTGTTAATTAAACGCTTTCATTGCGTTTAAAAAATATATACCATTGATATTACTGTGTTCTATTGATTTCTCTGCTATGCGCAATTTGTTGCGCAAACGGTTGCATTCCTTTTACAAGATTTATATTAGCACGGGCAAAAAATAATTACAACAAAAAAGTTTACGTTTTCATGAAATCGTTAAAACTCACTATTAAGTACGCCATTACAGCAAAAACGAACGGGACTTGCAATGTAGCGTTTGGTGTGATATATTTCTCACTGTGAATTAAATGACCATATTTCTCATTTGGTCAATCCACCTAAAGTGAGGTGATCAAAGGTGGCGATTGATAGAAAACAGTTAATTATTGAAGCTGCGACTAAATCGTTCTCTATATTTGGGTACAAGGCCACAACAATGGACCAGGTTGCGAAGCTCGCGAGCGTTGGTAAAGGTACAATTTATACCTTTTTCAAAAACAAAGAGGAGTTATTCGATGAGATCATCAGTACTCTCATTCGGGACATGAAAGTGGTAGCCGAAGAAGCAATGGATGAAAACAGCACTTTTTATGAAAATGCACACCTGATCCTTTTTCGATTACTAGAATTCCGTAAGTCCCACCAGCTAACGATTAAGCTTTTTCAAGAAGAAAGAGATATCGGAACACAGGCAGTTGTTGAGGTTGTACAGCGTGTTGAACAGGCAATTATCAACTATATGAAAGACATGATTCAAGAAGCAATCGACCGCGATGAAATTAAGCCCTGTAACCCAGAGATCACAGCTTTTGTCATGTTAAAGCTTTATGTTTCCTTAATCTTTGATTGGGAACGAAACCACGAGCCACTTGAAAAAGAAGAAATCTCAAATTTATTTCAGCTGTATTTCTTTAAAGGGTTAGAGAAATAGTCATGCCATGGGTCCTCAAGTTGAGTACCCATCATATTTGGCAAAAAATGACCATTTGAATAAAACAGTCACATTTTTATTAGGAGGTATTTATATGAAGGGATCATCCTTTATTGCTGAATTTAAACATATCCTTTCAAATCGAAAGGTCCTCATTCCAATTTTAGCGGTAGCTTTTGTTCCTGTTCTTTATGCAGGCATGTTTCTCTGGGCATTTTGGGATCCATACGACCAAATGGAAAATTTACCAGTCGCTATTGTAAATGAGGATACTGGAGCCCAATTTGAAGGCGACCAGTTACAGCTAGGAAATGAGTTAACGGACAAGCTTTCCAAAAACGACACTTTCGATTTTCACATTGTCTCAATGGAAGAAGGTTACAAAGGGCTTGAAAACAGGGATTATTATATAGTAGTTGAAATTCCTGAAGATTTTTCAAAAAACGCTACTTCTTTATTAGATCGTCAACCACAAAAATTGGAACTTAAATATGTGCCAAATGAAAGCACAAACTTTCTGTCTTCTCAAATTGGGGAAACCGCACTTGAAAAAATAAAGGCAGAAGTATCAAAGAATGTTACAGCCACCTACGCTGAAACCATGTTTGGCAAGGTTCAAACCCTAGCAGACGGTTTAACCCAAGCAAGTGAAGGTTCTGAACAACTTGCGGAAGGTGTAGCAAAAGTAAATGACGGATCAAAAACACTAGAAGAAAACCTAGCTACTCTAGCCTCAAAATCAATTGAATTTACAAATGGAGTTAAAAAAGCAGAATCCGGAGCAACTGTTCTTGCTTCTGGAACAAACCAAGTAAAAGCAGGTCTTAACGAAGTGAATGAAAAAATTCCTTCTTTAGTGGATGGGACAAATCAAATCCAAGATGGGGTTGCCCTCATGAAGGAAGAACTACCAAAGCAAATTTCTAAGGAAGTAACGACTCAACTTAACAGTAATGTTAGCAAAGTTGATGAAGGTATTGATGAGCTTAAGATGAAACTTAGCACTGGACTATCAACTCAACTAACAAATGGGATTTCAGCCAGTCTTTCTGAGCAACTAGCAGACCAAATGCTCGCTTCACAAACACAACAAATGGAGCAACTTAAAACGACCTTAATTGAAAATCAAATTATGGACGAAACGCAGGCTTCCGCTTTTATTGCGCAAATGGCTCAAAAACAGCCAACAAAAGAACAGTTACAACAACAATTAGAACAGCAATTGAAGCAAAGGCTCGAACCAGGAATATCAGCAGGCGTTGAAAATGGACTTAACCAAGGTTTCACCCAATTTAAAACGGGTCTACATCAACAGTTTGGTTCCGCAACAACGGGTTTAGAGGAACAACTAATTGCTCAAACGAGCCCTACCTTTAACCAATTGTTAACTGGGCTTCAACAGATTAATGAAGGTCAGAAAAGTCTCCAACAAGGAATTAGCCAATTATACAACGGTTCTGTAGAACTTAATAACGGCGCTCACGATTTAACTAATGGTATGAACCAATTAACAGATGGTGCGGGTCAAATACAACATGGTGCAGGACAACTTGCGGATGGGTCAAAAGAGTTAGAAGAAGGTACTGTTCAACTTGCTGACGGTTCGAATGAACTTGCTGAGAAGCTTGCGGAAGGTGCCGAACAAGCAAATTCTGTGGAAGCATCAAACGAGACCTACGACATGATGGGCGAACCTGTCACCGTTAAAAAGCAAGAATTGAACACCGTTCCTAACTATGGAACAGGATTTGCACCCTATTTTATCTCGCTTGGTCTATTTGTTGGTGCATTACTAATGTCAATTGTATTTAAACTTAAAGAACCTGTAGTACAACCAACTAATGCATTCCGCTGGTTCTTTAGCAAATTTGGTGTATTAGCCATCGTCGGTGTGTTCCAGGCAGCTCTTGTCGACATCATCCTATTAGAAGGTTTAAAAATTGAAGTCGCAAGTATTCCATTATTCTTTGTCACATCTTTAATCACAAGCTTTACTTTCTTAACGTTAATCCAAATGCTTGTGACTATGATGGGGGACCCTGGTCGTTTCATTGCGATCATCGTCTTAATTTTACAATTAACAACGAGTGCTGGAACGTTCCCACTTGAACTGATTCCAAATGCCTTACAGCCAATTAACGCACTTTTACCGATGACATATTCCGTACAGTCATTTAAAGCTGTCATTTCAAGCGGTGACTTCAGTTATATGTGGCATAACAACTTCATTCTTTTAACCTATATGGTGGCCTTCATAGCGATTACGATCGGGTATTTTGCAGTGAAATTGAAAAAGCAAAATGTACAGGTTGAAATGAATTAAGATATTTGAGAAAAGCTAGGGATTTTTTTCCCTAGCTTTTTTTATAGTTTTAAAACATAATAGGAAAATAATATTTTATCCAAATAAACTAAAAATAAAGGGGAGTATTTCAAATGCTTGGGGTTGTTCACTTCGAGGTCTTTTTAGTTTCAGCAATATTGCTTAATTTAACTCCAGGTACAGATACAATGTATATTGTGAGCAGAAGTATATCTCAGGGGCGAATGGCAGGAATATATTCAGCTCTCGGTATCTCAGCAGGAATTGTTGTTCATACTTTACTAGCTGCTTTTGGACTGTCTGTTATTTTAACGCAATCTGCATTTTTATTTAGTTTAATCAAAGTCGTAGGTGCAATTTATTTAGCATATTTAGGTATTAAAATGTTAATTGCTAAAAACACAATAAAAGAACAACAATCTTTAAAAAAGCAAAGCAATAAAAAGATTTTCTTACAAGGACTAGTAACTAACGTCACTAACCCAAAGGTTGCATTGTTTTTCCTAGCTTTTCTTCCGCAATTCATTCAAACCAATAGCGGCGTTTCAACCCCAATACCGTTTATCCTATTAGGGCTTACCTTTACTTTGACAGGTGGAATTTGGTGTTTAATCACTGCTTATTTTTCCTCAATGGCAACTACTAAGCTAAGAAACAATTCCAAGGCTTCAGTTGTTCTAAATCGATTGACAGGAATCGTCTTTATTGCGATGGGGATCAAATTATTACAAACAAAAGCAGTCAATTAGGGGTGCAGGGGCATTGATTTCAATGCTTCTTTTTTATGTCTTAATAATGAAAGTCCGGATGTAACGAGACGTATTGCTAATACTATGGTTGTAGAATAAAAACGCAGGAGGAATCACTATGCCACAAAAACAACCTAAACAGAATACGATGCAAACAGATGTCGCAGGAACAGATCCACAAAAAGTAAAACAAGAAATTGCAAAGGATGTAAGCCAAGGCCAGGGTGCCATGACCTCAAGAGAAGCAGGAGCAATGCGGGACTAAAAAACCACTGATAAGTGGTTTTTCTTCTTTTCAGCTACCCTTTTATCGTTTTCGCTATCATGGGCCTTTCCCATTTGAATCAAAATAGATTATACTAGACTGACTATCGTATCCATTAAGGAGGAATTTTCTATGACCGAGAACCATCAACCCGAAGCACCAAAAAAGAAGATTAGCCTGCAAGAGGCTATGAAGCAGCAGCTTGAAAACAAAAAGGCTCAGTCTTCCAATAGTAAAGGTAAAATGAATGCCGATCTTTCATCAAAAAAAATGAAAAGCCAGCAAACAAAAAAACCTAGTAATACTCGCAGAAAAATGGGCGTCTAAGATGAATAAAAAGGAGTATGAATCCCGTAAGATTCATACTCCTCATTTTATTTATCCAGCATTTTTCACTAGCTTGACACTCAATTTTTCTAGCATATCTTTCGTCATTGATTCGAGATCATATTGTGCTTTAAAGCCCCACTCTTCAATTGCTGCAGTTGCATCAATTGAATTTGGCCAGCTTTCAGCGATCGCTTGGCGGACTGGGTCAACATCATAATTCATCGCAAACTCTGGAATATACTTTTTGATAACTGCTGCAATTTCTTCAGGCGCAAAGCTCATCGCCGTAACATTGAAAGCATTTCGGTGTTTTAACTTGCACTCCTCTGCCTCCATTAAGTCTACAATGGCTTGAAGCGCATCTGGCATATACATCATATCCATATACGTACCTTTATCAATATACGATGTATAGCTTTTATTTTTAAGAGCTTCATAATAAATTTCAACAGCATAATCTGTTGTTCCACCACCAGGTGGTGTCACGTACGAAATAAGCCCTGGGAAACGTAGTCCTCTTGTATCAACACCAAATTTATGATTGTAATAATCACAAAGTAATTCGCCAGAAACCTTGTTCACACCATACATGGTCGTAGGGCGCTGAATGGTGTCCTGTGGGGTTCCATCCTTTGGTGTGGACGGACCAAATGCCCCAATTGAGCTCGGTGTGAAAAACTGACAACGCAATTCACGAGCAACCTCTAATGCATTGACAAGCCCACCCATATTTAAGTTCCAAGCTAAAAGTGGCTTTGCTTCTGCAGTTGCAGATAGCAATGCTGCCAAATGAATCAATGTGTCTGCATCGTATTTTTTCGTAATATCGTACATTGCTTTTCCGTCTGTTACATCTAAAATCTCAAACGGACCTGAGTGAGCAACTTCGCAATCCGTTTTTCGAATATCTGTCGCAACAACATTTTGAGCACCATAAACCTTACGCAGTTTGGTAACAAGCTCTGAACCGATTTGGCCCAATGCTCCGGTAATTATAATTTTCTCCATTATTCATTCCCCCAAGATGATCGTCTGATCAGCTTTTAGATAATGTTCATTTCCTTGCCTACTTTTTCATAAATCGCAACTGCTTCGTCTAGCATTTCCTTTGTATGTGCGGCTGTTGGCATATTGCGGACCCTTCCTGTTCCTTTTGGTACAGTTGGGAATACGATGGATTTTGCATAGACGCCTTCTTCAATTAATCTCTTACTGAACTCTTGTGTTTTTACTTCTTCCCCAACAATCACGGGTGTTATTGGAGTTTCACTGTGTCCAATATCAAAGCCACGCTCTTTTAACTGTTGCTTGAAGTAGTTGGCATTATCCCATAGCTTGTCGTGGAGTTCTGTGCTGCTCATTAGAATTTCGATTGCTTTTGTAGCAGCAGTAACATCAGCTGGCGTAACAGCAGTTGAAAATAGGAATGGTCTGCTTCGAACTTTTAGCCAGTCAATTAACGCCTTCTTACCCGCTACATAACCACCGACAACACCAATCGCTTTTGAAAGAGTTCCAATTTGGAAATCTACCTTATCAGAAAGACCAAAGTGCTTTACCGTACCAGCACCTTTTCCTAAAACACCTGAACCGTGTGCATCATCTACATATGTAATGAGATCAAATTCCTCTGCAATTTGTACGATTTCAGGTAGTTTCGCAATGTCACCATCCATAGAGAAAACTCCGTCTGTTATGACCATGACTTTGTTATATAAACCAGATTCAGTTGCTTCTTTTGCCTTTTTTCGTAAATCATCCATGTCAGAGTGGTTAACACGAATAATTTTCGCTTTTGAAAGACGGCATCCATCAATAATGGAAGCATGATTTAGCTCATCGGATAGAATCGCATCGTTTTTATCCATAACAGCTGAAATGGCTGCCATATTACAGTTAAAGCCAGATTGATAAGAAATCGCTGCTTCTGTATGTTTAAATTCAGCAAGCTTTTCTTCTAGTTTTATATGGAGATCAAGTGTCCCGTTGATGGTACGAACCGCACCTGCCCCAACTCCGTACGTATCAATTGCTTCCTTGGCCACCTCTTTTAGACGCTCATCAGTCGCTAATCCTAAGTAGTTGTTAGAAGAAAGGTTAATAAGCTCTTTTCCATTGATTTTAATAATAGGTCCGTTTGCACCTTGTAGAGGGTCAATTACATTGTAAAGACCTTTCGTCTTTAAATCCTCCAGATTTTCATGCAAAAATGAGTCCAACACCTTCGACATTAGAATCCTCCTTTGTATGTTTACAAAACACAAGTGTATTTATAGGTAATACACTTTAATTTTTATAAACCCTTTTATATCAACATTTATACTTCCTACTTTACCACATTATTCATCAAATGTTTATACCCAGTGGACACTTTTTCTTATTATTATTATATTATTTGTTAGTTTTGGATTTGTGATACAAAGAGTGAGATTTTATCGGTATGGTTTTGAGTTTTGGAGGACCGAGGTTTGGTTTAAGGGAAATTTTGGGTAATTATGGTAAAACCCATAGTATAAACAAAGGATACGACTGGACCTTTGGGGAATTCCGGTAAAACCTAGATCATAAACGAGGGATATGAGTTGAATTTTGGATATATTTAGGAGAAATATATGTTAAAAAAGAAGGATATGAAGGGACCTTTGGGTAATTCAGGAAAAAGCCATAGCATAAAAGCCTTATAAGTTAGGACTTTGGGAAATTATTTCAAATGCCATTAGCTTAAGCGCAAGTTATGGCATACCTTTTGTATAAAAAAGAAAAACAGATAGAAAAAACTTTTAGAATGTAACCATTTGGCTTTTTCTAGGAGATTAAATATCTCTCAAGCCAGCTGGAGCATTGTCACTTGGGGATTATTAGGTGATTGGTTGCACTCTAGGCTCTCTGGAGTATCATCACATGGAAGTTTCTAGGAAGTTGGCTACACTCCAAGCCGTCTGGAGTATCACCAACTGGAAATTACTAGGTAGTTGACTACACTCCAAACCCTCTGGAGTATCACCAACTGGAATTTTCTAGGTAGTTGACTGCACTCCAAGCCTTCTGGAGTATCACCAACTGGAAGTTACTAGGTAGTTGACTGCACTCCAAGCCCTCTGGAGTACCCTCACTTGGAAATTTCTAGGTAGTTGACTACACTCGAAACCATCTGGAGCATCACCGACTGGAAATTACTAGGTAGTTGATTGCACTCCGAACCCTCTGATGCACAACCACTTAGACTTTTTCAAGAAACTGTTCACATTTGTGGTGAACAGTTTATCCCCCACTACAAAAAAAGAGACCATCTCTGGTCTCATTTTATCGGGTCGTGCAAGATATTAATCATTTCTCTTGTTTCATCAAGGTGTTGGACGGTTTGGTCATATGCCTGTGAGGCGACACTCATAAAAAGAATGTCCATCACATGAAGCTGGGCGATTCTTGATGAAGTTGCGCCGCTTCGGAAAGTCGGCTCTCTGGTAGCAGAGGTATATAAGCGAATGTCTGCTTGCTCTGTCACAATCGATGAGCCATATTTCGTTAAGCTAATCGTATGGGCTCCTTTTTTATTCGCGAGCTCCAAAATTTTCGCTACTTCAAACGTTGCCCCTGAAAATGAAATCCCAACAACAACATCATTTTCATCCGCATTCGCAACCAAGGTTGCGGCCATATGTAGATCCGGAAATGCTGTTGCTTTTTTATTAATTCTTAAAAATTTCTGCTGAGCATCTTGAGCGATGATGCTTGATGCGCCCACACCAAAAAAGTGAATCGTCCCAGCATTTTTTAAGATTTCTACGGCTCTTTCAAGCTCTTCATTGTTTAGCAATTCAGCTGTTTCCCGTAAGGTTTGAACACTATTGTCTGTCATTTTTTCAATAATAGACAAAGTAGACTCATTTGGTTCAATGTCACGGAATCCCGTTGCCTTCTTCTTTTGCAGGTCTCCTGCGATACGAAGCTTTAAATCCTGAAACCCTTTTAAATCAAGAGATTTACAGAGTCGAATAACCGCCGCACTGCTTGTTGAACTTCTTTTACCAAGCTCACTAGCCGTAAGTGTAATCGTCTCTTGCGGGTTTTCTAATATATATAAAGCAATTTTCTTTTCAGACGGTGGGAGGTTATCATGCATTTCTTGAAGCATAACGAGTCCCCCGGTCATAAAGGACATTGTCATCAACTCTCTTTATTCAATCTATTATTATTATAACGTTTTTTTCATAACATGGAACTTTCGTGTGATCTCAAATCCTGTTTTCTTATAGAGGTGTCCCGCTGAACTCTTCTCTCCGGTCCAGAGAAACCATGCACCATGCAATCCTTCTGCACGCATATTTTTTAAGCATTCATTTAATAAAATCTTGCCTAACCCCTTACCTTGTTGATTGGGGTCAACCCCAAATGGTCCGAAGCGATCTGGAATTCCTTCATAACCGCCATAAATGCAAAAGCCCACTAAATTTTCACTATCTCTTGCGATTAAAATGCGGTGGAGTGGCAGCCCTTGTAGAATTCCTTCTCGAATCGCACGTCCCCAATCCGGGTTAAATTCATTGTTAACAAATTGGATCACTTCATATAAATCCTTATCTTCTGCAGTTAAAAATGTGTACCCTTCCTGTTCCCGCTGTGCCTTTAATTCAAGCACATCAGAGGGTGGCGTGAAGCCTACCAAACTTCGATCCATCGCGACGGGTGAATATTGTTTTTCAAAACCGTGCTTGAGGAGAAAGGCATAGCCTTCTGGATATGCTTCTTCATCGATTCCAGGCAGAATATAATTCGGCGCATACGAAGCAAAGAAAACATTCTTCCGACCTTCAGATGCTAGGAATTCTACTCCATCTTTCATCAATTTTTCTCCGACACCAGTCCGCGAGAACTCCGGATGCACGAAAAAGAAAGGAATCCAGCCATTTTCAGGCTCTAATTCGGTACCTGCCATTGGTAACAATCTTCTTATTGCATACAAACAACCGATTATTTGCTCGCCGTCAATTGCAACTCGTAATCCCTTTGGGTCGAAGTTTGCGTCTAAAAGAACGAGATTTCGAAATCTAAGCTGTGTGATTGGATCCTTCAGCAAGCACTCATTCCAGAGGCGAACAATTCCTTTTTCATCGCCTGATTGATAATATCGAAATGAAACCACACGGTCCATCCCCTTCCCTAATCAAATGCGCCTTGGCGTATTTGCCGCCCGATTTTTTAGGCCCACACGATGTGGGTCACAAAGACGTTGCCACAGGATGTGGCGCTTTTAGTCTTTGATCCTATGCTCGAAAAATTACCTTTGAAAAATCGTGGCATCCGCCGGAGGCTTTGACTTTATTCAGTTGGGGTTTAACCCTAACTGAATAAAGTTAATAAAGTAAATAAGGTTCTCTCTTCTTTTTAAAGGCTTCTGTTTCCACTTCACATAATTCTATAAAACGATTAATTCCACCATTTAAAACTAGATTCTTCAGATCCTTTGTCCCCGCTAAAAGGTCAAACATATAGGTTTTCTTTTCACCAAATTGAAGAAACTCAAAATCATGAGGGTACATTTCCGCGATCGCCGCCAACAACGTCAGTCCTGTTTTCAACGAGTGTATTTCCCATCGATCGGTTACATGAAGCTGAACACCCTCACAGACCTGATCCTTATGTTTTTGGTACGTTGGAACAAAGGAAATTGGTCGGGCTAACACCCCAGGAAGTTTTTTCTCATTAAAATACTTAGCCAACCGGTATCCCTCAATAAAGGGACTTCCCACGTATTCAAAAGGTCGTGTTGTACCTCTTCCCTCCGATAGATTCGTTCCTTCAACCAAGCAGGTCCCAGGGTATAACGTGCACATATCCATTCCTGTCGTATTAGGCGATGGTGGAATCCAAAACAGGCCGGTTTCATCATAAAACATATTTCGACTCCAGCCCTCCATCGGAATGACGGTTAATTCACAATTGATTCCGAATTCATGCTTATACATGAGCGCAATTTCCCCAACGGTCATACCGTGACGATTTGGAATTGGATAGAGGCCAACGAAGGAACGAACGTCCTCATCCACTAGATTCCCTTCCATCACGGTTCCTGTGATTGGATTTGGCCGGTCAAGAACGACGAATTCCTTTCCGAACTCTGCACAAGCTTCCATCACATATGCCATCGTATAAATAAATGTATAGTACCTTGCCCCAATATCCTGAAGATCAAAGAAAATCATGTCCACATTCTCAAGCATTTCTTTGGTTGGCTTTTTCGTTGCACCGTAAAGACTATACACAGGTAAATTGGTATAAGGATCGACAAAGAAATCAATCTTTTCCCCTTCCTTTGCACTTCCTCTAATTCCATGTTCAGGTCCATATAATGCCGTAACATGAATATCTGGATGCTCATGGAACAAATCTATTGTTGGTGTAAGTCGTTGGTTTACACCTGTCATATTGGTAACCACCCCGACTCTTTTACCCTTACATAAATCCACAGATTTCGTTAAAAAGCGGTCAAGACCTATCTCCATTCTCTGCCCCTCCCCTCAAAAAAAGAGAGATCTCTCTCTCCATCAGTCATTATTCTTTTACTCCACCAAGGGTTAATCCTTTTACAAAGTGGCGTTGGAACATCATAAATACAATAATCATTGGGATTGATGCAATGGCTGCTCCACTCATGAGAAGCTTGAAGCTTGCAAGGTTTGCATCCTGTAATGTTTTTAACCCTACAGGTAATGTATATAGATTTGCATCGTTTAGCACGATAATTGGCCATAGGAATGAATTCCAGACGTTCATAAATGTAAAGATTCCTAGAGCTGCTAGACCTGGTTTCGACAATGGCAGAATGATTTTCCAATACGTTTTCCATTCGCTTGCACCATCGATTTTCGCTGCATCTATCAGTTCATCCGGAATCGAGTGCATAAATTGCCTCATTAAAAATACCCCAAATACCATTGCTAAGTCTGGGAAAATAAGCGCCCAGTGCGTATCCATAATTCCAAAGTTTCGAACCATGATAAACAACGGCACTAACGTTACTTGGCCGGGAATCATCATCGTGGCAATAATCGACCAGAAAATGAGATTTCGTCCCGGGAACCGCTTTTTCGCGAGCACATACCCGGCCATCGAATCAAAGAGAAGTATCCCAATTGTCACCACTACTGCTATATAAAAACTATTAAAAAACCAGATGCCTACGTTATTTTTGTTAAACAAGGTGGTAAATCCTGAAAACGTATCTTCAATGATGTAGCCCATAACATCTCGATGATAGGCTGCTGCTTCAGCATCACCAGCGCTCTCTGCGTCCCTAGCCTTCCCCCAATGCTCAAAGTACTCCGTAATCCCAACTGGGTACATTTTCGGTGGATTTGAATCTACATAGGATACTTGACGTTCTAGTTCTTCATCTTGGTAGCTGCTTAGCTGCAAGGAGGTACTAAACACCCAATACAACGGTAAAAGGGAAACAATGGCGAAAACCGATAGTAGTACATAAATAATAAGCTTGTTTACTTTTTGAATACCTGATGTCATTATGCTTCCCTCCTAGTCATCGTACCGAAGTAAACGGAATTGGATAATTGAAAATAAAAGAATGATAAAGAATAAAACAACGGATTGCGCTGCTGCAAAGCCAAACTCGAAATCTCTAAAGCCTGTCTTATAGATTAAGTGAACAAGCGTTTCTGTCGCCGTACCTGGTCCTCCGCCCGTCATCATAATAATTTGTGTAAATACCTGAAACGAACCGATTGTACTAAGTAAAACTAAATATAAGGTAGATGGTTTTAATAATGGCAATGTAATGCGATACCATTTTTGAAAACTATTTGCTCCGTCTATAGTGGCCGCTTCATATAATGAATGTGAAATCGAACCCATTGAAGCAAGATAGAGAATGATTCCGACTCCAAATGGAATTAAGCATTGCATGATGATCAAAGCCCAAAGTGCGGATGAAGATTGTCCCAACCAATTAAGTGGTTCCATTCCAAACCACCCTAACACATAGTTAAACAATCCAAAGTCATAGTTGTACATCCAGCGCCAGACCATCGCAACAATTACCATTGATGTAACTGTTGGTAAATAAAAGGCTCCTCGAAAGAAGCTTTGAGACAGTTTACCAAGAGGATGGATGAGAGAAGCAATGATAAGTGCACTTATTACGTTAAAAGGTACCGTTACAACCGTAAAAAGGAATGTATTTCCTAGCGCGTCGTAAAAGGCATCACTTTTAAACACCTTAATATAGTTGTCTAAACCTGCCCATTCACTCCCAAAAATTTTGTATTCCTGGAAGGAGATGATAAATGCCCACACAACCGGGATCGCAATAAATGCTATAAACAGGATAAGTTTTGGAAGTAAAAATAAATATGCGGAATAGTTCTTTTTCATTTGTAGCCAGATAGTCGGTTTTTTTGTCTGTACTACTGCATTTGCAGTCTGATGAACGGGTTTCAACGCAATTCCCCCAATCTTTCATTTGGCAGCAGGCAGCCCATTTAAGGGCCACCCACCTTATGCCTATTACTACTCACCTAACAGTTCATTTACCTTCTTCTCAGCAGCTTTCATTGCTTCTTCTGCTGTCTTTTCACCATTGAATACTAACTGAAGCTCTGTTTGAATAGCTTCATCAATTTTCTTCCATTCAGGGTGACGTGGAAGCATAACAACTTGTGAAGACATTTCTTGTGCACGCTTCATTTCTGGATTGTCCTTATAAGGGTCCATGTCTGCAGCGCTCTTACGTGCAGGGAAAATACCATACTCAGTTGCCATCGTAAATTGCTCATCTGTTGTTGAGATGAACTTAATAAACTCGCCAACCATTTCTTTTTTCCCTTCTTCTTCTTGGTGGAACATTGTCCAACCACCTACACCACCGATTGTAACAGGCTCACCTGATTTACCAGTTGGGTAGTTTGCAACTGCAAAGTTTGTAGGGTATTTTGTTTGAGCTGAGCTAATTGCCCATGTAGCCCATGGCTGCATTGCAACAGTACGTTGCTCTTCGTTTGCCCACGCTTGGAATGTACCACCAACGTCCTGACCACCTAATGTTTCAGGAGCTACGTCATGCTCTAATTTCAAATCAGCAAGTTGTTGAATCGCTTCTACTGCTTCTGGCTCTGTGAACGTGAATTTTGACATATCTTCATTTAATGGGCTTCCACCATTGATATAGAAGAACGGCCATGCCTCATAGTAACCAGGAAGGATATATGTTGAGAATCCGTATACATCTGTTTTACCATCATTATCACGGTCAAATGTTAACTTTTCAGCTGCTGCAAAGAATTCATCCCATGTCCACTCACCGTTTGCTGGAGGCTCAACTCCACGCTCTTCAAAAAGATCTAAGTTTAAAAGCATTGCGTGTACAGTTAGAGAGTTTGGAACTCCATATAATTTCCCGTCAAATGTGTAAGCATCTAATGCATTTTCATAAAAGTCCTTAAGTTCATCTTCAGTAAATAACTCATCAACTGATTCAATTACACCTTGATCAATATGGTCAATACTTACTGCACTACCACTAATATCAACTGGTGCAACATCAGGCCAAGATTGCCCTGCAATCGAAACGCCTAATTTATCAGGAAGCTCTGCCCATGGAACTTGAACTAAATCAACTTTAACCCCTTCATGTGCTGCTTCGAATTCTTTAATTTTACTTTCCATCCAGTGGAATTTATTGTCTTTATCATCTGGCCAACGTGGTCCATCCCATACTGTGATTGTACCCGTCCATTCCTTTTCACTATCTCCGCCGCCATCTTTTGTTGTGTTCTCTTTCTTGCTACATGCCGCTAACAATCCAATTACTAAAATACTTATAAGAAAAAGACTAAGCCATTTTTTCATTCTACTTTTCCCCCTTACGTATCTTTCATCATTGTTTTTTCCAGTACCAACAGAACACTATATTCGTAGCTCTTGCCCTCGCCTCCCTTCAGTTTTTTACATAATCAAATGCGCCTTGGCGTATTTGTGCCCAGATTTTTCGCGCTAGCGAAAAGTTTCCTTTGAAAATCTGCGGCATCCGCCGGAGGCTATAACTTTATTCAGCAGGCTGAATAAAGTTATGCTAGAGCAATTTTCCCCATAATAACCGGGGCGCTTGCTCCTGTTGCTGATGGAAGATTATTTGGTCGTTTGTTGATGCATTGGTAGCCTAGTAATGCAAATACGATGGCTTCCTTAGCATCAGCCTGTATGCCCAGCTCGTCTGTACTTCCTAATTTTATTGACGGAGGCAGATTAGCTTGCAACCTTTTTCGTAGTGTTTGATTGTACCAACCACCGCCGCTTATAAAAATCTCTTGGATTTTATACGAATCTATAAATCTCTTACACTCTTCAGCGATTGTTCGTGCTGTCAGTTCAGTAATAGTAGCTATCTTATCCTCTGGTCCTAAATCTGCTTTTGCATTCCAAAGTTCTTTTGCATAATCGAATCCAAATAGCTCTCGACCTGTACTCTTTGGTGCCGGTAAGCGATAGTAGTCATGATCTAAAAGCTCCTCAAGCCATTGTTCATCTACATTACCCGCTGCTGCTATTTCTCCATTTTTATCATAGGTTTGTTTTCCATTCGTTGCCCACATTGTAAAGGCATCGATCAGCATGTTTCCTGGGCCTGTGTCAAACGCAAGCACTTGTTCATGACTCTCTGTTGGGGGTAAAACGGTTACATTTGCTATTCCGCCAATATTGGCTAGTATTCTACCATTCGAATCCGCTCTAAATAATAGGTCATCTGCATATGGAACTAATGGCGCACCTTGGCCACCCACTGCCATATCACGTGTCCGGAAATCTCCAACCGTCATAACACCAGTTCGTTCTGCAATCACAGCAATATCCCCAATTTGCAAGGTTGAAGTAATCGTATAGTCTTCTACCTTTTTCCCTTCAGGCTGATGAAAAATCGTCTGACCATGTGAGCTAATCAGATCCACATCTTTCATCTCAAGACCCGCTTGAGCTACAACCTTTTTCGCTGCTTCAGCAAACAACTCACCTAGTAGCATATTTGTTATAGAAATATCCTCAAGCCGAGCTTTACTCGGGTCACATAATGCCAAGATTCTTGCACGCATGGTTTCTGGATAAGTAAGTGTTGAAAAATGAATCAGTTTCACTTGGATTTTTTGATGTTCATCTTCAGAAATAGTAACTAAAGCTGCATCAATACCATCTAAAGATGTACCCGACATTAAACCCACAACTACCTTTTGACTCATTTCAACCGCTCCCTTACTTGAGGAATAGTAACCGGCAATTTCCCTGTTACCTGTTCACGTCCATAAATGGCTTTTGCCGCCATATTCAAAGCTGGGTAAGGAAATTCATATGTGCAAAGGTAAGCTTGAATCTCTGGTAAGTATGCCAAATCATACGGACTTCTTGTCGCAATGACGACGACCGGTACCCCCGTATCTGACAATGCCTCCACTAGCTTTGTTTGTGCGTCACCTTCTTGAACAGTCAGGGTTCCCACAATAACCGCTTCAAATTGTTGAGCTTTTGCGGCTACTCTTTGGATTTCTTCATCTGTTGCCGGGTTTGATAGTTCAACTATTTCCGCAGTATCATCAATCTCTTTGATTGTTTCACCAAGATACATCGAGGAATAGCGTCTATCCTCAACCTGCATCGTATATTTATTTTCTGAGTAAACCACTAGCACACGTTTATTCTTTAATGGCAAAATACCATTGTTTTTTACAATCGTTATGCCTTGCTTATAAATGTCATGCGCAAGCTGTTGATGCTCTTTCCCGCCAACAAAGGACGGTACCTCGTCTGAGCCGATTTCTTCCCAACTACAATACTTTTCTTTTAATCTCGTTACTCTTGCTACTGCTTCTTCAATCTGGGCTTTATCGATTTCTCCAGATTCCACTGCAGCGTAAATTGCATCAATCGTTTCCTTTTGAAGATGGTGAAGATGAGAAACCATAATGAGGTCAACACCTGCTTTTATCGCTTCTACCCCACCTTTTGCGGTGCCAATGGTATTAGCAATTGCATTCATTTCCATACAATCTGTTGTTACTACTCCATCAAAGCCAAGCTTTTCTCGTAAGAGGCCTGTGATGACTTTACGCGACAATGTCGCAGGGACACCTGGGGTATCTTCAATTGCTGGAAAATAGACATGGGCCGACATAACCGTATCCGCACCAGCCTCTATGCTATCAACAAAAGGTTTTAACTCAATTTGCTCCAAACGTTCAATGTTATGTGTAATCACAGGTAGGTCTAAGTGGGAATCGACATTTGTATCTCCATGACCTGGGAAATGTTTTAACGTTGTGATGACGCCAGCTTCCTGCATCCCCTTCATTGCCATTCTTCCAAACTCGGAAACTTTTTCGGCTGACTCACCAAAGGACCTTACGCCAATGACTGGATTTTCAGGGTTATTGTTCACATCCATTACTGGTGCTAGATTCCAGTTGATCCCAAGTGCCTTGAGCTCTTTACCTGTCGCAACACCTCCCTCATAGGCGTTGTCTGGATTGCCTGTGGCACCTAAAAGCATGGCCCCAGGAAATATTGTGGTACCTTCTCCTAGTCTACGAACAACCCCATTTTCTTGATCAATACAGATTAAGAGTGGGTGCTCATGCCCAGCATCCTTCGCCACATGTTGAAGCTCCGTAGTTAACGAAAGAATTTCCTCTGGTGTGCCAATATTTCGGCCAAAGAGAATGACTCCACCGACATGATGCTCGCGAATCAACTCTTTTATTTCATCGGAGGCTGTTATTCCTTTAAAGCCCACAACCATTAGTTGGCCGATTTTTCTTCTTAATTCTGCTTGATTCATAAGGCTCACCTCCACATCTATAATTCAAAGCCAGGTATATTTGACCCTTTTCGAACATTAGCGCCAACCGGAAACTTAAGAGTTTGGGCGTACGTCGTACGGTTTAAGCATCCTCTCATTGTTCCAAGCGCTTTATAATAGTCGTAATACCTGAAATCAGTAGAATTCATAATAAACCAGTATTGTGATAACGCCTCTAAATACGTGTCAAATTCGTCTGTTACATCTACATAAATATCCGGAACATACCCTTCCATGTCCTCCCAATTCTCACTATGAAGCATTCTTCGAAGCGAGTGAGGTGGAAGCCCATCTATATCAAAGCCAGGCAATGCTGCCTTTAGCCAAGCCGCCTGAACAAGTCGTGGACAAAGGGCATGATCAGGATGCATACTTTTTTCCCAATGGGTAATAACCAGCGTTGGTTTTAGTCTTCTAAAAATCGTGGCAAGTTCGGTTACTGTTTCCTCATCCTCTTTCAGTTCCGCATCCTTATAAGATAGAGTAATGCTTTTTGCACCCAATATTTCAGCAGCTTTTTCGGCTTCGTTTATTTTTTGAATGCGGTACTCCTCTACACTTAGATGGGGCGGTGTGCCTTTTTCTCCTGCTGTTAAGTGAAGAAAGGTAACCTCATGTCCTGCTTTTGCATATTTATGGGCGATGGCTCCTGCTTGAATTTCTCCGTCTCCACAGTGAGCGCCAACAATCATTAAATGGATTTTATCAGACACCTCATTACCCCCTCGGAAAATGTGCTGCAATCAAATTATGTAACCTCGGCCTTAGCCTCAGAATCGGATCCTTCCTTCCAAAATGAACACGATTTGTCAGCAGGATGACATGTAACTGGATATCTGGATCAAACCAGATGCTTGTTCCTGTAAACCCAGTGTGACCGTAGGCGGAACTAGAAAATAGGTCGCCGCAGCTCGAGAACACAGGGCTTTTCAAGATCCAGCCTAACCCTCTATATTCATTGCTGTAAGGGGAGAAATTTTGCTTTGTGATGTTGATTGACTGCTCTGATAGAATTCGTTTCCCTCGAAAGACCCCATTATTTTCAATCATGGAAGCATAGTTTGCGAGATCAGATATGGTGGAAAACAAACCCGCATGACCACTTACGCCACCCATGCTTTCCGTGTTGTCATCATGAACAATCCCATGCTTATAATCTTGTAAAGTTTCACTGTATTCCGTTGCTGCAAATCTTTCTCTCTCAACGTTTGGAAGAAAGCTAGTTTCGCTCATCTCCAATTTTTCAAATAACGCTCGATGTACAAAGCTCTGAAAGTCCTCTTCTGTTACTTTTTCAATAATCTTATAGAGAAGGATGAAACCTAAGTCACTATAGATGACTTTCTCACCCTTATTCGCAACTAATTTTTCGTCAAAAATTCGTTCAATAATCTGCTCTGTATTTAAAGACTCTTTAAAATACTCCCGATGTGCCGGTAAACCAGAACAGTGTGTGAGTAAATCTTTAAGTGTAATATTCGATTTTCCGTGTCGTGCAAACTCCGGTAGAAAAAAGGAAACCTTGTCATCAAGGTGCAGTTTCCCTGCCTCTACAAGTAATAAAATAGAGGGCAGGGTGGCAACCACCTTTGTCAAAGAAGCAAGATCAAAAATGGTTGTAAGCTTCATCGGTTCCTTTTTCGGATAAACGACTCGATATCCAATTGCCTCTTTTAGAATCGTTTGCTTTTGAAATGAAATGTGAATGACAGCACCTGGGATATGCTGTTGGTCAATTTCCTGCTGTAGGAAAGCTAATACCATCTCCCTCATCTCAAGTCACTTCCCTTCGTTCGCAAACTCAATCGCCTTTCTTGTAAATCCATTGGCCCTATCAATTACTTCATTAGCCTTTTCCAACGAAACCCCAGCTAATGCCATCACAATTGCTGGTTTTACTTTTTGATTTGTTTGATTGAGTATGACTTCGGCTTCCTGATACGTAATTCCTGTCACATCCATGACAATTCTTCTCGCTCGCTCAATGAGCTTTAAATTGCTAGCATGAAGGTCGACCATTAAGTTTCCATATACTTTACCAAGCTTAATCATCGCGGTTGTTGACAACATATTTAAGATCATTTTTTGAGCAGTTGCTGACTTTAATCGTGTTGACCCTGATAAAATTTCAGGTCCCACAATTACCTCAATACTATGATGCGCATATTTACTGATTTCTGCATTCTCGTTGCAGGCCAACGAAACCGTAATGGCTCCGAGATTTTGAGCATATTTTAAGGCACCAATCACATAAGGAGTACGGCCACTTGCCGCAATGCCTACTAAAATATCATTCTTCGTAAATCCTCTTTTTTCTAAATCCTTCGCACCACCATCAAGGTCATCCTCAGCGCCTTCAACGGCTGTAAACATCGCTGATTCGCCACCAGCCATGATGGCCTGAACCATTTCCGGAGGTGTACAAAATGTAGGAGGACATTCAGCTGCATCTAAAACGCCAAGTCTGCCACTCGTTCCGGCACCTATATAAAAAAGTCTTCCATTTTGTTTTAAAATTGCATAGATTGCCTCAATTGCTTTATCAATTTGAGGAAGAACTTTCCGAACAGCCTTTGAAACAGTTTCATCTTCCTCATTCATCATTCCGATAATTTGGGATGTCGTAAGTTGATCGATATTTAAGGACCGTTGATTTCGTTGCTCTGTTGTTAATGATGTAATATTAACCTTCAATTTCGCCACGCCTTTCCAACCTATCTGGTTTCTTTTTCTTTCATTAGAAAGGACTAAATATGTTTACTATATTGCTGATATTGTTTCCAAACCTTGAAATCTATCTTTTTATAAAAGTCTAGTAATCCTGTCCAATCAATAATGATGTTATCTATATGCCTTTCTCTTAGAAAAGAGATACCTGCCTCCACAATCGCTAGCCCATAGCCATTTTTTCTTTCATTCTTATCAATCCCAAGTGGCCCAACACCGCCCACTTCACCTTTGAACAAAGGCGCCCAATATACATTCGGGCCGATCATTGGTGACTTGGAATCGTTAATCCGGCAGAAGCCAATAATCCTTTTTTCTTTTCGAAATACAACAAATTCCCTTCCCGTTCCACCGTTATAAAAATATTGTTTTGCTTCATATTCCCATCTTCCTGGGAAACAACGGTGTAGGAAAGTTAGAAGTTCATCTTTATTTTCTGCTAGGGACACATCGATATCAATAGGTTTACGAAACCCAAATTGTTCATCTGGTGTAAAGGTCCTATTCAAGTCCGAGACAATCCCAGAAGCTTGGTAGCCCCTTTTTTCAAACCATTTTTTTGTATTCTCAAATCTGAGTGGAACTCCAGGAAAATAATGTGCGGGGTCACACCCAAGGTAAATTGTTTTACAGCCTTGTTTTTGTAGCGCTTTTTCAGCATTCTCTACTAAAACGCTTCCAATTCCTTTTTCACGAAACGTTGAGTCAACAAGCAACACTTGAATCCACCCGACATCTTGATTAAGAAGTGTCTCCTTTTTATCCTGGATACATTTTGTGATAACAAAACCAATGAGTTTATTCTGTTCGTTTACTGCAAGATACGAACCTGATTGAAGTATATGAGGATCTTGAATACTATTTTGATTAAAAAGCTCTTCCCTCATCGGAAAATCAGAACCTAACTCACGATTCCAAAGATTGACGATTTGTGTTTCCCATTGCTCATCCAACTGTATATATTTCATTACGGTTCCCCCGTCAGTCGCGTTACTATTTTTTCCATTTGAACATATTATAGCAAATATTTTAAATTTTTAAAATAAAAATTCAAATAAAATATCAAACTATTGTACTATTGTTTCATTTATTTTTTCTACAAATCTCGTATCGGGTTTGCCTCCCGCAAGATAAATTGCAGCAGCCACTGCGCCACCTACAGGTTCAGTAGGAGGTTTGACTAGTGTGACTGGGAGTTGAATATGTTTCAAAAGCCCTTCAATAATAGGGACAAACAAGTCACTCCGTGTAAATAAGCCACCTACAAGCACCACTGGAACTTCCCTTTCATTCGATGGAAAAAGCTGATTGTACAAATGATGGATTGAACTTGCAATTTTAGCTCCCGATTCTCGGATTAGTTCCTTTGCCACTTCATCATTCTGATCAGCAGCCTCTGTAACGTACTTACTTAATGGCGCAATTATCTCGCGTGGATGCTTAGCCCCATATACTACTGAAATTAAATCTGAAGGATCAGTTATATGAAAATGCTGGACGATCATTTCCGTTAATACCGTCTTAGGACCTCGATTGTCGTAGGACTTAAAAATGGAATGTAATGCCTCCCTGCCTAGTTCGTAGCTACTGCCTTCATCATCAATTAAATACCCCCAACCACCAACACGTTTTCGCTCACCTTTATCGTTCACTCCGAAAGTGATTGAGCCAGTTCCGCAAATCTGGACAATTCCCGGCGCCCCGAGTGTTCCAGAATACAGAGCATTCACCCCGTCATTGTCAATGATGACCCTTGCCTGTGATGGGACGAGTTTTACTAGAATACCCTCCATAATCTTCTTTGCCTCAGGGCGGTCAACACCTGCTATCCCAGCAAAGATCGTATGAAGATTTTCAAATGCTTCTTTATGTTGACTTTTTAAGGAAGAAAACAAGGTCTCTAACTCTTTTTCAATGCTTTGATGGTCAGCCCCATTTTGATTGGTCGCCCCAACCAATGCCTCTGCAAAGACATTCCCAAATTCATCGGCAATAACCCCTTTTGTTTTCGTCCCGCCTCCATCAATCCCCATAACATACATGATTCATATCCCCCAATTTTCAATTGGTCGTTACTTTTATTATACGTATTAGAAATTATATTTCAATATATATTATGTTTAATTAAAATATTATTTTAACGACAAAAACTGCCACCCATTTTTGGATAGCAGTTCCATGCATTTTATTCTTGAGTTAATACAGATGTATTCTGGAGAGACATGTTTGGATAATAAGAAGTCAGGATTCTATCAAACTCATATCCTAATGTAGTTCCAAGATAGTATGCACCGTATTGACTCATACCAACACCATGTCCATTTCCGCCTCCATAAAATGTTACACCCTTTTCTTCATCGATTTCAAAACCAAAGAATGCTGATGGAAGGATTGTGTAGTTGTCAAGTGTGCCCGTGTAATCTGAGCTACCAGCAACAGCACGGTGCAACACAACCGTTTCACCTTTTGTAAAAGCATTAGATGGTCTAATTGTGAAACGAATATTGTACTCTTTTATGATTTTGTACGTTCCTGTCGTACCTTCGATGACAAGCTCCATGATGTTCCCGCCATCGCCACGTTTCGCAACGTACATATCAACAAATTCCCCAATTCCTTCTGCAGGAATCGGCTGGCTTACAAACTCTCCTGCTTCATTTTGAGTTAACACAAACTTAGGGTCTGCTGCTTGTCTATTCACAATGTTAGCGTTGATTGTATTCTCTAGCTCTTCCTTAGATAGACTCGTCTTCCATCTAAACCAAGGTGAATTTCCATCATACCCCGTATGAGATAATGTTTTATAGAATGCAAGAATTTCTTCTTCACTTTGCGTGTCAATTTCTAGCATTTTACTAGAATCATTTGGATCAAATGTATGACTTTGTGCGATTAGGTAAGGTAGAACCTTACTTGGGAATGTACCGTCAGCTTCAGCCCATACCTGATGTTTAGACGCACCATATCCCCCTGAGGTTGAATAATATCGTGCATCTACTAAACTACCATCTTCACCTAACATAATAACTCCCGCTGTTTCATTCACAGCCTGTGTGGTTGCAGCATTCTCAGGTGTATTGTTATACACCTGACTCATGACACTGTCTAATACAAAGAATCCATCTTTTGCAAAACGGTCACTTAAGTAGTCGCCTAACGCGTAGGTTCTAGCCGCTACTGCCTGTGCCTTTAGTGCATTTACGCCAAAATATGCAGGCATTTCACTCGGAACCACTTGATATAAATATTGCTCAAAATCAACTTCATTGATTAAATTCAATTTATCCCCTGATTGTGATGTCGTTATTTCAAAGAACCCACGGTAGGACGGGTCTCCACTTGCTCGTGTAATATTTTCAACTTTAATTTTACTTCCCTCTTCAGTAAAAGCATAAAGTCTGTTCGGAGTTGTATATAATACCTCTCCAGTCGCATTCGTTAATGTGATTTCGTTTTCAGAAGGTCTGAAGGTTACTATCTCATTTGCCGGAATTGTGAATGCTTCACCTGCCACTTTATCGACAATTTCTAGTCCCGCTTTAGAACTTAACACGATTGTATCGTGGTCAACAGATGCGAACCCTGATGTCATAATCCCAACCCTCATTGTTTCAATTGGAGTCGGTCTATCGATAAAAATTTTCGTAATTTCATTTTTGTGATTCACTCGAACGGTTACATTTTCCGCACCAACTCTTACATCCGCAAGGGCTTTTTGGTACACTCTGTTTTCCCCTTTTAGAGTAACATCATAATTTTTCGCAAGCTTAAAGGTACCCTGAAGCTCTAGTTCTAAGGTTCCATTATCATTATCCTTCGCCATAATTTTTTCTGTGTAATCTTTCCATGATCTTTCTTCTTCAGCTGCTGAAGCTTGTCCAACCTGTGAAAAAAGACTTGTTACAAGAACAATCATGACCATAACTCCTAAAAACTTACGTGCCTTTCTAATCAGCATAATAGTTCCCCACTCCCCATTTGTTTTTATAACTAGCAAGATTTCCCTAAGCGCGCAATCAGAAAAAGCTTGCTATTTTACCTATGTTCTCTATTTCTTGAAGAATATGAAATTTACCTTCAGACCTTTGTACTATTTTATAAAATTTAATTTCAATCCTCTTTTTGGCGCAAATAAAAAAAGGCCTATGCTGGCCTTTATCTAAAAATTAAAGTTTATTTACTATTTTCTCCTTGGTCCACTACCTTATCATGAATCTCTGCCTCAATGGCCTCAAGTTGCTTTTCTTCGAGCTTTTGTTGCGGTTGTGGGTGAAACCACTGAATTTCTCCCTCGTGTACAAATCCTTTGAATTCCTCGCCTTGTACCTGAAGGATGAATTGCTTACGTTCATACGTACGATCCTCAAACGCTTGCGTTATTTCAAAGTCTTTAATCTCACTAGTAATTCCATGTTCCTTCATCGAATCGTAGATAGCAGCTTCGATTGCTTCTACCTTTTCCTCACCAATCATTTGTTTTGGATGCGGGTGAAGCCATTGAATCTCATCCTCATAAAAGTGACCCTTGAACTCATCACCTTGAATGTTAAAAGTGAATGCATGTCTTTGATGATGAACATGATCCTCAAAAAGTGGTTCGACCTCGAAGTCTTCTATTACAGGTTGTTCCTCATTGTTCTCCTTGGACATTTGAATCCCCCTCATTTATTAACTATTAAAGTAATATCCCAAGTTTATGACAAATATTCTTCAGTTTCAAAGAGAGGGGGCTTCTGAAAAATAAATTTAATACTTTCGTAATGAACTTGGCTTAGTTCCGAACCATTTTTGCATAATTTCGCTATGGCAATTTGCAAAGATACGTTCAATGAGCTGTGTAGAGTTGGCCAGTACACGAATACTAAAGCCCGGAATCGCTAACCTTGATAGACCAAAGGAAAAATCAGATTCATTTTCTTTCATCATTTCATATAACTCATCAAGAAGCTGGTTAATAGTTTGATTGCCAATTACGATCATAGATCCTAAATGGGTATAACCTTCCATAAAGCCAATATCCGTAATAGCTTGCTGTGAGGGGGTTAGTTTAATATGATCAAACACCCCTAGCTTACCATCTAAATAAATTTCATTTATTAATTGAATTGTTTTGTAACTGAATTTATCCCCGCTCGGAGACCACCCAGGGGTTATAATATCTGTATATACAAATGTTGCACCTGTTTCTATATGAATCACATTTTTTTGCTTATAATGAGCATTTTCATAGGCGATTAAGGGATCAGGAAGATATTCCAAATAACTCCCTTTCTTAAGGGAAATCTCAGTTTCCTGATAAACATAATCTTTGGGTGTTTTATATACTTTCGTTGCTCCTTGGGTCGTTAGGGTAACTTTCGCTCCTTCTTTGACTGCTATTTCCATCCTATAGCGGTCACCATCTAAATATCCGCCCCCTGGATTTAATAAGTAGTAACAAACCTTCCCTGTATCATCATGATACACAGGCCTCATCACCTTGAAGGCACCCTGAAAATAAACCCTCTTCGCTACCGTTTTACTGTTACGATCTTCCAGAGTTAAGGATAATTCACCTGTCCAAGCTGACATCTTACTCTAATCCTTTTAATAATACATGCTTCTTAATCCAGTCAATAACCTCATCGAGGCCTTCTTCACTTTTTAAGTTTGTAAAGACAAATGGTTTATCTCCTCGAAAAACTCTCGTATCATTTGCCATTATCTCTAAGCTAGCACCTACATGAGGAGCTAGATCCGTCTTGTTAATAATGAACAAATCAGATTTAATCATACCTTGTCCACCTTTACGAGGAATCTTCTCCCCTTGCGCCACATCGATAATATAAATTGAGAAGTCAACCAATTCTGGACTAAAAGTAGCTGCAAGATTGTCTCCGCCACTTTCAACGAAAATTAGCTCGAGATCAGGATGACGGCTTATTAGTTCATCAATTGCAGCGAAATTCATTGATGCGTCTTCTCTTATAGCCGTATGCGGACAACCTCCTGTTTCTACACCTATAATTCTATCTTCTGGAAGCACACCATTTTGGATAAGAAACTTAGCGTCCTCCTTCGTATAAATGTCATTAGTGACAACCGCCATTTTTATTTCTCCTTCAAGACGACGGGTTAGTTTTTCTACTAGCATTGTTTTGCCTGCACCTACAGGTCCTCCTACTCCAATTTTAACTGGTTCCATATATAACGCTCCTTTTCCTAATTCTTTTAAGACATAAAAATACGAATATTGACTCGTTCATGCTTCATTTGGGATAATTCGAGACCGGGAGATACAATTCCAAAATCCTCTTCCGGTAATTCTAGAATCTTATCAACCGCCTGCGTTAACTCCGATTGAAATTTATGGATAATACGCTGCCCAGCGGTTTGACCAAGAGGAATGGCACGCACGGCATTTTGAACAAGACTGGAAACTGTGGAATATAAATAATACAGAATAGCATTATCTTTTGTAATTCCGAGACCGAAAGCAACCATTGTAAAAACGATGGATGGGTGGCCATACGCCTCCTTATTCCTAATCTGTTCCCTGTACAGGGTAAGCGATGGCATTCCGTATAATAAATCCGCAAGTTTAAGCATGCGATCCCCAATCATTTGTGTTCCTTCTCTCGTTTCACGTGGCAAGTTTTGAACGGTTAGCTTTTGGTCAAGCTCCCAAATATGTTGAATATCTTCATTTTGTAATGACTCAAAAACTAGACGACATGAAAGCCCATCTGTATAGATGAGCTGTTCGTTTACATATACTTGTAGCCATTTGTAAAAGGTTTTTTCATCAATTACAAGATTCTCTTGTATGTAAGTCTCTAATCCAAAAGAATGGCTAAATGCCCCAGTCGGTAGGTTAGAGTCACATAGCTGAAATAAAGAGAGGATATTTTTATCCATGGCTATGACCTATATGCCTAAACGCTTGTTTTACCTTTCTGTCTTCCCGTTTATAAGGAATTTCAAGCTGCTGTAACAATTCCTCTATTAAATAATCATATTGAACGAGCATATTTTCGTCTTCAAACTGAGCAGGGATGTGACGATTTCCCAGCTGATGAGCAATTGTCCCCATTTCCTTTATATTCTGAGGACTGATGACAAGCAGGTCGTCCGAAAGTACGTCAATGACAATCATATTTTTATCATCCATGTATAACACATCGCCTGCTTCTAGATCGCGTGCTTCCTTCAACCGAATCCCTATTTCTTTCCCATGATCGGTTTTTACTCTTTGGATTCTTTTTACTAAATGTGAGCTTTCTAAATATACTTTTTCGATATGGCGCTTCTCAATTTCACTGCGATCCATTTCTTCTATATTTGTTAGCACTTTTTCAATAATCAACTATGTTCACCTCAAAATAGAAAATATCGCTGCCCCATAGGAACCACATCAACCGGTTCACATGTTAACAGTTCCCCATTTACTTTCACTTCATATGTTTGTGGATCAACCGTAATTTCTGGTGTTTCTGAATTCAATTTCATATCCTTTTTCGATAGCGTGCGAATGCCACCAACTGGGAGGATTATTTTTTCTAATCCTAGTTTTTCATGAACTCCTTCATCAAAAGCTGCCTGAGAAACAAAGGTGGCTGAGCTTTTCGATAAAGCTTTTCCGTATTGTGCGTACATTGGGCGATAAATGTACGGCTGTGGGGTTGGAATGGACGCATTGGCATCCCCCATTAAACCAGTAACAACTAGACCGTTCTTAATCACCATCTCTGGTTTTACTCCAAAAAACTTTGGTGACCATAATACAAGGTCAGCCATTTTTCCTTCTTCGATAGAGCCAACATGTTTGGAGATTCCATGTGTAATTGCAGGATTGATTGTGTATTTTGCGATATAACGCTTTGCCCGGTTATTATCTGCATACTTACTATCATTCTGCATGGTTCCTCTTTGTTTTTTCATTTTGTCAGCCACTTGCCATGTACGTAAGATGACCTCACCTACACGTCCCATCGCTTGGGAATCAGAGCTGACCATACTGAAAACTCCCATATCTTGAAGAATATCCTCTGCCGCAATCGTTTCCCTTCTAATTCTTGAATCTGCAAAGGCAATATCTTCAGGAACTGAAGGATTTAAGTGGTGACATACCATGACCATATCTAAGTGTTCATCAACAGTATTAATTGTGTATGGGAGTGTCGGGTTTGTTGATGATGGTAAAATATTTGAGTACCCCGCTGATTTTATCAAGTCAGGTGCATGCCCCCCACCTGCACCCTCTGTATGGTACATATGAAGAACCCGATCTTTTACTGCTGCCATTGTGCGCTCCATAAAGCCACTTTCATTCAATGTATCCGCGTGAAGAGCTACTTGAATATCATATTCTTCCGCTACTCTTAATGCATAGTCGAGGGATGAACCAGTAGCACCCCAATCTTCGTGAACCTTTAACCCAATAACCCCAGCTTTTACTTGCTCCGCTAATGGCTCCATGGATGCCGCATGTCCTTTTCCTGTAAATCCGACATTAATTGGAAGGCCCTCTGCTGCTTGGAGCATACGGTGGATATTCCATTCACCTGGTGTGACCGTAGTGGCCTTTGATCCAGCAACAGGACCAGTCCCACCGCCTATTAAAGTCGTTGTTCCTGATGTAAGCGCAACTTGGACCTGCTCCGGGTTAATAAAGTGCACATGCGTGTCAATCGCACCAGCTGTGACGATTAACCCTTCTCCCGCAATAATTTCTGTCGATGCACCAATAATAATGTCGACATTATCCATCACTAACGGGTTACCACTTTTTCCAATCTTATAGATTTTTCCGTCTCGAATGGCAAGGTCTGCCTTTACAATCCCAGTGTAATCAAGAATGACTACGTTTGTAATAACCGTATCCGCTACACCTTCTCCTCGGGTAGCAAGCGGATGCTGTCCCATTCCATCACGAATTACCTTACCGCCCCCGAATACAACCTCTTCTCCATACGTGGTATAATCCTTTTCAATTTGAATAAATAAATCTGTATCTGCTAGACGAATTGAATCCCCAGTTGTTGGCCCAAACATTTCTGCGTATTGTTTTCTAGACATTTTGAAACTCATTATTTACACCCACCTTCTAAGGGTCCATCCACTTTATTGTTAAAGCCATATACCTTTCGTTCCCCAGCTAAGCAAATAAGTTGAATCTCTTTTTCGTCTCCGGGTTCAAATCGAACTGCTGCTCCAGCAGGGATATTTAATCGTTTTCCATATGCATCCTCTCTATTAAAAAGAAGAGCTTCATTCACTTCATAAAAATGAAAGTGTGACCCTACTTGAATAGGACGGTCACCTGTATTTGTAACAGAAAGGGTGTAAATCTCTCTTCCTTCGTTACAAATAATCTCCTCGTCTTGTAAAACATATTGCCCAGGTATCATTATGAAATCCCTCCTTGAATTGTTTAGCGTATTGGACTATGGACTGTGACTAATTTCGTTCCATCTGGAAAAGTCACTTCTACCTGTATATCGTCAATCATTTCGGGTATTCCCTCCATAACATCTTCCCGCGACAAAATCGTAGTTCCGTACTCCATCAGTTCAGCAACGGTTTTTCCGTCTCTTGCTCCTTCAATTACTTCATATGTAATCAATGCGACAGCTTCCGGATAATTTAGTTTTAAGCCTCTTTCCTTCCGGCGCTTCGCAAGGTCTGCTGCTACAACTATCATGAGCTTGTCAATTTCTCGAGGTAACAAATGCATAACTTAAACCTCCCTATTCAATTTTTTGTGCATTAAAAAAATCCCTTTTTAGGAATTTAGGGTCTGCTTTTTGAAAAATGTTAGAAACTTCCTCCCCTCATTTTTCCCGTTGTAATGCAGTTTAAACTCTAAAAAGAATATTAAACTCATTTACATTGCACTATTATAGGGTTAAGAATTAGTCTTCCATTTTTTTGTTCACCTCTTTTTGCGTAATAAAAAAAACAAACCCTATTGATTTGAATTTTTAACAGTTATAAACATGTTACAGAAATAAAAAATTATTTTAATTTTTAACTATAGAATCTATTCTTTGAAATTTTGGGGTTAAAGGAGGGACGAATTACTAATTTGCAGAATTGAGGAAATTATCTACAGGAAGATAATAGCATAATTCGACAAAAAACTACAAGCATTTTGTGAAGTCACTCACAAAATATTCTTCTCCCTCTCCATTCAATATTTTTCAATAATAGTATTAGTTTCACCAAGATAAAATCTTAGAGGATTTTTTAAATAAATCCAGAATTATGTATTGTATTAAATAAGGAGGAATATACGTGAATCCAAATATCCAAAACTACTTAATCGAGAATAGAGAATCTCATCTACAAGAACTCTTTGACTTGCTCAAAATTCCTAGCATCAGTGCATTGCCTGATCACAAAGAAGATGTAAAAGCGACTGCAGAATGGGTAGCTCAAAGCTTACGAAACATTGGTATGGACAATGTAAGCATTCATCCTACCAAAGGACATCCAGTTGTATATGGGGACTGGCTTCATGCGGAAGGAAAGCCAACTGTTTTGATTTACGGACACTATGATGTTCAGCCAGTTGACCCACTTCATTTATGGGACAGCCCTCCATTTGAGCCAGAAATTCGCGATGATAAAATCTATGCACGTGGAGCAAGCGATGACAAAGGTCAAACATTTATGCATCTCAAGGCATTGGAAACTATTTTAAAAACGGAAGGAAAACTGCCACTCAACTTCAAATTTTGTATTGAAGGTGAAGAGGAAATCGGAAGTCCGAATCTTCCTGCATTTGTTGAAGAAAACAAAGAGCTTCTTTCTGCAGATGTTATTGTAGTCTCTGATACTAGTATGAATGAACGCGGAAAACCGACAATTAGTTATGGAGTACGAGGACTTGCAGGCCTTCAAATTGATGTAAAAGGTGCAAAAAGCGACCTACATTCTGGCCTTTATGGTGGTGGCGTACATAATCCAATTAATGCCCTTGTTCAATTACTAGATTCTTTCCATAATGAAGACGGAAAAATAACTGTTGAAGGGTTCTACGATGACGTTCTACCGATAACAGAGGAAGAAAAACAAGCATTTGAGGATTTGAATTTTGATGAGGAAAAACAACGTCAAGAGCTTGGTGTACCTGCTCTTTTTGGAGAGAAAGGCCATAGTTATCTTGAGAGAACATGGGTTCGCCCTACTCTTGATATAAACGGAATCTACGGCGGGTTCCAGGGTGAAGGTATCAAAACCGTTATCCCTTCAGAGGCACATGCAAAAATCACATGTCGACTTGTCCCAAATCAAGATCCTGATGTGATCGTCGAACAACTTAAACAACATATTGAAAAAAATAAACCGGTTGGAATTGAAGTGAGCTTGCAGCTTTTTGACAAAGGTGCACCATATGTAACGCCATTTGACCACCCTGCGATTCAAGCAGCAAGTCGTGCTTATGAGCAAGTATATAAGGTGCCAACCTCATTTACACGCGGCGGCGGTACATTGCCGATTATCTCAACCCTAGATAAAGTCTTACACGCGCCAATTGTGTTAATGGGATTCGGACTTCCAACTGAAAACTTCCATGCACCAAATGAGCACTTCCACCTCGAGAATTTTGACAAAGGGCTGGAAACGCTATGTATATACTGGTTTGAATTAGAGAAATCATTGTAAGAGATAAGGTGGATTCCCGGGTTGGGATCCACCTTTTTTGAGTTTGAGTACGGCTATAACGCAATTATTGAAAATAAAGCGCATTTCCGGAGATTAATGCGCAATTATCAAAAATAAAGCGTATATCCAAAAAATAAAACACAATTATAGTTCATTAAAACGCAATTAAAAAGCGGACCCACTATGGATCCACCTCATTTTTCAGCTAAAAATGCTTGTACCTGCTCAAGTGTCGGCAATGCAGTCATTGCTCCTTTTTGCGAGACAGCCAGCGCGCCAGATACACTAGCAAACGTAGCCATTTCCTTGATTTCGTCTAGCGTATATTCCGTTATCTTTTTGTCTCTTTCGCTGAACTGGTACAGTAATCCTGATACAAACGCATCTCCTGCTCCTGTTGTATCCACGCTTTTTACCTTTCTTGCTTCCACAAAAATGGACTCACCCTTAAAGAAAGCATGCACTCCATCCTTACCAAGCGTGATGAACAAAAGGGGAATATTGTATTGCGCTAGTTTTGTAACACCACGTTCAATATCTGTCTCACCGGTAATAAACTCTAACTCGACCTCTGATAATTTCACGACATCCGCCTCACTGAGCATTGAAGTGATTTTTCGTTTAGCTGTGTCTAAATCCCTCCATAGCATTGGCCTGAGGTTTGGATCGTAAGAAACGACTAGACCTTTATCCTTCGCCAGTTGGAGCGCCCTCTTCGTCGCTGACTCCGCTGGGTCATCAATGAGAGAAATTGAACCAAAGTGGAACACATTATGCTCGTCAAAAAGAGTCGCTGGAATCTCTTCTGGAGTTAAAAAGCGGTCTGCACTTTTTTCAATATAAAACGAAAACTCCCTCTCACCGTCTTCTCCCAATGTAACAAACGTAATGGCTGTTCGAACTTCATTAGAAAGGTACATCGTTTCCGTTTGAACTTTATAGTTCTCCAAGGTCTCTTTTAAAAAATTGCCAAGAACATCATCCCCAACCTTCCCGATGAAGGACGACTTTGCACCAAGTCTTGCCGCACCTACCGCAACATTCGCCGGCGCACCTCCAGGGCTCTTGAGAAACTGCATATTGTCTTGGTCAAGTGGAATGAAATCGATTAATGCTTCACCTAAACAAATTACACCTTGTTTCATTGCTTCACTTTCTTTCGTTTAGATTAGACTACTTACTATTAGGGCTAAAAGTACAAGCTTGGTATTTTGGGTGATGAGCATGTACCGCAAAACCCTTCTTCCGGTACATGCTTAAGCCTTTTGACGTTGAGCATGTACCTCAGCCCAAATCCCATTTCTTCAAATCAAACTGGACCTTTCCATCTGCTGAAAATATTATAGAATGATCCGCAACATCGGGATAATATCTTGCTGTAAACACTTCTTCCCCATCATTCACAAAAATCTCAATCGAAGAAGTATCTATAAACACATGTAGTTTCTTCACCGCATCAATCATACAATGGCGCGATTCGAGACTTCCATCCTTAAAGTTTTCGCGGTGGAGGCTCATTTTTCCTACCTTCGGAGAATATACAAACCTTGCTCCACCTCGAAAGTTGATTTCAAAGGTTTCCCCTTCGTAATTCATTTTATCAAGAAGGAGCTCAACAGCTTCACCTTTTACCCCTTCGAGGGTAACATTTGATGTTGTAAGCTGAACCTCATTATTAGACACTTCATGTTTACGTAACTGCTGCAACTCTTCCACAGGCTGCTGAATAACTTTTTCCCCTTTACGTATAAGAACACGTGGCAGGGTCATCGCATGTATCCAACCTTTTTCAATGGTCGGTTGATATTTTTCATAATCATCCGTAATACCCATCCATGCAAAAAGGAGCCTTCTTCCTTTTTCATCAACGGTTGTTTGCGGAGCATAGAAATCAAAGCCGCGATCTAATTCAGTAAAAGAGCCATGCTGGTAAGAAGCTTTTTTATAATCTAACTCCCCAACAAAATAACCCGCTTGGAATAAGTTCTGATATAAGTCCCCCACTTGGTCAAGCCCTTGCGGTGAAACAAGGAGAACATCCTTCCCGTCTAACTCGAACAAATCTGGGCATTCCCACATATAACCGAACGGGCCAAGTTGATTCATAAACGAACCCGTTATTGGACCAAGTAACTCCCAATTCTTTAGGTCTGTAGAAGAATAAAGAACAACCTTCCCTTGCTCGTCTAGATCTTGTGCTCCCAGCACCATATACCACGTATTATCCTTGTTCCATACCTTTGGGTCACGAAAATGGGCGGTGTAGCCTTCTGGGAGATGGATGACTGGACCCTTTTTGTCAAACGTAATCCCGTCCTGTGAAACGGCCATACATTGATAGGTCTCACGGTCCCCATTTTCATCCTTTACATTCCCTGTATAAAATAACACCATTTTTCCTTCATGCTCAATGGCACTTCCTGAATAACAGCCATTTTTTTCATACCATTCGCTTGGAGCTAGAGCAATTGGCTGATGCTCCCAGTTTATGAGATCCTTTGAGGTAAAATGCCCCCAAAACTTCGCGCCGTGAGACGTTTCAAAAGGGTTCCACTGATAAAACAAGTGGTAAACTCCATTAAATTGAATAAACCCATTTGGATCATTTAACAAACCAACCGGAGGCATTAAGTGAAATCGCAAACGATATGGATCACTTTCTACCATTTCTCTGTTTCGCTCAACTTCTTGATTTGCCTTGTTTATTAATTCATGTTGATTCATGATGAACTCCTTACGTAAAGAAGGCAAGTCATTACTTGCCTTCTTGCATTTTATCTGAATACCCGAACATCCAAGTAAGAATGAATGCTACCGCTATTGCGATTACGTTCACGAGAATATAGAGCAAAATTTGTCCATTTAGATAAAGCAATGTTCCAGGAATTACGGTGATTGCCATCCCTGTTGCTTTTAGTCCAAAGATTGAGGCAAAGAAACCACCAACTCCACCACCGATAATACCCATAATAAACGGTTTTCCATATCGAAGGTTAACCCCGAAAATAGCTGGTTCTGTGATTCCTAAAAATGCCGATAATGATGATGGTAGTGCTAAAGCTTTTAATTTTTTTGATTTTGTTTTTAATCCCACAGCTAAGGCTGCTCCACCTTGTGCCGCAGTTGCACAAGTAACAATCGCGTTATAAGGATTATTACCGAAGTTTTCAAGTAGTTGTATTTCTAATAAGTTAAAGACGTGATGGACACCTGTAATAACGATGATTTGGTTTAAGGCACCAATGACAATACCCGCTAATCCAAATGGCCACTCAAGTACCGCTACTGTTGCGTCTAAAATCAGGTTTTCAACTGTGTGGAATACGGGTCCAATTGCAAAGAGTGCTAAAGCAATCATGATTAGTAATGTTAAAAACGGCGTTACAATTAGATCCAATGCTTCTGGTACACGTTTACGAATCCATTTTTCAAGCTTCGCACCAACAATACCTGCGATAAAAGCTGGAATTACAGAACCTTGATAACCAACCACTGGGATAAAGCCAAAGAATTTCAGTGGTTCAACTTCACCACCTGCAACTCCCCATGCGTTTGGCAATGATGGACTAACTAACATTAATCCAAGTATGAGTCCAATAGTTGGGTTTCCACCAAACACGCGGAATGTTGACCATGCTACTAGTGCTGGTAAGAAAATAAAGGCTGTATCCGTTAAAATTTGTGTAAATAAAATGAAGTTTTCTGGGATACTAGCAGGTGTTAAGCCAAACCATGCAAGGATTTGCTCTTGCATCACTAAGCCCCGAACACCCATGAAAAGGCCTGTTGCAACTAATGCTGGGATGATTGGAACGAATACGTCACCGAATGCTCTTATAGCACGTTGAAACGCATTTCCACTTTTTGCTGCCTCTTTTGATTGGTCGGCTTTCGTTGATGTTTCAATTCCAAGTTTCTCGACTTCTTCATAAATACGATTTACTGTTCCTGTACCAAGGATGACTTGGAATTGACCGGAGTTAAAGAATGCCCCCTTAACCTTATCTACATTTTCAATCTTTTCTTGGTTGATTTTTTCTTTATCTTGTACCATAATTCGTAATCTTGTCGCACAGTGTGCGGCAGAAAGGATGTTTTCTCTACCACCAACTGCTTCAATGATTTCTTCAGCAATTCGACGATTTTCTGACATTACTTTCACCTCTATTAAATAGTGTTTTGGTGTAATCGATTACATATACATTAAAAATATAGGTAATCGATTACATATCACTTAAAAAAATATAATAGCTCATGTGTAATCGATTACACAATCATTACAAAACCGATTATATACTATCTCTAATTATTAGTCTATAGTCGATTTGTTTTTTTTCTAAGGAAATCCCTTCCTGCAATATTTGTAGTAATGTCTTCGCTGCTTCAGCTCCCGTATGCTCACTTAATAGGTCGACCGTTGTTAATTTAGGGGTGATATATTTTGATAAGTCGGACGCACCCATACCTGTAAGAGCCACATCTTTTGGAACATGTAATCCTTGCTCTTTGAGGTACTCCATAGCTCCAATGGCTAATCGGTCCGTAACAGCGACAATTGCAGTTGGTTTCTCAGAAGAAGATTCAATGATCGCTTTTGCCATCATATAGCCTGATTCAATCGTAAACTCCCCTTTTTGAATCCACTGATCTATAACAGGTAATTGGCTTTCCTCTAACGCAGCCAAATATCCCGCTTTACGCTTGTATCCTACCTCGTAATCTGACTCGTCTACACCGATAAAGGCAATTTTAGTGTGACCCTTATTGATCAAGAGATTGGTGATGTCTTTTGCAGCACCATGATTATTGTTAATAACGGATGGTATCCCCTCGAATTCCTGTCCAGTCGCCACAAAAGGTATTTTAAGTTTTTCGATTTCCTTAAGTAGTGCTTCACTTCGGTTTGTCGCAAGAAGAATGATACCATCAACCTGTTTGCTTTTTAAAAGTTTCACATACTCGATTTCTTTTTTCGGATCCAGATTTGTATTGGTTAATAGAATTTGATAGCCGTGTTTGGCTAGTTCTTCGCTGATTCCACTCACAATTCTACTAGCTGTCTCAGTGCTTAATTTTGGTAAAATGACACCAATGACATTGGATTGCTTTGTCCGTAATGCCTTTGCATGCTCACTGGGAATATAACCTGTTTCATCAATAATTTTTAAGATTCGCTTGCGAACATCATCACTCACATATCCTGAGTTGTTCAGCACGCGTGAAACAGTTGCACTAGACACATTAGCCAGCTTCGCAATTTCCTTCATCGTAATCATGTCATTTCCTCCATTACAGTTCATCCTCTTTATTGTACACAAAACTTTCAGAGACAAAAGGAAATTTTAATTGTTGTGGAGAATATTTGTTTTAACAGGATCCAATTAGACACCTGAATCGATAAAAGGTCGTGAAGAAAATGATTGTTAAGCTCGATGCTGTTAACTTTATAAATGTGAAACCACTCCTCACTGGACTAGAAAACCATCCCGTTATGAATGGAGTGATTGATGGTAATAATCCTGGTGAGATATACGTAGACAACCTGAGAAATCCTAACACTGCCTTTATTTGGGCAAAAAATGAGATGTTCTATCTTTGCGGAAGGGTTGATAATCAGGTGTTTAATTCAGAACTAGAAGAATATATCGCATCTGTGATCCGCCCTGACGCACTCCCAGAGGAGGATACGTTAAATCTCGAAATTTACCCAAATCATGAATGGAATGGATCTATTGAATCCATTTTTACGAGAGTTTCACTTCTGAAAGGCGAGCGTGTGCCGTTTGTTTTTCATAAAGAATGGTTTAATGCTAGCGATTCTAGAGGTGTGCCTGAAGGTTACGAGGTAAAACCAATTAGTCCGGAGCTAATTGAAGGAGATAGAGACCATATTGTTAAAAATGAAATTATAAAATTTTGGGGAGAATCCCTTGATTTATTTTTTCAAAAGGGCTTTGGGTATGCCGTTGTTCAAGGATCAACTGTGATTGGAACTTGTCTCTCTGTTTTTGTATCTGAAAATGAATACGAAATTGGAATTAACACATATGACACAAACCACCGGGGCAAAGGACTTGCTACCGCAATGGCAAGGGCCTTTATCGAAGAATGTCTAAGTCGGGATGTAACCCCTCACTGGACAACGGAGTCGTTTCGTAAAGACTCGATTGCAATTGCAAAGAAGCTCGGCTTTGAACAGTTAGAACATTACCCCGTTTATTACTTGCCGTTTGAGAAATTTTTGATCAAATAAGGAGTTCACCGTTTGGTGAACTCCTTATTTTTTTCTTCTATAGTAAACTCCTGAATTGAACAGTTTCTTTCATCAAATCGTTCCTCAAAGTTTCCCTTCGTACATTTTGAAATGATATTTCTCCAAAACTCCCGGGCACGCTCATTCTTTTCCGACTGTTGCACATACCACCTTCCAGGAAATATTGAAAAGATTTGCTCGGCAACATTGGAGCCAATACCTTTTCCCTCATAACCTCTCATGATAAAAAATTCTTCTATCGAATTGGGCTCTTTCTCTGATTGACTTTGCAATAAAACAAATCCTGCAAGTAAACCATCCACTTTTACAAAATAAGCATGATGGTTACATTCGGTCCAATAGACATCCAGATTAAATCTAACAAAACGCCCATTATCTTTTATCGTTATACTACTCATATACTTCGTAAATTCATATATATAAAATTGCATGAGATTATGTAAAACGTCTTCTTCCTCTTTTGAAACGGCTTGTATTTGTATGTCCATTTTTACGTAAGCCCCTTTATAATTTTGTCCGCATATTCCATAGTTCTGGGAAAAACCGATGATTGATCACCTGCTTTAAGTACTCAACCCCTGCCGAACCTCCAGTCCCTCTTTTATATCCGATAATTCTTTCAACCGTAATCATGTGATTATAGCGCCATTTCTGTTGGTGGGATTCTATATCAACTAACTTCTCCGCAAGCTCATAAAAATCCCAATATTTATCAACATTTTGATAGACTTCTAGCCATGCCTGTTCAACACTTTCGTTCGCTTTGTAATCCTCCGTCCAATCTCTTTCGAGGCATGATTTATCGATATTAAAGCCCCTTTTTGAAAGAGCTAAAATCGCTGCATCATAGATGCTTTTCTCTTGAAGCGCATTTTCAACCTGTTTGTAAATTTCAGGTTGATGCTTATATACCCCAAGCACATTCGGCTTCTTATGACCAAATGCAAACTCGATTAACCGATTTTGATAGGATTGGAAGCCTGATGACTTTCCGAGCTCTCCCCTAAATTCCATATATTCAGAGGGAGTTAGTGTTGAGAGAACGTCCCAGGACTGAATCAATTGCTGCTGAATTTTTGAGACCCTTGATAGCATCTTAAAAGCCGGTTCGAGGTCATTGTTTAAAATAGACGCTTTTGCTCCATTCATTTCATGTAAGATAAGCTTCATCCAAAGCTCACTCGTTTGATGGATAATGATAAAAAGCATTTCATCATGGTGCTCGGAAAGACGGTGCTGGCTTGAGAGTAATGTATCTAACTGAAGATAGTCACCATATGTCATCTCCTTCGATAAATCATTATAAATGCCATCGTTTTTACTCATAGACGTCTCCCTTCGAATTGAAGATGGTGTTTGTATGATCGAACGATTATACACCCTTACTTTCTATGAATATGCCGAAATTCCTTTATATTTCATGAACTTTTTGATTGGGCTCAAGGCTATCGATATTAGCCAAAAAGCCAACACCTATCCAAAATAAAAAGCCTCCTGGAATTTAATCCGGAAGGCCTCTACTAAGCTCTCTTCTTTCTCCTTATAATCAACTGATTCATCACCTCGGATAAGACAAGTCCGAAGGCAATCGCGCCTGAGATCATAAATGCCCTTGCTGCCAGTGGTAGTGCTGTTGAATATTCATTTTCAACAAAATTCCGCATCGCGTTATATGCAATGCCACCCGGCACCAACGGGATGATTCCAACGATACTGTAGATAATCACTGGGTTTTTATAGACCTTTGCAAAGATATGGCTGATGACAGCAACCAAAAAAGATGCAGCAAGGGTCGCATACACCGCATCAACCCCATGAAAGAATAAGAAGATATATAACATCCAACCAATCATCCCGACAAACCCACATTTTATAAGTGACTTTTTCGGAACATTGAAGATGATTCCAAATGTACTTGAAGCAACTAAGCTTGTAATCAAATGGGAAAACATTTTAAACTCCTTTCATATTAAAGAATGGCCAGCACGACAGCTATCCCTGTGCCAATTGCTAAAGCAGTTAAAAAAGCTTCTGCACCTTTTGAAATCCCCGAAACAAGGTGACCTGCAATCAAATCCCTGATTGCATTTGTAATTAATAACCCAGGTACAAGTGGCATCACGGAACCTATGATTATTTTATCAAGCTCTGCTCCAACCCCAGTAACGATAAAAAGATAGGCAACCACTCCAATCACAAACGATGCCATAATCTCAGCAAAAAATTTGATTCGAACCAATCGATGAAGAAATACAAAAATGGAAAACCCGACTCCACCTGTAATACATGATGGAATAAAGTCTACCCAGGTTCCTAGGAACATGATCGTAAAACAGCCGCTAGCTATGGCTGCTGAAAAAATCTGAATCCAAATGGGATAAGAAAGATCTTTTTTGGAAAGTGCGTCTAGCTCACGCTTTGCATCTGGAAGCGTTAATTCCCCACTACTTATTTTACGAGAAATGCCATTAACAAGAGTTACTCTTTCTAAATCCGTAGATCGCTCATTGATTCGTATTAAATTAGAAGGTTCTGTTTCACTCGTCGAAAACATGATTGCAGTTGGTGTTACATAGCTATGAGACGTTACATTCCCAAAAGCTGCGGCCATACGATTCATCGTGTCCTCGACTCGATACGTTTCTGCCCCACTCTCAAGCATGATTTTCCCCGCTAACAGGCAGATTTCCATAATTTCATTTTTATTTTCCATAAAACCTCGCTCCAATAAATTCAAATGCGCCTTGGCGTATTTGCGCCCAGATTTTTTCGATCTTGATCGAAAAACTTCCTCTGAAAATCTGTGGCATCCGCCGGAGGCTTAAAACTTTATTCAGTGGGGTTCAACCCCCAGTGAATAAAGTTGATAATTTCAGATACAGTAAAGCTTATATGAAAGACATCCTAATAATCAACTTAAACTTTGGTAAACATGAGAATAATGGAAATTATTCTGGTTTTATGATATATTCATCAATTATAGTACCGTTCAAAAGGAAAGGAAGCAATTAGTAGTACCAAGACTTTTTGAACGCCCAGTAAAGGATAACGAAAGAGGTTATGGCCGTGGAAAATAATAACATTTCAAATTTTATTAGAAATATCATAATCGACGATTTAGAAACTGGAAAGCGCGACCATGTTGTGACCCGCTTCCCACCAGAACCAAATGGGTATTTACATATCGGGCACGCTAAATCAATCATCCTAAATTTTGACCTTGCGGATGAATTTAAAGGTAGAACAAACCTACGATTTGATGATACAAACCCTTTAAAAGAGGACATTGAGTTTGTGAACTCGATTAAAGAAGATGTAAAATGGCTTGGATATGATTGGGACGGTTTATTTTTTGCATCGAATTACTTTGAGGAAATGTACGACCGGGCTATTTTACTCATTAAAAAGGGTCTTGCATATGTGGATGATTTAAGCGCAGATGAAATCCGTGAATATCGTGGAACCCTAACAGAGCCAGGAAAAGAAAGTCCATATCGCGATCGTACAATCGAGGAAAACCTTGAGCTATTTGAAAACATGCGCGCTGGCAAGTATGAAAATGGTGAAAAAGTGCTTCGTGCAAAAATTGATATGAAGTCACCAAACATTAATCTACGTGACCCAGTTATATACCGAATTTCTCATACAACTCATCATAATACTGGTGATAAATGGTGCATCTATCCATTGTATGCTTTTGCTCATCCGATTGAGGATGCAATTGAAGGTGTAACTCACTCCATCTGTACAATTGAATTCGAGGATCAACGTCCTTTTTATAATTGGGTTGTAGAGCAATGTGAAATGGAAAGTACACCTCAACAAATTGAATTTGGCCGTATCAATTTAACAAATACGGTGATGAGCAAGCGTAAGCTAAAGCTTCTTGTAGATGAAGGCTATGTGGATGGATGGGACGACCCCCGCATGCCAACCATTTCTGGGCTTAGAAGAAAAGGATATACACCTGAAGCAATCCGTACATTCTTGCGTGAGCTAGGGGTTGCGAAAAACAACGGAACTGTTGATACACAAATGCTTGAGCATTTCGTTCGTGAAGATTTAAAGCTTAAAGCACCTCGTACAATGGGGGTTATCAATCCGCTGAAGGTAGTTATCACCAACTATCCAGAAGGACAAGTAGAAATGCTGGATGCAGAAATTAACCCTGAAAATCCGGAAATGGGGACAAGACAAATCCCATTCTCTCGCGAAATCTATATCGAGCAAGAGGATTTCATGGAAAATCCGCCGAAAAAGTACTTCCGTCTTTTCCCTGGCAATGAGGTTCGTCTAAAGCACGCGTACTTCATTAAATGTGAAGAAGTCATTAAGGATGAGGAAGGAAATGTGGTGGAGCTTCGTTGTACGTATGACCCTGAAACAAAGAGTGGTACAGGCTTTACAGGTCGTAAGGTAAAAGGTACGATTCACTGGGTCGAGGCAACACAAGCGGTTCCTGCTGAGTTCCGTCTGTATGAGCCACTTATTTTAGATTCAGACGAAAATGAGGAAGATGCGGACAAAACATTCCTAGATTACGTCAATCCAAATTCACTTGAGGTTTTAAATGGATTCGTTGAGCCGAACATGAATGATGTGAAGCCACATGACAAGTTCCAATTCTTTAGACATGGTTACTTTAACGTCGATCCGACGCACTCTACAGATAACCATCCCGTCTTTAACCGAACTGTTTCATTGAAAAGTTCATTTAAATTATAAAAAAAGACTCGTGCCCAAGCACGAGTCTTCTTTCTTAGTATCTATCCTCTATATCGATTCCTTGGTAGTAATGCTTGAGGATTTCCTCAAAGCTTGCCCCTTTTTCAGCCATCCCGACTGCACCCGTTTGTGACAAGCCAACACCATGGCCCCAGCCGCCACCGTATACTTTAAATCCAGTTACTTCTTTATTATTATCCTTCACAGGCTCAATATGGAACAGCGTGCTTAGGAGTGAAGCTTGATTCCCGCTTGCATTAATATATTTTAAAGTTGTTCGAATGCGATCCTTGGTTTCATAAAAGGTACCATTCTCCGTAACAAACTCAATATTGAGCACACGACCTGAACTTGAGCGCTCTAAAACGTTAATTTCATATACCTTACCCACCTCAGTATTAAAAGAGGCGCTCAATACATCGCTCATTTCTTCTGCTGTCCATTCAAAATTCCAACGATGGTATTTTGACCAATCTGCTTCAAAATCCCCTTCACTCGCTGCACGTAATGACTTGGAGTTGCTATTGTTTTTGAAGACCTCAAGAGATGGAACGTGCTCAAACGCCTTACCTCTTTGTGCATCTGGAACACCTCTTAAGTAAGGAACAGGGTCTGAACTCCATACATCTTCGTTATTGGCCGAAAAACCGCCACTAGTAGAGTTAAACACAGCCGTAATTAACTTTCCTTCGTAAGTTGCAACAATTCCTCGTGTACCATCAACTGCATCGTTTGAGATTGGATGTTCAGCATCAAAACCGCCGTACACTTGGTCAGACGTTGTTGGAAGAAGATCATACCCGTCCTTACCTCTTTTACCCATGTTTGATAAGGCATATGTTCTTGCAGCAATGGCTTGTGATTTTTGTGCCTCTAATTCACCGTATGGTACAGGCGGCAGTTCACGTGGGACAACACCATATAAATACTCCTCAATTGGAAGTTCATTGATTCCCGCAAGTGCCCCTGAACTATTAAAACCAACCTCCGCGATTCCACGATATTTTTTTCCGTCAATTGTCACTAGATCCTCAGAAACAACTTGAATCGGATTTGTTGTTGTAATGGCTGTTTCTCCTTTTGAGACCTTGATTGTGGATTCGCCTTCAACGGTTGTAATTAATCTCCAATAGGCATCACTAGCGCCTAAGCCTTTTGCAACAATTTCATTTTTAAAAGCATTCCTTACCGCAAATGAGGCGTCTGACGGAAATTCTCCAATCAATAAACGCCAACCATTATTATAATCTTCAACATAAGTTGGATAACCATTTGATTCTGCAAGGTGTAACCAATCCGCAACAGCCGCATTGCTTGTTGTATAGGAAACCTGTAATCGGTAGTTTGTTTTTACAACAGATGAGCCTGCAAGCTCAACCTGAACCTCCTCGTTATCACCTGTTAAAAGAACTTCACCTGTTTCTTTGTCAATAACATCAAACTTACCTACTGCACCGACTTCTAAGGAATCTACAGAAGGCACAACTCCAATCCGGATATCTGGTTCCTCTCCTTCACTTGCTTCTGCTGGGTTGCCCCAGATTCCCTGAAGTGAAAAAATACTAACAAAGGTAAAAACAAATAATAGCTTTAACACTTTTTTCACGCACAATTCCCCCTACAATTTTTCGTCATACTCTTAAGTTCGTTAAGGAGAATAAAACATCCTTTCATACAAATTTACTATTTTTTAAAATTAAATTTCACAATCAGATTTTACTTGTTCCCTACCATCCGATTGAAACTGACAAGATTCATTTTTCTTCTACACTATTTCATGCTAATGGCCGCCAAATGACTGAAATTTACATAGGATCTTTGACCCATTTAGGCATAAAAAAATAACCAGGAACCCTGGTTATTATGATTGATATTGAACCTGATGAAGATTTGCGAAGATCCCGCCTTTTTCTAGCAGTTCATCATGTCCGCCTTGTTCTGCGATACCGTCTTCTGTCACTACGATAATGCGATCTGCATTTCGGATTGTAGCCAAACGGTGCGCGATAACAAGGGTTGTACGATTTTTTGAAAGCTCTGTTAATGCTTTTTGGATTATCTGCTCTGTTTCTGTATCTAAAGCAGAAGTGGCTTCATCTAATATTAAGATTGGTGGATTTTTTAAAAACATGCGAGCAATGGCAATCCGTTGTTTTTGACCGCCTGAAAGCTTAAGGCCACGTTCCCCAACCTGTGTTTCATAGCCATCTGGTAGTCCAGCAATAAACTCCTCTAGGTGAGCCCGTCTTGCTGCCTCTTCAATTTGTTCATCCGATGCACCGAGCATTCCGTATGAAATATTTTCACGTAGAGTTCCTGTAAACAGGAAAACATCCTGCTGAACAATTCCAATTTGGGAACGCAGTGATTCTTTTGTCATTTTCCGTATATCCATTCCGTCAATTGAAATGGAACCTCCATTAACATCATAGAAACGTGGAATTAATGAACAAATCGTCGTTTTCCCGGCTCCTGATGGACCTACAAATGCCACTGTCTCCCCAGCATGAACCTTTAGATTTATACTTTTTAAGACTGGTCCCTGTTTTTCGTCATAGCCAAAGGTGACTTGATCAAACACAATATCTCCTCGAAGAGATGGAACAGCAACTGCATCCTTCGCATTTTTCACTTCAGGCTCCATATCGAGTAGCTCTGTAAAGCGTTTGAAACCAGCCATCCCTTTTGGGTACAGTTCCAGGAGGGCATTAATTTTGTCAATCGGTTTAAACAGGACATTGGCATATAAGACGAATCCAACTAATTCCCCGTAAGTAAGCTCCCCGCTAAAGCTTAACCATGCACCGACTACTAACACGATAAGGACAAACAAGCGTGTCATGAGGTAGATACCAGCAGATGCTGACCCCATTACTTTATAAGCACTAAGCTTTGAACGACGAAACTTACCGTTATCAACTGTAAATCTAGAAATTTCAAATTCTTCATTTGTGAAGGATTGGACAACACGCGCCCCTGCAACACTGTCCTCGACCCTCGCATTTACATCCGCAATATTGCTATACATCGCCTTCCACGCACGATTCATGCGAACATTTGAAAAAGCAATTAACCATATTAAAAATGGCACAACAATAATTGCAATTAAGGCAAGCTTCACATTGATCGTTAACATAATCCAAAATGCACCAACAAAGGTCATAATGGCAATGAACAAATCCTCAGGACCATGGTGAGCAAGCTCACCAATATCAAATAAGTCATTCGTAATGCGGCTCATGATATGACCTGTTTTTGTATTATCAAAGAAGCGAAATGATTGCCGCTGCACATGTTGAAACAACTGCTGCCTCATATCCGTTTCAATGTTAATCCCTAGCTTATGACCCCAATAGCCTACAATAAATTGAAGACCTGAGCTAACTAAATATAATACTAACAATCCAATGCCCACCCATACGATTGCAGACCAGTTACTAGTTGGCAAAAGTTTATCAATAAACCATTGCACCGCAAGCGGAAAGGCCAGTTCTAGAATCGCAACAATCACCGCACAACTAAAATCTATTAAAAATAATGTGCGATGGGGCTTATAATATGCAAAAAAACGTCGAATCATTTTGCTCGCTCCTTGTGATTTCCTACTGCTATAACGAATTATAAGCTGTTTCACCTAAATTTGACAAACTATTTTGTTACCCGAAGTTTTTTTGTTTGGCTTCCCTCGCTTATGCTCCTTTTTCCCCGTCGCGATCTCTCTAACTCTCCTATTCCAACACAACTCTGTTACATACCTGAAATGAACGGTCGCCTAAATCCCTGAATAGGATATAAAAAAATGGGATGGTGAACAAAATGGATATACCGACAATTTTATCGGGGCCAATCCTGCGACGAGTTGTGCCTTCTCACATTTATATTTGGATTGCATTAAGAAAAAGATACAGACTTGGTGCAAAGCTGTATCACATTGAAAAAATAGTTGGTACCAATTATGCGTACCATGAAATAGATTGTGATTCTGAAACAACGACCTTTCGTGCTGGGAAACAACTTTATATTAGCCTAATCAAACTGACACCACCAAATCAAACCCATTTCCCTATCAACACACTCTTAGGCTATAATCTCTTTTTCCAAAAAAATTCTGAAATACATGACTTACACGATTTCGGACTTCTAGGAAAAGAGCAACCAAACTCCATCACATATGGAGACCTCGATTATCCTAGCTTTTTTATTCCGGATCCAACTCAACAAAAAACGAATCTCCTATACGGGTCATGTCGAAAGCCTCATGGAAAAGGTGAGGATACTCTTAGCCAGGGAGACGAAACAATCGAAATGAACTATCTAGACCTCGAAAAGCGCCCTGACGCTTTATTTTTATTAGGTGACCAAATTTATGCAGATGATGTAGCAGATCCGATATTTCAGATCATGGTGAAAGCCGGTAAAAAGCTCATTGGAAACGGAGAAAAACTTACTGAAGTAGAGCCTCGCCTCAACGAAAAACCATTCAAAAAATCAATAAACCAGGCTCGGGGGAGACAATTTATCATGGAGCAATTTTGCAAATTCACCTCCTCACATGCCCGGAACCATGCGATGACATTTGGCGAATATGCCGCTCTCTATTTACTATCATGGTCACCTGAGCTTTGGAATGCTTACACAGATGACTGTAATTTCCCAACATTTAAAGACAAAGTTAAGAAGGATCAAATTTATTTTATTTCCAAAAAAGACAAGCGAAAAAAGGAAAAGAAAGCATACGAGAAAGAGTATAACGAACAAGTGGCAGATGTGAAGGAAACCTATCAAACACTTACAAAGGTAAGAAGGTTACTTGCCAACATTCCAACCTATATGATCTTTGATGACCATGATATAACAGATGATTGGAACATCAGTCACAATTGGAAAAATAGCGTCTACTCATCAAAACTTGGAAGACATGTGGTTGCCAATGGACTTATGGCATATTGGCTGTTTCAAGGTTGGGGTAATGACCCAGACCGATTTGAACCTGCATTTCTCCGTAAGATGTGGAGATATAGTAAAACTTATGATACTCGTTCACAGTCACATGATGCATGGGAAGAAACACTTTGGAAGTTTGATCAGTGGAATTTTGTTGCACCGACAAATCCAACATCCATTTTCCTTGATACAAGAACACAACGAAAGTACGACCACACCCCTCTCCCTGTTTTTCTTGGGCGTAAGATCGAAGAAAAGGACCGTCCTCCTCAGCTTATTGGCAAACACGGTTGGCAGACGGTAACAGACTGTTTATACGCAAGTGGATGGAAAAGCGGTGAACCACTCCTTGTTATTTCACCTGCACCTGTTTATGGAATAGGCTTAATCGAGTCCTTCATCAATCAATATATTTATCCATTAAAAACAATTGGAATTCCTGCAACAACAGCATTTGATTTTGAGTCTTGGAAGTATAATGGAGAGGGCTTTAGTGAACTCCTGTACCAACTCAAAGAGTGGAACCCGAGTCACTGTTTTATCTTATCGGGAGATGTGCATTACGCTTCTACTGTTACGACCAATATCGAATTTCCCGATGGTGATCACCTTTGTATTTACCAATTTACAAGCAGTCCGATGAACAATATGAGTTTTTCAGGAATACAAGGCGGATTGATGAAGGCAATCGTTACCTTAAATGCAGCTAAACGAAGGAACAAAGAAATCAACAGATATTGTGATGAGACCTACGATATCGTTAAACAAAAGAGAAATACCCCTTGTCCAACCAATTTTACTTGGAAAGAAAAAATTCGCTACCTTTCTACGAATCAAGGTCCCATCATTGAAACCGGAAATAATATTGGACATCTCGTCCTCACCCCGACCTCCGCTAACAATGCGTTACATCAAAACAATCATACGATTACCTATAATCCCATCACATTATCGTAACAAATACCCCGTGCCTAAGTAGCACGGGGTAACTCCCTTATTTTATGGGCTTTTTCAAGAATCCAACTAATAGAGCCGTTATAATTGTACCGATAATTATCGCAAGTACGTATAACGCCCAGCTACCATTTACAAAAGGAATGACAAAAATTCCTCCATGTGGAGCTGGTAAGCCAATACCAAACAACATGGTTAGTGCACCCGTAACTGCAGAACCAATGACCGCAGAAGGAATTACACGTCCAGGATCAGCAGCAGCAAATGGAATTGCACCTTCTGTAATAAACGATGCACCCATGAAGTAAGCTGTTTTACCAGCTTCGCGTTCTTGCTTTGTAAATTTATTTTTAAAGAGAGTTGTTGCTAAAGCTAATCCAAGAGGTGGTGTCATTCCACCCGCCATAATAGCTGCATGTGGTGCATAATTTCCAGCATCAATCATGGCAATTCCAAAGGTAAATGCCGCCTTATTAATTGGGCCACCCATATCAATTGACATCATTCCACCTAGAATTAAACCAAGTACAATCAAGTTCCCTGTACCTAGTCCTTCAAGCCAACCGGTCAACCCATCCATTACAAATTTTAACGGACCAACAAGTACATACATAATCGCACCTGTAATCAAAATCCCAATGAACGGATAAATCAACACTGGTTTTAGACCCTCAAATGAGGATGGTAAACCTGAGAAGACTTTCTTCAGTAATAAGACCACATATCCTGCAAGGAAACCAGCTATTAATCCGCCTAAAAATCCAGCTCCTCCAGTTGTCGCCATTAGACCACCAATCATACCTGGTGCTAATCCAGGTCGGTCAGCAATACTCATGGCGATAAATCCTGCTAAGACAGGGATCATTAATTGAAACGCATTGGCACTTCCAATTGTCATCAACGCGCCTGCAATTGGGTTATAAGATGGATCATTCGGGTCAGAAGCGTTTATTCCAAAGATAAATGAAATGGCAATTAATAGCCCGCCACCTACAACAAACGGAAGCATATTAGAAACACCATTCATTAAATGCTTATAAAAGCCACTTCTTTCTCCGCCTTCTGTTTTTTTCTTTTCGGTTTGTTCAGCTTGGTAAATGGGGGCATCCTGATTAACCGCTCTTGTTAATAATTCCTCTGGTATGCGAATACCTTGAGCTACCGGTACCTGAATTACCTTTTTACCATTAAAACGAGCCATCTCTACTTGCTTGTCTGCAGCTACAATGATTGCTACTGCCTCATCAATATCTTCTTGAGTGAGTTCATTTTTCACACCTGTTGAACCATTTGTTTCAACCTTTATATCGATGTTCATTTCTTTTGCTTTCGCCTTCAATGAGTCTGCTGCCATATACGTATGTGCAATTCCGGTTGGACATGCCGTTACTGCAAGAACCTTTTGCTGTCCTTCTTTTTTCTCAACCGGCGCTTCTACTTCCTCTGACTCATTTTCTTTTTCATTAATCACATCGATCAACTCGTCTGGAGTCTGAACCTGCATAATCTTTTCACGAAAACCCACGTCCATTAATAATGAAGACAATCTTGAAAGTGTTTCAAGATGTGCATTATTTGCCCCTTCACTTGCAGCAATCATGAAAAATAAATGGCTTGGTTGTCCATCCAATGAATCATAATCTACTCCCTTTATCGAGCGTCCAAATGCAATCGCTGGTGTCTTCACCGCAGCTGTCTTCGCATGTGGTATTGCTATTCCTTCACCAATTCCTGTTGTACTTTGGCTTTCCCTTGTTAAGATTGCCTGTTTGTATTGTTCTTTATCCTGTAGGCGGCCAGCTTCATCAAGTTTTGACACCAATTCATCAATGACCTCAAGCTTTGATGAAGAAACAAGGTCAATAATGACCGTATCTTTCTTCAACAGATCCGTAATTCTCATCCTGCATGTTCCTTTCTATATCTTTTTCACTTGTACGTGTGAAATCAATTCATTTATTTTCTCTTCCGTTGCTAATCCTTCAGAATAGGCTGTGGCACTGCCGGCTGTTGCCCCAAAACGAAATGCATCTGTCGCAATCTGTTCTTTGAAATAAGATGCAATAAAACCCGCCACGACTGAGTCCCCAGCACCTACTGAGTTAACTAATTTCCCTTTAGGAATGTTCGCAATAAAGACCTCATCATCCACAAATAGCAAACTACCTTTGTCCGCCATCGAAACGATGACATGTTGCGCCCCCATTTCAATAAGCCTTTTCCCGTAAGGAATAGCATCTTCGGCATTCTTGATTTCAACACCAAAAATTTCACCTAATTCATGATGGTTTGGTTTAATTAAAAACGGCTGATATGGAAGTACCTCAATTAATAAGTCTCTTGTAGCATCAACAACCACTTTAACTTCCTTGTCTTGCAATTTCTCGGCGACTTGTTGATAAAGTGTCGACGGTAACGATGCCGGGATACTTCCTGCAAGTACCACCACATCTCCTTTTTTCATTTGATCAAACTTCTCTAAAAGCTGTTCAAGTTCGTTAGATGTTATTTGTGGACCTGCCCCATTTATCTCAGTCTCCACATCAGAATGGAGTTTCACATTAATTCTTGTGTCGCCTTCTACAGTGACAAAGTCTGTCTTGATATTCTTTTCTGTTAAGGTATCGATAAGGAATTTACCAGTAAAACCGCCAATAAACCCTAATGCCACACTCTCTACCCCAACATTTTGTAAAACAGTAGAAACATTGATCCCTTTTCCACCCGGGCTTTTTCGATCAGTTTTAATACGATTCAGTTCACCCACCGAAAATTCATCCAACTCGATAAAATAATCAATGGAAGGATTTAACGTAACTGTGTAAATCATGGTGTCACGACCTTTATGTTGATATGTTCTTGATAAGATGTAAGTTCATTCTTTGCTAATCCATTATCTGTTATTAAAGTGGCATCCTTTAAGGAAGAAATTTTCGAAAAAGAAACTTCATTAAATTTCGTGTGGTCAGCCAATATATAATTTTCCTTCGCTAAGCCCATTGCCGTTTGTTTGATCAGAGCTTCTTCAGGATCTGGGGTTGTAAAGCCATACTTCAAATCAATCCCATTTACTCCTAAAAAGCACTTATCAAACCGATAAAGGTTCAAGCTTGATAATGCCCGACTCCCGATTAAGGCTTTTGTACTCGGTTTCAAAACACCACCTATTAGATAGGTAGTGATCCCTTTTTCAAGTAAGGGTTCAATCAAGTTCACTCCATTTGTCACCACAGTAATTCCCTTGTGGTCAAGAAATGGAATTAGTTCTTGTGTCGTTGTCCCTGCATCCAAATAAATGGAGTCGCCATCTTGAATAAGCTCTGATGCATATTTAGCAATCGCTTGTTTCTCTTTTATATTCTTTGCTGTTTTTTCTATATAACTCGGTTCCAATTGATTTCCGTGAATGAATGAAGCCCCACCATGGACCCTTCTTAATTTGTTTTCATTTTCAAGCTGTACTAAATCACGACGAATCGTTGATTCCGACGAATTTGTTCTCTCAATCAGCTCTTGAAGTTTCACAACCCCATGTTCTTTTAGTAACGATAGAATAAGCCGATGTCTTTCTGGAGTTAACATCATTTCACATCCTTCATGGATTGTACTCTCATTATATTGAAACCTTTTTTATAAATCAATCAAAAACATCCACTTCCATCCAAAAACGACCACAGTAATTTTTCCCTCTTTCTACAAAAAGGTTTCTATTATATAATGAAAAAAGTTGAATAAAAAGGTTTTCTAGGGTTCCGTAGCCATCGCTAGTCTGGTCCGAGAGAAAACTCATAGCAAATATGCTATGCCACGGAGGGACAAAAGCCTGGGAGATTATACATTTGTTATAATCTCTTGGGCTTTTTCTTTTTAACCGCAACTATAAGGGGGAATCATAAATGAACTTAGAATGGCTAAAAGTCTTTTTTGCGGCATTTTTTGAAGTGTTTTGGGTGATTGGATTAAAGCATGCAGATAGTTTTTGGACATGGACTGGAACTGTCATTGCGATCTATATCAGCTTTCATGCACTTATTGCAGCAGGGAAAAAGTTACCGGTTGGTACGGCTTATGCGGTCTTTGTTGGACTAGGTACTGCTGGAACTGTCATATCAGAGATTTTGTTTTTTAATGAACCAGTCAAACTGGCAAAGCTTCTATTAATAGGAGTGCTTCTAGTTGGAGTAATTGGTCTGAAGCTTGTTACAAAAGAAAAGCACTCGGAAGGAGCTGAAGGTTAATGGCATGGGTCTCACTCATTATTGCAGGTGTTTTTGAAATGTTAGGAGTTGTGCTGATTAATCGACTTCATCAAAAGAAAAATTGGCAATCACTAGTCTTACTGCTTGCCTCTTTTGGAGGTAGCTTCCTATTTCTAAGCATAGCGATGGAAACTTTGCCTATGGGCACGGCATATGCGGTATGGACAGGAATTGGAGCATCTGGTGGAGCCATTTTAGGAATGATCCTATATGGCGAACCGAAAGACTGGAAACGATTCTTGTTTATTGGACTCATTATTAGTGCAGCGGTTGGCTTGAAACTGGTAGGATAACCTAAAGGGGAGCCTTCATAAGGCTCCCCTTTAATCGACAAAATCCGTCTATTTCCACGGAAATAGACCAACCCTCAGTATTGAAATTTGTCTAAAAATGAGAAATAATCCTTTAAAAAGTCATAAAAGAGCTGTTCAGTAGGGAGCAATTTTCGCTCTTTGGGAATAATAACACCTACCGAACGGGTCACCTCAGGTTGTAGAACCGAAACCTTCACAGTAGAACGTGGTATATTTTCAATTAAGGTCACCTCAGGAATAATTGTTATTCCTAGTCCTGCTGAAACAAGACCTTTAATGGCATCAATATCTTCTCCTTCAAAGGAAACTGTCGGCTGAAAGCCCAGCTGGTTACATGCTTTTACAATGATATCTCGTAAGATAAATCCATTCGGAAATAATACGAACTGTTCTTCTTTTAATTGGCTAAGACTTAATGACTTATTCTCAGCAAGTGGATGCGCCCGTGGTAAAAGTGCCACCATCTTATCCGTAAATAAAGTAGTGCCAGTAATCTTCTTTTCCTGATTTGGCACGGGTCCTAACAGAGCCATGTCGATTTCGCCTGTTCTCACTCGGTCAATTAAAGAATAATAATTTCCTTGTGACAATGAAAACTTTACTTGTGGGTGACGTTCACGAAATGCAGATATCATTGTTGGTAAGGTATAAGCTGCTAAACTACTAGGAAATCCGATTCGAATTGTTCCTCGTTCAGGATCTAAATATTCTTCAATCTCACGTTTTGCATTATCTAGTACATTTAATGCCTGCTCGACATGATCTAAAAAAACTCTTCCGATCGGCGTTAATTTCACATTTCGTCCATCTCGAATAAACAAGTCTACACCTAATTCGGATTCAAGGTTGAACAATTGCCTACTTACTGCCGATTGTGCAATATGCATTGAATTCGCCGCTTCCGTAACATGTTCTCGTTTTGCAACTTCAATAAAATAAGTTAATTGTCTAAGTTCCACAAGGTGTCCTCCTTAATCCATCTCATTACGGCATTGTTTATATCTTTTATTAATATTGTTTAGATTAATTATTCATTATAAAATAATAAATATCAAGAATTTACAGATAAAACGTCCGTTTATTTTTTTTGTACTAAAAATGGAGTTCAAAAAGGTGGATTAAAAGGACCAAGAAATGTGATGTGTCATTTTAACCGAACTTATTGACTTCATCAAAAAATATATAGCAAAGAAAGGGTGAATGTACACGATGGCTATGATCGAAAAGTCTATTCCTGTACCAGAGTTAAAACAAGCAACCGATTATATGAACAAAGTATATGAGGAGGTTAAGAAGAGAAATCCTCATGAACCAGAGTTCCACCAAGCAGTAAAGGAAATTTTCCTTTCTCTTGTACCTGTGTTTGCTAAAAATCCAAAATACATGAAACACGCGATTTTGGAAAGACTCGTTGAACCGGAAAGAATGATTACATTCCGAGTACCTTGGGTTGATGACCAAGGCGAAATCCATGTAAATCGTGGCTATCGTGTTCAGTTTAACAGTGCACTTGGCCCTTATAAAGGTGGTTTGCGTTTCCACCCATCCGTTAACTCAAGTATCATTAAGTTCCTCGGCTTTGAACAAATCCTTAAAAACTCTTTAACTGGCCTTCCAATCGGTGGAGGTAAGGGTGGATCTGACTTTGATCCGAAAGGAAAATCGGATAACGAAGTTATGCGATTTACGCAAAGCTTTATGACTGAATTAGCTAGACATATTGGTCCTGATATCGATGTACCAGCTGGAGATATCGGCGTAGGAGCAAGAGAAGTCGGCTACATGTTTGGTCAATACAAAAGACTTCAAGGTAGCTTTGAAGCAGGCGTTCTTACTGGAAAAGGCCTTGGCTATGGCGGAAGCTTAGTTCGTACAGAAGCAACAGGCTATGGTACTGTCTACTTTGTTGAGGAAATGCTGAAAGAACAAGGTCTTTCTTTTGAAGGAAGCACAGTTGTCGTTTCAGGTTCCGGTAATGTTTCTATTTATGCGATTGAAAAAGCTCAACAACTTGGTGCAAAAGTGGTTGCATGTAGTGATTCAAACGGCTATATCTATGATGAAAATGGGTTAGACCTTGAATCCATCAAACGTATCAAAGAAGTTGAACGTAAACGTATTAGTGAATATGTATTAGAACACCCAGAAGCAGAATATATTGAAGGCTGCTCAGGTATCTGGTCAATCCCTTGTGATATTGCATTACCTTGTGCAACTCAAAATGAAATTGACAGTGAATCAGCTCAAACACTCATTTCAAATGGTGTAAAGGCAATTGGTGAGGGTGCAAACATGCCTTCTACTTTAGAAGCAATTGATTTATTCATTGAAAGCAATGTCCTATTCGGACCAGCGAAAGCAGTTAATGCAGGTGGTGTTGCCGTTTCTGCACTTGAAATGTCACAAAACAGCATGAGACTTTCTTGGTCATTTGAAGAAGTCGACAGCAAGCTTCAGGACATCATGGCTTCGATTTATCGCAATAGCATGGATGCAGCTGAAGAATATGGCCATCCTGGAAACCTTGTATATGGAGCTAACATCGCCGGCTTCCTAAAAGTAGCTGACGCAATGATCGCTCACGGTGTCATTTAATAAGTCATTCAAAAGCTGTTTCCTCTTTAGGAAGCAGCTTTTTTTCATACTCATAAACAAAAAAAGCCACATGCTCTCTCATTGGAGCATGTGCCTTTATGAATCAACCTTCTAATAATAGATCTTCTGGATCTTCTAATAGTTCTTTTACTTTTACTAGGAATCCTACGGCGTCTCTACCGTCGATGATTCTGTGGTCATAAGATAATGCCACATACATCATTGGACGTACTTCAACCGTATCATTTTTATCAACTACTACAGGACGTCTTTGGATCTTGTGCATTCCTAAAATACCGACCTGTGGTGCGTTAATAATAGGTGTTGAGTTTAGAGAACCGAATGTTCCACCGTTAGTAATTGTGAAAGTTCCACCTTGAAGGTCGCCTAGACCTAATTGATTGTTTCTTGCTTTTTCAGCTAAGCGCCCGATTTCAGATTCAATTCCTGCAAAGCTTAATGTATCTGCATTACGTACAACTGGTACAACTAAGCCCTCATCTGTAGATACGGCAACACCGATGTCATAGAAATTCTTTAGAAGGATTTCATTTCCTTGAATCTCAGCATTTACATATGGATATGCCTTTAATGCTCCAATAACCGCTTTTGTGAAGAATGACATGAAACCAAGTTTTACGCCATGCTTTTTGAAGAAAGCGTCTTTACGACGATTTCTTACGTCCATAACAGCAGTCATATCAACTTCATTAAATGTTGTTAACATTGCTGCTGTGTGTTGTGCTTCAACAAGACGTTTTGCAATTGTTTGACGACGTCTAGACATTTTAATGCGTTCTACACGTGGATCGTCATTTACCACTGGTGCAACTGCAGGTTGTTTTGCAGCTGGCGCTGGAGTTGCTGGTGCTGTTTGAGCTTGCTTATAAGCCTCAACACCTTCAACACGAACACGTCCTAGTGGATCTTTATATGGTACTTCATTTAAGTCAATGCCAAGTTCTCTTGCTCTTTTTCTCGCTGCAGGTGAAGCAATTGCTGGCTTGCCTTTTTCTTCTGTAGATGCTTCTGCAACTGGTTCTGATTTTGCTGCTTCAGCTTGTGGTGCTGCCTCAGCTTTAGGTTCTTCAGCAGGTGCTGGTGCACTTGATTCTGAACCATTTTCATCAAGCTTTGCAATAACTTGACCAACTTCAACATTATCACCAGGTTGGAATAAGAATTGCTTGATAACACCTGTATGCTCACTGTTAATTTCAACGTTTACTTTATCAGTTTCAAGTTCAGCGATTGACTCACCTTTATTCACGAGTTCGCCTTCTTTTTTTAACCATTCAACAATTGTTCCTTCTGTAATGGACTCAGCTAATTCCGGTACTTTAATTTCGATCATTGCTGATTCCCTCCTTTGTCTGTAAGCAATGCATCTTGCATAATCCACGCTTGTTCTTGTTTGTGAATATCTGGGTCACCCGTAGCAGGACTTGAACGCTTCGGTCTACCAATATAATCTAGTTTAATTTCATCAGATAAAATATCCATTAATACCGATTGTAGAGCTGGCCATGCTCCCATGTTTTTCGGCTCTTCTTGAACCCAAACAACCTCTTCTAGGTTAGGATACTGGCTTACTAGTTCTTCTAGCTCTTTCTTAGGGAATGGATACATTTGCTCCACTCTCGCAATATGAAGAGTATCCGCCTTTTCTGCCGGTAAATTCGCAGCTTCTGTTGCTAAATCAATCGCTACTTTACCTGTACATAAGATTAGGCGAGTTACTTTGTCTTTGTTCGTTCCCATTCCTGGTTGCTCAAGTAGTGGCTTAAAGCTTCCATCCGTTAAATCAGCTAGTGATGATGCTGTTTGTGGGTGACGAAGTAGACTCTTAGGAGTCATCACAATCAATGGTCTTGCTTCATCAGTTGAAGTAAGCAATGATTGTCTTCTTAATAAATGGAAGTATTGAGAAGCGCTTGTTACGTTCGCAACAATCCAGTTATATTCCCCAGCGGCATTTAAGAAACGTTCCACTCTTCCACTTGAGTGCTCTGGACCTTGTCCTTCGTATCCATGTGGTAAAAGCATAACAAGACCTGATTTTTGGCCCCATTTTGCGTGACCTGAAGATATGAATTGGTCAATAATTGGCTGTGCCACGTTCACAAAGTCCCCAAATTGTGCTTCCCAAAGGACAAGTGCATTTTCATCTTGAACACTATAGCCATATTCAAATCCTAGAACAGCTGTTTCAGACAATGGACTGTTATAGATTGAGAATGATGCCTTCGCCTCTGGAATATTATGCAATGGGATATATTTTTCATTAGTTTCATAGTCATTTAAAGCAACATGACGATGAGCGAATGTTCCTCTTTCACTATCCTGACCTGTTAAACGAACTGTTTTCCCTTCAGCAAGAACAGATCCGTAAGCGAGTGTTTCAGCTAATGCCCAATCTACTTTGTTTTCTTCATCTAAAGCCGTTTCACGTCGTTTTAAAATACGTTCAAGCTTCGGATAAACCGTTAGTGATTGAGGCCACTGTAATAGTCCTCTGTTGATACTTCTTAATAGGTCTGCAGGTACTGTTGTATCGAATTCTGGAATAGAAGACAATGCTTTTGGCTTCTTCGGCTTCACGCGCTCTTCATTTTCCACAAAATCATCAAAAATAGATTGAAGACTTTGCATGAATTCCTCGCGTTTTTTGGTTAGTTCTTCTGTTGTTATTACATTTTCAGCAACAAGCTGATTTCCGTACTTATCTGCAATAACAGGGTGATTTGCAACCTTTTTGTACAATAACGGTTGTGTTACGCTCGGGTCATCCATTTCATTGTGACCAAATCGTCTGTATCCAACTAAATCAATTAAGATATCCTTTTCAAAACGCTTACGATACTCATACGAAAAATGAATTGCAGCAAGACAAGCTTCAGGGTCATCTGCATTTACACGTAAGATTGGAATTTCATAACCCTTCGCAAGGTCACTCGCAAAACGAGTTGAACGAGAGTCTGTATTATTTGTTGTAAAACCAACCATATTGTTTGCAATAATATGAACAGTTCCCCCAGTATCGTAGCCTTTCAATCTACTTAAGTTTAAAGTTTCAGCTACTACTCCTTCACCAGGGAATGCTGCGTCACCATGGATAAGTACACTTATTGCACTTTGCTTATCCTGAACTGGGTAACCAGCTTTACTTGTGTTGTCCTGAGCCGCTCTAGTAATCCCTAACACTACAGGGTTTACAAACTCCAAGTGACTTGGGTTGTTTGCAAGATTAATACGAGTTACATGCTCTTTAGGACCTTTAACAGCACGGTCAGCACCTAAGTGATATTTCACATCACCAGACCAACCATAGTTAATCCCTCTAGAACCTTCTGATGGGATTAACTCTTTGTTTGGTGCATGGTGGAATTCAGAGAAAATGAGTTCATATGGCTTATGCAAAACATGTGCAAGCACATTCAAACGGCCACGGTGAGCCATACCGATCATAATATTGTCAGTACCGTCACTATTTCCTTCTTGAATTAAGCGCTCAAGCATTGGGACGAGCATATCTAATCCTTCGATTGAGAAACGCTTTTGACCAACGAATGTTTTGTGTAAGAATTTTTCAAAACCATCGACATTCATTAGACGCTCAGCTAATTGTTTCTTTTCATCTGCAGTTAGCTTTAAGTTAAGTCCATTGATTTCGACTTGTTGCCTTAACCATTGTCTTTCATCTTCGGAATCAACATGTCCAAATTCATAAGCAATTGATTGAGTATAAACAGATTTTAAATGCTTATACGCATCCCAACCTGTTTGAACTGAAGGAGGTGCTTCCTCCCAAATATATGTCGCTGGGATATCCATTAAATCTTCTTTTGTAAGATTATAATAACCAGGCTCTAAAAAGCTGGTATCTGGCATTGGTCTAGTGCGAATTGGGTAAATATCTGCCGCTATATGGCCGTACGCACGAATGCTCTTAATTAATTTAACTCCAGATGTGATCGTCTTGATTGTCTTCGGTGAGATACCCCCACTTACTAACTCTGCTGTTGCTGCTTGCTCATCTGCTGGTGGTGGCCCAAGTTCTTCGAAAAGCGCTTTCACAGAAGGGTCTACTGAACTTGGATCATTCTTGTAATTTTCATACATGTCAAAGACATAACCCATGTTCGGGCCGTAGAATGACTCCCACACATTTTTCCTTTGTTGATTATCCATTTGTGATTAGCCTCCATATTACATTACATACTTGTAATACTTAATAGACAATATTTGTATTTTATAGAAATATGACGTCTACACCTACTATACCTCATTTTCCACTGATTTCTAGTAAAATGCTTACATTGGAAAATTACTGAAAAAAGCCAAAAAAATAGGCAAAATAAGTGTCATTATATAGTCATAATTCTTAATAAATATGTTATTCTTATCTTATAGTCGAAAACAGAAAGTTTCCTTGATGTAAATCAAGTTTTACAAGTAATTTTTTTAAATAAAAAGTTTTGGAATAACATAAAGTGAAACTCTATTGTAGTACAACAATCCTCTTGAAGTAAAGGAACCGAAAAAAGTAAGTCATGCTCTTACACTTTCGAAACGATAAGTCGTTTAGACTTCGACAAGGTAGGTAAACTATAGTACAACAAGAGTCCGCATTTTATGGGCATTTGAAAGGAGAAAAAGTGTTCTGTATGATTAGCAGTCCACATGATCCAAGCTCTATTCGACAGGTACCTATTTTTCATGGTTTAAATGAGAAGGAAATGAACCTTTTACAAAAGGTTACGCAAATTCGCGATTATCAAAAAGGGGAAGTGATTTTTAGAGAAGGTGATCCTTCCGATACCCTATATATTATTAGTGAGGGGATCATTAAAATTACAAAAGTGGCAGAGGACGGTAAAGAACAAATCGTTCGTCTCTTATTCCCTGATGACTTTTTCGGCCAGTCCGCGATGCTTCAATCAGAAAATCATTATGCGAATGCAGTAGCAATTAACGATACTGTTATTTATACGATTCAAAAACAGGATTTTTTTAATACGTTAGAGCGAAATCACAAAATGGCCCTCCGCTTCATGCGGGCATTAAATGAGCGGATTTATCAAGCCGACGAGTGGATGAGCTTACTTAGCCTAATGGAGGTTGAACAGAGATTAGCAAGCGTGCTCCTCTTGTTCAATGACAGGGTTCGCTCCAAAGATGGCCGCTTTAAGCTCCCTATTACTAAAAAGGTTCTAGCGTCTCTCATCGGCACAACACCTGAAACCATTAGCCGGAAGTTTGTTAAATTTATTTCTGAAAACCTAATTGAGGTAAATGGACAAAGGGATATTCATATCCTCGATTTTGAGGGCTTAAAAAAGAAGGCAAAAACATTATAAGTTGCTAAACCCACATGAGATGTGGGTTTTTTATTTTGTTGGAAAACGGTGACGTCTTAATCCCATAACAAAAAACCCCGACCATTTTTGGTCGGGCGCGTTAATCCTTAAAAGGAAATATATTGACGTGGGTTCACTGCGTTTGAGTGTCCTCCACTGTATTGAGTTGGACTATAGGGTCCGTTATAGATTTCAAAATGAAGATGCGGACCAGTCGAGTCACCTGTATTCCCCATGTATCCGATCAAATCTCCTTGTTCCACTCGGTCGTATTGACCAACGAAACGTTCCTGTAAGTGCGCATAAACGGTGGTCATTTGACGTCCATTGATATAGTGGGTAATCATGATGACATTACCGTAGCTACTTTCAAGGCGTGAGCGTGTAACCGTACCGCCTGCTGCCGCATAAATTGGAATGTTTCCTGGTCGTCCACCTTTTCCGATATCAATCCCAAAATGCATTTTTCCCCAGCGCATTCCAAATTCGGATGTGACTCGGCCTGTTGTTGGATTAATAAACCCACTATTGTTCACAGCAGCTGGAGGTGCTGGTGGTAGTGGTGGCAGTGTAGTACCAGCTTCTTCGGCCTTTTTCCGTTCCTCTTCAGCCTTTTTCCGTTCTTCTTCGGCTTTTCTTCGTTGCTCTTCAAGTTCCTTTTGCCTTTGATTCCATGCATTGATTTCCATTTGAATTGCCTTTTCCTGCGCAGCTAATAATTCTCCAACATCCTCTAACGCATGGAGCTCTTCATGCATTTTCTGCTCCTGGGCCTCTAATTGCTTCATCACTTTATTTTGTTCTTGAATTTGTGCTTGGAGCTGAACCTCTAACCGATCAAGTTCTTTTAATTGGTCTTCCTGCTGTGCAAGTAAGGTCTTTACCTCTGCTTTATTTTCCTCAAGTAATTTAATATCTGCTTCATGTTCTTTCATAATTTCACGGTCAGCTTGTACAAATGTAGATACCGCACTAACTCGGTTGATAAAATCATTAAAACTTTTTGCACCGAGTAACACATCTACATAACTAACCACTCCACCACTTTGCTGAAGACTGCGCATCCGCTCCTTGATAAGCTCGTCCCGTTTTTGAATCCGTTCCTCGAGCACTTTCATTTCCGCCTCAAGACGCTCAATTTCTTCTTTCGTTTCTTGAATCTTTGCTTTTATACTCTCAATTTTACCTCTCGTTTCACTCACTGCAAAATCAAGTCTTTTGATTTCCTGCTCAACACTAACCTGTTGTTGTTTGACTTCATTAAGAGCCCCCTCCTTTTGGGAGATTTCAGACTCTACTTCTGTCTTTTTTTCCTGAACTTCTTGCTTTTCATTTTCTAGCTCTTCATTCTTTTGAACCGCTAATACAGTATTAGGCATAGATGTCAATAAACTTCCAAGTCCTATTGATATACCCATTCCAATCATAAGAAGTTTTCTTTTCAACCGGCCACATCTCCTTCTACCAAACTAGCAACCTATAAAAAGATGAAAAATATTCATTTTTCACCAAAAGTATCATATTTTGCTATATATTCTCACGTTTTGTATTATATCATAAAAAATTGTCTTAAAACGTCAAAGTAATATTACAATTATATTTCATAAACACTTGAAAATACTAGATTTGCTTAGATTTTTGGACAAGCGCTAGGGACGCTAAATTCCCCAAAAATTCGACAAGCATCTTGAATTATACTATAAAAAAACTCACCGTATGAAGGTGAGTTTAGTTTCCAGTTAGAACTGGTTCGTTTTCATTTGTTGGCGTTGCAATTTATTTTACATGCTTACCTGAACGTAAAATCGATCTTTCAACAAGTACATTCATTGCATCAATACTGCTTTTAACAGCCTCATCACTTAATTTAATACAGGACAATTCCGTACAAGCCAATATTACGATTTTACAATGCTCTTGTTCAACAAGATGTTTGATTAGCTGTTCAAGTTCACTAGAATCAACATCAAGATCACTTTTTACATTGTTATAAATAATATCCATGACCTTTTCTTGTAAGCTATCATTTGGAGCCAACAGCTCTAGGTTATATTTCTTACAAACATCTGCATAGATTCCACTGCGAATCGTACCGTTTGTTGCAAGAATTCCGACCTTCGTACCTTCACCATGCCGATTATGAATTTCTTTAATTGTTTCTTCGACCATGTTGATGATAGGGATATTCGTCAGCTTCTGAAGCTCATCGTAAAAATAATGAGATGTGTTACAAGGAATTGCAATATTAGCGACACCCGCTGCTTCTAGCAACTTGAAATCATTTTTAACAGCATCTAAGAACGTCTCGCCTGTATTTGTAAGGATTGCATTTGTCCGGTCTGGAAGGGTAGCATGATTAAGAATTACCATATTTAGATGGTCCTGGTCCTTATGTGCTTCTGTTTGGTTGACAATTTTATCAAAAAATACAGAAGTAGCCTTTGGACCCATGCCACCGATAACGCCTAATGTTTTTTGTTCCATGTTAACACCTAGTTTCGTTTTTACTTAACAGTCATTGCATGACTCCCTAAGTCAACATAGCTCGCAAAAAACGCATCTGCATCGTATGTGACTTGACCTTGCAACGGATTCATGACATGCACCTTATCACCTACATAACCATTAAGAACCACAGCATGCAAGTTTGTAGGAGCATTAAACTCTGTTTTTGAGTCACGAATATTCCAAGAATAATTAACCTTTTTCTTACTTAAGTCTAGAGTTACCCAAACAACCACAGGGTTCCCTTCTTCAAGCTCCATTATGATTTCCTCACGAGTGCTTCCACTTAGGTCAACAGGTTCTATTTGAGCCCCTTCTTTTCCTAAATACGCATTCGCTGCTTGTACAATTGGAGGGGCATAAGAGAAGAATCCGCTCCATTCTCTTGGGTTTCCTGCATATGCCTTATTAGGATCTGGTCCATATAGAACATTGTTGATCGTTGTAAAAGGCTCCTTCGGTAAATAATGATCAGCCATATCCACTTTTGAAACTCTATAACCGTGAAAATTCAACACGGAAGTAAGTGACGTAATTTCACAGCCGTTTGGGAGCTCCGGTAATTGTAGAATCTTTTCAACTGGTATGAATACTTCTACTTTACCATTTGACACCTCTCGATATGGGTTCTTTTCCTGGGCATACACATGCTGCAACCCAGTTGAGAACCCGTCTGTTCCTTCAATCAAACTTCTAGCAATGCCTTTAACCGTTTCGACATTCAGCATTAAATAAACGACACAAACGAAATTCAAAAATAATAGTCCTCTTACTATTTTTTTCACTTCTATCTGCCCCTTTACTCTGTAAGACAATCATTAGACAATTACTAGAAACCATGTATATGTGAAAAGAACAGACTTTATAACTCAACAAAAAATTTCTTGTACCATACAAGGAATACATAGACCGTATAGATGTATCTTGCGTAGTTATGTCTTCCGTGGAAATGGTCATCAAGATATTTAACGAGCTCTTCTGTATGGAAGAATTCTTTCGCAATATCGGATTCAAACATTTCTTTTACAATGTTGTAGTATTTCTCTTCACGGAGCCAGTGTCTCATTGGAACTGGGAATCCAACCTTTTCACGATTTGACCATTCCTCTGGTAGCACTTTTTTCGATGCTGCACGAAGAGCATACTTTGTATCTATTTGATTCACACGCAAATTACTTGGGATGTGTGATGCCATGGACATCACTTCTTTATCTAAGAACGGAACCCGTAATTCAATCGAGTGAGCCATACTCATTTTGTCTGCTTTTAAAAGGATATCCCCTGGCAACCAAAGTTTAAGGTCAAGATACTGCATTTTAGTGACATCGTCTTTTCCCTTTACATCATCATACACTTTTTTCGTAATACTTTGAATAGAAGGGCCGGTTTGATATTCCTCTTTTAAGACTTTACGAGCATCTTCTTCCTCGAATACTTTTGCTTGGCCGATGAACTTTTCTTCTACCGGTTGGCCACCTTTTACAAGGAAGTTTGTGATAGTATTTTTCGGAAGAGCACCACTTACAGCGGCTATCGCACGACGAATCCCAAATGGAATCTTTTCGTATTTTTCTAGCTTCGCAGACTTCTGGTACCAGACATAGCCTCCGAAGATCTCATCTGCCCCTTCACCAGAAAGAACAACTGTTACATGCTCACTTGCTAATTTTGATAAAAAGTATAACGGAACAGAGGATAAATTTGATTGCGGTTCGTCCATGTGGTATTGGATTGTTGGTAGCATTTCAAATGCCTGATCTGCCGTCATCAGTTCTTTATAGTTCTCTATTTCAAGTATGTCGGATAAGTCTTTAGCCAAATTGGTTTCATTGAAAATTCCTTCATAATCCTGGAATCCAACAGAAAACGTTTTGTTTGGCATTAATAAAGCGGTGATATAACTAGAGTCAACCCCACCGGATAAGAAAGAGCCAACTTTAACATCACTGATTTTGTGATAGTTAACCGATTCTTTTAATGTATTATTAATTTCTTCAATATAGTGGTCAAGTCCTTTATTATCTGCATCAAAATTAACATCCCAATATGGCTTAATTTCAAGATTTCCTTTTTTATAAATCATGTAATGCCCAGGCTTTAATTTATAGACACCCTTGAAGAAAGTCTCATCAAGCACTGAATATTGGAAGGTTAAATATGGTTTTATCGCATCTTTATTTAACTCTTTCTTAAATGCTGGCTGCTTTAAAAATGCTTTGATTTCAGAGCCGAAAATAAGTGAGTTGTCTGTTGTATTTTGTGAATAGTATAAAGGCTTAATTCCAAAGAAGTCACGCGCCAAAAACATGGATTCATTGTTTTTATCCCAAATTGCAAATGCAAACATCCCGCGTACCTTTTGTAAAAGGTCTACTCCATATTCTTCATAAGCATGGATGACGACTTCGCTGTCTGCATCACTTTTGAAAATATGACCTTTTTGAATGAGATCCTCGCGAAGTTCTTGATAGTTATAGATTTCGCCATTGAAGACTAATACACAGCTCCCGTCTTCATTGAACATTGGCTGACTTCCTTCTTCCGATAAGTCAATGATACTTAGGCGACGAAAACCTAATGTTGCATGTTCGTCCGAATAGTGATTACCACTATCTGGACCTCTATGAATTATTGTATCCATCATTTCATTTATTACTTGTACTTTATCTATTTCAAGCTTTGAATCAGCAAAACCAACGAAGCCACACATAGTTATAATCACCTTTACATCTTAGATTTTTACAGATCGCTTTTGCCTTTTATTTTACCCATCACTGCGTCCTAGCATTTGGCGTTGTTCTTTTGTTAGTCCGGCTACACGGTTGCGTAATGGGAAGAATAATTTTTCACGTGATAAATTAGGTCTCATTTTTGCAATTTGCTGTAGGGCAACACCTGCACCGTAGTCCATGCCTTGTGCACCCGCAAGGATTACAACATCCCCTGGCTCAGCATGGGTTAAGGCTTGTTCAATGGCGTCATCAAGCTCATCGTAAAGAGCAACCTGAATTCCTGCCTCTGTCATAACTTCCTCGAACACGGCTGTTTCTTCATCAGTTACGTAGTCCTTTGAAGTGACATGGGAGACGCTCTTTGTGGCAATGATTTCGTTGAACCCTAACGTTTTTGCCCACTTGACGATAGCCTCTGCATTTTCACGGTTAACCGTCGGGCCTCGCTCTCCACGAATCGCATAGACTAAATGGAGATCCTTATATTCCATATATTTTAAAGTTTGAAGGGTCACATCAATATTCCCTGCATTCGCAAAGTGATCATCAACGATTTTAATGTCCTCTTCAAAAATAAACTCAAAGCGACGTTCCACTCCACCAAAGTTTTTTAATCCTTTTTGTATGGAGGATACCGGCACTCCGCAAAGAAGCCCAATTGTAATAGCCACCATCGCATTATACACAGAGTGCAAACCAGGAACAGATAGTTCGATCTTGAATTCGCCTGGTTCAATCTTGGTTTCATAGCGAGAAAAAGGCTTTAAAATCTCAATTGTAAACTTCGCTCTACCAGTGGTCAAATCCAAATTTTTGCAGGCAATATGACCATCTTTGCTGTCTAAACCAAATGTAATAACCTGTGCCTTCGTTTGATCAATTAAGGAAGTAGAATACTCATCATCCAGATTTAAAATGGCAAAGCTTTTTTCACTTGCATGGCGGATTAAACCTGATTTCACTTCAAAATACTTTTCAAAAGAGCCGTGGGAATCAATGTGCTCACGACTGATATTATTTAGAGTGACAATATCATAATCTACCGCTTCAACACGATGTGTTTCTAGTGCGTTTGATGAAACCTCCATTGTCACATGGGATACATCTTTATCTACCATTTGACCCAAGTAGAACTGTAGATCAAGGGATTCAGGAGTTGTTAGTTCAGAAGGAATCGCAAAATCGTCAATCTTAATGGATACTGTACCAATAAGACCTGTTCTGTAACCTTCTTCCTCTAAAATGGCATTCGTCATAAACGAAGTTGTAGTTTTCCCGTTTGTTGCTGTAATCCCAATCATATTCATTTTTTCAGATGGCTTCCCATAAAACTCAGCTGCAAGACGAGCTAATGCAATACGGCTATTTTTTACCACGATTTGAGGAATCTCTAATCCTTCTTGCACATCCTCAACAACACAAGCCACTGCACCATTTGAAATTGCCTGCGAGAGGTATTTATGGCCATCTGTTTTATAGCCTTTTATACATACGAAAAGATGTCCGTCCTTTACCTTTCCAGAATGGTATGATAGTCCACTAATTTCAATATCCTGATCATCAATGGTTTTTTGAACCTCAATTGCTGTTAGAAGCTCATGTAATTTAACCATTTTGTTCCCTCTTTTCTTAACGTTTCTTTGATTTCTTTCCTGATATCATTTTTACAAATGAGATAAACGGTTTTGGATCGTTCCAGTCCCAAATTGCGTAGGCCTTTGGTTTAAAATAAGAACGAATAACTTCACCAAGTGAAAGCTGACCTGTTTTTAGATAGCCCTTCACAGCATAAAAATCCTCATAGGCATACCAAAACACTTGATTCGTATCATGCTTAAGGCCTTTTGGAGGAAGTGGATTACCCGTAAGTTCTCGATATGTAATGTAAGGGAAGTTAAAACCTACTTTATTTAATAACACATTAAAATTGGTAATCCTCACATTTAATTCAATTAAATAATATTGTCCAGTTTCGGCATCCTTTTTAAACTCAATTTCTACAAATCCTTTAAAGCCAATCGCCTCTAAAAAGCGCGAACCGATTTCATATAACTCAGGAACATAGCGTTGCCCTGTGTACACAGACGCCCCAAAATTGATCGGATATTGGCGGAATTTTTGAGCAGTCACCCAATGAGTAACCTTCGCATCCTGATTTAAATAAGCATCAAAGGTATACATATGATCATCAAATCCTGGAATGATTCGCTGAACAATTACCTCTTGTTTCGCTTCCTTTGCCTTTTGGAGAGCTTCGTCTAACTCCTCGCGATTGTTAACGATAAATAACTTTTTACGAAAAATCGAAACAAAGGTTGGTGAATCAGTTGGCTTTACAACGCATGGATATTTGATCGTTTCCTCGATCTTTTCATAAAAATTTTCTTCATTTAAACGAACCGTTTCTGGAACAAGCATTCCATGTTCAGTTGCTAACTGATGAAGGAGTTGTTTATCCATTGTTTTCGTATAAAGACCCTGCTCCGTTTGCGGAATGAGATAGTACTCTTTTAGTTCATTTAAATATTGGTCAATGACCTCCACATAGTTGTCATGACAAGGGATCAGAACAGGCTTTGCTGTCTGCTTTCTTGCATATTCTTTTAAAAAAGCAATAAAGCCTTCTGTATCTTTTCTGTAATGTGGTGCAATAATATGCTCCGTACAGTATTTTGAATCTGCACCATACGTATTTTCATATGAATAATCCACTGCAACCGTATGTATACCTTGTCTCCCTAAACACCTTATCGTGCTTAACCCTATATAGTAATTGCAACCTAAAATGACTGCTTTATTATTCATTTTTTATCGATCTCCCTAGTATCTATATCAAAATTACGCCCTACTGAATAAGTAGACATGAATTGCTATATACGTTTTTTCGACAATTATCACATTCTCCATATTGACACAGAATAATGGGTCTTTCAAGATGAAATACACCTTAATTCCGCTTGTTATCAAGCTGTAACATAAATGAAAAATAGAAACAAAAAATAGAGTACAATATATATACGTTCGTACTCCATACCCCATTTTCGACTAGTTTCCCCATTTTAGTAGATTTATCATCTTTGTTCTATTATATACCATCGGCTAAACGATCTCTTTACGACTTAATCGGAAAGCGAAACTCTTTATTGCTCTGTCCCGTACTAGCGTGCACCCGCTCAACATATTGAATTTCTGTATCCGACATTAATAATACGGTCGAGCTTCTTGTCCCATACCCATTTGTTTGAATAAATAATGAAGAAAGAATCCGTTCCCATTCGAGAGACACGCCAGTTTTGGGTAGAAGGTTGTCGTTCGGGCGGTCTGTGTTTTGGAGTAGCTCGAACAGGTTTTCTACTAAATCTTCTCCTTTAATGATCTTTGAAAGTTCCTCTTTACCTTTTTGAACTTTCGGCCAACCTGTATCAAGTAAATGGTTGCTTAGCCCGTGGATACCTGGTTGTACCTTTTCCAAACTTTTTCCGACATTCGAATAATAATAGAGATGTTCTGGGTCACCTACTAAGAGATTGTAGCCGGGATACTGGGAGTTCGTCCCTTCTAGCTGCTGCATATACTCCGCAATATCGCCTTTATAGATGAGAGCATCTTTTACAAGTGTTCCTCTAGATTGTTTTCCTACTGAGACTTCACTTGGATCCCGATAATTCGTTATAGCTGCAAAACGTCCAGCTTTGGTGACACCCATCCAGGTTCCCATTTTTTCAAGATCTCTTCCAGCCAACAAAGTAGGCTCATCCTCCCAAAAATGAATCGGAGCCGTTGGCCGTTGAAGAAACTCATCCCGGTTGGCCGCAACAATTAATTTATAAACAGGATGTGCCTGATAGGCAAACAAAATTAAACACAATCTACCCACCGCCCTTTTTCACAAATTATAACATTTATATGGTCCTCTTGTGAGACATTAGGCTTTTATTCAAAATAATGAATCTAAATATATTTGACCGTTATCGTATAGGAAAGCCTAAGATATGAAGTGTAAACTGACATTGTCTTTGATAAGAGATAAAATGTGATTCGGACTCGGATGACGGGAACAACCTGTCGCGTGTCGCAATCAACTAGGATTTCTGACTCGGATGAACGCTGCAACCTGCCGTGTGTCGCAATCAACTAGGTTTTCTGACCCGGATGACCGATACAACCTGTCGCATGTCGCAATCAAGTGAGATTTCTGACTCGGATGACCGATACAACCTGCCGCGTGTCGCAATCAACTCGGATTTCTGACTCCGATGAACGATACAACCTGTCGTGTGTCGCAATCAACTAGGTTTTCTGACTCGGATGACCGATACAACCTGCCGCGTGTCGCAATCAACTAGGTTTTCTGACTCGGATGAACGCTGCAACCTGTCGCGTGTCGCAATCAAGTGGGATTTCTGACTCGAATGAACGATACAACCTGTCGCGTGTCGCAATCAACTGGGATTTCGGACTCGGATGACCAATACAACCTGTCGCGTGTCGCAATCAACTCGGATTTCTGACTCCGATGAACGATACAACCTGTCGTGTGTCGCAATCAAGTGAGATTTCTGACTCGGATGAACGATACAACCTGTCGCGTGTCGCAATCAACTCGGTTTTCTGACTCCGATGAACGATACAACCTGTCGCGTGTCGCAATCAACTCGGATTTCTGACTCCGATGAACGATACAACCTGCCGCGTATCGCAATCAACTGGGGTTTCTGACTCAGATGACCGATACAAACCTGTCGTGTGTCGCAATCAACTATTTCGTTACTTTTGAACAATTTCATAGTAAGTTCCTTTATTAAAAAAAAACAGCGCAAGTCCATACTCGCGCTGTTTTCACACATATATTAATCAAGCACACTCGGCTTATTGAAGGACTTCCCTTGCAAGTTCTCGTGCTTTTAGCTCTCTTCTTAAAATTTTACCGCTAATCTTTGTTTTCGGCAGTTCATCCAATACTTCAATTTCCCTTGGAGCGGAATGTGCCGCAAGATGTTGTTTTACAAACACGCGGATATCCTCTAGTAAATCTTTCGTTGGACTGTAACCATTCTTTAGAACGATAAAGGCCTTTACGATTTCCCCTCTTATTGGATCTGGCTTTCCGATGACACCGGCTTCAGCAACCGCTTGATGTTCAATTAGCTTACTTTCGACCTCAAATGGACCTATTCGCTCTCCAGAAGAATTAATCATATCATCGCTTCGCCCTTGGAAAAACACATAACCATCCTCATCTAAAATAGCCAAATCACCTGATACATACCAACCATTTACAAAGTATGAATGATATTTCTCTTCATTTTTCCAAACTTCTCTCATGATTGATGGCCACGATGCCTTAATGCCAAGGTGACCAACCTGACCATTTGGAAGCGGATTTCCGTCATCGTCGATTATTGCAACTTCAATACCTGGAAAAGGTCTTCCCATTGAGCCCGGTTTAATGACCTCAGATGGAAGATTGACGATCAATTGTCCGCCCGTTTCTGTCATCCACCATGTATCATGGATTCTTTTCCCTAAAGTTTCAATCCCCCAGGTAATAACTTCAGGATTTAACGGTTCTCCCACACTTAGAATATGCCGTAATGAACGTAAATCGTATTTATTTAGCACTTCATTGCCCTCTGCTTTTAGCATCCTGAATGCTGTAGGGGCACTATACCAAACCGTTACCCCTGTTTTTTCAATTGTGGAATACCAGGAATCTGCATTAAATCTCCCACCGTTAACGACAATTGTGGCACGATTTAGCCAAGGAGCAAAGATTCCGTACACCGTTCCTGTCACCCAGCCGGGATGTGCTGTACACCAATAAATATCATCCTCTTTTAAATCAAGGACCCATTTTCCCGTTTGGTACTGCTGAATCATTGCGCGATGGGCATGCACAATTCCCTTTGGTTTCCCGGTTGACCCACTTGTATAGTGAATATTAAGGCGATCTTCAAGCTCCAACCATTCTATGACACTGTTCTCGCATTTCGTTTCTGGTAGTGCTTCTACAAGTGAGATTTCATTTTCCTGACACCTCTCTGGCCCCTCCGTAATAAACACTGTTTCGAGGGAAGGCAAGTCTTGTTTTGGGACTCTTTTTACCAAATCCGAATCTGTGATTAGGAAACGACCCTCACAGTCCGAAATCCGATCCCTTACCGCATCCTCCATAAATGCTTCAAAAAGCGGTCCTGCAACGGCTCCTATTTTAACCGCCGCAATCATCGCAATATACATTTCCGGATTTTTCGGCAAAAAGATAAACACAATATCTCCCTTATTCACTCCGTACTTTTTTAACACCGATGCTAGATGGTCCGACTTTTCTTTGATATTTTTAAATGTGAAAATTTGTTCCTCATCGTCATTTATGTAGTGAAGGGCGACTTTGTCTCCATACCCATCTTCTACATGCCTGTCAATACATTCATAAGCCATATTGACTTGCCCTGTCTGATACCAACTAAAATCCTTTTCAACCTCTTCCCACGAAAAGTCCTTATACACCTGTTCATAGTCTTTTAGATTATAGGTCTCATCAAAAGGTCTTATCGCACCTAATTGTGTGGTTGTCAATTCAACTCTCCCCTTTCTTTAGCTTAATAGAGATAATATTTCTGCCTTCAATTGTGCCAATTTTATATCCCCACGGGACCTGGGTTTTGGATCATCAATTTGTATCGTTTGATAGATTTCACCCGGTTGCCCCTTTAAAATTACAATCCGGTCACATAAATAAAGTGCTTCATCGATATCATGAGTAACGACGATCATCGTTGATTTGTATTTCTCCCAAATCGTCAGCAGCAAATCCTGCAACTGCATTTTAGTAAATGCATCAAGTGCACTAAATGGCTCATCTAATAGTAAAACTTGAGGTGCTGTGATAAGTGCACGAGCAATCGATACTCGTTGTGCCATCCCACCGGAGATATCCTTTGGATAATGATTTTCAAATCCTTGCAATCCTACTAGCTTTACATATTCCTGAGCTTTTTCACCTTTCTTACTATCATTCTTTAAACCAAACGAGATATTTTCTAATACTGTCAACCATGGCATTAAACGCGATTCTTGAAAAATAACGCCAACCTTTTCATGAACGGACTTAATTATGTCACCGCTTATTTTCACCGTACCTGTATATTCGGAATCTAATCCAGCTAGGACACGCAATAAGGTGCTTTTTCCACACCCACTCGTACCTAGTACACCCACAATTTCACCTTGTTTTGTTTCAAGGTTTATATTTTTAAACCCTGTCGTACCGTTCGAAAAGGTTCTAGAGACATTTTGAACTGCCAGCATCTTTATTCATCCTTTCAGGTCTACTTCACAAAGCTGTCCTGCCAGTGAAGTGTTTTTTCCTCTGTTTTCTTCAAAATGGAGTCCGTTATTTTACCTAAAATCGCAAATAGTACAATGCTTGCGATGACCGTTTCAGGAGAATAGGAGTTTTGGCCAACAACAAGCAAATATCCAATCCCCTGACTAGCACCCATTAATTCAGCCGCAACGACAAACATCCACCCTAGCCCTAACCCGCTTCGGATTCCTACTAAAAAAGAAGGAAGGGATGCAGGCAATATAACCTTTCTAATTAACTCAAACGTTGAAAAATTATAGATTTTCCCTACCTCGATCAACTTTCGGTCAACACCTTGAATGCCTGACACGATGTTTAAATAAACCGGAAAAAACACTCCAACTGCGATTAGTGTAATTTTTGACGGTTCTGCAATCCCCATCCACAGTATAAAAAGGGGCACCCAAGCAAGGGACGGAATCGAACGGAAAGCCTGAATCATCGGGTCGAGTAACTGTTCCGCAATTCTAAAATAGCCGACCAATGAACCAAAGATAACAGCAGCAACAACTCCGATTAGAAAACCAAAAAAGATTCGATATAAAGTAATGCCGATATGGCCCCAAAGACTTCCATCTCCAGCAAATTCAATTATTTTCGCAAGGATAACCGTTGGTGCTGGCATAAGATGCCCTTCAAGGACACCAATATGGCTTAAATATTGCCAAACCACCAGTAAAATAGCTGGGATGATACTCCCAAGTAGGATTACTTTTACACTTCCCGATAACGCAAACTCACGCTTTGACTTCACCTTAATTTGTCTAGTCAACGCTCCGCCTTTTGTGCTCATTTTAACCTCTCCTATCACGAGGGAGTGCCGTTACGAAAGAGGCACTAACCTCTATTGTTTAATTACGTTTTCCGCAAACGTAGGATTAATTAATTCTTCAACTAGTTGATCCAATTCAACATCTTTTCCGATGATGTCCTGTGCTTGAAGCACCTTACCCGCTTCTGTTAATGCCTCAATTTGTATTTCACCAGGAACGGGATTAGAAAAATCATTTCGTTCATTTAATTGTTTATTTGCAACTTCAATATCAATATTTGCGGACTTAGCTAAAATTTCCGCTGCTTCTTCAGGATTTTCTAACACCCATTTACGGGCCTTTTCGTAAACCTCAATGACTTTTTCAACGTACTTAGGATATTTTTCCGCAAACTCTGAACGCACATTTAAGGTTCCATACGTATTAAAATCTGCATTGCGGTAAAAAAGGTTCGCATCCGTTTCTAATTCAACTCTTGCCATATGAGGATCTAACCCTGACCATGCATCTACCTGACCAGAAGATAACGCTGCCGCTCCATCTCCATGCTGTAGATTAACGATTTCAACATCTGAAGGACTTAACCCTTCCTCATTTAATGCACGTAATAGAAAAATATATGGATCTGTCCCGATGGTTGCCGCAACCTTTTTCCCTTTTAAATCACTTATACTTTGTATCTTTGAATCTTTATTTGCCACTAATGCTGTCCACTCTGGCTTTGAGTAAATATACACGGATTCAATTGGAGCTCCCTTTGCTTTAGCCATGAGAGCTGCTGCCCCTGCAGATGAACCGAAGTCCGCACTTCCACTATTTAAAAATTCTAATGCTTTATTACTTCCTTGACTTAAAACAAATTCAACCTTAATTCCCTCTTCTTTGAATGCTTCCTCAGCCCACCCAAACTCTTTTAACACAAGACTTGTAGGCGAATAAAAGGCATAATCTAATGTGATTTTTTCAGGTTTTTCACTTCCTTGGCTAGCTTTGCTTGAGCTATTCGAACAACCTACAATTCCGATCAACAGTAATACAGCAGTTAAGAAAACGCTTATTTTTTTCATGTTTATACCTCCAGTATTTTTATAGGCAAACTAGGAATAGTACTAATACAAAAACTAACTTTCATACCCTGACGATAAAAAAATCCCTCTTCTATAAGAAGAGGGATTTTTCCTCCTCTTATCTTTCAGGTGTTTTCACCTGATGGAATTAGCACCTTTTCAAGAATAATCTTGAAGGTTGCCGGGTTTCGTAGGGCCATGTCCCTCCACCGCTCTGGATAAGAGTCCTTTATTCAATTAATACGTTCTAGTTTTACTTTATAAATGGATTATAGATTGTAAAATACCCAAAGTCAAACACTTTTTCAAAAATTTTCCCTTATTTAAATTTTCGGTGATTATATAATCACCTATACAACACTTTAAAATTGGGCCTAAAAATACAACCAAAAAACAATTGTGTCATATTTGTGAAGCCTATTGCTTTAATTGAAAATCCGCTGTATATTAAGAGTGTAGAAAGTTAGTGAAAAACTTCACAAACTAACTACAAAAGCTGGCAGCTAAAGCAATCATATTTTTTTTAAAACATCTTGTGAATAATTTCACAATATAAAATAAAAGGGGAGATTAAGATGAGAACATTCTTAAAAGGACCTAAAATGGCAATTATTTGGACAGTATTACGTGTATGGTTAGGTATTCAATGGCTAGAAGCTGGTTTTCATAAATTAACTGGAGGATTTGACGCAGGCGGATTCCTACAAGGAGCACTTGCAAAGGCTGGTGGCGAACACCCAGCAGTAGCAGGTTGGTACGCAACATTCCTAGAAGGCTTTGCCCTTCCAAACGTTGAAATCATTAACGTACTCATTCCATGGGGCGAAGTTCTAGTTGGACTTGGATTAATCTTTGGTGCTGCAACAATCCCAGCATTAATCGCAGGTGCATTCATGAACCTGAACTTCTTACTTGCTGGAACAGTTAGCACAAACCCAGTACTTTACACATTAGCAGTAGTTCTCTTATTCGCAGGCGCTGCAACATACTACTATGGTGTAGATAGATTCGCAGTTCCATTCCTAACAAAACGAATCAACGCGAAAAAAGATACTAAAACAGCAACAACAACTGCATAACTAAAAAAGGAGTTCCTCCCAAGTTTTGGGGGAGCTCCTTTTTACCTTCTACTCATCATCGATCTCGCCGTCACCGATCTCATCTTCCTCTTCGATCTCTTCAATGTCCTCGCCTTCCTCAGGTCTTTCGTCATCTCCACAACCCATTAAGAAAAACATCGGAAATGCTAATAATAACAGCATGAATAAACGTTTTATTCGATTCATCACAAAACCTCCCTTTTTTCTATACTTTCCAATCCATATCGAAATATGTAGACTAGAAATGGGCAACAGTAATAACAGTCCTATATTAAAACTTGGAGGTTTAACACAATGCGAAAAATAAAACTAGGCACCAGTTCACTAGAGGTTCCAGTTGTGGCAGTAGGGTGTATGAGAATCAACTCATTAGAGAAGCCTGAGGCAGAAGCGTTTGTGCAAACGGCATTAGAAAACGGAGCGAACTTTTTTGACCATGCCGATATTTACGGTAGTGGTACTTGTGAAGAAATCTTTGCAGATGCAATACATATGAACGATGATGTAAGGGAGAAAATTATTCTTCAATCAAAATGTGGCATTCGAAAAGGTATGTTTGATTTTTCAAAAGAACATATCCTTAATTCCGTTGACGGAATCTTAAAACGACTTAAAACGGACTATCTTGATGTTCTCCTTTTACATCGTCCGGATGCCCTCGTTGAGCCTGAAGAGGTTGCAGAAGCATTCGATGTGTTGGAATCCTCAGGGAAGGTTCGTCATTTTGGGGTATCTAATCAAAAGCCGATGCAAATACAGTTATTAAAAAAATATGTAAAGCAACCAATTGTCGCAAATCAGCTGCAATTAAGCATCCCAAATGCCCACATGATTGCAAGTGGCGTTACAGCTAATATGCAAATTGATCAATCCATTAACCGTGATGGAGATGTCCTTGATTTTTGCCGATTGAATGACATTACCATTCAACCATGGTCACCTTTTCAATATGGTTATTTTGAAGGACCTTTTCTCGGCAATGAAAAATGTCCAGAATTAAATCAAAAAATTGATGAAATTGCAGAAAAATACAGTGTATCGAATACGACCATTGCAATTGCTTGGCTATTACGTCATCCAGCTAACATGCAGCCGGTAATTGGAACCATGAATATAGAGCGATTAAAGGATTCCGTGAAGGCAAGTGAAGTTCAGTTATCCCGTGAAGATTGGTACAGTATTTTTCAAGCTGCTGGCTATCTACTTCCTTAAAAGGCAAAGAGGCACCTCCAAAAGGGATGCCTCTTCTCTTTAATTTTCAGTAAATCCTGTCGCAATGACTGTCACGATAATTTCATCTTTCAAATTGTCATTAATGACTGATCCAAAGATCATGTTTAGATCTTCATGTGTTGCTGATGAAATCACGTCAGCCGCTTCTTGTATTTCGAATAGGCTTAAATTTCTTCCGCCTGTAATATTTAAAATGACACCACGTGCTCCGCTTATAGATGTTTCAAGAAGTGGACTATTGATTGCTTTATTAGCCGCTTCAACTGCACGCCCGTCCCCTTTTGCCATACCGATTCCCATCAAAGCTGTTCCTCTATGTGACATGACTGTTTTTACATCCGCGAAATCCAGATTAATTAAACCTGGTACCGCAATTAAATCGGAAATCCCTTGTACCCCTCGAAGGAGAACATTGTCTGCTTCGCGGAAGGCTTCAATCATCGGTGTACGCTTATCGACAATCTCCAATAATTTCTCATTGGGAATGATTATTAAGGTATCAACCGCTTCCTTCATTGCATCAATTCCTGCATCTGCATTAACAGCACGCTTACGGCCTTCAAATCGGAATGGTCTTGTTACAACGCCTATTGTTAATGAGCCTAGCTTCTTAGCGATTCTTGCAATTTCTGGTGCTGCTCCAGTACCAGTACCACCGCCCATTCCAGCTGTGACAAAGACCATGTCCGCTCCTCTTAAAGCATCCTCAATCTCTTTCTTGCTTTCTTCAACGGCTCTCATCCCTATTTCGGGATTGGCACCCGCACCAAGCCCCCGCGTTAAAGATGCACCAATTTGAATGGTGATTTCTGCTTTTGATTGATTAAGTGCTTGTCCATCGGTGTTTACTGCTATGAATTCAACACCTTCTACCCCTGCTTCAATCATTCGATTCACGGCATTATTTCCACCACCGCCAACACCTATTACTTTTATTCTTGCAAATTGATCTATGTATGGTTCAAACTCTAGCATGACTTTTTCCTCCTTGCCGCCCGTTGCCTTCTTTCTAAGATTCGTGTTCAAAAAGGAGGATAAAAAGGACCAAGAAGTTCAAGGCGGCGCAGCTTTGAGTAGCGGAGCGTATGTTCTTAATACGTGAGCAACGCAAAAGCAAGCCAACGATGAAATTCGACGTGTCATTTTTACCGGACTTTTTGAATTTCTTCCTAAGTGAAGACGGATTTATACTATATACTTCGTAGTACTACTTCGCTTTCTGTCACTAATTTCCTCTAAAAATTGAAAAGAACCTACACTAAATACCTAAAAAGCATAATATTAGATTTCTTTTACAAACTAATACTAACATGTAATGAAAGGAACGAGCCATGATAAACAGGATAGCATTTGTAATTGGAGTTTTTTTCTTAATCTTTATCGCTTTCCTCCCTACAGATGTAGGAGCAAATAGCACTGAAAATATATATGTCGTCCAAGCTGGTGATACTTTACCTGGGATTGCAAAAAAATTTAAAATCTCTGTAGAAGAACTAAAAATCACCAATGGGATTCAATCAGATTTATTTGTTGTCGGACAGAAGCTATGGGTTCCCATTTCCTATGAGGTTGTTGCTGGAGATTCCTTGCAGAAGCTTTCTTCAAAATTTCATACATCCCCTGAGCAGATTAAAACGACAAACAAGCTTACAACTGAAAAAGTCGTTCCAGGACAGATTCTCAAAATTGCCCCGAGAAGGATGAATATGCAAGGGGAACACATTTTAATGACAAAAGAAGAATTTAAAGATTGGCTCTTCAATCAGAAGATTAAACGAAAAATAAGCCTAATCCAGCAGCATCATACATGGGTCCCAGACTATAGTCGGTTTAACGGCTCCAACCATTTTGGGCTGTTAACCGGTATGGAAAATTATCATAAGAATCAGATGGGCTGGAAGCATATCGCCCAAAATATTACGACTTTTCCAGATGGGAAAGTTGCTGTCTCAAGGCCACTACATATTGTCCCAGAAGGCACAATTGGTAGTAAGGCTAACTCTGTCGGCATTGCAATTGAACACCTTGGAAATTTTGATATTGGCCATGATGGGATGACGAAAGAACAAAGCGACACAATTATTTATGTCAATGCGGCTCTTAGCCTTAAATTTGGATTAACCCCTTCCGTTGACAGTATTACCTACCATCATTGGTGGGATCTGCGAAACGGCGAAAGAGTGCTGGATAAAGGGCCTGACTATAATGTGAAAACCTGTCCAGGAACTGGATTTTTCGGCGGCAACTCTACAACAAGTGCCAGGAAATATTTTTATCCCTTGATAACACGCAAAATGGAAGAACTTCAAAAGGAAATGGATTAAGACAAACCCACTCTACCATACGGATGAGTGGGTTTTTAGCTATTAAAATTAAATCAAAATACTTTCTTTCTTAAAATAGTCAGGTTGTTCCTTCTTAAATTCATACAAATGAGCTATACCTTTTGTAATATGCTCAGTTACAACCGCCTCTGCCGCTTTAACATCCTTACATTTAAGAGCATTAAAAATAGCTCTATGTTCATCCAAAACAGTCTCCCAATCCGCAGCCTTAGTTGTGATAAGTCGAAGCATTCGAACCCTCTTATACTGCCCGTTCATTTGGTCGATTCCTTTCCAAATACGGTCCATCCCTAACCCTTTATAAATGAGTTCATGAAATTCATCATCATAAGCTAAAAAGTCTTTTTCGTTTTCTTCCCGTAAGGCAATTTCCTGCATAGTTAAGCATTTTTCTAATTTATATAATGAGTCAGGAGTTAGTTTTTCCGTCGCTTCTCGAATCACAGCAAGCTCCACAGCTTTCCTCATAAATCGCGATTCCTCAATATGTTTCGGATCGATTAAAGATACAAAAGTCCCTATCTGTGGCTTTATTTCTATTAATCCTTCCTTTGCAAGTTGCATCAAAGCTTCCCTAATCGGTGTTCTGCTAACACTTAGCTGAGACCCAATCTCAGATTCTGAAATTGGAGAACCCGGACATAACGAAAAATCTATAATTTTTTCATTTAGATAGGAGTAGACATATTCTCTTCTTGTACCGCCATCACTTCGTCTAACTTGATTATATTTCATAACCCAAAACTCCCTTAAACAAATATCATCCATAAGCATTTACTTTCACCTGGATAATATAAACTATTATTCTATTATAATCATTTTATACTAAAACGCTTACATAGGATAGTCCTGAATTACAAAAAAAGGAACCTGGTACTTTTCCCAGGCCCTCTTCTTTATTTTAACTATGTAAAAATTTCACGCAGACTGGGTATGGTACAGTGATATCTGAATCAATTAGTGTTAATTTTCCAGTTTGTTCGTCCCTCGCATATAACACAAGGTTGCTTGATTCCTGGTTTGAGCCCACGATGAATTTTTCTGATGGATCAAATACAAAGTCACGTGGCCAATCCCCTTTTGACGAAGCCATTTCTACTAATGTTAACTCCCCTGTTGCCTCATTCACTTGGAAAACAGCAATACTGTTATGCCCACGGTTAGCCGCATATACAAACTTCCCATCCTTTGAAATATGTATAGCACTACCTTGACTGTTTTCAGTAAAGTCCTCAGGAATGGTTGAAATATATTGAAGTTCCGTAAAACTTCCATTGCTACTGTCATAGGCTAAAACAACCACTTCATTGCTTATCTCTGTCATCAGATATGCATGTTTCCCATTAGGATGGAAAGCAATATGTCTTGGCCCGCTTCCTGGTCGAACCGATAAACTACTTACTTCATGTAATGACCCATTCTCTACTGCATAAGTGATGAGCTTATCAATGCCTAAATCAACTGCCACCACATATCTTTCATCTGGAGTAAATCCTGAGAAATGGGTATGAGGTTTTTCTTGTCTTTCATGTGGCCCCTTACCTTGATGTGAAACAACCGATTGGGAAGATTCAATTCCTCCTGTTTGACTGTTAACTGAATACAGTTCAATTGTGCCTTTATGATAGTTAGCCGTTAAAACTTGGTTATTTGCCTGGTTTACACTGACATGACAAGGTGATGCCCCTTCTGAAACATTATGGTTTACTGGCTTTAAATCACCTGTTTGGCTATCGATTTCATAAGCAGCAACTCCACCCGATTCTCCATCTTTTATAACCGAATAAAGAAAACGATTATCCTGGCTCACTGTTACATATGTAGGATTACCTAAAGTTGCCGCAAGCTTTACATCCTCAATTTTTTGTTCATCTGTATCTAAAGTAAACGTATAGACTCCTTTGCTGTCCCCTTTTGTATAAGTACCAACATATCCAATAAATTTGCTCATTTGGTAGACCCCTTTCATCATTTATTAATTTGCGTTTCATACGGTAGTAATTCTCTTACAATCTACGTAATCACAGATTTTTATGTCGATTTGTGACTCGATGAATATGTACGGTCAAATAAACTTCTTCTTCCTTGGAAATCTTCCAACCAAACTCTGTCTTTAAAAACTTTGAAACTTTCTTCGTACATTTATAAGCATCTGAATATTTAAGTTTGATCTGATTATGGAAAAAATCTTCAATGGAATCAGTTAATTTTTCCTTGCGCATATACCTCATTCCAAAGAAGCGAAGATGGGTTACAAATCGTTCATAGTTCACAGAAGTCTCATCAAGCTCCATATCAAAGTGACCTTTCACTATGTTTAGTATATCATTTACCATCTGTGCAATCTGAACGGCTGCTCCCATATTATCTCCTGAGAGTTGCCCATTTACCAAATGTAGAGCAATTGACGCAGCCTCGTCTTCATCAAGTCTAATACCCGTCTCTTTTTTAATAATATCCAAGGCTTTTAATGCAATTTGGAATTCTGGTCTATAATATTTTCGAATTTCCCATAATAGGGCATTTTTCAATTGAATCCCTTGGTTATGCCTACTAATGGCGAAACTAAGGTGGTCTGTTAAAGCCACATATAGGTAATCATCTAGTTTATTAGGTAATTGAGTTTTAGCATATTCTAAAATTTTGGAGGAAATACTTAAATACAGCTCTGATGTATCTTCGAGTAACTTGGCAAGCTTTTCGGTAATCCCATGTTTTTGCAAGATAAATGTTTTCTCAATTTTCGAAGCATCAATAGTATCTCCAGACTTTCGTTGAAAAGCCAAGCCCTTGCCCATGACCACTATTTCTTGATCGAGTTCATTTCTACACATCACAACATTGTTATTTAAAACCTTTTCGATTTTCATGCATCCACCCCGTCCCTAAATAGATTCCCTACGTATGCTTGTACATTTTATTAATAATGCTCTTTTAGCATTTCTTCTATTGCGAAAGCTACCCCATCTTCTTCATTTGTTTTTGTATGAAATTTACAGATGCCTAGTATTTCTTTATCAGCATTCCCCATGGCAACACCACGGCCAGCCATTTCAAGCATACTTTTATCGTTTAGGTTATCTCCCATCGACATGACATCCTTCATTTCAATCCCCATGCTTTTAGCTAATTCTGCTAGGGCTAAGCCCTTGATAGCTTCTGGGTGGTTAAACTCTAGATTTAAGTAACCAGAAGAAGTGATCACCACTCCGGTCTCATCTATTAGCTCATTATACACCTGCTGATGTCTTTCCTCATCGTCCGCAAAGCTTAAAAGTTTATATATTTTTAAATCATCAATGGCCTCTAATTGTTCATAACTCTCGATAAACTGGACACTTTCATCTTGGAAACGCTGTTCAATTTTTTGATTAATTTCTTCATCTGTAAAATTTGGATTGACTGTTTTCCACCATCTAGTCATCCGATCAATAAAGCTATCTCTTCCAAAAGAAAACAAGCCCTTGTTGGTAAAGAACTCCGTATACATTTCACCATTATGACATGCTGTGTATACCTTTTTACAAACCAATTTATCCATTGGAATGTCACGTAAAACGTTCCCGTTTATATCAAAAGAACTAGCGCCGTTCAAAGTAATAATTGGACAAGTAATTCCTACTTCTTTAATAGGCATGTTTGCAGCATCATAAGATCTCCCTGTTACAACTACAAACTTTACCCCTTTATCCATTGCCTTTTGAATCGCGCGTACATTTGCCTCACTTACTTTATGATTATTGTTTAATAGAGTCCCATCTAAATCTGAAGCAATCAGTTTCATCCCAAATCCCTCTTTCGTATAAAATGAAAAAACCTAAATAAACTGTCTCCTAAAACAGAAACACCTTACTTAGGTTTTGCCTGCTTTACCAGTAACAATCCTACTTTCTATTATAACAAGATATATATTTAACACAAAGCGAACGCTACTTACATAAAAAAGGCTACTTACAACTTTATGTTATAAGTAGCTTTTCGTCTTATTCTTTAATTGGCTCTGGGTTAAGAGCACCATGTTTAATGATACTAATTAAATAACCAATTACACCACCGATTATTGCTGGTACAATCCAGCCTAACCCAACTGAGTATAATGGAAGAACTGATGCTAAAAAGTCATTTAAAGCAGCAATTTTTACACCTGCTGCATTTAATCCATCATTTACACTTAGGATCAATGTAACTAAAATACTGACTTGGTATACTTCCTTACGTCCCTTGAATAGTGGGTGTAAGAATGTCAATGCCATCAAACAAATCGCTAATGGATATAGAGCTACTAAAACTGGTATAGAAAAACTGATAATTGAACTTAAACCGAAGTTTGAAATTACCGCACTAAATACTGTAAAGACAACAGCCCATTTCTTATAAGAAAGAGCAGGAATTAATTTTGAGAAATAAGACGCACAAGATGTAATAAGTCCAATACTTGTTGTTAAACAAGCTGCGATAACAATCACTGCAAGAATAACTTTACCATACCAACCAAAGAAGTGTAGAGAGGCAGCAGATAGTATTGATCCACCATTATCTAAGAATCCAAGACCTTCTACACTTGTTGCACCTAAGAATGCAAGTGAAGAATAAATAACTGCTAGTAAAACCCCTGCTACTAATGCAACTTTACCTGTTGAAATCATGATTTGTTTTTTAGAAGTTGCTCCGCGCTGCTTCATGATGTTAATAATGATAATTCCAAATACAAATGCTGCAAGTGCATCCATTGTGTTATAGCCTTCTTGGAAACCTTTAAAGAAGCTATTTGACATATAGGTTTCTGTAGGCTCTTGGATTGCACCAATCGGATTCACAAATGCCGCTATAATAAGAATAGCAATTACGATTAATAGTATCGGTGTTAACATTTTCCCAACAATATCAACAATCTTACTAGACTTTAAAGAAAAGAATAGTGTTACCCCAAAGAACACAACTGTAAATAGGAATAACGGAAGATAGCTCGTTTGATTTTCTAAGAATGGAACGATCCCAATTTCATAAGCAACTGTATTCGTTCTTGGAATTGCAAAAAAAGGACCAATTGTTAAATATAATGCAACTGTAAAGAAAATACCATATACAGGATTAACTCGTCCCGCTAAAGACTCCAAATCACTTTTACCTGAGAATGCTAATGCTAGTATACAAAGAACAGGTAACCCTACTCCTGTAATAATGAAACCAAGATTCGCTGTGAAAACATTGTCTCCAGCTAACTGACCTAATTGTACCGGGAAGATTAAATTCCCTGCTCCAAAGAATAATGCAAACAACATAAAACCGACTGCAATTACATTGCTAAATGAATCTCTCGATGACATATCTATTCCTCCTAAAACACTCTAGACACCTAATTCTCCGAATACATCTAGAGCATAAAAAATTATACTAGTAAACTCGCTTGCTTACAAACATCAACTTGATAGGAACTAATATATCACACAAAATATCCAAAAGCAACACTTTTCAGAAAATAAAATTATATCAAAATACTTTTAATAATAAATGTAAGTACTGTTATTTAGTTCCAATGCACTACCTTAATCTATCTCTTAATCCCGGTATAACCTATTTCTAAATCCTTTTGCTTGGAGGAGAAACTTCAAAAGAAAGTGATAAAACTATTATTTGTAAATATGGCTCATTTCATAACGTTGCAGATCCATGTTTATCGGATAAGAATCTAATACTTAGAACAAATTAAAAAAAATTGCTATCGGAAAGGATTGTTTTTAATGTTAAAAAACGGCATCAGGCTTTTTATTGTTTTATGTTCGGTAGTAGCTGCAGTGCTACTTCCAAAGAAATCGTATATAAAATACTTGCCTGTATCCTTATTCTCTTCTAGCATTCTAATGTTTGAGATCTTCTATTTTACTGTACATAAGCTATGGAAAGTAAAAGGAAGCGTCGGTGCAATGGTTTGTGACACATGTATATTAATTTTAGGTCCATATCTTTTTGCGAATTATTGGGTGTTCACAATCTCAAAAGGGAAGTTTCTCCCCTATACTATTATCAATCTTGTCGCAGATTTGATATATGCATATCCAATTATTTCTTTGCTTAGACAGTTAAAATTTTTCAAATTAAAAATTAGTTCAGCTAAGTTCTTTACCTTAATTTTTTCTAATGCTCTAATGAACTATATCTTCCACAAATTTTATGAAAAATGCATTGCCCCAAAGCAATCGCCAAATCAACAGGAATTAAGCGAAGCTGACTTCATTAAGTAATCCAACGCAAAAAAGGGACCATTTAATTCCGCTGAATTAAATGGTCCCTTTTTAATAATACTTTTTAAAATAAAGCAATTTAACGTGTTACTTCGCTACAGTATCGGCCCCACCTTCGCCAAATACCATGATGACCACACATGTCATCCACCTGACTTCATTATAATTGATAGCGCTTTCATTTTCAATTAAAACCTTTCCCTAAGATTCGACAATTTAAAAATGTAGGGAATCGTTACAATCATCATTCACCTAGTTCAACCCGTTTTTAGCCTCGTGTGCTTGTGGGCTTGTCTATCTTTGAACCACTGAAAAGTCCATATTGAAAATCCAAGCCATGTAGCACTTGCAAAATATCCACCTATGATATCGGTTGGATAATGCACTCCTAAATAAATTCTGCTGATCCCAATTCCTACTATCATAATTCCACTAAATAAGAGTAGTACTGTTCTCCCCCACACTACTGGAACATGTCGCCATAATAAGAATGTGAAGATACCGTAAAATGTGAAAGCAGTCATCGCATGACCACTCGGAAAGCTATAACCCGAAATTGCAACTAATCTGTGGAATTCTGGTCTTGCCCTTTCAAATAGGCCTTTTAGTAACATGTTCAAGATTGGCGAACCGACCATCACTCCAATAAACAAGACTAACTCATTACGATGCTTCAGTACTTTATAGAGGAAATACAAAATAATAAGGGATAAAACAATGACGACTGGTGCAGATCCGGTAAACGAAAGGAACTTCATCATCAAGGTAAGTCCCGCTGATTCCATCCCCTGAACCAAATCTATCACATGACTATCAAAATAAATCACATCATGGACATGAACAAAATAGGCCAGAATCCCAAACACAATAATGGATGAAAGACAAAAAACAACAGCAACTAATAACGGTTTTCTTATGTTCATTAGCTCCACACTCTTTCTTCTTTGATCGCTTTTAGTATTTTTTCACCTAAAAAAATGTATGCGAAATGGGTATTCCTCACTAATACGTAGGGTGTGCTAAAATAGAAGAACCTATTATTGTAAAAAGGTTGTGTGTTGAGTGAGACGAATGCTTGCGATAAGTGATATTCATGGTGATTTAGATAAATTTGAACGGCTTTTGGAACTAGTAAACTATAATGATCAGGAAGACCAACTTTTGTTGTTGGGAGACTATGTTGATCGTGGACCACACTCAAGGGCTGTTTTAGATAGAGTAATTGAATTACGGGAAAAAGGAGCAATTGCGTTGATTGGCAACCATGAAAAGATGATGATGGAAGCCTTCCGCGCTGATTCAATGAGCGTCAAACGATGGTTTTACAATGGCGGGATTAAAACCTTACAAAACTATGGCTATTTCATTGAAAAGGATGATGCAAAATATTGGTACACGACGGAGGAAATGCCTAATCTTCTTCAAATGAACAAAGAAATCCGTCCACACATAGAAGCTCTAAAGGATTTTCCTTACTACTATGAAACAGATACTCATATTTTTGTTCATGCAGGGGTTCATCCTGAAACACCATTAGAATCAACTGACCCCCATTTATTAGTCTGGATTCGCGAAGAATTTCACAATGGCTACACGGGTCACAAGACCGTTGTTTTTGGTCATACACCAACCAAATATCTACATAAAAGTAACGAAGTTTATTTCGGAAAAAATAACATTGTCGGTATTGATGGTGGCTGTGCATACGGAGGAAGACTTTATTGCCTTGATGCTACCAATTCGCAGATTTATTATGTGGACTAGGTAGAGTAGGGACGGTTCTTTTGGAACCATCCCTTATCATCACCCGTCATTTTTAATAATTTCAACAAACTTTGTTGATGCTGGTGATAATGGAACATTTTTAACGTAACAGATTCCAATGCTCCGTTTTGGGATCTGTTCTGTAAGCTTTACCTCTTGTAAGATGCCACTTTTTAAATATTCTTGCGAAAATTCTCTCGTGACACAAGCAATCCCTAGATTTATTTTAGCAAACTCCAATAATAAATCATGGGAACCCAGTTCAAACTCGGGTGATATCCTTAATCCCTTTGACAATAAATATTCCTCGACATATTTTCGCGAAATGGATTTTGGTTCTAAAAAAATTAATGGATATTCTACTAAATCGGATACCTTTACGGTCTTATGTAAAAGCTCTTTATAATCTTTCCCGCACACAAAAATATCATGAATATCCATGCATGGTATTTGCGCAAGGGTAGGATCATTAACCGGGAAGTTACAAATGGCGAGGTCAACCTCTCCTAACTTCAATAAAGAAATAAGCTCCTGGGTTGTCCCATTTTCAATCTTAAATTTTATATTGGGATACTCCGTATGGAAGATTTCTAAATATGCGAGCAAAAAGTATTTCGATATCGTGTCACCGACACCTATTCTTAGTTCCCCTTTTGTTAAATTCTTAAATTCCAAAATCATTTCCTCACCAACATTGATGAGATTCATTGCCGAATGAACATATTCATATAAAAGGTTTCCCTCGTCAGTCAAAGTAACCCCTTTAGGTGTACGGTTAAACAGTCTTATATCCAATTCCTTTTCTAGCTGCATCATCGCTTGACTAACTGCAGGCTGTGTCATAAATAGGTCCTTGGCAGCCTTGGAGAAGCTTCCATTCTTAGCAACTACACTAAAAACCTTATATAAATCTAATTTACCTACCATATTAATACTCCTTATACCCATTATTAGATATATTAATTTTACTTATATCACATGATAGATGTATAGTACTAGTAGATAATATTTACATAAAACTTATCAGCATGTAGGAGTGATTGTTTTGGAAAGAGTAGTTGGAACAGTTGTAAGGGGTTTACGTGGCCCAATTATCAATACAGGTGACAGCATCGAGCAAATCGTTGTTGATACTGTATTAACCGCTTCTGAGGTGGAAGGCTTTACGATTCAAGATAAAGATATCATAACGATTACAGAATCTATTGTTGCTCGTGCTCAAGGTAACTATGTGACAATCGACCATATTGCCAAGGATGTACAATCAAAATTTGGTGATGACACAATCGGTGTTATTTTTCCAATCCTAAGCCGTAACCGTTTTGCAATCAATCTTCGTGGGATTGCAAAAGGCGCGAAGAAAATCGTTCTTATGTTAAGTTATCCATCTGATGAAGTAGGTAATCACCTTGTAGATCTTGATTTACTTGATGAAAAAGGCGTAAATCCTTGGACGGATGTGTTAACAGAGCAACAGTTCCGTGAACTATTTGGACATAATAAACATACTTTTACAGGTGTTGATTACATTGATTACTATAAATCGTTGGTCGAAGAATACGGCGTTGAATGTGAAGTCATCTTCTCAAATAACCCAAGAACAATTCTAGACTATACAAAGAGCGTGCTAACTTGTGACATTCACACAAGATTCCGTACTAAGAAAATTTTAAAGGCAAACGGCGGAGAAAAAATTTATAGCCTTGATAATATTCTTTCAGAATCAATCGATGGCAGTGGCTATAATGAAAACTATGGTTTACTTGGTTCTAACAAAGCAACAGAGGAAAGCGTGAAGCTCTTCCCTCGTAATTGCCAACCAGTTGTAGATCAGATCCAGGAAGTCCTCAAAGAGAAAACTGGTAAAATGGTCGAGGTTATGATTTACGGAGACGGTGCATTTAAAGACCCTGTCGGACAAATTTGGGAGCTTGCTGACCCAGTTGTTTCACCTGCCTACACAGCAGGCCTTGAAGGTACACCAAATGAGGTTAAATTAAAATACCTTGCTGATAATAACTTTGCAGACTTAAAAGGTGAAGAACTTAAAAAGGCAATCTCTGAGTTTATTAAAAATAAAGAAGGCGACCTTGTCGGACAAATGGAAGCACAAGGTACAACACCTAGAAGACTAACGGACCTGATTGGCTCTCTATCTGATTTAACTTCAGGAAGCGGAGACAAAGGTACCCCGTTCATCTATATCCAAGGTTACTTTGATAACTATACGAAATAAGGAATACCAAATCCCCTATAATCACACAGGGGATTTTTTTCTACGTAGACATGTTTCCTTTTTGCAATTTGTGGTATTCTCTTACTAAACAACAATAAGTACCATGGGGACGGTTCTCCTGGTTCGCAAACCCAAGAGAACCGTCCCTGTGGTTCACTGTGGTTCATGGTTTATGATACAAGGAAGGATGATATTTTTGTTTGATTTTCTCGATATTAATTGGGAGGCTCTACTCCTGAATACCGGAATCATCATTTTAAAATTAATCGGTATCTTTATTGCATTTTTCATTGTAAAAAAGATCGGAAACAAAGTAATTGATCGAACCTTTACAAAATTACAGGATAAACAAAACATTACCTTAGGACGAGCTCATACGCTTCAAAGGCTTATGGAAAATATTCTTTCATATGCATTAATCTTTATGTTAGTTGCGTCCATTTTTGGCATTTTCAATATACCTGTTGCAAGTCTGATCGCCGGTGCCGGAATTGTTGGACTGGCTGTTGGTTTTGGAGCACAAGGACTCGTAAGCGACGTTGTGACAGGCTTTTTCTTGTTATTAGAAAAGCAAATCGATGTTAACGATTATGTCACCATTGGAGCTATTGATGGCGTTGTAGAGGCAGTGGGTTTACGCACCACTCAAATTCGCGGCTTTGATGGAACCTTACATTATATTCCGAATCGTGACATTACTAGCGTAAGTAACCATTCCCGCGGAAATATGCGCGCCCTTGTAGATATTGGGATTGCCTATGGGGAAGACATTGATAAAGCGATAACCGTGATGCAAGAGGTATGTGAGCGAGTGGCTGACGAGAATCCAGTGATTGTTGAAGGACCAAATGTCATTGGGGTTCAAGCACTTGGAGTATCAGATGTTGTTCTCCGTGTAATTGCCAAAACAGTAAATGGGGAACATTGGGGTGTTGAGCGTCAGCTTCGAAAAGCGATTAAAGAAGCCTTTGATAAAAACGGAATTGAAATACCATTTCCTCATCAAGTCACCATTCATAAAAATGACGAAAGTCCGCAAAGAATGGGACAAGCATAATTAGAAAAGCGCAAGGCGCCGCCTATCGGCGACAAGCATAAGACGAGCGCTGACAGAAGGCGCTTCTTGCCTTCCGAAGCGATTGGCTTATGACCTCGAGCCGATGGCGCCTGGAGCTAAACATGATTAAAAAGGGGCATCCAGCTGAGGATGCCCCTTCTCTATTCATCGATTAAAATTAACTGTTTCTGTTTGATCCAATGTAATCATTGTTTCACTTGGCTTTGTTTCTGCAATGATTTTTCCATTTCTAAATGAGTAGCGAACTTTCGCTTGCTTTCGGATTGTTTCATATTCATTTTCTGCTGACATGACAACGAAGTTCGCCGGCTTTCCTTCTTCAATTCCGTAGCGATCTTCAATGTGCAGTGTCTTAGCACTGTTTGTTGTAATCAAATCAATGGAATTCACAATTTGCTCATAGCCCATCAATTGTGAAGCGTGGATTCCCATATGAAGAACCTGTAGCATATTGCCCGTTCCTAGTGGATACCATGGGTCAAAAATATCATCATGGCCAAAGCTTACATTTAGTCCCGCTTCTAGTAATTCTTTAACACGAGTAAGACCTCTACGTTTTGGATACGTATCAAATCGACCTTGCAGGTGAATATTTACGAGTGGATTTGACACAAAATTAATATTTGAAAGCTTTAGTAAACGGAAAAGCTTATACGTATACGCATCATTGTATGAACCCATCGCTGTAGTATGGCTTGCTGTTGTACGAGTACCTAGTCCGCGCTCATAGGCTTCCTTTGCCACAACCTCAACAAATCTTGATTGTTCATCATCAATTTCGTCACAATGAATATCAACTAATCGATCATATTTTTCAGCTAAATCAAAAGCAATTTTCATTGAATCAACACCATATTCACGGGTGAATTCAAAGTGAGGAATACCGCCAACGACATCCGCACCCATTTTCATTGCTTCTTCAAGCAATTCTACTCCATTTGGGTAAGATAAAATTCCTTCCTGAGGAAAAGCTACCAGTTGAATATCTACGTAATCCTTCAATTCCTCTTTTACCTCAAGCATTGCTTTTAACGCTGTTAGACTTGGGTCTGTAACATCAACATGCGTACGAACATGCCCTATCCCTTGAGCAATTTGCCATTTTAGTGCTGTTTTCGAACGTGTTTTTACATCCTCATGGGTTAAGGATTCCTTACGCTGTGACCAGCGCTGAATCCCTTCAAATAAAGTACCACTTTGATTCCACTCAGGTTCGCCAGCCGTTAAAGTTGTATCTAAATGGATATGTGGCTCAATGAAAGGTGGCAATACGAGTGAGCCATCTACATCGATTACTTCCTCATTTGCCTCTACTTCGCCTAGTTCTTGCGTGATTTTTTCAAACTGACCTTCTTTGATCACGAGATGCCAGAGACCTTCTTTTCCTCGTAAGGTTGCATTTTTAATAATCAACTGAAATCACCTTTGCTTCTTTTATTTTTTTTACTTCCGCTACTTTCATGAATACGAAGTAAATTACTGCTGTTCCTAGTAGTGCATTTAGCGGTGTAATCCCAGGTGCTACTTGTGCAAAGGCTACACCTACGCCCCACGCCGCAATTGAAACCCAGTTTACTGATTTAAAAGTCATTTCTTCAAAAGCTTTATATTCTCTGCGCTTTACAAAGAAGTAGTCTGTAATGATGATGGCACCGATTGAAGGAATCGCAGCACCAAGGAGAGTTAAGAATCCTACAAAGTTGTTGTACATCCACATTGCTAGTATAGTTCCAACTAGTCCATTTACTACTACGAATACTTTTTTAGGAATCTTCGTAATGTTTGCAAATCCTAACCCTGAAGCATACAGCGCATTGTCATTAGTTGTCCAAATATTTAACCCGAGAACAATAATAGCTGGAATCATTAACCCCTGTAGAAACATTACTTCAGAAATATCTGCTAAGCCATAAGACATCGATCCGATTGCTCCGAAGAAGAACATTAAAGAGTTTCCTAAGAAAAAGGCAATCACTGTTGCAATTACTGCTGAGCGTGATGTTTTGGCAAAACGTGCAAAATCTGGTGTTAACGTTCCTGCGCTAATAAATGACCCGATACAAATCGTAAGTGCTGCTGAAAGTGTGATGGATACGGTTGGTTTGTACTCCATTAGAGCCGCTACTCCACCTAAGGACTCGGTTGCCTCAACTGCTGAGTAGCTACCAAGAATCGCAATTGCTGGTACTGCTACAAATCCTAAAATAACCAGTGCTTTCATTCCAAAAATTGAAGTTGCTGTCATTGCAAGCCCAAAGATGAATATTAAGGCGTACACATTCCAGTGCATTGCATTTGCAACTGGAACTGCGAACATCGCTACACCTACTCCGAACCAACCAACTTGGGTAAATCCTAGTAAAAAGGATGGTAGATACGATCCCTTATCACCAAATGCATACTTTGCCAAAAGGTGTGTCGATAATCCTGTCTTCGATGCGATATAAGCTAGGGTCCCTGTAAAGATTCCTAGAGCCAGATTCCCTGCTAACACGATTATAATAAACTCTGAAAAGGTTAAGCCCATCCCAATTTCCCCACCAGCTAGCATACTTGCTGAGAAAAACGTTAGGCCTAGCATTACGGATAATGTCTTCCAAAAACCGTTTCGATTAGATTGTGGAACTGCTTGCCATGAGAACTCTGAATCCATTTTTTTCATAAATGATTCCTCCTGTATGATCATTTCTGATACCAGAAGCAAGCAGAAAAAAAAGAGGCTAATTACCAGGTATCCTGACAATTAGCCTCTTCATCTATTAAAAGAGCACAGGGAAAGTTTATACACGTATCCCCACGTCTTTTAATAAAATCCCGCCGTCCTTGTCAGCCTCTCTGGACTGAATTAAAGGTACCAGTTATTAAATTAATGTTATTATTGCACAAAAATCTCCATATCGTCAACAACTATATTTAAAATGTTAGACTAGAATACTATTTCCCCGAAAATATAAAAGCCCATCACCAGTAGGGTGATGAGCAATTTTATTATTGAGCTGTATAGCCACCATCAACGATTAAGCTATTTCCTGTCATGAATGTAGAATCATCACTAGCAAGGAATAATACAGCTTTAGCCATTTCTTCAGCTTGTCCAAGGCGTTTCATTGGAGTCATGCCACGTAATACTTCTTTGCTTTCTACAGGAATAATAGGAGTATCAATGAAACCTGGGCAAAGAGCATTTACACGAATATTTTGTTCAGCATATTCAAGTGCTAATGAGCGAGTTAAGTTCACTACGCCGCCTTTTGCTGCGTTATAGGCTGCTGAACCTGGTGATCCCACCCAGCCATACATAGATGCAGTGTTTACGATTACTCCACCATCCGCTTTTAAGAATTCACGGATCGCTTCACGTGCTACTAAGAAAACACCATCTAAGTCAACATTAACCGTATTTCTCCACTCAGAATATTCTAATTCATGTGATGGTTGAACTCGTCCAATACCAGCATTATTGAAAACAATATCCACTTTACCGAATGCTTCAATTGTTTGTTTATAGATATTTGCCACTTCTTCTTCACTTGTAATGTTTGCTTTTACAAATAAAGCTTCTGCGTTTAGCGCTTTCAATTCTTCCTCAAAAGCTTTTCCTTTTTCTTCATTTAAATCAACAAGAACAACCTTTGCCCCTTCTTCAACAAATAAACGAGCTGTTGCTGCTCCAATTCCTGAAGCTCCCCCAGTAATGATAGCCACTTTACCTTGTAATTTTCCCATTATAAAGTCCCCCTTATTGTATAATATGGAGAGTGTTACCCTATAGTAGAGTAATATTTACTCCAAAAGGCTTTGTCACCATTTGGTCACAATTCTATTTTACTATCTTGACTAGACTTAACAATCATCAAAGAAATTCAAAATGTCTAAATAATAGACATTTCCAATAAAACTGTCTATTTTGCGGAGGTTTTTTTATGAATGATGAATTGGATCTCATATCTAAACGACGAAATCGAACCCAAGAACACTTAAAGCATGCCCTTATTGACCTTATCAAAGAAAAAGGATATCATACCGTTTCTGTAAAAGACATTGTAGATAAGGCTTCCTATAATCGCAGCACCTTCTACGTTCACTACCATGACAAAATTGATTTAGCTGAAGACTTGCTAGATTCCATGATGGTAGGATTATGGAACTCGGTTGGAAAACACCATCTTCCTGGACAAAAGGTGTATACATCTAAGATTGGCAAGCCTTCTTTTAATATCGTTTCCTATATTGATGAGCATCGAGATTTTTTTGAACTTATTAAATATGACGACACTCTACCAGGGCTACATACAAGTTTCCCTCAAACCATTTTAAAAATTTATCAAGAAAAATTTTTATTTGAAACGATCAACAATATTCCGGTCAACATGGACTATTTTAAACGCTATACAGCCTATGGCTTTTACGGACTCATCCAAAATTGGATTACTAGCGGATTCAAAGAATCCCAAGAGGAATTTATTGAGGAAGTCATTGAATTAACAAAAACGCATATCTATTCGTTTAAATACACAGGAAACTAAAAAAATCTGGACTATTTTTAAGTCCAGATTTTTATTTAAAGCACATTCTCAGTAACAATTTGAAAAATAAGAAGTACCGTTACAACCCTTAAAATCGGCTTTACATACTGGGGCTTTATTTTCTGCGCAATACGCACCCCAATTTGTGCTCCTGTAAAAGAACCTAGTAACAAAGCAATGGCAACTGGCCAAATAAGCTTACCTGTCGCAATATAGGTCACCGCAGCCCCAAAGCAACTAGAAAACGTAGCAAGGCGCACTAATCCAACCGCACGAATGTATGCAATATTTAAATGATTATATAGATAAAGCATTAAAGTCCCCTGACCAGGTCCAAATAGCCCATCATAAATGCCAATACTATATAGCCCAGGTACACTAATTTTATTGAACTTCAAAGGCTCATTTCCGGTAAAATCTCCTTTTCCCACAAAAGAAACAATAAAAGCGAAAAGTAGCAGGACAATTGCCACAATATACATGTTTTCAGCTGATATCCGTGAAGCAATAAGGCCCCCGCTTATCCCACCAGAAAGACTAACCGGTATAATCCAAATCGATTCTTTTAAAGAGAGCTCCTTTTTCCGTAGCAAGTAGAAAAAACTCGAGAACGAACTAATTGTATTTGAAACCTTATTTGCTCCAATTGCCGAATGAACAGGAACACCCAAAAGCAACATCGACGGCAAACTAATTAACCCCCCACCACCAGCAAGCGTCCCCAAAGTCGTTGCACAAATCCCAATGAAAAACAGAATAATATACTCCATTTTTTACCACCCCTTGTACCTTAAGTATAGTAGTAAAAGAGTGATTAGGAAATTTAATCTTTATTATAGAAATAGATAAGTATTTCCTATGGTACAAATGTTACCCTTCTCATTTAGTCTCCGTAACGATTGCCGAAATCCGAAATTTTATAAATCCAAATTAGTATATAAATCAAACCAATCTATATAATACGCACATTCACTAGCATTTCGGATGTATGGTTCGGTATTTAGGGCTAATTCTAAGACAGACCCGGATTATGTAACCTAGACATGTTGTAAATAGGTTTTATCACGGAATATGCTGTTTTATCGCATTTGCAACCTTGTAAACATCATTGTTACAATTATAATTGGTTAAGCAGACTGTACGTTCTTATTTAATTTATCAAGAAATGTAAATGTGAAAACATTCACATAAAAAAGGGAGTTGATAAAATGGGATCTAATATCCAATCGGAGCAAAATCGCAACGAAGCGTTGAGTGATGACTATTCCTTGGATAGAGTACCTCTTAACAAAAGAAACATGAATTGGTTAAGTATAACGAATATTACATTCGGAATTGCAACGGCTATTTTTTATTTTCAAATGGGAAGTGTAATGGCACTTCAATTTGGTGCTATTAACGCCATCATTTCCGCTATATATGCGATTATCGTTGCCGGTATTCTTGGAACATTCATTGCGTACCTATCTGCAAAGTCAGGTATGAACGTAAATTTATTATCAAGGGGTGGCGGGTTCGGCTATATTGGCGCATCATTAACCTCCATTATTTATGCCACAAATTTCATCATGTATTGTGCACTTGAAGGTTTAATCTTAGTTTCCGCAGTCCATGAATTCTTACCTAGTATTCCAGAATGGGCTTTAATTCTTTTCTTCGGCACCATTGTCATTCCATTAAACTGGTTTGGAATTAAGCAGTTGGATAAATTGCAAAAATGGTCATTGCCATTGTTCGGTGTCTTTTTAGTTGCGGCAATCGTAGTGGCAGCTATCAAGCCATCTGTTTACGATGGAACTTTCTGGTCCTATATGCCGGAAAATGTCCAGGTTGGAGGAACTGCTCTCTTGCTTTGTATTGGCATGCAGCACGGGATTATGGGACTAACTCCACTACTTGCATCTGATTATGCACGATTCCTTAAACCTAAGGACACGAAAATTGGAGTATTTGCAATCGGGTTTGTCCCGCAGATCTTCTGTTTTGGTGTAATGGGCGGCTTAGGTATTTGGTTTGGTGTTCGTCTAGGCGAACCAAACCCTGGTGTGTATATCGTAATGCTTCTAGGAATGTGGGGAGCGTTGTTTACTATGATTACCCAAGTAAGAATTAACGTCACAAATATCTATAGTGGTTCACTATCTCTTTCAAATTTCTTCGAAAACATATTTAACTTTAAACCCGGAAGACGCTTTTGGGTAGTTGTAACCGGAGTATCTGCCATCTTCTTAATGCTTACCGATATTGTCAATCATCTTGGCACAGTCTTGACCTTCCAAGGGGTCTTCTTATTATCTTGGGCAGCTATTTTAGTTACAGATGCTGTCTTTGTTAAGAAATTATTAAAAATTGGCCCTGGATATTACGAGGCGAGACAAGAAAACTTGTATAAATGGAATCCCGTCGGTGTTGCTGCTTTATTAATTTCAAGTGCCCTCGGTACAGTAGCCGCACTTGGATTTATGGGAACCTTTTTACAAAGTACGGCAGCATTTTTCGCGGCAATCCTTGCATCTATCCTAACCATTATTTTGGCCGTTGCCACAAAAGGAAAATATTACATTAAAAAAGAAGCAACAGATATCAAAAAGGAAGAGTACGTCGCTTAACACTAAAACCCTCTACTTATTTAAAAAATGTAGAGGGTTTTTTTATAACCGTATAAGAGTAACTGGGCATGGGCAGTGCCCTCATTTGGCACCGGCAGTAGATTCCTTGGTTCCTAACCGCATACTATAATATTTAATCAGGGCATCGCCAAGACCTCATCCATATTGGCAAGGCCCATAAAAAATTGAAAACCAAGTTCAACTCAAAATAAGTTTCTCAGATATTGAAACTTCCCCTTTATTTATCACCATTAGAGGTCGTCAATTCATCATCAATCCTACTCATGAACTCCTCCGCCGCATTGTAACCCTGCTGCTTTAAATACCAGTTATTTGCAGCTGCCTCAATTAGCCCTGCGACATCTCGCCCAGGCTGAAGCTGAATCTCAATCGAAGGGATTTTAACACCCATATATTCCATCGTATTGATTTCTTGTTCTAGCTCATTATACAAAGCATCTTTTTCCCACTTCGTCAAATGAATATCAAGGGAGATGCGGGTTTCATCCTGAAAAGCTTTTCGTCCGTACATTCGAACCACATTTAATAACCCGATACTGCGAAGAGCTAAAAACTCCTTTGTTTTTTCATCATGTGTACCTAGAATCGTTTGTGGACTTAGCTTTTTTAAGACGACGATATCATCTGCTACAAGACGATGTCCCCTGCGAATCAAGGTATGCGCAGTCTCACTTTTTCCTACACCCGAATTCCCCCGAATCAGGATACCAATCCCTGACACATTCATACAAACACCGTGTACAGCAATTTCTTCCGCTAATTCCTTAATTAAATAGGCATCCAATCTTACAATATAATCAGAAGTAATCTCAGGCTGATTTGTAACCAGCAATGGAATGCCTTGTTCCACACAATGCTGTTTTAAATAGGTTAACCCCTCTTCCCCACATGTTACGATAAAACAAGGAGGATGGTACTTAACAATATTTCCAATCCGAATTCTACGTTCTTCTTTTGTAAGTTTATGTAAATATGTGACTTCCTTTTCTCCTAAAATTTGAACCCGCTCTGTTGGAAAAAAGTCAAAGTGACCAACGAACTCTAGACCCGGTCGATGTACACGGGATTGCGTAATTGTATTCTGTAACTGGTCTTCACCAGCCAATACCTTCAATGAAAACTTACGAACCAAGTCTTCCACGGTTATCCTTTTCACAGTAGCCTCACCGTCCAAATCATGTTTAAATGTATTATACTTTATTAGGGGTGGAAACGTCATCAGTATGTTAATGAAAAAGAGCCTCCCTTTAGGAAAGGCTCTTATCTCTCATTCCCTTTTGCAACCGGATTTTCTTCATAAGAAACCCAATCACTATAACTACCTGCATATAGCCTAACATCCTTAAAACCTGCCATTTTCAAAGCAATATAATTAGGAGTAGCTGTTACACCTGACCCACAATAAACGATGATTGGGTCTTCTTTATTAAGGTCTGCAAATCTCTTTTTCTGTTCTTCACTATCTTTGAAGGTTCCTTGTTCCATACCCTCTATCCAACATCTATTTATTGCGCGGGGAATATGTCCTGCGATTCGATCGATAGGTTCAATTTCCCCTTTATAGCGGCTTTCATCTCTCGAGTCTATTAAAATGGGAGAGTCTTTTTTCTGATCAACGATTTCCTTAACTTCTTCATAAGAAGCTAGCATGTCTTCTCGTATATTTATGTTAAATGAAGTTGATTCTAGTTCTGGTATTTCATTGGTAGTAGGATAGCCCGCTTCAGTCCAGCCTTTAAATCCTTCGTTTAATACATAAACCTTTTCATGTCCAAGATAGGTCAGTAACCACCAAAAACGGGATGCAAACTGACCTTCACCCCCATCATAAGCAACTACTGTTTTTGAATGATCAATTCCAACTTTCTCAACTTCTAGCTTAAATTGCTCTATTTCTGGAAGTGGATGTCTTCCCCCATGCTCCGACACAGGAGCGGATAACTGCTTTTCTAAATCAAAATAAAAAGCACCCGGAATATGACTTTCCTGATAGAGCCTTTCTCCTTGGGTTGGATTTCCTAAAGCAAACCGGCAATCCACAATTTTTACATCCTTGTTATGTAATTGTTCAACAAGCCAATCCTTATTCACTACGAAACCCATCTCATCGCCTCCATCTTCATTCTTAGCCCTTTAGCTTTTTGACAAATACTACTTTTAGATAGTTTCCTTCCTTAAATTGCGAAATTGTTTGAAAGTCCGAAGGTAATGTAAATTCCTCTTTAATTTCGTATTTGCAATTACTTTCCTTAAACGCCGCATCAATAAAGCCCTTAAATTTTTTCATGTCAAAGGATGCACTATTTGTTGAAGCAACAATTACCCCATTATTTTCTGTAATGACAATTGCTTCCTTCAAGAGATTTTTATAGTCCTTTTCAGCGCTAAACGTCATTTTCTTCGATCTTGCAAAACTAGGAGGATCAAGAATGACCACGTCAAATTTCAAGTTCTTTTTACCTGCGTATTTAAAATAGTGAAAAACATCCTCAACTATAATATCATGGGCCTCATAATCAATTCCGTTTACACTAAACTGCTCAATCGTTTTCGGCAAACTGCGATTCGCTAAATCCACACTAGTTGTCTTTGCAGCTCCACCCTTTGCTGCAAACACAGAAAAGGCGCCGGTGTATGAAAAAGTATTTAATACAGTCTTCCCTTCGGCATACTTATCGCGAATCGTCCTTCTTACATCCCGCTGATCGAGAAACACCCCAACCATGGCTTCTTCGTTAAAATAAACGGCAAAATTAACTCCGTTTTCTTTAACAATAATCGGAAACTGGCCACGTTCACCTTCTACAAACCCGTCTTCTTCAATAAATTTCCCGTCTTCACGAAATCGTTTTTTCTGATAAATGGCTTTATACTGGGCTAGATTTTTAAGTGAGGTTATCACATGATCGGAATATGCATAAATACCTTTACTGTACCAATTGATTAAATAATACTCATCAAAATAATCAATGGTGAAGCCCCCAATACCGTCTCCTTCTCCATTAAATACACGGAAGGCATTTGTTTCCTTGTCATTAAAAAATGACTTTCTTTTGTCTAAGGCAGCTTTGATCTTCCTTTCAAAAAAAGACTGATCAATCTTTTCATCCATATTTCTCGTTAGGATCCAGCCATATCCTTTATTTTGCTTGCCGTAATAACCCTTTCCAATAAATATATTTCTCTCGTCAACAAGGTTAATTAGGGCTCCCTCTTCTAAATGGCCTGTATGATTCATCACTTGCTTTGTAACAAGAGGATAACCCCCTTTATACTTATTCGCGAGTTTTGAATTTACTTGTATATTCAATTCCGTTTCCATGATCTCCATCCTTATCCTTAGGTTTTCTTTCTACTATGATACAGTTCTCTTCGTTCATTTAAAAGGGACAGTACCACGCTACCATTTAGTAACGAGTACTGTCCCTTCGTTTTTACTTATTCATTGCAGAAAGAAAATCCCCCAAAAGACTGTCTAAATCAGCATCCTCCGCATCATTATCTTCTTCTTTTGGTTCATCTTGCTTAGCAGCTTCCCAGTTAAAATTATTTAAGTCATCCTCAAAGTTGGACGCATCTTCAGTTACTGCGACTTCGTCAGCTGATTGTAAATAGCCTTCCTCAGCAATTGGCTTAACCTTATGTTCCTCGACGGATAATTCCTCTTGAAGATATAAGGCTTCATCTAAATCTACTGATTTGCTATTTAACGATGCTAGTAGTGCAGTCGCACGAACTGGGTCAGATAAAAGGTGGTAAATAATACTTCCTAGCAATGCCTCCGAGTGCCCATGCTTAAGCCAGTTGCGCTGTGATTTACTTAATTTATGAGGGAGTGGAACGGTAATCACTTCCCGCTCCCTTGAATAGGTCTGGCCGACTCCTTGCATGACAAACTCAGCGATTTTACTAGAAAAATTCCTTCGCTCTGTTTCCTTCAGTTTTTGTAGATGCTTTAATAAATGATCAGGTGTATCAGATGGTACTCGAAACGAAATCGCTTGGCCCCTCTTTACCTCAGGTGAGGTTGTTTTCATAGGATCACCTTATCTTGAGATATTATTTTTTTACTGGCTCTTGTGGTAACTTTTGCTTCTCATTTTTTCTTATAAAGTCAGTAATGAGCTTATAATAGGCATTTGCCATCATCCAAATACTTTCTTTTTCATCTTCAAAGAATTCAATATTATAACCGTCGAGGTTGTTATTTAATGTTTTAATATAATCCTTTAGCACATTTGATCCGCCACCCACGAAATAGCAGATTTCCGTTTGAGAGTTTTTCAGCCAAACATTGCGAAGTAATCGATATTGCTTTTTCGCCAATTCAAGCAAGATGCGGTCCGTAATATCATGAACGCTTGTCCGACTACCTTTTACCATAATATGATTTCGGTTGTTTTTTCTCGTAATAATATCAACTACATCTCGGCGGCTATCTAACTCTATTCCATGCTTAGAGCGTATTTCTTCTCTAATTGCTTCTAAAGACTCAGATACCCCAAGATTAAAGCCTTGGGCCTTATCATCATCGACAGTTCGGTTACGAATCACCGCAATATCCGTAGAAAGACCACCAATATCCTGAATTAAAATCCGTTTATCAATTAAATCCTTATTGATTACTTTCAGATTATTATCCATTACAAGATTAATATAAGCGGCAAAACCTTCTGGATAGATTTTGACTTCATTGAATTTAATGTTGACCTTTAATCCTTGATATCTTGGTGTTACAAGAAATTCCACTTGATGAACGGATCCAGTTAGCTTTGAACGATATCCAGCATCTTTTCCTTCTTTTACTTCTCGAAGTGGTAATCCTGTTCCTAGCGTGTAATTTGCATCAATTACATTTTTTGACCTTGGAAACGAAGATGTATTACCCTCCCGTACCGCATCCAATGCCAAAGTAGCAAAAAGCATAATTAATGTCTGATCCTCTTCTGATTTGCTGCTACCTGGGTCCAACTCTGATGCACTGTTACTCTTGGTTGCTAAATGCCCTACACGATAAATGACATTATTCTCTTTTAGGGCAGGGGAGTGAACCTTAATATGAAGTCCTTCCAATGGATCCTTACTATTTAATTCTTCTATTCCAATTACCGGACGGTCCTCGGTGTCTCTTGCAATAATATTAGGTATATTTAATTCGTACTCTAGTTCTCCGAAGATCGCCTTAATAGAGTCATTTCCAACATCAACTGCTGCAATTCTGGACATAGTCATTCAAACATCATCCCTTTTCAATTTAGTTAGATTTGTTGCTATGTACATCTGTTGAACTTTTTTACCTATTAAAAGCGTATAAGAGATTACTAGATTCCACAATGATTCTCAGTAAAAAGAAACAAAACTGTAAACCTGTAAACACTTTGTAAACATGTCGTTTTTTGTATACATTTCTGTAAACATTGAATACAAACTCGTACACATGTTGTCATACCGGGATGTATACAGATTTGTAAACATGTAAACAGATTTGTATACACCTTGTATACTTTTTGTGTACATGTAAACAAATTTGTAAACAACAAGAAAATAAAAAAGATGCTTCCAAAATTATTGGAAACATCCCCTATATTTCGTATTCAATTTTTACTTAATTTGCCCGTTTCCACGAATTGTATATTTGGTGGAGGTTAAGGCCTGTAACCCCATTGGTCCACGAGCATGTAGTTTTTGAGTACTAATTCCAATTTCTGCACCAAATCCAAATTCAAATCCGTCTGTGAACCTGGTTGATGCATTATGGTAGACAGCTGCTGCATCCACTTCTGTAAAAAATTTCTCTACATTTTCAACGCTCGATGAGATAATGGCTTCGGAATGCTTTGTTCCATATCGATTAATATGGGTAATAGCCTCTTCTACACCCTCAACCACTTTCACGGCAATTTCTAGCCCTAAAAATTCCGTACCCCAGTCTTCCAAGCTCGCAGGAATAATTTCCTTTCCTACTTTTTGGACCATTTCATCCCCATGTATTTGAACGTCTTTTTCCTGCATGGCTGTTATCAATTCTTGTATATGCTTTGATGCCCAATCCTTTTGGACAAGAACATTTTCAATCGCATTACATACCGATGGACGTTGTGTTTTCGCGTTAATTGCAATCTCAAGCGCCATTTTTGGATCTGCTGTTTCATCTATATAAACATGACAATTTCCTGCTCCTGTTTCTAATACAGGAACTGTCGAATTTTGTACAACTGTTTGAATTAACTTCGCACCACCACGCGGAATCAACACATCTAGATACTCATTTAACTTGAACATTTCCGATGCTGTTTCTCGGCTTGTATCCTCTACTAGTTGAACAGCCTCAACTGGTAGATTACTTAACTCAAGCGCATGCTGGATAACCTTCACAAGCGCTTTATTTGAATGAATCGCTGTAGAGCTACCACGAAGGAGTACTGCATTTCCCGTTTTTAAACATAAACTAGATGCGTCAACCGTTACATTTGGTCTTGCCTCATAAATCATTCCGATTACCCCTAGAGGAACTCGAACTTGGGCAATCTGAAGTCCGTTTGGACGCTCCCATTCCTCTATTAATTGTCCAATTGGATCCTCTAGTTTCGTTAATTGAACAAGGGCATCTGCCATATCTTGAATCCGCTGTTCATTTAACTTTAAGCGGTCAAGTATAGACTCACTCATTCCATTTTCTTTTCCTGTTTGTAAATCCTTGTTGTTTTCTTCCAAAATAAACGTTTGTTCTTTGATCAGTTGCTCAGAAATTGTCGAAAGAGCCTTGTTCTTTTGTTCTGTGGTTGCCTTTGCTAAAAGCGATGCTGCTGATTTTGCCTTTTTCCCTTTTAGAATTAACTCACTCATACTTAACTCTCCTCTCTTTTTGACTTACCCAATTATCTCTATGAATGACAACACGCTGATCACTGTTTACCTTAACCATAGCCTTTGTGCTCGATAAACCCTTAATTTCTACTAATTGTTCAGAAGAATAATTTACTTTTCCTTTTCCGATTATATCTCCTTTAAGGTTTACAACCTCCACAACATCATTGATTCTAAAATCTCCAATTATGTTTGTAATACCTGCAGGGAGAAGACTTTTACCATGCCTTAAAATGGCCGCTGCCGCACCCTGGTCCACTTCAATTTTCCCACTTGGGATCGAGTGTAAGGCTAACCACTGCTTCGACGTATTCATACTAGGTCGTGAGGAATCTCCAATATACGTTCCATCCCCTTTTCCTGCAAGAATATCGACAAATTTTTCGTCTCCAGAACCAGATCCAATAAACACTTTTACTCCTAAACCAACAGCTGTCCTTGCTGCCTCAATTTTTGACTTCATTCCTCCAGTGCCTACATTTGACCCTGCTCCAGAAGCTCCACTTACTAATTCATCGTTAATCTCATTGAGGAAGTTATACCTCTTTGCATTTGGATGTGTTCGTGGATTTTGATCATAGATGCCATTGACATCTGTTATGATAATTAAAAAGTTAGCATGTACAAGGCCACTTACTAATGCCGATAACATGTCATTATCTCCAAAGTTTAATTCTTCTAATGATACGGAGTCATTCTCATTAATAATGGGTACAACATTCCGTTTTAGAAGTTCCGATAGAGTTGCATTAGCATTGTTGTACTGATCCTTGTATAGAAAATTTTGTCTTGTTAATAGTAATTGCGCGGCAACAATACCATGTTTTTTAAATTCTTCCGTATACCCTCTTAGTAGAAGTCCTTGGCCCACTGCTGCGGCTGCTTGCTTACCAGCGACAGTCTTAGGGCGGGAAGAATAGCCAAGGTCCATGAATCCAGCCGCAACGGCCCCAGATGAAATGAGAATGACTTCATGCCCAAGTTCTTTTAAACGAGCTATCGCATCCACATGTTCTCTAAGCTTATCGTTACTAAGGCCACCATTTTGATTTGTTAAAGAACTGCTCCCTATTTTGACAACAATTCGCTTCTTCTTCATTTCATTCACCACCCATTAAATTCTATAAAAAAAGGCCCTTTCATCCCTATAAAAAAGGACGAAAAGACCATGCCTTTCGTGGTACCACCTTTATTGATACTAGAATCGCTCTTAGTATCCACTCGAAACCTTTAACGCAGGCAACGGTTAGGTTTTCCCTAACAGTTCAAGGGACAGGTTCAATAGCATTGCAGGTTATAAAATCTTTCAGCCCATGGATTTTACTCTCTTTTACCTGAGGACTACTTACTAGTTCCCTCTCATCACTTCTTATTATTAAATTAGTCCGTATATAACTTTTAAATTATAGATTAGGAATATTATGAATCAAATTTATACTTGTGTCAATGGAAGTCAGTATTAATCAAGAATTACCATTTATAAAGGTACCTTTAAATACAAAACCTACTAATTGATATTTGAATATAATTGTCATAGCATTTTAATTGACATAAATAATAACATCTATATAATAATTATTATAAACAAGTATTAATTATAGATTTATTAGTCAATAATGCTAATAATCTATATTAAATATAATTAATTGGAGGAATTTTATTATGTCACTTATTGGAAAACAAGTAGAACCATTTACATTACAAGCTTATAGAAATGGTGATTTCATCGAGGTTACAGAGGAAGACTTAAAAGGTCATTGGAGTATTGTTTGCTTCTACCCTGCTGACTTCACTTTCGTATGTCCTACTGAATTAGAAGATTTACAAGAACAATACCCAGCATTACAAGATCTTGGTGTTGAAGTATTCTCTGCTTCTAGAGATTCTCATTTCACTCACAAAGCATGGCATGATTCTTCAGAAGCAATTGGTAAAATTACTTATACAATGATCGGTGACCCTGCTCACGTACTTTCTCGTCAATTTGATGTATTAGTTGAAGAACTTGGACAAGCTGACCGTGGTACTTTCATCATTGATCCAGATGGTGTAATCCAAGCTGTTGAAATCAATGCAGACGGTATTGGCCGTGATGCAAGCACACTTATTAACAAAATTAAAGCTGCACAATATGTACGTAACAACCCTGGTGAGGTTTGCCCTGCTAAGTGGAAAGAAGGAGAAGCAACACTTAAGCCAAGCCTTGACCTAGTAGGAAAAATCTAAGGAGTGCTTTAAATGATACTAGATGCTGATATAAAGCAACAATTAGCTCAATATCTTCAACTTTTAGAAAGCGATGTGCTACTCAAAGTTAGCGTGGGTTCTGACAGTGTCTCAAAAGATATGCAGGCTCTCGTTGATGAGTTGGCAGAGATGTCTTCTAAAATTAAAGTTGAGAACGTTCAGTTAGAGAGAACACCTAGCTTTAGCATCAATCGTATCGGCGAGGATTCTGGTATAACATTTGCCGGAATCCCTCTAGGACATGAATTTACTTCATTTGTGTTGGCTCTTTTACAAGTAAGTGGAAGAGCTCCGAAGATTGATCAGAAGCTAATTGACCAAATAAAAGAGATCAAAGGTGAATACCACTTTGAAACTTATGTAAGCTTAAGTTGCCACAACTGCCCTGATGTTGTACAAGCTCTTAACGTGATGAGTGTTCTCAACCCTGGCATCACACATACAATGATTGATGGTGCTGCTTTTAAGGAAGAAGTTGAAAGCAAGGATATCATGGCTGTTCCAACTGCTTACTTAAATGGAGAAGTTTTCGGTAATGGACGTATGTCATTAGAAGAGATTCTTTCAAAAGTTGGCAGCGCACCTGATGCATCAGAATTTGCTAATAAAGATCCATTTGATGTTCTTGTTGTTGGAGGCGGACCAGCAGGTAGCAGTGCAGCAGTCTATGCAGCGCGTAAAGGTATTCGCACAGGTATTGTTGCTGAACGCTTTGGTGGCCAAATTATGGATACACTTGGCATTGAGAACTTTATCAGTGTGAAGTACACAGAAGGTCCTAAGCTTGCAGCAAGTCTCGAAGAACATGTAAAAGAATATAATGTTGATATCATGAACCTACAGCGTGCGAAACGCATTGAAAAGAAGGACTTAGTTGAAATTGAACTAGAAAACGGTGCTGTATTAAAAAGTAAAACCGTGATTCTTTCAACTGGTGCTCGTTGGCGTAATGTTAATGTACCAGGGGAAGCAGAGTTCAAAAACAAAGGTGTCGCATACTGTCCACATTGTGATGGTCCATTGTTTGCTGGCAAAGACGTAGCTGTTATCGGTGGCGGTAACTCTGGTGTTGAAGCAGCAATAGATCTTGCTGGTATTGTCAAGCATGTAACAGTTATTGAATTTAATTCAGAGCTAAAAGCTGACACTGTGCTTCAAGATCGTCTTTTCAGTCTTCCAAACGTAACGGTAATTAAGAATGCACAAACAAAAGAAATTACGGGTACTGACAAAGTAAACGGTATTACTTATGTTGACCGTGATTCCGGTGAAGAAAAACACATTGAATTACAAGGTGTATTTGTTCAAATTGGTCTTGTACCAAATACCGATTGGCTTGGTGACACAATCGAACGTAATCGAATGGGTGAGATTGTAGTTGATAACCACGGTGCAACAAGTATTCCTGGTGTATTTGCTGCTGGTGACTGTACAAACAGCCCATATAAGCAAATCATCATTTCAATGGGATCAGGTGCAACTGCATCATTAAGCGCATTTGACTACCTAATTCGAAACAATTGGGACACAACTACTGATGATTCTAATCAAAAGAATCTCGTTCATCAATAATCCTTTTCAATAGTAAAAGTCGCTATCAACCTAACTGGTTAATAGCGACTTTTTTACTTTTATATCTTCTTAACAAATTCAGACTTTAATTTCATCGCACCAAATCCATCAATTTTGCAATCAATATCATGGTCCCCTTCAACTAAGCGAATACTTTTTACCTTCGTACCCTGTTTGAGTACAGATGAACTCCCTTTTACCTTCAGATCTTTAATTACTGTAACGGTGTCTCCATCAACCAACACATTCCCATTTGCATCCTTGATGACTTTAACGCCTTCATTAACTTCCTCTTCTTGATTCAATGGCCACTCATAAGCGCATTCTGGGCATACTAGTAATGCTCCATCCTCATACGTATACTCTGAATTACATTTTGGACAATTAGGCAAATTACTCATTTTTCCTCCTATAAAGTTTAATATTTGATATTCCCTATCTTGATTATATCCTTAAAAAAAGGTTATGTTTCTCTATCAATTTAATGATGCCCCTGATGTTCCCCATTCGTACCGTTAGTAGGAAGTGTTGTTGGCACCTGTGATTCAGTACCGGGTTCTACTAATAAGAATTGGCCCATCATGCCGTCATCTTCATGTCGCAATAAATGGCAGTGATACATCAACGGGAAATTAGGGTCAGCATAATTGCCAAATTCCACAACAATTCTTACCTTTGAACCATTTGGAATAAAAACAGTATCTTTTCTTCCTCGCTCATACTCTGAAGGTGGCTTATCATTTATGTCTAAAACTCGAAAGGCGGCATTATGAATATGAAAATTATGCGACCATCCAAAGTTGTTGATCTCCCATATTTCTGTTGCTCCCGCTGGAACAACCTCGTCAATACGATACATATCCATTAACTTGTCATTAATCTTATTCTCCATTGTTAACTTGAACTGACGAACTCTAGCATCTTTTGGTGCCTCAATTGGTGGTACGCTTGAAAGTTGCCCAGAGACTTGTGCTGACTCTTTTAATTCAGAGGCTGCTACTATCTTTAACAAATCGAATTCACCATTATCTAGACCGCTATTCCCACTATAACTATGGAGAATCGTCTCCTCACCCGGCTCAAATTCTACAACAATTTCTGCACGTTCACCTGGACTTAGCATAAATCGTTCCAAGGTTACTGGCTCTTGAAGGAGGCCTGCATCGTTCCCCACAAGTTTGAAAGCTCTCCCATCGCTAAAGCCAAAATTGTAGGCTCTTGCATTCGAGCCATTGAGCAATCGAAAACGGACCTGACTCGTTTTAACTTCAAGATAGGGGTCATACGTACCATTCACAAGTATTTCATCACCAAGTGTACCAAATACTCCCTCTTCATCCTCTGTTAATTGTCCCTCATTCGTAAACAATTTATCTTGTATAATGAGTGGAATATCATCTACCCCATATTCAGAAGGAAGTTTTTTTGAATCCTCATCATCGATGATGAACATGCCTGCAAGTCCTTTATATACATGCTGGGCTGTTTTTCCATGTAAATGAGGATGGTACCATGTGGTTGCAGATGGTTGATCAATCGTCCAATGGGGAGTCCAAGTTTCCCCCGCATCAACCATTTGGTGGGGACCTCCATCCATTATGGCAGGCAATCTCATACCGTGCCAGTGTAGAGTTGATGGTTCGCTCAAACTATTTACAACATTAAAAGAAACCTTGTCCCCACGAGAAGCCCTAATCGTTGGACCTAAATAGGTCCCATTGATCCCCCAAGTATCCGCAATCTTACCTGGAAGCAATTCTGTCTCTCCCGTTTGCATGGTCAATGTAAAGTTTTTTGTACCATCAGCCTCGATTATAGGCTCTACAAGTGGTGGAAGTTTTAATGGCTGTTCAAAGTTTAGCTTTCCCACATTTGTGACAATATCTTCTTTACCACAACCTGATAAACTAATCATAATTAACATACTAAAAAGTACAAAAAATCTATTATATGATCTCAATTTTTCCCTTTACGTCCTCTCTTACCATACGGTGAATTAATAGTTATACCTTGTTTCTAGCCTATTGTACTACGTTTTTTCTTTATCCATGATGAATCATGATTTTGTCATAAAATCGACACAAACATTCCACGCATTTAATACTTCATCAAATGAACCCTATTTGTTTATCGGGATGATGGAAGCATCTGTTAGGCATCTACTTTTCCTTATATGATACAATAGTCTAATAGTATTGAGAGCTTCATGGAGGTTTCATAATGAAAGTAAATAAGGGCATATTGTTTGTATTATTGGGTGCTGGATGTTTTGGCTTTACACCGGTTTTTGCGAAATTAGGGTTTAGCTATGGCTACTCACTAGGCCAAATAAATATTGTTCAAATGTTAATTTCATCGATTTTATTATGGTCTATCACTCTAATTAAACGACCTAGCTTTAAAGGACTTACGAAGAAAAATCTTCCTCTAATCATGGTGACCGGATGTTTTACCGGATTAACTAGTATTTTTTATTATGGGGCCATGCAATATCTACCTGCTTCATTGGCCATTATTTTAATGTTTCAATTCGTTTGGATTGGAATACTTTTAGAATGGATTTTCAGCAAGGTGAAACCCGCTCCCATCACTGTTTTGTCCATTTTATTAATATTAATCGGCGTCTTTTTTGCTTCCAATATTATAAATGGCGACATCCAAGGGCTACCACTTAAAGGTTTCCTTTTTGGTATTTTATCTGCATTTACTTATTCAGGATTTATTTTTTTCAGCGGAAAAGTCGCTGTAGATGTAGACCCATTGGCTCGTACTTCATTAATGGCAACCGGGTCAACCATTTTAATCCTGATCATATTCATGCGCGATATTCCATCTGTATTTCCATTAGAGACAAACTTAGTAGTAACAGCCGTTGGTGTATCCTTATTTGGTGCAGTCTTTCCTCCACTATTCTTCGCCGTGGGAGCACCATTGGTTTCTGGTGGAATTGCCAATATCCTAACTTCCATCGAGTTACCCATCGCCATCCTATCAGCTAGTATTATTTTGTCCGAAACAGTCACACCCCTTCAATGGTTGGGAACAGCCATTATATTAGCAGCGATTGCGTTGAATGAACTTGGCGGTAAACTATTTAGAGTCCGAAAGCATAATAAAGAGGTTATATATATCGATAACAACAAACAGCCCCTCTAGCAGGAGCTGTTTGTTTTTTCTATATAAAGTCTAAATTCCTAAAAGGCCTGTTACATAGGTAAGAAATAACCGTTTTCGTCAAACTTCATTTCATGTAGGTCCTCTAATACTTCAATGTTTTCTTTATCTTTTAATTCATTAAATATAACTTCAGATACATATAGTTCTCCGATATGAAGTGTATTTGGAATCCTAGCAATTCTAGCTTTTTCCGGTGATACACCCCAATTCGCACGGAGTGCCGCCTTTAGAGCTTCTTGATCATTATCAAGAATAATTGGGATACTTGCTCGAGCTAAAAATGTACTTGTAATTACATTTTCATTCATTGCCTGATAATCAACTTTTTCAAATAAGCGCTTTGTAGTTAAGTCGGCTAAGCCAATTCCCAATGCATTGCCATGACTCGCCTCACTTAAATTTGAAGCAATGACATATTTAACGCTAGGCTTTTGAGGCTCTTCAACCCCAAGCACCCGGATACGCCCAATAATATTGGTATCCATTCCTGTCCCACTATAGTTTTTCCCAATCTCGTCAACGACTAAGATATCCATATTTTCGACTGGAAGGCTAGGCATTAACGCAAATGCCTCTTTTAATAATTCTCTTTCACGCTCTTCAACTCGATCTTTTTCAATAGCCTCGATGATGGCTGTTTCTTCATGCGCGTTTTCAACAATAGCTATACCAAATAAAGTATTTGAATTGGCGATAGCCACTTTGCCGACCTCAGGCATCATTTCGCTAATTCCTTTAATACCATGTGTATGTAAAGCTAAGGCTTGTTTGTGTTTCCCCATTCCAATTGACGCCATTTTCAAAACGCCACTCTCAACCTTGTTTTTAAAATCAGTATGAGGCTTAACACGCCCCATAACGATTATTCCATCTGCTTGATAAGCGTTCTTATCAATGTAAACTGGGACTCCATCAGAAGTTTTACCCACTTCAACAACATCCATGGATGAACGTATTTCACATCCTGTTGATTCCTCAGTGACGCCTAATCCCTCTAAGACTTCGATTTGTCCTTCAGCAGTGGCTCCACCATGACTTCCCATTGCTGGGATTATAAATGGAGACGCTCCTCTTTTTTTAATTTCATCTGCAACACTTTTAACGATTAATGGAATATTGGCGATTCCTCTACTTCCCACAGTTATTGCAATCTCCATACCTGGCTTAATTTTTTCATCCGCATTTACATGAAGAAATTGCTCTCCAATCGCTCCTGGGATATCTTTTATACTTTCCGTTTGGAATTTCTGACGTATCTTTGCAACCTTTGGTAAAGTCATCATCCTTGTCTCCTTTACAGAAATACTACTTGTTGATAAAAAATGGTTTGTATACAAAGTCAGCAAGAGATCGTTTGACCTCTTGCTTGATATTCTTCATATTACGCTTTTTTCTTTGGAGCTAATTCAACTGCCATACGTAGGGCTTCTTTTAATGATTGCTCGTCCGCAATATTTTTACCAGCAATATCAAAAGCCGTCCCATGGTCAACACTTGTACGAATAGTTGGAAGACCTACTGTAATATTAACTCCAGCCTCTAGACCTAACACTTTAATTGGTCCATGACCTTGATCGTGATATTGTGCAACAACAATATCAAAGTCTCCACGTCTAGCTCTAAAGAATAATGTATCTGCTGGAAGTGGTCCTTGAACATTTATTCCTTCTGCTTGCGCTTTTTCAATAGCCGGAACGATCTTTTCTTCTTCCTCACCATGACCAAAAAGTCCATTCTCACCAGCATGTGGGTTAATTCCACAAACAGCGATTCGAGGAGATTCAATTCCTGCCTTTTGTAATGTCTCATGTGCAAGTTTGATAACCGTATATTGACGTTCAGCATTAATCTTATGAATCGCATCAAGAAGTCCAATATGTGTTGTCACATGAATGACTCTTAACGCTGGTGCAGAAAGCATCATCGCAAAATCCTTTGTATTTGTTAATTCTGCTAAAATCTCTGTATGGCCCGGATAAATATGGCCTGCTTTATGAAGTGCTTCTTTATTTAGTGGCGCTGTACAAATCCCTTGAATTTTGCCTTCATTTGCGTATTGAATAGCTCTTTCTAAATAACGGAAAGCTGCATTTCCAGCTTCTGGTGAAACTTGTCCCCATGGTAAATCTTCAGAAACTAAATCAAGATCGATAATATCAATTGTGCCATATTGGGACTTTGCTTCTTCTGGTTTAGTAATGCTATTTAATTCAAGATCAATATTTGTTACGTTTAAAGCTCTTTTTAAAATTTTTACGTCGCCTACAACAAATGGACTGCAGTTATCATAAATGTTTTTATCATTCAAAGATTTTACGATAATTTCAGGTCCGACACCAGATGGATCTCCCATTGTAATCGCGATACTTGGTTTATAGCTAGTCATATCTAATTCCTCCTGTAAATATCTCTAATTTAACATGCAAAAATCAGTCATTATTTCTTTATTTCAGTACTCATTGAGTACGTGTACTTAATTCAGTAACCTTTTGAAGAGCCTTAGAAAGTGCTTGATCGGTTCCAAATGCACCTGCTTTGGTGACAAGTGGAATGCCATCATATAATCCTCCAAAGAGTTTGCCATACGGTATACCAGGCTCTACTTCACCAATGACTCGAATCCCTTCGCCTTGTAACTCTTTACATGTAGCACCTGCAATATCTCCACCTGTTAAAACGGCACCGCAAATTTTCTTACTTTCGATTAATTGACCAGCAATTACTCCCATTGCATGAGCTATTGTATTCCCAACATCGAAGTTTGATAAACCAAGTTCACGTTGTAAATCCTTTACTTTCCCTATTACTTCCTGGTCTCGGTTCGTCGTTACTACTAAGTCGCCTTTATCTAGCAATGTTTTACTTTCTTTCACAATACGATCAATTTCAAGTTTTCTCCTATCCTCAAAAAAGAATTCTTCAGGAGAAATAACAATTTCTGCTACATCATTTTTTTCTTTAAGGACCTGAATTTGTTGCTGAATAATAGAATTTACACTACCCGCAACCACTAATACAGGATCTCGGTCACAAACTTTAGTTGTATTTATATCTTCTTCCTGGGTTTCTTCGAAGAAAATGTGTGAAGCGATTCCTGCGGATCCCACCCAGAGATATTTCTCTTGTAAAGCTTGTGCTGCTTTAACGATGATTTCAAGTTCCTCATCCGTCGTTGCATCAATAATGATGATTTTCGACGTATCACTCAAGGATAATTCCTTCATTATATGAGATAAGTGGTCGATTCCTTTTCTAACATGAGAGATTGTAATTAGCTCAACATCCCTCTTACTTTGTTTCTGTACCAATTTTGGCAGATAACTTTCATTTACTGGACTGGCAGGGTCTTTCGCCATTTCAGCTTTCTCTAATGGCACTCCATTCACAAAATGTTCTCCATTAATAGTCGCGCGATTACTTTTTGGAAAAGCTGGTACTACAAATGAAATCTTATAGTCAAAAGCATCCATTACTGCATCAATTTCTGGACCAATATTTCCCCTCATCGTTGAATCTATCTTCTTAAAAACATTAGAAACACCTAATTGCTTCAATTGTGATGATAAATCAAAAACGATGTTATAAGACGTACCGGCCTCTATTGCTCGACTGTCTGAATTTAAAACAATGACATCTTCAGTAAGATGTGACGGTTGTAATTGTGTATATGAAAATAGCACTGTTGTGTTTAAACCCTGTTTTGCAAACTGAACTCCCGTGTCGTTTGCACCCGTTAGATCATCTGCGATTACCGCTAGTTTCACCTACATCCCGCCCCCTTTACTAGTTAGTTTGTATAATTTAGCTTTTTTTATTTTGTTTCGAAACAAGCTTCACACTGCATGTAGCGTTTCAACTCTTCTTTATTGAAGAAAGTTATAACTTTTCATGTGGCATTTTTAAACAACTACCTAAAAACGCTTACACTTATCATAAAACAATATGTTGCATTTAGCAATAGATTTGATGATATTTATTCTTATTTTCAAAATATGTTGCATTTTACACCAAAATATAAGAAAGGCACAAGCTTTATTTTAGCTTGCGCCATAATGTAGAACGGTTAATCCCTAATCGCTTAGCTGCCTTCGATTGGTTCAACCCTTCTTCTTCTAGTACTTTTCTGATTACTTGCTTTTCTATATCTTCTAATGTTCCAGTTATATCAATCTGTACGAATAGATCATCTTTCTTTTCCTTTAGCTCTATTCGTTCCAAAAGTGCCTCAACTTCTTCTTTTTCAATATAATAGGTATGAGATTGCAAAAATAACTGTTCGATTACTTGTTTAAGTTGTTCGATATTTCCCGGCCAATCGTATTTTATTATCTCTTCCATGGCTTCCTGACGAATCCCTATGACTCCATTTCCATACTTCGGATGTAATTCAGTAATAAATAAATGGACTAAATCCTCGATATCCTCTCTACGTTCTCGTAATGGTGGGATATGGATTGTTAGCCCTGCCAAGGCATTATATAACTCTTGATGGAAAGACCCACTTTTTACCTTATCATCCATATTATCATCGGAAGATACGATCCATTTTAGCTTTTTACCATTTCCATTTGTATATACTTGATAGAGTTCCTTTTGAACATAAGGATTTAATTTATGAATGTTTCTTAAAAAAAGAACACCCTCTGATACCGTAAGGAAAAAACCTTCATTTATTTCTTTAAGTTGTTCCGCGGTTAACTGTTCGCAATTTAAAATAATAAATGGCTCACTTTGTGACCTTCTATTTTGGTAGATCGACTGAGCTGCTACTGATTTCCCATTTCCCGTTTCGCCTGATATCCAGACAGCTTCATCCTTTTTACTGTATTGCTCAATTTTCTTCAAGACATTTTGAATTTGCTCGCTCTTTCCTGTAAAAGGAGAGAACGTTGAATCTGGGGTATGAATTTCGATTGCATTAACATTCACCCCTTCTCCTTGGTTAGCAGATTCATTAGAAAGGTTATTTTCTATAAATAAAACAATATCATTTTCGTTTGAACATGCTGTTATTTTCCAAAACGTATCATCTATGTGTATGGTTTTTGAAATCTTTTGACCTGTAATAATGATTTCCTGTATTAAATTTCTTATCGTATCTGAGTTCTTTACCTTTGCCCAATTAAAATCTTGATTGAAGCGTTCATTACTATAAATGACCTCTTCATCTTTGTTCAGAACCCCAATTGCTTGCTCGCTACAATTGAGAATCGTTTTAAAAAAAGAAACGTCCTGTTGTAATTGTGAAAAGACATGGTAGGTTCTTCTTGTTTCTTCTAATGCGTCAATAATAGCCTCTTTGCCCGACGTGATTAAAACCCCGGTCAAACCTAATTCTTTTGCAACTTGAACCGTAACCACATCACCTATGACCACTTCATAATCTTGATCTTTTAGATTTGTTAACATTTCTTTTACTTCTATTTCTTTTGTAATCGTTAATGTTTTAATATCAAAATCGAGGAGTTTGCATATTGTACCCGCACCCTGTGTAATATTAGAAAAGCCCACAATCGCAGCTTTTCGCGAAAATCCTTTAACCATAGTTAAAATACGTAACACATCATAGCCAGATACTTGAATATCAATCACCGGTATAGAGACAGCCTCCTGAATTAATGAAGCTGTCCCCCCACGACTTATAATGACATGATAACCGCTCTTTTCAGCCTCTTTCGCAATGGCTACTCCTTCATGCAAGTTCCCTAGTTCAATCCGAAACTCAATATCATGAACATCTTGTGTGACTTCTTTCATCATTTCATATAATCCCTCATAAGGGACAATTGCCAATGCCTTAATCATTTACCCATCACCCTTGACTTGATTTAACCATCCTATTATACGTTACTTTTAGCTAACACCTTGTTCATGCTTCCGCTTACGTACCCTTGTAGGTCAAGAGTGACATATTTATAACCGAATAACTGAAGATTTTCGATAATTTCTTGATGATTGGTTAAGATGCGTTCCATGTCTTGAGGCTCTACCTCAATTCTAGCAATATCTTCATGCGTCCGAACACGTACTTGTTTAACACCTAATCCTTTAATGTATTCCTCTGATTTTTCAACTTTTGTTAACTTTTCTTGCGTTATCTTTTCACCATACGCAATTCTTGATGATAAACATGCAAACGATGGCTTTTCCCAGGTTGGTAAATGTAATTGCTTGGAAAGTTCACGTATTTCATCCTTATAAAGATTTGCTTCTTGAAGTGGCCCTCGTACACCATGTTCTTTAGCTGCCCGAACGCCAGGACGGTGTTCACTCATATCATCTGCAATTAAACCATATACAACGTTCTTAAATCCTTTTTCACGCATGATTGGAACGATTTCCTCAAATAACCCGTTCTTACAAAAATAACAACGGTTCCTGTCATTTTCCGCATAACCTGGAATGCTCAGTTCAGAAGTTTCAATTACTTGATGTGTTGCACCAATCTCTTTGGCAAGCCTCTTTGCTTCCTCTAATTCACTGGAAGGATATGTTTCAGAATCAGCCGTAACCGCTAAAACTTTCTCTGCTCCCAAAACATCAATGGCTACTTTTAATAAAAACGTACTATCTACTCCACCAGAAAAAGCAACCACCACATTTTCCATCTCTTTCAATATTTCCTTAAGTCGTTCATACTTTTCTCGCATTCTTTATTCCACCTATATCAATAAATTTAGTAGTAAACAAGTGATACTTAATAGATTATCGTGTTTTTAATGTAAACAACTTTGCATTTTGCAACACTTTTAATTATAAGCGATTTATAACCAAAGTAAAAGAATATACTAAAGCGATTTCATTTATGGCATAAATTGCAAGGGCAATCCAATATAATACCTCATTTGTTTTTATAGTAAAGAAAAAGAGCCCTAATTGAGCTCTTTTTTCGGTTCTTTACTCTATGAATTTAGATAAACATGTTAGCAATTAAGATAAGAATTAATCCTGTGAACCACATAAGAGTCGTTGGTACTGACCAAACCAAGATTTGCTCTTTTACATTTTTAATACCTAGCATACGGTTTACTACCCAGAAGAAGCTATCATTAAAGTAAGAGAAAATAAGTGATCCTAATGCAGCAGCTTGAGCAGCAAGTGCCATGTTCACATCTAATTGAGCTAAGATTGGCGCTGAAATAGATGCTGCAGTTATCATCGCTACTGTTCCACTACCTTGAACTAAACGAACCATACTAGCTACAAAGAAAGGAATTAGAACTGCTGGTAGCGGTAGGTCTGCGATTTGTTGAGCAATGTAATCCCCTGTACCACTTGTACGCAATACGTTCCCTAGCGCACCACCTGCACCTGTTACTAGTAAGATAATACCAGCATCTTGAATACCTTTTTCCATTTCTTCAAGCGTTGTATTACGACTTAGTTTTCCTGCTAATGCATAAATAGCTGTGATTAAACCAAGTCCAACCGCTATGATTGGTGTACCTAAGAAAGTAAAGATTCCATAAAAACCTTCTGTTAACTCTAAAGCTGATAATGTTGTATTGATAAAAATAAGGATAATTGGAATTAAGATTGGTAAAAACGATCTTGCAAATGATGGAAGTTCTTTTGATCTTTCATTTACAATTTCCAATAACTCTGGGTAAGTCATTTCTTTTTCAGGTCTAACATATCCAGATTCTGATTCATCACTTGGAAGTTGATAAATTTTCTTACCAAGCCATTTCGCATATAAAACCCCTACAATCATTAGAGGTATACCAAATCCAAGACCTAAAGCAATCATTAGACCGATGTCTACACCGAAAATCCCTGCAACACCTAATGGACCTGGAGTTGGAGGTACAATGGAGTGTGTAAGTACAAGACCAACTGCTAATGATACACCGATCGCTATAACTGATTTACCTGTTTTCTTTGAAAGTGTCTTTACTAATGGATTTAAAATAACGAAAGCTGAGTCAACAAAAATCGGAATCGAAATAATATAACCCGCTATTGCCATTGCCCACTCTTCTTTTTTCTTACCAACAAATTTAATTAATGAATAGGCTAATGTTTCGGCAGCACCTGTTATTTCAAGAATACGGCCCATCATTACACCTAATCCAATTACAATACCTACTGAAGCTAATGTGCTCCCGAATCCTGCTGAGATAGCTCCAGCAACATCACCAGGAACCATTCCTCCAACAAGTCCAGCAATTGAAGCTCCTATTATAAGCGCTAGAAATGCGTGAATTTTTGTTTTTAATACAAGTAAGATTAATACGATTACCCCGAGTATAAGCCCGGAAACCATTTGGATGCCTGACGGTTCCATTTAATTACTTCCCCCTTAATTTGAAGATGTGTTTTTATTTGAATTGAAATAATGGATGAGATACCAGCTTTCATTTTTTTGTAAAGGTCTGTTAGAACATACCGATTATAACCGCTTACTAAATTTCTCATTTACAAGTATACGGTTACATTTTTTTACATCGGCACAAATAGGACTATTACACTTGAGCTAATCAATAGATAACCTAATAAATAAAACTTTCCATATAAGGAACAATGATTTCTATAATATTGTGTACAATTCCACTAGCATCTACAATCCATCCCCAAGAAAGAACTGCAAGTGCTTACAATCGAAGGGTAAAAATAAGTGGTATGAACCACTAATCGATTAGTACTATTTATAGGTAAAATTGCAACACATTATTAAAAGTTTCATATAAAAGATAAATTGCTCACTCAAGAAATGTTGCGTATCGCATCACTACCTTGTTCTTTATCAGATTCTATACTGTTCTAACAGTCTTGTCAAGTAGACAATAATCGACATTTTGTTTATTTTTACAACAATATACTCATTTAGTTTACAAACTTCTCTATATTAGTAGACTCATTGATTCGTCACTGTTAAATTTTACTACATGTCATATTAACCGGTACTTGTTTCCTATTCTAAAATAATAGAAGAATCCCCTGCAGTCTGAGTAAACCATATATTTCAACTACTACTATGCTAGAAACATTCTTGCAATATAATTGCCACAGATGAAACCAAATTATCACCTCCCTGTTCTTTTTCTACAGAATATCTATGATACGATTATTGAAAATTAGCAACTACAGAACATGGAGGGTAAAAAATGCTTAAAAAAATGGTAGCAATCTTGACAGGTACTGTACTCTCAGTAACAGTAAGTGCAAATGTACAAGCTTCAATGATTACAGTACAAAAAGGAGATACCCTTTGGGATCTATCACGCGCACAAAATACATCAGTTAAAAATACAAAAATGTTGAATCACCTTTCGACAGACCTCATACACCCTGGGGATGAACTATTTATTGCACCAGAAAAACAATATACGGTTAAGAAAGGCGACACATTGTGGGACATCGCCATTGATCATCAGGTACAGGTTTCGCAAATAAAAGAATGGAACCAATTACATAGTGATCTTATCCATCCTGGATTAAATCTAGTAATCTTTGAAGGTGCAAAAACAGTTGCAACAGCTGTTGTAGAAAAACCGGTACAGTCAGTTGCAGGAACAACAAAAGAAACTAAAAGCACAGTTACATCTGATAAAAAGACAAATAAGAGCACCCCTGTTGCACCTGCAGCAACTACAGAAAAGCCAAAAGAAAGTGCACCTGTAGCACCCGCTACTGAAAAACCAAAGGAAAGCTCTACTAAAGAACAAGCGGCATCAACGAGTAGTAGTACAAGTCAGAAGGAAATAACCGTAACAGCTACAGCTTACACCGCTACATGTGAAGGATGCTCAGGTATTACATCCACTGGTATTAACCTATTGGAAAATCCAGATGCAAAAGTGATTTCAGTTGACCCATCTGTTATTCCACTTGGTAGCAAAGTACATGTAGAAGGCTACGGCGAAGCAATTGCCGGAGACACTGGTGGAGCAATTAAAGGAAACAAGATTGATATATTTATTCCTTCCAAACAAGATGCAATTAATTACGGTGTCCAACAAGTAAAGGTAACGATTTTAGATTAAGGAAATTTAATAACTTAGTTCTTACACAAAAGACCCTACAAAACATTAAGCTCATTGTTTTGTAGGGTCCCTTTTATTTTTTTGGAAAATGGATTCATTCTATTATATAGTAGATAACCTTCATTCTATTATCCATTCATTCTTAGTACCCACCATACATCCCCATTGTGTAATCTCCTATTAATTCCAAAAAAGCACCAATTCTATTTCCTGTTCAACTGCTTATAAAGCATAAAATTTCGACAATTTTCCCATCGTTCCTAAAACTATTCTAATAATAACCTGTTCGAAAATGAACTTATATAGTACTTATCAATTCAAAACTCTTTAAACACGAACATTACTAATACGTAATGAAAAAAATTCTTCCCAATTAACAAAATTATAATTGATTTCTGAAAACTATTTCTATATAATTGCAACTAATTCCTTATTTAGATAATAAATTATATTTAAAGTATTTTAAATTGGTAGTGAAAGTAAAATTATTATCCTTTTGTGATAGTCATTTAGATAAAAGTACTGAAAGGGGGAGAATGATTGCATTATGAATTAGATGAACTGGACAGTGGAATTATTCGACATTTATCGATTGATGGCAGGATGTCGTTTAAAGAACTTGCCTGCAAATTAAATGTAACAGAAAAGACAGTAAGGCTTCGTTACAAAAGCTTAATCGAAAAAGAAATTTTAAACGTGGTAGGCATTGTTGATCCAATTACCGTCGGAATTAAGGCTGGAGCCATTATTTTAATTAAGGTTCATCCTAAGTCTATTCAAACTGTTGTAAAAGACTTACAGGAAATTAAATGGATTCGCTATATTTCATTAGTTTCAGGCGAATATCAACTTCTTATACAAATAGCTGTTAAAGATCAAAAGAAAATCACAGATACTATCATTCTTTTAAATGAGAATGAAAATATATTGGAAATAAACTCTATTGTTCAGCTTGATGTATATAAAAATACGTTTGAATTTATCTAATGACAATTTTTTTAACGAATAGTAATTCTAATGAAAAAGGGAGAGAGTTTAATGAAAATATTCATTTCTGCTGATATGGAGGGTATTTCTGGTGTTGCTACCAATCAACAATTAAAAACCCCTAGTGAGTATCAACGTTTTCGCAAACTAATGACAGCTGATGTAAATGCTGCAATTGAAGGTGCATTCAATGGTGGTGCAACAGAGGTTGTCGTAGCTGATGGGCACGGTAATATGTCCAATATTATTATAGAAGAATTAGATTCTAGAGCTCGACTGGTGTCAGGTAGTAATAGAGTAATGTGTCAACTCGAAGGTCTTGATGAAACATTTAACGGCATTATGTTTGTTGGTCATCATGGACGTGAAGCTGGATCTGATGTAACCGTAATAAGTCATACATTGGCAGGTATTTGCGTAAAGGAAATGAAGATCAATGGCAAGGTTGTTGGGGAGACAGAAATGAATACAATGGTTGCAGGTTCCCTTGGTGTCCCGGCTATTTTCATTAGTGGAGACGATGCCTATGTAAAAGAAGTGAAAGAAACCTTACCTAACGTAGAAGGGGCAGTAACCAAAAGAGCAGTTGATAGATTTTCTGCAGAACTTCTACATCCTGTAGTAGCGCAAAATATCATTCGTGAGAAAGCAGAAAAGGCTGTTGATCGTATTGAAGAGTTTACACCTACGATAGTGAATGGCCCTATTACATTTGAAATTGATTTTAAAGGACCACAACAAGCTAAAATGACAACAACTCTTCCTACTGTTGAACTCATTAGCCCAACAAAAATTCGCTTCACTTGTGATGACATGGTGACAGCGTACAAACACATGTGGGGTTGTGTCATTATTGCAATGACAGCTACTAATGGTGTACTAGGTAGTGTAAATTCATAACTACTCTTCTTTTAAAACAAATAAAAACTTAAACCCATTTTTTTGTGTTAAGCCCCAGTGCCTGTCCCTCCCTCTACTATCTTGTAAGATATTTATAGGTACAAATGTTGTTGAGGCAGACGAAGGCGCATAGGCTTTTCATATTCTGGAGGTGTTGTGTTACATGTATATAGTTAAACGATTCTTTACCATGTTACTTACGATTTGGGTAATCGCTTCTCTAACTTTCGTAATAATGAAATTTATCCCTGGTGATCCTTTTGCATCTGACTCTAATGCATTACCACCAGAAGTATTAGAAAATATGCGAGCAAAGTTTAATCTAGATGAACCATTACCAGTTCAATATGCTCTCTATTTGAAGAATCTCGTAATGCTAGATTTAGGTCCCTCCATTCAATCTGAAACTCGTACAGTAAACCAGATTATTTCGGACGGATTCTCTGCATCTGCAATTCTCGGTCTTCAATCCATTATTATTGCACTTGTAATTGGACTTATGTTAGGGATTATTGCCGCTTTAAACCACAACCGATTCCTGGACTATACATCAATGATTATTGCCATAATCGGTATATCAGTACCTAGCTTTATATTAGCACCATTTTTAATTAAATATTTTGCAGTTGAGTGGGGGCTTCTCCCAGTTGCTTCTTGGGGTACATGGCAGCATACCGTACTTCCTTCATTAGCATTAGCAACAACACCTTTAGCTGTTATTACTAGATTTATGAGGTCTAGTATGCTTGAGGTCATGAACCAAAACTATATAAAGACAGCAAATGCTAAGGGATTATCTACAACGAATCTAGTTTTAAAACATGGAATACGAAATGCAATATTACCTGTTGTGTCTTTTATAGGTCCTTTATTTGTTTCATTAATCACAGGTACATTCGTAATTGAAAATATATTCGCAATTCCAGGAATTGGTCGTTACTTCGTAGATAGTATTTTTAATCGTGATTACCCAGTAATCATGGGTACAACGGTATTCTTTAGTACGATTCTTGTTGTAACTCTTTTTGTGATTGATATTTCATATCGTCTCATTGATCCTAGAATTAAGTTATCAAGTAAGGGGGATTAACATGATAGAAAAAAGTGTGGATCATTCCCTATTTCGTCCGGCAGATCCCAATAAACTAAAGGCTGATCCAATACAACGACCAAGTCTGAGTGTTTGGAAAGAAACAGTATTAAGTATTCTTAAAAATAAACTTGCTATTTTTGGTCTTGCTCTATTAGTTGTCATCATGTTTTTCGCTATTTTTGGACCGATGATGGCACCATACTCGGCATCCGATCAAGACTTAACGAAAACAAACCTGGCTCCTTCAGGTGATCATTGGTTTGGAACAGATGATTTAGGTCGTGACATGTGGGTTAGAACATGGATGGGTGCTCGAATTTCCCTAACCATCGGTCTTGTTGCAGCTGTAATTGATTTATTCTTAGGCGTTGTTATCGGGGGTATCTCTGGTTATATGGCAGGTCGCGGAAAGCTAGGAGATCGAATTGATAGTGGACTAATGAGAATAGTAGAAATTCTTTACGGAATCCCATACCTGTTAGTCGTTATTCTGCTGATGGTGATGATGGAACCCGGGGTAACCACCATAATAATTGCACTATGTGTAACGGGGTGGGTCGGGATGGCCAGAATTATACGTGGACAAGTTCTGCAATTAAAATCACAGGAATACGTATTGGCAGCGCAAAAACTTGGTACATCACATGCAAAAATAATATCCCGTCATTTAGTACCAAATATGATGGGGATTATTATCGTCAATTTAACGTTTTCCATTCCAAGTGCAATCTTTGCTGAAGCATTTTTAAGTTTCCTAGGACTAGGTGTACAAGCTCCATTCGCAAGCTGGGGTACCATGGCAAATGATGCATTAGGAGTTATTTTAAGTGGACAGTGGTGGCGTTTATTTTTCCCTGCAGTGTTAATCTCACTAACAATGTTTGCATTTAATGCATTTGGTGATGGATTACAAGATGCTCTTGATCCAAGATCTCGAGATTAGGAGGTTTTTAGATTGGCCCATTTATTAGAAGTTAAGAATTTAGAAGTTAATTTTAAAACGTATGGAGGAGAAGTCAAAGCTGTACGTGACGTATCCTTCCATGTAAATAAAGGTGAAATACTTGCAATAGTCGGGGAAAGTGGTAGTGGTAAAAGCGTTACGGTTCAATCTATTATGGGATTGATTCCATCTCCTCCAGGTGTTATTAGAGGAGGTACCATTCACTTTCACGATAAAGATATTCTAAAGATGTCCAAAAAAGAAATGCGAAAAATTAAAGGTTCAAAAATAAGTATGGTTTTCCAAGATCCGATGACATCGTTAAATCCTACCATGCGCATTGGGAAGCAAATTGAAGAAGGACTTATCCTTCACCAAGGGTTGTCTAAAGAAGATGCAAAAAAACGAGCAATTGAAATGATTAAACTCGTAGGTATTCCAAACCCTGAAGAGCGATATAATCAATTTCCACATGAATTTAGTGGAGGTATGAGGCAAAGAGCGATGATCGCAATCGCCTTAGCGTGTAATCCGGAGTTGTTAATTGCAGACGAACCAACAACCGCACTTGATGTAACAATTCAGGCACAAGTCCTTGAGCTTATGAAGGATTTACAGAACAAATTAGATACTTCTATTATTTTAATAACACACGACCTCGGTGTAGTTGCTGAAACTGCACAACGTGTAATTGTAATGTATGCTGGGATGATGGTCGAAAGCGGAACGGTCTTTGACCTATTTGAAAATCCAAAACACCCTTATACTTGGGGTTTGCTTGAATCCATACCCAAAGTTGAGGATGGAGAGAAAAAACCATTGGTTCCAATTGAAGGATCACCACCAGATCTTTTTTCTCCTCCAAAAGGATGTCCATTTGCTCCCCGTTGTAAATTTGCAATGGACATTTGCTTAGAGGAAATTCCACCAGATTTCGAAATAGAACAGGGACATACAGCAAAATGCTGGTTGAACGACCCTAGGGCTCCAAAGGTAGAAGATTTAGTTGCAGCAGGGAGTGAAGAATAATGACGGAACATATTCTTGAAGTTCAACAGCTTTCAAAGTATTTTCATATCAATAAAAATCAGACGGTTAAATCGGTAGACGATATTTCTATCTCCATCAAAAAAGGGGAAACATTTGGCCTTGTAGGTGAAAGTGGTAGCGGAAAGTCTACCTTAGGAAAAACTATTGTAGGCTTACAGTCACCTACATCTGGAAACATCATCTACAATGGCAAAGATGTAGAAAAATTAGACAAGTCTACAAAAAAAACAATTAACCGTGAACTGCAAATCATTTTCCAAGACCCACATGCATCTCTTAATCCTAGGATGCAAGTTGGGGACATCATCGCAGAAGGTATGGACGCTTATAAGCTAGCAAAAGGACAAGAACGCCAAAATCGCATCTATGAATTACTTGAAAGAGTCGGTCTAAGACCAGAACATGCAAAACGCTATCCACATGAATTTAGTGGCGGTCAACGACAACGTATAGGTATTGCAAGAGCACTTGCCGTTAAACCAAAGTTTATCGTTGCTGACGAACCTATTTCTGCTTTAGATGTTTCCATCCAGGCGCAGGTTATTAATTTGTTAGATGATTTAAAGAAAGAGGAAGAATTAACATATTTGTTTATCGCCCATGATCTAGGAATGGTAAAACATATAAGTGATCGAATCGGTGTAATGTACTTAGGTAAGATGATGGAAATGAGTGAAAGTGACGAACTTTTTAAGAATCCATTACATCCCTATACACAGGCACTTTTATCAGCTATTCCTAACCCAAATCCACGAGCAGATAAAAGAGAACGTATTGTTCTTCAAGGTGATCCGCCAAGTCCGGTAAACCCTCCAAGTGGTTGTCGTTTTAGAACAAGATGCCCACACGCAATGGATATTTGCTCTCAAAAAGCTCCAGAGTGGAAAGAGGTTAATAAAGATCATTGGACAGCTTGTCACTTATATTAACTAGAGGTAGTTACTATCCCTAAGATAGATTACTATAAGCTAGGTTCTTCTGTTTTGTTTGTATCATTATGTAAACCGTTATCCAATGTTAAAATGGGCTAAAAAGGTTTCTGAATAATTGTAAATAGGCAGAGTGAGTCATTTATTTGACTCCTCTACCTATTAAAAAAGGGGGGCTTAAGAAGATGAAAAAAGTTATTTTTCCGGTATTCATTATCCTTTTCTGGATCGGGACAATTGCATTTCTGCATTTATCGTTACTCGAATGGATAAATGTAACCTTCCTAATCGGATTGCTTTCAGGTTTGATAGCTGTGTCCGTTAAGATTATTCATACCGGCTTTTTACGCCTTTTTATGTCTGGTTTTAAGAAGTTAAATATGACTATGATGCCAAAGTCTAGATCATTACAACAAGTGGATGAGGAATTAGAAAATAATGAAGACATCATTCAATTTAAGCATAACCTTTCTATGATGGTTTATAAGGTAACATTACAGTTTTCAATTTTGACTATATCTCTTTCTGTTATTGGACTATTTGTATTCTATAAATAAAACAAATAGTCTTTTTTGTATATACTAGACAATTCAAAAATAAAGATAGGGGGAATTAGAAATGGAAATGACACTTGAATCAAAATTACATAGTTATTTAAACGCAGTTTCTGCTTATAAACCTACTGCTATTCCGAATCAAAATGCAGTTACATTTTTAACTAAGAAAACCGGTATACCTCAAGTATGGAAGTGGAGTAAAGATACTTCAGAGATTGAACAATATACGGATTTAGAAGATCGTATTTTATCAGTCTATCATTCACCGTCTAGTTATAAAACAGTTGTCGGAATGGATTCAAAGGGGAATGAAAAACAACAGTTTTATCTTTTAAAAGAGGAGGGTAAGATTGTTGAAGAACTAGTGGTCTCTCCTCCCCATTTCCACTACTTTGGAGGTTGGTCTCCTGATGGTAGTAAAATTGCCTATTCAAGCAATAGAAGGCATCCAGGAGCCTTTGATGTATTCGTTATGGATGTTGAAACAAAACAAGAATCCGTTGTATATGAGTATGATGGAAACTGTACACCTCTAGTATGGCTTAAAAATGGAGAACAGCTAGTTATCAGCATTCAAGATACAAATATAGATACATCATTATATGTTCTAGATATACATACTGGGGAAAAAAATAGAATTGGATTTGAAGGAACTCAGGCTAGATACCAATCTCTCATTCTAACAAAGGATGGTAAAAGCGGCTTCGTGTTATCTGATGCTTACAACGATACATTAGATATCTACCAATTTAGTTGGGATGAGCCTACTGCACTGAAGAAGTTATTCTCAATTGATAAATGGGATGTTGAAGAGATAGCATTGTCACCCAATGAGGAAAAGCTAGTGTATACGGTCAACGAAGGCGGGATCTATTCACTTACGATATTCGATTTGATGACAGGTAAACATGAACAAATAACAGGCATTCCAAATGGTGTTTTGGATTCTCTTACCTGGTTAGATGATGAAAACCTGATTTTCAGCTTAAATAGTCCAATCCTCCCTGGGGATATATGGAGAGCCTCTACTAACTTAAAAAAGGTAGAAAGACTTACATTTGTAGGAAGTTCAGAAAGTGTCGAGAACCTGTGGCTAGAGCCTGAACTATGTACGTTTTCCTCCTTTGATGGGTTAGAAGTGCCATATTTTATCTATGGTAAAAAGGAGCAGTCGCAACCTCTTGTCGTATATGTCCATGGTGGTCCGGAATATCAAATTAAGGCCGAATTTAATCCTGTTATCCAATTTCTTGCTGGACAAGGATTTGCCGTGGTTGCACCAAATGTCCGTGGTAGCATGGGGTATGGAAGAAAATACGTACAATTAGATGACGGACGAAAGCGTATGGATGCTGTTGCTGACCTTGCATGGCTTGTTAAGGATCTTATTACAAACAGGTCCGTTGATAAGAATAGAATCGGAATTATGGGAAGAAGCTATGGCGGCTTTATGGTACTTGCGGCTTTAACACACTATCCTGATATTTGGGCAGCAGGCGTAGACATTGTTGGGATTTCTCATTTTAAAACCTTTCTTGAAAATACTGGTTCATGGCGTCGAAAATTGCGTGAGTGTGAATACGGGACCCTTGATGAAGACGTAGACTTCTTTGAAGAGATAGCGCCATTAAATCATACAACGAATATATCTGTTCCATTATTAATTTTTCATGGGCGCAATGATACGAGGGTGCCTGTAAGTGAGGCGGAGCAACTTTACTCCGATTTACGCACCCAAGGCAAACAAGCTGAACTGGTCATTTTCGAGGATGAAGGACATCAAACGGAAAAAATTGAAAACCACATAAAAATGAATACAATGATTGTTACTTTTATGAATCAATATTTAAAAAGATGACTTTCCTAAAAGAGAAGTGTAAAGGCATTTTACACTTCTCTTTTTACTTTACCTTGTTGCATAGTTATGCTTTTTTTCTTTGAATCCAGTTCCACTAGTGCAAATATATACTTTATTCCTTTTTTTAAAAATTATTATTGATTTCTGAAAACTATTTTTATATAATGACTATTATTCATTCCTAATTTAGGTAGGAAAATCGTTCCTAAATATTGCTAGTAGGTAGTTTCCAAATTAGAAAACCGATTTTCGGTAAAATTAATGTATTTTAGTATCTATTTAGGTAAATGGTTATTATTCATAGAGTCTACTACTTTTATTTAGTAACACGACGATATGATTGAATAAAAATTGATACAAAGGGGAGAAAAACATGAAGAAAAAGTGGCTTGTATTATTAACAATAGTTATGGCAGTTTCGTCCATTCTTGCCGCATGCAGCAGTAGCTCTACTGATAAAGAATCAGGTGGCAAGAATTCCGCAGATGTAAAACAGGAAATGGTAGTTAATATCAAGACTGAGCCACCTGCGATTGATCCAGCAATGGCAACAGATGTTCCTTCTGGATGGGTTTTAGATCACATTTTTGAAGGCTTGTATACACGTGATAAAGATGGTAACCCTGTATTAGGTGTTGCTGAAGATGTTAATCAATCAGACGATGGAAAGACTTATACGTTTACTTTGAGAGAGGATGCTAAATGGTCTGATGGTACTCCTGTAACCGCATATGATTTTGAATATGCATGGGAACGTGTCTTAAGTCCTGATACAGGAAGTGCATTTGCATTTTACTTGTATTACATAAAAGGTGCTGAGGATTATAACAAAGGTAATGGTTCTCTTGAAGATGTAGGAATCACTGCAAAAGACGATCGAACCTTTGTTGTTGAGTTAAATTCTCCACTAGGTTATTTTGATAGTCTATTAACATTATGGACATTCTACCCAGTAAAGAAAGAGCTAGTTGAGGCAAATAAAAACTGGGCAGCTGAAGCTGAAGGCTATATTAGTAATGGTCCATTTAAAATGACTGAATGGAAACATGATAGCCAAGTAGTTATTGAGAAAAACAAAGAGTATTACGCACAAGATGTTGTAAATCTAGAAAAAGTTACATTCAAAATGGTTGGAGAAGCAACGACATTCTATCAAATGTTCAAAACAAAAGAACTTGATTTAGTTATGACGTTACCTACTGATTCAATTGATGCTGAAAGAAAGAATCCAGAGTATAAAGAAGTCCCTTACTATGGAACATACATGTATATGTTTAACGTCGAGAAAGAACCATTTAATAATGCAAAAGTACGTAGAGCATTTGCAATGGGAATCGACCGAGATGCGTTAACAAAAAGTATTACAAAAGCAGGAGAAACTCCAGCATATGCAATGGTACCAACTGGAGCACAAACTCCAGACGGTGAATTCCGTGAAGCTGGTGGAGATTATTTCGAAGAAAACTATGAAGAAGCTAAAAAGCTTTTAGCTGAAGGTATGGCTGAAGAAGGCTGGACAGAACTACCAGAAGTAACGTTGCTCTATAACACAGATGAGAATCACAAAAAGACTGCAGAAGCAGTTCAAGAGATGTTGAAAAAGAACCTTGGGGTAGATATTAAGCTTGGTAATCAAGAATGGGGTACTTACTTAGACACAACTAAGCAACATAACTACCAAATGGCACGTATGGGTTGGATTGGAATATTCGTTGATCCAGTTGTTAACCTAGACTACTATTTAGGGGATAGCCCGAATAACCGTACTGGTTGGGTAAATGAAGAATTCGATAGCGTAATGGCACAAGCAAAGGTTGAACAAGATACTAAGAAACGCTATGATCTTCTTCACGATGCTGAAGAAATTCTAATGACTGATATGCCGTTTATGCCAGTGTATTTCTATACAAATAACTACCTTGTTTCAGAAAAATTTGAGGATGTTGCATACTATGTAAACCGTTATCCTACATTAAAGTGGGCTAAGAAGGTTTCTGAATAAAGTAATTGGCAGAGAGAGTTTATAAAGACTCTTCTCTGCTTTTTTTGATTTCATTTGAATCCAAAATAAAAAAGTACCCATAAAGGGTACCATTTTATATCCGCTTCTCTTCTTTTAAAATATCCTCAAAGGCATCGACTACCTTTTTATCGTAGTGGGTACCTGCTAGTCTTTTTAATTCATCTAGAGCAATTTGTGAACTTAATGCTTTGCGATATGAGCGGTCTTCCGTCATTGCATCAAATGTATCACTTACCGCAATGATCCGTGCTTCAATAAGAATTTCATCGCCTTTTAATCTATTAGGATAACCGCTTCCATCTAACCTTTCATGATGTTGTTCAATAATAGTCGCTATGTCATTATAATAGAAGTCTTTTACCATTTCCGCCCCATCTCGCGGATGACGTTTAATAATAGCAAATTCCTCGTCTGTTAACTTGTCTGGTTTTTTTAATATTTCTTCTGGTGTATTGATTTTCCCGATATCATGCAGTATGGACGATAAATATAAGTTCTCTAATTTTTCCTTTGGAAGCATCAATTTTTTTGCTATTTTTACTGCGTATTCTGCAACTCGTTCACTATGGTTATATGTATATCGGTCTTTTTTTTCAACCTCATCCACAATATCTTTCAAACGTGTTATACTCTCGCTTAATTGATAAAAAGTTGGCTCAGTAATGACCCATAGATATTCAACATCTTTTATAACAGAAAAATGAACCGGCTCTTTTAAGTTACTGGCATAATAGTAATCTCTTGGCCCGAGAGTAATTTTCTCCCCGTTTAATTCACAGACCATTTCACCACTAAGAATATAAAAGAACTCCATAACATTTGGATTCTCACTTGGATAAACGTAAAATATGTTAGTCTCTGCAATCCTTTGAATCATTATTTCTGTACCTGCCCCACGGGCAAGCAGGCTTATATCAAAACCTTCAAATGATACCTGTTCCATATATGTATCCTTTTTCCCTATAGCAAACGACACCTGTATCACCTCGTTAAGTTCTCAAAAAAAACGAGCCTAGCGTAAAATGTAGACTCGTTTTCCTATCAATATCATATAGTATTCAGATTGTTCTATCAAATAAAATCTAAAAATTATCTCGAAAACTTCACCACGCGTACAGGATCAATCCAAACCCATCTGTCAGCAAAGCGGACAAGTTTCCAGCTGCATTCTGCGATAACTCCCTTTTTTGCTGCCTTTTCAATTGTTTCTGCAGACATTTTTAGCGTTTCATCATAAATATCTGTAATGACTTTCCCTAAGTCTTTCGTAAAGCGCTGTGTTTTTTCTTGATATTTTTCAGACCTTGCATTTAGCTTGCTTTTTAACTTATCGAGCTTTTCCTCTATTTTTTTTGTATCTTTATCTTCTTCTGCCGCAGATATTAACTGAACTGTAACCCCTTCGATTTCTTGGTTTATTTCTGCTATTTTGCTTTCTATTTTTTGCGTTTCCGCTAAACGCTTTTCTTCTATTTCAGCTAACTTCTTTTGTAAATCTTGTTGTTTTTTTATATCATGTTTAGATAATTCCAATTCAGAAATTATCTTTTCTTTCTCTTTGCCTAACTTTACAACCTTCTCCCCTTCTTCGATTTTACGAATTTCTTGAAGGTATTCCGCATGTAAGTCATCTGCCTTCTTAACTGCCTTTTCAATTTTCTCATCGATTTCCTTGTTTGTTTTCTCAATTAATTCTAATGCCTTTTGTACATCATCGTCTTCTGCTGCAAAAGTAGTTGTACCCAAACCTAAAATAATAGCAGCTGAAAATAAAAAGGATAAAATAAGTTTCATAGTCTTACTACACACTCCTTTAGTCACAATTTTCTCAGTAAATAAGGTCTTTTTTACTATCTACCATCAGTATACATGGACTAAATACCTAAATCTATGTCTAATTTTGTAATATTTTGTATTTTTAATAATTAAATCTATTATTCTTTCAAAAAATGCACTTTTCTTCTACAAAACAAAACAATATTATCTGTGTGTTTACCATATTTAGCATGCATATAGTTAAATGTAAGTTTTTGTAAATAAACATTGCGTTGCTAAAATCCAACTCAGTACAATAAAGGAGACTAATACAAAAATAAATGGAGGCAATGACCTTGGATTATGTTAAACCAACCCAGTTGATAGAGGATGTTGCACATGCCGGTGCTCATAAATCCACCCTAAAAATAAGTGACATTCTGATTAAAGGGATACTTTCAGGAGCCTTTCTCGGCTTTGCAACAACACTCGCTTTTACTGCCACAATAGAAACGAACCTAAGTATTGTTGGAGCTTTGGTCTTTCCAGTTGGATTTGTGCTCGTATTATTATTAAGTCTTGAACTTGTGACAGGTAATTTCGCGATGCTGCCGCTTGCTAGAATAAGAGATCTTACCTCAAGCAAAAATGTCATCTATAACTTTTTCTGGGCCTTTCTCGGAAATCTATTAGGAAGTCTATTATATGGTGTTTTATTTTATATAGTTACTACAAAACTCGGGCATATCACTCAAGGAGCCATGATTGATAAGATGATTGCTGTCGCAGAGGGAAAGACCCTTACATATAAAAGCATTGGTGGAGATGGTTTTATTGTTGTTATAACAAAAGCCATCTTATGTAATTGGATGGTAACATTAGGAGCCTTTATGGCATTCGTTTCAAGTTCAACCATTGGAAAAATTGCTGCCATGTGGCTGCCGGTCTTTTTATTTTTTGCCCAAGGGTTTGAGCATGCTGTTGTAAATATGTTTGTTATTCCAACAGCGATTCTTATGGGTGCTGATATTACATTGGGTGATTGGTGGATATGGAACCAAATTCCGGTTACAATTGGTAACTTTATTGGAGGATTTGTCTTTACAGCCCTAGCACTTCACTTAGTGAATAAGAAGAAAGTAACAAAACCTGAAAACGTAGTCGTTAACTACCCTCCTGCCCTAAAAGGTAAAGAAATGTAGCCCTTTATGGACCTACACAATGCCCTTCGCGGTATTGAAGGGGTGATTTATTTTCGGTAAAAATCTCTTTAAAAGTTGGCTATTCTTGAACTAACCGGATAGACTAGAAATTGTATATATTACCAATAAGGAGAAGTGAGAAAATGGCGGTAGATGTTTATCTTGTTTTTAATGGCAATTGTCGAGAAGCAGTCGAGTTTTACGGGAAAGTGTTTAAAACAGAAACACCACAAATTATGACATTCGGTGAAACACCGCAAAGCCCAGACTATCCATTACCAGAGGAAGCAAAAAACTTAGTGATGCATACACGACTCAACATCGCTGGAAGCAATGTTATGTTCTCAGATAACTTCCCTGGACAACCCTTTGTTGAAGGCAATAACGTTACACTTGCATTACTTAGTGAAAATATGGATGATTTGAAATCTTGGTATGAACAATTAAGAGATGGTGGGACAGTAGGCATGGAACTCCAAGAAACATTCTGGAGCAAGCTCTACGGTCAAGTAACCGATAAATTCGGAATCCACTGGCAACTTAACTATGGTAATGGTGGCATGTAAAGAAGGAGAATGCCCCTTCTCAGCTCAGTGGAGAAGGGGCAAATTTTATGTTTTAAAGGTAATTTTTAAAATAATTTTTCCCATATCCAAATTGATTCCTGCAACATAATCGAAGTAAGGTTCCGATTAATTGTTTTTGAATTAATGGTCATTTCATTGCTTAACACTATAATCGTAATTCCCTCATCTAGTAAACGAGTAACATAGTGACGAAAACCGCCGGATATCCACCAGAGTTTACTACCGCATCAAGCCCCGATTTTTCAAAAAATAAATTCTTTTAAAACAACTGTTTTAGATCCAAATAAGAGTTTGTCATTCACCCTTAAAATAAAGTATAGTTAGTATCAATAAAACAATCCTCTGATAAGGTTGTGTCAATATGCGTATTAATAAATATATAAGTGAATCTGGAAAAGCCTCTAGAAGAGGTGCCGATAAATTAATAACCGATGGGAGAGTTACCATTAATGGTAAGCGTGCAACTATAGGTAGCCAGGTTGAGCCTGGGGATGACGTTCGAGTGGATGGAAACCCCATTCGAGTAGCAAGGAATAATGTCTATATCGCCTTAAATAAACCTGTAGGCATTACTAGCACAACAGAAAAAGGAGTTAAGGGCAATATCGTTGATTTAGTCAACCATCCATTAAGAATATTTAACATTGGACGGTTGGATAAAGATTCAGAGGGCTTAATACTTCTTACGAACGATGGCGACATTGTTAACGAAATTCTGCGTTCTGAAAATAAACATGAAAAGGAATATATCGTTTCAGTAGACAAGCCAATTACTCCTGAATTCTTGAAGAGGATGTCTGAGGGTGTCAAAATATTGGATACAAAAACACTTCCTTGTGAAGTTGTTCAATTATCAAAGTTTGATTTTCAGATTATTTTAACACAAGGGCTAAATCGTCAAATACGGCGCATGTGCGCGGAATTAGGATACGATGTTTACCGATTGCAAAGAACCCGAATCATGAATATTCACTTAGGCAACCTTCCTCCTGGACAATGGCGAGATTTATCTAAGAAAGAACGAACTCAGTTATTTAGAGAATTAAACTATGAGCCAAAAGAATGGTAAAACTATGGAATGTCCAAGTAGAATTATCAGTAGCATGTCCCTTTTACTAAAGGGACATGCTCATATATGGCCAGTCCTTTAAATGCAAATAATAGTCAATAACAATCTTGTGAGATAAATCACAATTCGGTCTCATTATTAATGCTATCATTAGTAATGAGGTTAGATAATACCCACTTAAAAGTAGAAAATTTTTTCTCACTACTATTTGTACTATTATTTTCTGTTCTTAAAGAGAGATTGCATAAAGGAGTGTTATAAATGGCTGAAAATAAATTGGCTGAATTAATTAGTCCTGAAGCTATCATTAATTTTGAAACTGGTGCAATTAAAGCAAGCACTTTGGATTCAATTATTAATCTTTTACCATTTGAAATGGGTTTTTGCGATGCTAATGATATTTTCCGCTGGTATTCAAATAATCCCAACCGTGTCCATGGCCGGCGTAAAGAAGCAATTGGTCGTCATGTACTTGAGCTACATCCAAGAATGGCCCATCACGTTGAAAAGTTGCTGAATGATTTCCGTTCAGGAGCACGTAACGAATGGGAATTTTGGTTTCCAAAACGATCTGGTGAAGAAACCGGTCAAATTTACCAAAAGTTCATGGCCGTACGTGATGAAAACGGAAAGTATCTTGGATGTATGGATGTGACCGTTAATATCGACCTTTTCCAAGGAAAAGAAGGTAAACATACCCCTGAAACGATTGACGAATTTATAGCTGTTAAGCCTGAGTAAAAAATATCAGAAGCTACTAAAAAACACATTGAATCCCCCGATTCAATGTGTTTTCTTTATGATTGAATTTTTGGCGGTCGCTTATGTACCCTGACGACATTGTGGTTCCATAGATCATTTGAGAGAACTCTCTAATCCTTGCTTCTATTTATGGTACGGTTCACCGTACCGGTTTGTAGGGTAAACTATTAAATACTTAAAGAAAGGATATCCATGAATTGATGGGTATCCTTTAATAAGTTTTTCCTATCTTACAGAAATAAAAATAATTATTAATAATCGTAGGCATTAGAATCTGGGTTCATTGTCCTTTCAATCCCAACGGTAATGACATTCATTCTTATTGCTTGATATATTCTTAAGAAACTCGGTATTTCCATTATTCCTTTTTTGCCTTTAATTCTTCTACTCTTGCATTCTTGTATCAAATCATTACCGTTAACATTAAACGGGAATTGATCATCCCTTAAGTGCCCCCACTTAAGTAGAAGTTTTTTTCTTTTCTTTAGCGTATTTAGAATTGTAGAGATAAGCCATTTATCTAGGTACCTTAGCTGGTCTTCATCATCTAACAATGGGTAAAAACTCATAATACCTTTAAATCTTAATCTTTTATAAGATCCATTAAGATAATTTCTAAGCATTCTCTCATTTAAATTACCGTATAAATAACGACGAATTTGCATTATAGCAGTTACAAAGTCCCTATCTTCGTCATTTCCTGGAATCACAACCGATTTAAGAGTCTCCCCATTTAATGGTTGAATTAAGTTTCTATAAAGAATATAGCTTATTTGTTTTTTTATTTTATTAACAGAGGAAGGTTTAATACTGATATGTTCATTGGAAAGCTTATACCCCAAAAATTCTACATAATGCTTGTAAGAAGCTAGCTCGGAAGGCATTCCTTCTTTAGATAAGATACTAATTCCATCAGATTTAAGAGCATTAATTTTAACCCCGGCCTCTGTAGAAAACATATTAATTATTTCAAATGATTTAGTTATCTTTCCATAGTCATCTGCCCAAATTATTGTGTCATCTGCGTATCTTGCAAATCTTAAACCTTCTTTTTCTAATTTTTTGTCCAACTTCCAGCATGCTATATTTGCTAGAAAAAGCGATAAGGATGTTCCTTGAGGTATACCTTTTCCCTTTACCATATTTACTAAGAATAACTTAATAATACTTTTTTCAAATTCACTTATTAAAAAACCATTTTGATTGAATTGATCAAATAAATAATCGTGATTAATCGAACCAAAAAAATCTTTGAAATCGAATTCGGCCACAAATGTTCTGGGGCTTAATTTTATATCAAGTCCAATATCATTTATCGCATAATGTACATTTCTGTCATTTCTGTAGGCATACGAGAACGAGCTAAATCTATGTTTGTTTTTACTTAATAGTTTTTTATAAAAATAATTGGATACCGCTTCGTCCGGTATTTGGAATATGTATACTTCTCTTTTTCCACCACCTTTTTTATCAACATAATTTATATAAGGTTGGTATGGTTTATATTCACCATTAATTAGCTTGTTAAATATCGAGGTACCTATTTTCTTGTAATGCTTTAACACATAATAAGGATTGTGCTTTCTATCGACTTTCCAGTGTACAGGTACTTTTACTTCCTTTGGGGGAGGATTTGTTACACGCCGCTTGTTTCTTTGATACTCTAATTCCAAAGAATTATGATAATTTTCGTGTTGTTCGACCTTTTTTTTCGCAAATTCAAATATTGTATTTATAATATCTTGTTTTAACATGCAAATTCCCCCTTTTCTAAAAAGAACTCCCTCTATAAAGAGGGAGCTCTTATCACGGAAACTATAAGTAAAAATAAGCTCAATACTCTCGATCAACGCTTTTGAGAAGCGTTGATCTCCATCGCCACCCTAAAAAGAATGGCATCTATAGTACCCGTTAGTCACCTAATGACGTTGTAACTATTTTACCATGAATATAAATAGAACAAAAGAAAATTATTCCAATTAACCCAATCCCTTTGATTGAAATTCGGAGCATATTCTTAGACATCTTTTTAAAAAGTGAAATAAAATAATTAAAGGGAGTATTAAGCTTCTTTATTATTTATATTTATGAAGCTATCTTATAATCAACTATACTTTTAGCAATTTCTAATCCTTCAGCCTCTACTAGTCTAATAAAGGCTTTTGCAATTACTAACTCTCTATCATATATTGTATTAATTTCATCTCTTTGCTTAATTTGGATTTTCTGTAATTTTTCTGAAGAATCAAAGTAATAATACGCATATGCATACCCCACATAGTCATCTTCAAACTTCATCTCAACAATTAACCCATCATCATGATTCGTATAGTGAACGTATTCATAGTTAGGTAATTTTGCATTAGCAATCAACTCATCCGGCCATATTGGATTTAAATGAACTGCTTCAAATAGCGCCTTTCTTAGCTCTTCACTCATTAAATTATCCCCTTTTTAATAAATCTTCAATTAATGCTTGTAGATGCTGCACAACCTGATCAAGGTATTCCTGTGCATATTCAATCTCTTGAATTGTCCATTCCCAATCATCTCGTTTGCCAAATTTCTCAAAAAGTTTTAAGTTTAAGTAACGAGCAATCAATCCTGCATTGTCTGTTTTTAAATCAGATGCTAAACGAGGATATTTTCTTATTACAGGAAGTTCTGCTAAATTTCGTTCCTCTTTAATGAGACCGTACTTAGTAAGTATTTCAGCAGGTATAACCTCTTGTACTTGAGTAGCGAAATGCTTCTTTACTTGTTTGGTGTATTTGTCAGGTCTTAAATAAATTGGATTAAAATCTTCCGGTTTACGTTGGCTTTCAATCATTCTTCTTGCTTGATGGTCATCCAATTCACCCATTATTTGTTTCAACTGTTCAATCTTTGCTTTAATTTCTTGTTCATAAGCCTCGTACTCTTGTAGTGTTTCGGTTTGTTGATAATCCTCATAAAAGGTGTCAAAATCACCTTCTACCTCAGCTTCACCAAAATCAAAGTTCTTTATCCCTTTTTCCATTGTGGATTCACGCTTACGCTGTTCCCTTATCTTCTTTGTTATATCTTTATACTCTTGTTCCTTTTGATATTCTTCCCACAGTGGGTCTAAATTTAAATCCTTATGGCCCACTACCACTGCAACATTATCTCCTGGTGTTTTCAACTGTTCAGGTGGAATTCTACGTAATGTTCTTCCAATAAACTGAGCATATGGTGCTAAGGATCTAAATGGGCGAAAAATTGCCGCAATTGTTAAATGCGGATGATCATACCCCTCACCAAGTAAGGCAACATGGACTACAACTTCAACCTCATGAGCCTCTATAGCCCTTAAACGCTCATGTCGAACTGCATCCGGTAAATCACTATGAATTAAAGCTGTCCTCAGTCCTTTTTTGTGATACATATATTCTATGTCTTGGGCATGGTCAATACTACAAGCAACCGCTATTATTTTATGCGGTACTCCACTTGCTCTCTTTTCCATCAGATGTTCTGTACTTTCTTCGACTACTTGCATACTACACTCAGGGGAATAAGCAACGCTCCTACTTATCCAATCCTCATCTTTAATTCCCATTTCACGAATTTCCTCTAAGGTATACCTTTCGTCATCTCTATCAATAGTTAAATACAATTTTTCTGGTACGACAACAAAATTTCTTAATGACTTTACATAGCCTCTTTCCATTGCTCGGCCTAGTTTATAATCAGTGACATATTTACCTTCAATAATCTTATTGTCACTTCTAAATGGTGTCCCTGTAACTTTAAGAACTTTTGCACTATCAAAGTATTTTAGTGCATTATCCCACGTTCTAGCTGGTGAATGATGCGCTTCATCAATAATAATCATATCGAAAAAGTCCTTTGGTACCTTTTCTAGTAAACTATTTCGACTTCTAGCTTGTAATTTATGTACATTTAGAATTACGATATTGGCATGATCAAGATCACTCTGTTTTATTTCCCTATCATATTCTACTACTATAGGTAATTGATCAAAGCTATTAAAAACGTGTTGATTCATCCAGAAGTTGGTTGGATTGGTTGGGTCTAATGAATCAACTACATGATCCTTAATAACTAGTTGAGGGGTAATGATAAGAACCCGACCATCACTAATTCCAAAAGGAGCTAAAGCCATTACTCCAGTTTTCCCTGTACCTGTAGGTAAAATTACCACCGCATGCTCATTGCCTTTAGATGACTTGAAATGAGTATAAATATCGTAATAAGCTAATATTTGGGGTTCCCAAAGACGATCATTATCAGCAATAAAAGGATTTGACTTTTGAAAAAATTTAATATCAAAAAACTGCCCAGCGATACTCACAAAACTCCCCCTATAATATTTTCTACAGTTTACTATTCAACCTTTAACGATTATTCCCTTTAATTCCATTATATAGCATCCTAAAAACAAATAATATTATCAATTATGTCGACTCGTTTTCTCTTCCCCAATATATAATGGGTCAAAAGATATTTTTTCTATCCAAAACAAATTGTTTCTGATTACTTGATAGACAATCCCAGATCCTCTTTAACTTCCAATCTTCTAATTTCAGTAATTGTTCTTTTTCACGATTTCTCTTTATTGTTAATTTAAAATGGGACTTTTTGAAGTCTATCCTTGCCCTTTCCAGTCTCCATATAAGTACATTTAATTGACTCGGTGTAAATGCTTTTCTTTCCTTGAAATAATCAATAAAATTTTCTATGTCAAACTCATGATCTTTTGCAGCTAAAGCTACTAAAGTATTTAATACACTTTTTTCCTTAGATTCAGTAACTAGTCTATTCCTATCTTTCATTACTTTTTTCTTTGCTTCCTCAAATGACAGTTTCTTTCCTGATTGATCTATCACTGAAATTTTAAATCTCGTAATACACTCAGATCCAATCAAGAGAGTATTATTATTTAATACATTAACAATTTCAAATTGATACCTTATATTGGGCTGACCACATAATTCACATATTTCTTCCGCGATCTCTACATCATACATACTACCTTCGTATTCCCACTCGTCCAAGGCTTTTCTAATATTATACTTTTCATTACTAACCGGAAAGACATTCCTCTTAACTCTTTCCATCCAGTTCATACTATCACCTCAAATAATTAGAATTCACTCTTGATTAATATTCACTTAGGCACATACATCTTCTTCAACGGCAGTAAAATCCTTACATATGTCGGCATATTTTCGTACCATTTCATAACTAATCAACTAGTTCTTCTAAATCTACTAAACTTACAGATTTATGTTTAGCAACTGCTTCCGCATGCGAGGTAAATCCACCTGTTGATACAAACAAACTATTAACATCAATAGGATTAGCACCTAGCAATTGTTGAATTTCGTGTGCACCAGTTGGATAATACATACCGTACCACCTTACCTCCTCATCTTATTTACCTTTCCTTAGCACCTTTAATGCAATACCACCTACAGCAACTAATACAGTTAGACCTACTGATCCACCATTTTTAATGCCTGTACCAATACATTCTTTACAAATGAACCCACGACTTACGAGATTTGAACAATTTCCTACTTTACACTGTCTATATACATTATTGCAGGATTCACATTCATATTTATTTTGTTCTTTTTCTATAAAGTTCCTTCTTCTTTTGCAATATGAACAATTTAATTCAGTCATTATTTATGTCTCCCATTAATAATTGTGTATCAACATCATAAGAAATTTGAATCTCTTCAAACTGTGAAACAAGTCTTTTATGCATGTTTTTAACTTCATCTACTTTAATATCGTTTAAATTTATTTCTTGTAATAAAGTTTTAGGTAATTTTCTGTTTTTTAGTCTTTCTGCAATAATTAAAAGAGAAATATCATCATTAATACTAATTCCATCAACATTCAGCAAATATATTAACTTAGAAACTAGTTCGGTCGTATAGTAGTTTATTTTAGATTCAATCTTCCTATAATATTTAGAAGCATGATGATATTCATTAGTTATTTGATAACAGGTTCCTATAAGACCAAGAGTTTGGAAATATAAATCCAATAAAAAACTATACTCATGCATAAATAATTGGATTTCATCATTATATTTTTTATTGTATTCATTCCTATATTTACTTCTCCATTCCCAAACCTTCAACCCATCTAGGAAATTCTGAATAAGTTTATATTCTATTTTTCTACTTAATACTTCTTCGATAGTTTCTTCAATAAAGTCGGATAAAAACTTCAAATCTTTAATGCAATCATTAATCCTTACCATGGCATTCTTGTTGGGAAGTGATTCTATGGCTTCTTCAATAACTGAATTTATACTATGCACCATAGAAACTTTCTCTTTCCATAAAAACTGACCAAGTTGATCTATTTTTTCATGTATAACATCGAGTTTTTTTGAGATTTCTGCCATCTGTATTTGCCCTGATATGCTGGCAATGTTTCTAGAGATATTAGAGAGTGCGGATGGCTTATTTTTCTTGATAAGTTCTTCTGTTGTCATCTCATTAAGTTGAGCCTTTCCAGCAAATCTTCCAGTCTTAGCATTTCTTATCTCAAGGGATCCTTTTTTAATAGATAGGCTTCCAGTATCAATTCCATTTTGAAACTCTGGTTTTATGGTTATTTTCCATAAATCATCTATTTTATCTTTGTTCAACTGGACATCGATATCGTTAATATTTTCTCGAATAATTTTATTAACTGTATCAATTAGCTCAGAAGGGACTGATACTTCATTATTTTTATTTGTTTTAGTTGAATTATTATAGGTTAATTCACCGCCTGTAGCGTTGATAATACTTGGATTATTATCCAAAAAGATACACCTCCTCTTTAAATGAATTCTAAGAAACTTATTTACAACGATGAAGCATAGGATTGGTTCTTCTGCTTCACGGGTAACAGAAGCGTCACTATGTTTCCTCTATTACTTATGATACTGATACCTTTTTAATTAAAAATCCTTGCAACAACAACTTCCGCTATTATACTGCTTATAATTTTCTTCATAATAGGATTGTGCCTCTTGAAGATCTTTAAAATAAAGCCAGCCACCATCACGAAGTAGACCATTTACTTTTTTGTATTTTGAATCTGCTGTAGGAATAAAAATGGAGTAATCTAAGTGGAACGTAATCTTTTTGTCGGGTGATCAACATTTATCCACATAATTTCACCTTCCTCACAGAGAGCTTTTTTGATTACCTTTATGCCTCTTCATTCTTGGATTATCATAAGCAATCTTAATTAACTTTTGTAACTCGTTCACATCATGTATATAAGCAAAAGGAATATTGATTTGGTTAATATACAGTTCCCGCTTTGGCTTTTCGAACTGAACGCTAAATTCCTCTTTTCTTGTTAAAAGGTGACCTCTAATTTCAGGAGGAAAATGTAGTAATAATGCATTACCATTTTCTGTAGTAACCGTAGCAAACTTTATAAAACCTTTCTTTGCAATCGAAATACATTTTCTAAGGGAAACAATTTCTATATCATCAAAATTCTCCTCTATAAAGTAGTAGATTTTTTCTGCCATTTTTCGGTGATATTCATCCTTCATAAGAGGAAAAATATCTTCTACTGATTTATATTCCATAGTCTTAACTCCTCTCAATAGATTAGTAGATTAATTCCTTAAACATATCCAGTATTAGCTTCTTTCTTTTCGCTAAAAATTGTTCATAGTTTTCTATTTTCCATAGGTTTTTGTCTTTCGGAATTAAATGCATTTCTAGATAATCATCTGACTTATCTTCGAACCATTTCTCTGGTAAACTATCACTTTTGCCACCAGAACCATTTTCTTGTTGTGTTAATAACATACAATTAGCAATTTGGTCACGATCTTCAGATTTATATTTTAAGACCTTTCTTCCTGTTTCAGGGTTTAATTTCTTTACTGTCTTTAAAGCACTTTGAGGGAAGATATGGTCAACTTGCGGTTGATTATTAACGAACGACGGGTGATATGAAAAATCCTTGTACCATAAATTAAATATGAGATGAATATTCTTCGAGCCATAAGAAAGATCGAGAATTGTTTCGTCATCAATTTGTAAGTTTCTTCCGCTTCTACGTATAGCATCAAATAACTCATCTATTTTGAAATCCTGAGCCTTTCTTACAGTGTCAATACAACGGTCAATAACCGTATCTGGACTTCCACTAAACGCACCTGTTAGTAGAGTTCTTAGAATATACTCATCTAGCATTTTCACATTTGCCCACTTGTTTTTAAAATGATATCTGAAATATATCACCGGTATTAAACCGAGATAAGATGTTAAAGCTTTGTCGGATCTTAAATAGGTCTTGCCATATAAGAAATCCTTCACATCTTTTATAGCATTTGCAATGTCATCCCACTTATTTGAAATATCTTCTCTCGTCGTTTCATCCCTGAATTTTGATACGTTATAAGCTGCCCCTTTATCAAGTAAAGCAAGACATGTCTTTAGTACAAAATCACGATTAAACTTATATCCCGTGTTATTGAGATCCTCCAATAATTCCTCCATTTTTTCATCGGATTCTGACCAACTAGCTGAGAGAAGTGAAAATAAAAGGTCTGATTTACCTAGAACTGTTCCCCCAGAATTCGCTCTTATAAAAATTTCAACAACATCATCTTCAGTATATGCTTCTTGATTGTCTACACTATCTAACTCTTGGTAAACTAAGGTTTCTTCCGATGTAAAGATTCTAATTATCTTAGAAACATTTCTTCTAATGCGCTTTTCTTGCTCCCTTGTAAGATCCATACTGCTATTATCTATGAGTCTTTCACTGATTTCATCGTATTCTTCATTACTAAATACGATATCTTTGAACTTTATCCAAGGGAATTTAACCTTGTCCTTTTCCATAAACTTGAATCGGTATCTAATATCATCAGGTTGTGTTAAATCACCACTTAAAATATCCAAATATAATTCTTTACCCTCGTAACTACCTTTCAAGCCAATGAACAAACTTTGTAATCGTTGTTGACCATCTAGTACTAACATCTTTATTCTTGAATCCTCTAATACGTAAAAATCTGACAACTTCTGCTTCTTTTTATAGTTTTGGATGAATTCCCGACGTTTGATACTGCTCTTAGTCTTCCAAACAAGCAACGTACTAATAGGATATTCCCTAAGAATTGAATCAAATAGACGCTCTGTTTGCTCCTCTTTCCAAACAAATGGTCTTTGAATATTCGGCAGCCAGAAGCCCCCATCCTTTTCCTCATTATTTAAATACCCTACCATCCTACGAATAGTTTCTCTTTGATTTTTCATTAACTGCTCACCCCGAACGTTTATTGTTTATAAATTAATATTTCATCTCTCATTGCTCTCTCTTGTACAATTTCATCATTATGCACAACATATATATAAACCTTATCTAAAATATCCTGTAAATCCTCTAAATAATCCTCTGATGGCAAGTAATCTTCTCTATCCGTTACAATAATAAATCTAGGTTCACCATTGAATCGCTCACTATAAAAGTCGACTAAAGCGAATGTATTAAAGGTTTTGAAATTACCTCTTCCGTTACTCTGTTCGTATTTTTCTACAATATCCTTGTAATCTATTGAAAACAGTCTATTTAACTGATGATTTGGAGTTAATTCAAGCTGCATTAGTAATTTAGGTGGCTCCATTCCAATGTTTCTTTGTCGTTCAATCATCATGAGGCGTTCATCACGTCTAATTTCAGTATCAGTTAAATTAGCATTCATTTGATTAATTAACGCGCTGTTTTTATTATCCATATTTTCTTGTTCGTATATAAACCGCTTATCTAATATGTCATCAATTTGTTTCTTAAACGTTTTTTGAAGATAATCTGCAACCTTGTCTAGCTGCTGCTCCCGTTGATTCTTAACCTGATTCCGTAACTCAATAGTTGCTCTCACGGCCTCACGTTGAATGTCTGGATACGTTTTATTTTCAAATTGCATGACTGTACCAGTAAATTCCTGAAATAACCAATAGGAATCCATTAGCATTACTTCTCCATTTTCACGCTTAGCTAAAAATAGAAGATCCTTTGCTAATTCCGCACCTGTCCCATCTGAAATAATGATTGAATACACATTTACGGACAAAGGCTCTAAAACTGGATATGATATTGAAAACCTCTTAAATGAATGTTCTTCCGCTCCCTTTTTGCTTAAAAACATTCCTAGTTTAACTAATTGATGATCGCTATCTAGTCGAGTAACTTCTGCCGTCTCATACTCTGTATATCCTGTAAATCTAATGGTGTCCCTCAATTGCTCAATCCCAAAATGATATTTCCGACTTATCTCCCTAATATACTTAGGGAATCTATCAATCCTGTGCACTTTATTTTCAAATGAATCATATATTCGAATATTATTCTTTTGAAAAATGTGCTCTACGAAAGGGACATAAACCCGCTGTGGTAGCCTTTTAATTAATAGGTCATGTTGTTCGCGCCTCATAGTAGGCAGGTCGAAAGCCTGTTCAGCAATTCTTTCTTCTTCAAAAAATTTAAGCAATCTTTGATGCTCTTCGGACATACTTTTATCCATTTTTGCAATGATGTCATCTAAACTTTCCCTATTAAGAATTGCTGATTCCATTAAATTAGCTAGATTACCATACTCATCATCAAGGATTTCACCAATAAAATCATAAACAAGGTCAGATCCTAGATCTTCTCTCATTCTGTCCATCTTTTCTAATAGACGTATCATTACATCCCCTTCACGGGTATTAGCTGCAACTAAGTTGAAAATTGCAACCTCATTCTTCTGACCGATTCGATGAATACGTCCCATTCTTTGCTCTAACTTATTGGGGTTCCACGGTATATCATAATTTATCATCTGATTACAAAATTGAAGATTTATAGACTCTCCTCCGGCATCCGTAGCAAGCATTACTTGACTTTCATTTCTAAAAAGCTCAACCTGTCTTCTTCTCTCATCCATTGAGTACTTCCCAATAATTTTTGCGATCACAGGAATGCGTGCCTTTAATCGTCGCTCCAAATAATTCAGAGTATCGGTAGATTCAGTAAAGAGTAAAATTTTTTCACCTTTTTCTAGTAAACCGTTTGTTCCAAAAAGAGTTCTTTCTAATTCATCATACTTACGCTCCATCATATTTAAACGTAGATAACTTGTCTGCTGAAGCAGCTTTTCTAACTGATTTATTTCAATTTTTAGTTCTTCTGTATCAATTAAATCTACTGCCTGTTCAAGTGAAGCTTCTAATCGCTGCTGTTCTTCGAAACCTTCATCATCAAAATCATCTATCTCTAACTTTTGTAGTTTTTTAACTAGTTTTTTCCGCTCTTGCTCGGTTTCTTTTAATAAACTTTCCAGGCGCTCTTTTCTTCGTTGTAACGATAGGTGGATAGCTTCAGTTGAAGAAGATAGCCGTCTTTGTAATAACATCATGGCGAAAGCTGTACTGTTATTCCCGTTACTCATTGCACGATTGAAATGATTACGTACATACTCTGTAACAGCTTCATAAAGGGCTAACTCTTTTTCGGATAGATCGAATTGAAGCGTTTTCGTTACTCGCTTCGGGAAAAGTGGTGTACCATCAAAGTTTGTTAAATTCTCTTTTAATCTCCGAATAATAAAAGGATTGGACTTTTCTTTCAATGATTCATTTACTGTGACACTTGAAAAAATATCAGAATCAACCAATTTCATGAGATGTCGAAAATTTTCAACATCCCCTTTATGAGGAGTTGCCGTTAAAAGAACACAATGCTGTGCTTTACGTAAAATTGACTCTCCTAAGTGATAAAGCTTCGTTTTACTCGTTTTTTTCTTAATGGTTCCATGAGTATATGCAGCCATCTTATGAGCTTCATCAACAATAACCAGATCAAAATCCGCTTCTTGCACCAAGCCTTTAACGTCTTCCCGAGCTGCCCAATAAATTGAAGCCAAACATAAGTCATGTTCTATAAATGGATTTTTGCCACCATATTGACGAACTACTGAACGATTAATGATAAAAAATTGTTCATTAAATTTTTCATGTAGTTCTTCCTGCCATTGTTTAAGAACGAGAGGTGGTACTAAGATTAAAATACGTTTTACGCTCTCCCTAGCAGACAACTCTTTAATAAGCATACCTGACATAATGGTTTTTCCTGCACCTGGATCATCCGCTAATAGAAAACGAACTTGCGGGACTTGAAGCATCTTACTATAAACAGCCTCAATCTGGTGTGGTAGAGGCATTAAGTTTTTATTTCCTAATGCTCTTCCTTTCGAATACCTGTCTTCAACTTGAAATGTATAATATTGAAGGAGATGCTGAATATCAGTAGGCTCAACCTCATCATTTTCATCACGTTCACCTTTAACCTTAGTTAAGGATAACAATTCATGACGTTCTAGCATTCGTTCATAATATGTATGTGAATCCCGACCAGTTGCTGCAACAGAAAAATATTCATCTCCGAACGACTCTACTTGCTTAATTTCTACTGTTTCTGGAAAATGCGAACCATTTACAATATCTCCAACCCTAATCATATAATCACCTTTAGTATTATTTTCTTATAATTATACAGAAAATTTCCATTTCCTTCTCTCATTTTACCGAAAAAAATGACCTATTACTCAAAATATGTAATAGGTCGATTTCACTTTATCATTTATTTAAGACTTATCATCCGCATATTGACACCTTGTCGAATAATTTCAAAACGATTCTTATCCAATTCATCTGTCGTAATATCATAGCGAAACGGAAATAAAAGTGGGTGGTCTTTAAATTCCTCAATTGGTAATGAGGTAACTTGTAAAACCCGAATTAATACTTCAGCTGTCCACTGTTTTAATTGGTCTGATCTTATGACAGTTCGATTGGATGGCAATGCCTGTAAATTCCTTTTTTCTGATACAACAGCTTCCCAAGAACGTAGACTAGTCATTGTTGCACTTGTAGACACTTCAACTCTTCTTCTATCCCCATACAAAGCTTTGATCTTTCTTGATAACTGCTCTGAAGGAACTTCATCTTGTATTTTAAACAGTAAACCAAGTTCCTTTACCAAATCTGTAAAAAAGGGATAAGCCAGCAATGTCATTCCCCAATGCAATACTTTACGCTCCTCCTGCGTCACTTCGTCAAACAAACGTAAAGCTTCCCTTTGTAAATGTAGATGCTGATCCTCGACAAGATACCATATCTTAAAAAGGATAGTTCTTGCATTTAATCGTGATTTCTGACCAGCAATATCAGCAGTTAAAAATTCCTCAACTTTCTCATACAGTTCTTGACGAGATACTGTTCGTGGAATTTCTCTTGCTATAAAATCTAATTGATGAAGAAGGATTTTTTGATCAAATCCAACTGCTTTTTTCATTTTGAATCCATCCTTATTTGCGTTTGTCTATTTTAATAAATGGTACAACCACTTCTTCTAACGTGATACCACCATGACTTACAATATGTTCATTCTTAGTTACAAACGCTTCTCTTGCTTCTGCCAGTAAATAGTAATGTTCTTTGGATAAAGCATCATTGGGCCATTTAATAGTTGTATATAGACTTGCAGCTTCATCCCGAAACATTTGGTCTCTATATATTCTAACACGTTCACCCTTCGTTTCAACCAATGATCCTTGTCTTGGTCTACCAATCCCAATACTTTCTGTATTCCCATGATCAGAGGTAATATATACTGCATACCCTTCCTCTACCAGCTTAAGAATGAGTTGTTGTAAATAGCCTGATTTCAACCATACATCAATTTCAGCGTACATTCCTTCTAACCCTTGAATTGCACCGTGTGTTAGAGCATCAATATTCCGTAAAATTATTGAAGCTTTTTTTGTATTTGTTTTTTGTAGTGCAGCAATTTGACTTATATCAAATTCTCCTTGAGCCAAGTGATTTTCAAAAGTAATGTGCATATCAGCAATCGATTCTCGTTTCCAGAATTGCCTCCAAGCCTTTTCTTCAGAAATTGAAGATTGAAGTCTAGGGATATTCGCGTGAAAAATAGAACGTCTACTAATTTCAGTTATAGTTGGAACCCAAGCAAAGACACCATTTTCTTCAGACACAAAGGAAACATCAAGAGCCTGCTTTATTTGCTTCCATTGAACAAAACTCATACCATCCAAAACTATTATTACTTGTTTTCGTTCTTCTTGAAATTGCATATACGGGAGAACATGATGAACCATAGCCGGTCGGATATAAGGCGAAAAACTTGCTAGTGTTTGATAGTTCAACAGCATCCAATCTTGAAATAATTGATTTATTTTCTCATCAAATTCATTTACAATCTGTTCACCGACTCCGTACTGGATTTGCAGCATTTTCATTTGACCATAAAGACCTGCTACCTCAATCCAATCCTTATGTTGAATCTTTCCTTCCTCCAAAAACAATTCAATTTTTTCACCAAGATGATGAATATCTTTTAATGGCTGATAAGACTTTTGCTTCACACCATGTTCCGCCCAAACTGGAATATTACGTTCCTTATCAATTTCTATAGGAAGGAGCTTTCCTTCAATGAAATAATGCTGGATCATTCTACGCATTGATTCATATGAAAACAGATGATTTTTATGATAGGTTGACGTAGTACCTTCTTGTATGGATATATCTTGATTAATATTTTTTTTCACATATTCAGCCCAATGATTCTGCAAAAATTCCATAAATCTATTTTTAAAGTATGCTAATGGAAATAGATCCTGAAATTGTACTGATTTTGAAGATATATGTTCTATTATAAAATCAATTAGTACATTCGGTATTGATAATCGGTGGTCATGTAATTGTATCAAGAAAGAAATCCATTCCACCTCATTTTCAATCGTGTCAAAGGAAAGCTTATACACCCTCCTTAATAGAAATTCCATTGTTTCTGAATCGGTGAGAGGACTTTGTAAAGAATCTGAAACCTTATATACCCCATCAAGTACGTCATGATCAAGCTGATGTAATATTGGTAATGATAGATTTGGAAAAGCAATGTGAAGAGTTAACTCAATCGGCTCCTGGTTTTTAAGCATGTCGAAAGGGAAGGTGAACGACCCTTCCCCCACATACTTATAAATCCATTTACCGCTAGAATACTCCAACTGCTCTTCATAATGAATTCTTAATTCGGCACGATCCTTAAATGTAAATATATTTACCTCTTTTTGTTGTAGGTATGATAAGAGTTCCTCATCAGATAAAATGTCATCCCGATCGTACACAAAAAGAAGTTTATCTTGTTGAAAAGGAATTTGTGATATTAATTTTTGTCGCCAACCATTCATTTCCTCCACAACTCCTCTACATTCCTATGCGGATTTGCGCTTGATCAAAATACATCAGTAATTTATCATCTTCTTGAATTACTTTTTCAGGTAATCGTTCTCCTACTTTTACAATCGTCTCGAAGTCTTTTTCGCTCCATGCCTTTTTAAATCCAGTACGAATTGCTTCTGTACGGAACTGCTTAAGTTTTTTCTTATTCCCTTCAATCTCGGTTCTATAACTATCAAATTCACGTAAAAGGGACTTTTCACGAAGCTTTTCTAAATCCGCTTGTTTATTAGGATCAGGAACATACCATCGATTCTTTCCCTTGTCCTTTAATCTTGGATCAGATTTTTCTAAATTACGTAAATCCTTATAATTAGAGCTTAAATAACCATGGATCTGGCTTGGAACATCTTCTTTTCCATCGTACATTAAGAAGTTCTGTTCTAATAAATCATCTAATTCAGGTAAAAGTTCGTGTTTTGCAATATGTTGAATCTCCCTCATAAAGTTAGGATGTATATCTTGTCTTGTTTGAGGTTTTATACTTAAATTATGTTTTATCCATTCAATTGCAGTATTTTCATCTGATACAAAAAGCTCCATTTGAACACTATCTTGTATTGAAGATTTTTCCTTAATATATTTCGCATACTGTTCTTCTAGAAAAACCATACCATCAATTGTCTTAAACTTTTGTGTAAGTCCGCTCTGGAACTCTGATGATGATAATGGAACAGTTAATCCATTCTGCACATGATATGCTACCATTTTGTCAAATAATATTCTTGGTGTTCTTTCAAGGATTAAATTTAACCTATTACTTTTTATATTAATGTAAGTTATACGGGCTAAATATTGTTTTACATAACTCCATGCAGAATTAGGTGTACCCTCATTACGTGTTATTTCTTTAATATCCTCTTCCAGTGGTTTATATGCTGAAATAACTAAATCTTGAGTTACTGATGTAGGGTTGGTTTGAGAATTATAAGTTCCCTGTCCTTTGTTTAAAGCTGCGACATTGGCTACAATAAATCCAGCCTCTTGTATTGAGGTTTGTATTGAATTCCATACTGTTGCTTTTGGATTTGAAAATTCAACGGTCATCCATTTTCCCGGCTTTAGTGCTTTATATGCGCCTTGAAAGGCTTCAGTCATAATGCGTTGATAGTCTCTTAATTTTTTTTGTTGACTTTTATTTTCAATAGCTTCGTTTTTATTGTCAGTCCTTACCCCTAACCATGATTCCCATAACCAATTTAATTCAGAATACATTAAGTTTGCACCAAAAGGTGGATCTAAAAATATATAATCAAGGGTGTTCTCTAAATTTTTAAAATAGTCCTTGCTCATAGATCTACAAGATACTAGGTTATTTTGATTTAATCTTTGTAAATTTGCTCTTTCTATGTCATCTATTTTGCCTTTAACTAATTCAAATATATTTCTTTCAGCAAGAATACTTGGAATGTAAATTGCATTTGGTAAAGCACCAGCTAAGTTAATTTTACCGTTTTTCAATCCTACATTATGTAACAAACTTCCTGTTTTAACCAGCATGGAAGTAAGAGATAACTTTAAGACTCTGTTACTTTTAGCTTCTTCCCATAAATCCGCAATTACCAATAGGTTTCTTCTTGAATAAAATTTATGGGCATGATTTAATTCCATTCTAATTGCTTCATTTGTTTTGTCTCCATTTGGAACTTCATTAGTTGGTATCCAATTTTCGATGGACAAATCTTTAACTTTTTCTATTAAAGCTATATCAAAGTTATCAGGTTTTTTTGTATAAGCCTTATTCCCAATCTTATAATTAATTAGGACAGGGTCTCTTTTTATTCTTCGTGCAGTCTCTTTTGTATCTTCATCATAATAAGTTTCCCAAGTTCTATTACATTTACTTTTACTTAGTTCGACTTTACACGATGGGCAATTGAAAGTTTCTTCCACCTTCATTTTTTCACCTACTGATACATTCCAGAAGTTAAATTCATGATTACAAGATGGACAACTGAAAATATCACTCCAAATAACATAATTAATTTTCTCAAATAGATTATTCTTTTCTCTAATAAAAGAAGAGAGTTCCTCTATCGTTTGAAATTTTTTTAAATAATTCACCATTTGATCTTCATTTTTTTCAGTATCGTTTCTTAATGTTACGTAAAGCCAGTTGTATTTATTTTGATAACTATCTAATAATTGTCTTGCTTGCTTAAGTAATTCAGATTTAAAGTGGGAATTGTAATTATAAGAAATAAAACTTGCTATAGGAGATAAATCACTCAAAATTGCCTTTCGACTACCTAACTTAGAAAATGGTTGCCAATTCTCTCTTTCATCATCTCCAATATTTTTATAAATAACATTGTTATCATCTACTCTATACCCTAAAGATTGTACTTCTTCTTTATTTCCACATAGTGTCGCCGCTACCCCTGTCATACCTGTTCCACAAAAACCATCGAAAATAATTTCTCCAGGATTGGTATAGTTTAAAATAAAATGCATTATTGCTTTATGGGGTACTTTCGTATGATAGCTATGTGCATTATATATTGAATCGGCTCTTCCTTCTGTAATATCTGTTGCAAACGGCTCAGGATTACTTACTATTTTCTTTTCGCACTGTTCTATTTTACTGTATTCATCTAAAATATTTTCCAACCATGGATTCGGACATGCTGTATAAAAAGGAGGATCAGAAAGAGCAATTATGTCTTCATCTTTACCTACTGGAAATCCTTCAATTGTCTTTAGTTCCGGTAATTTCTTTCTTAATTCTTCTCGAAAATATTCTCTCCGCTCATCATCATTATTAAAGGTAAGACCCAGACATGTAACTGGGCCTTTTGTTGTATCCTCTTCGAACAACGATGCTTGTTCAACTTTTTCAGACATAATATACCTCCTACACGTTTAATAAAATTCGCACATTACTTTTCGGTTGAGTCCCAACTTTTTGTCGTAGCATTTGATCAAAACGCTGCTTTAGTTCTTCAACAGTTAATGGCTGTCCATTGTTCATCATCTGCTCTAATTCAGATACTGTAATGGTTACCCTCTCAATTCCTTGCAGTAGAACTGTAATTGCCTCGACAAGCCTTATATTAATAGGTAATGTTAATGTTTGTTGTTGAATAAATTCATTAACTAATTGTCTTTGTTCCGGCTGTAACATATCAATGTTCTCTTTTATTTCTGGATAAAGTAAAGTAGTAAGCAATGTTGATGCCCAATTACTCAATAAATCTTCTAACTCTTCTTCTAGTTCCTCTAAATTCTGATGGCGGGTATATGGTTCATCTTTTGGTCGGAAATGACAAGCTTTACAAATTGGCGAATGCTCTAACTTCTCTTTTGTTAAATCCCAGCATGCAATCATATCATCAACTTTTTGTAACCATTGATCAAGAGGTTGAGATGTAAGCAGGGAAATCTTTGAAAGCTTTCGTAAGGCATCTACTTTGTTACCTGTTAATAAAGCTTCTTTTTTATTCTGTTCTGTTGCGTTAATTCTTGCTTTATCATGAAGAGCTAAATAAATTGAGTAATATTCCTCTTTTAATTTCCTTAGAGCCTGTCTTTCTTGCTGACCATCTTCATTGTTTCTTAATGCATGAATAAGGTCTTCCAATGCCCCTTCTACTTTTCTATGCCACTCGTGAGACGATAGTAAGTGGTTTTGAGCATTAACCAAATACATCGCTTCCTGCGATAACTCTATTGCACGTTTTTGTTGTTCAATTAAATTATTGGTTAAGGTTATACGTTCTCTCTGCTCAATGACTTCATCTACACTGAATTTAAAGTTTTTTAGCTTTGCAGGTGTATCATAAATCTGTAAATCATTTAAAAATGTTATTAGTTTCGCAAGTTCATTACGGAATTCGGTTACTTGATCCGTATTAAATAATGTTACATCTATGAAAGGAATGCCATTTTTAATTTCATGATCTAATCGAACTACCTTTTCCAATAACAGTTTTGACTCTCTATTTAATTGTCCTACAGCTAATTGGAGAGCATTATTTTGTAATAACCCCCTACCTATACTGAACAAATCAAATAACTCTCCAAGGGCTGCTAATGGTAAGTCGCTTGGCTTTTTAATATGTGTGAAATCAGAAATTTGTTCTGCAGATAATCTAATCAGATCATCAAATTTCATTCCGTCGTATGTGGTACCATTAATTGTAATTACTATGTCACCATTAAAGACAAGTGCTACTAGTAGTACAGCAAACAATTCAGGTTCTAAATCAAATTTTACTGTTCTTTTAACTTCTTCATTTTTATTAAACGTCTCAATAATATCCAATAACTCAGAGGCATTAACAACTTGTCCTTCCGATTTTGACTCCAATAAGTCAATTACCCATCTCGCATACCCTGATCTACGAACACTTAATTTTTGATTTTCATCGAGTAGAACTAGGCCATCTAGAATTGTTATTCCATTTTTCGTTTTAGGTTGTTTGATATTTCGAATTGCTTCAGGAATATATGTAGTAACCATACTACTTCTTGTAATTGGCTCTCTAATTTTGCGGAATGTTGGATAATCCGGATACTTATCATTAAACCATCCGTTTAAGCAATCATCTGCAGCAGCATCAATTACCTCTTTGACAGATGCTTGTGCAGGTGCTGAAATACTCCATTCCTCAATTCGTTTTGTCTCACCTTTATACGTCATTTTATATGTCGTCGGCATATTTACCTTAAACCATGTAGTAAGTTGCTTCATATAATGAGAGGCCTTATCTTCATATAGATTACGTGAGCCACTAGAGGTCGTCGTTGCCATTTCTCTAGCACCAGCATAGAGTTTTAAATTACGATAAAAATCTTCATCTTTTGTTTCTAGTATAAAAAATACCTCGTCGGGTTTATTTTCATTTTTAAAATGTTTCTTATCAAAAATAGGCAGCATATAAATATAAAAATCTCGTTCTGGTTGAGTAGTGGAACGCTCATCAGGGTAACCAAAGAACAAATAACCTGGGCGAGTTACTTTATGTTCATACCATGGGAGCTCATGTTGCCATATACGATAATTAGATCTATATCTTGTTTCTGTAGTATTTCCTGTTTGAACAGAAAGCACCTCAAAATAATATTTATCCAATTTGTCCTTACTTAGCATTTCTGCTTTTTGTTCAATTAAACTATCTACATCAATATCTTTTTGTAAATCTAGGTAATATTGTCCGTTTTCTTGATTAACTGAAATATATTGGTAGCTCACAGTTTTTTGTATTTCCTTAAGTACAACTTCAATTTGGCCTCTTAGGAATTCAGAGTCCTCTTCTGGAAGTTGAGCATATAAAAAGAGTTGGTCACGTAACTCCTCGGCAGTGACGCCTACTTTTGAGAAAATATTATCTGTTGTTAACCGAAAAACGGAAAGTGCTTGAACAATACGATACGCCATTGGGCGGTATACTGGTTTAGTAAAAGCATTTTCAATACGATCTAATAAGATAGTCGCTTTAGACATCACTTCTTTAACATTTGGGTTCGCTTTTAATGCTTTATCTCCTTCAATATATGGCCAGTAACTATCATACGAAATGAAGCCTGGTTGTTCATGAGGAACTTCCATATCAAGCATTTTTTTCATTTCGAGGCTTAACGTTTTTAGGATGACACGTTTTTCTGCTACTGTTACTCTTTCAAATATAGTCAAATAAGATGGATGAATTGGGAACAGTTCTACATATTTTTCTAGCTGTTCATTTAGTTTATTATATAGAGGTGTAAACCGTTGTAAATGTTCCCTTATAATAGCTTTTTGTCTATCGTCTTTTCGCAATAATCGTTGTGAAACTACATATTCAATATCCTCACGAACTATGACTGCTTGCTCTGTTCTCTCTTTTACACGGCTAAGTTGTTCAGCATAAAATGAGAAATTTGGATTATCAAACAACATTTCCTGAATCCCTGTAATGAATCGGAAACGAGAGGTTCTACATATTTCACCCATTGCACGTAAAAAGTTTAAGTCGAGCATGAGTTCTTGTTCATTACGAGAACGTAAATAATCAAGTAACTCATCCACAATCAAAAGTAATCCTTGTTCTGGATACTCTTCTTCAAAAGTAGCCATCATCTTGATTAATTCATCTTTATTGCTTCGTATTTTTTCTAGGTCTGGAGCCTCGTAATCAACTCCAATTGATTGTAGATAATCAGTCAGCTCTCCAAACACAAATTCCTGAAGAGACATACGTATACCATCTAACTCAGTACGAAGAACCTTAAATTTACCTTCAATCTCTTTGGCCTTTTTTGCCACTTGTGGGTGATTAACACTTTCAGCAGAATTCTCAAGTTCAGCTATTGTTGAGATAACACTCATTAAATGAGATTTACCCGTTCCATAGTTACCAACAACGAGTAACCCTTTATTATCTGCTGGTCGTTCAAATTGCAATTGTTCAATAATCGTTTCGTTTATCACTTCTGCCATACGGTCAGAAATTACATATGTATCAACTAATTCAAATGCCTTTTCAGTATTGGTGGATTCTTTTAACTGTACAATTGTTTCGACTGGATCAAATTGAATCAAATCACGATATTGCATAATGACCTCTCCTTTTAGATATGTATAATATGCTCTTCAAATCCGTCAGCTTCAAAGTACTCTGGATGATCAGGTGTTCCATATTTTATTGATCCCTTAGCTACTTCACCTGGCCAATCAATTAGAATTACCTTGTTACCACTGATATATTCGATTAATCCGATTGGATTTTGTTTTAGTTCTTCGTCAAATAAATAATGAATTCGACTTAACAAAATAACTTCGTTGTCAAGTTCATTTATTAGATTTTGCAATTCATCCTTAACTACCCGCTTTCGTCTGGAAACTGGCACATCTTTTAAACGTATAGCCAGTTCCTTATTAACATTGATAGATGGTATACCCATTTTTCCAATTCCATCATGTAGTTCTTTTTCATTACTTTGTTGATACTTCAAAAGTAAGAATTGATACCTTTGTCTTCGTATAGCCAGTATTTCTTCATTTAACCGCTCAATATTATTCACTTATTCACCTCTTTTTATAGAGATATTCTATTATCAATATTACACGATTGGAAGATAGATGGGAACGTATTCACTTGAATTAACGATATTTCCTTATGTCTTTTTACCTATTTTGTTCTTCCGTACTAAGGAACCATATTCCAGTATCTTATATAGCTACAAAAACCCACAAATTTTCTGCCGCTACCACCATTTATATACGAAAGGGGGTACCCATCCGTTTCATGCCCCACCCCCTTATATAGACCGTTGTTTATCCCTATGGATAGATAACGGTTTTTTTGCGTTACAGAGACGACATGCGTGGTGAGAGGAGCGCACTTTGAAAGGAGGAATGGAGATGAACAACCCATTGGTAAAGATTCTTATTGAGGCTAAGAAACTTAACAAATGGATCCCTGCAAAGTTTCTAGTGAAGTATGACATTCAAAAGGTTAATCTATCAAAACTTGAGGATGATGGACTCATTCTGACTATGAAAATTAAGTCAGATGGATTGGTATTGAAGCTTACACTCAAGGGCTATCACCACTTCAACAAATAATTAGGATTACCCAATAACATTTAGGAGGAATTTTATTATGCAGAAGAACGCATGGCAAAATCATGAATTGATTAATGGGAAAGGAGTATCTATACCAGAGATTAAAAAGATCTATCAATCTTTATTAAATGAAAATGAAAGAATTAAAGATGAGATAGTTGATTCCATTGAATGTAATGACTACGTAAGGCTATCTCATTTACTTGTTAGTAGAAGTAAGATCCAATCTGCTATAAAGGACGTTGAATCGTTACATGAAGACGATTTGAAAGGTTATGTTTCTACTAAAGAGCGAGTTTCGCAAGTACTTAGCAATGCTGCAAATTCTATGGATGCAAATGGTGAAGTTGTAGTGTTAATAGTTACAAACAGCTTAGAAAAATTGAATCAATCAGCACACAGCTTGGTAACTAAGTCATTAGATATTTCATCTAAAGCAATCAGTAAAGGTAATCAACTTAATCATAAAGCAGGAAAGTTTCTAGTAAAGAAGACATCGAATGGATTATTCAAGCTTGCTAATGCAATTAATAAAAAATCTTAATCTATTGAAAGGAGGTGACAATCATATGAAATCAGGTATGCATTCGCAAAGGAACAATATAATACCCTTTTCAAACAATAGTGAATCTGAATTTGTTTCACTACCTAATATTGTAGTATCGACTATTGAATCAAAACGACGTGTAGAGGAACTGCAAACCTTTGTTGAAGAAGTGATGGTAAAAGGTGTTGATTATGGTTTAGTGGATGGATTTTCAAAGCCTACATTACTTAAACCAGGCGCTGAAAAACTATGCGACGTATTTGGATTCTCGAAAACAGCAGATGTCGTCAATCGCATCGAACAATGGGATTCAGGTATATTCGCTTATGAAGTGAAGATGACGCTTATACGCAAAGATAATGGACTCGTTGAAGCTGAGGGCCTAGGCTCATGCAATAGCAAGGAATCTTCCTTTCAGCAACAAGACCCTTATACAATCGTTAATACCGTATTGAAGATGGCAAAAAAAAGAGCGTTGATTGATGCAGTTCTATCTGCAACACGTTCAAGTGGTATCTTCACTCAGGACATTGAAGATTTTCTGCAAGCAAAAACTAAGGCAAGTAAAGGAGGTGGTGAACAAGCAACAAAGGCTCAATTACAGAAGATTTTCCGTATCGTCGACGAAATGGATATGCCAACAGATGTTGCAAAAGAATTGATGAAGATGACTTTTGGCGTTGAGCGTAGTACACAACTATCCAAGAAACAAGCATCAGACTTTATCCAAGATTTACTGGTGCTGAAGGAGGTGAGGACTATGGATGATCAAAACAATATTGATTAAAAGCACATGGATTGCAGATGCAGTCGATGTGCTTTCTTTTGCACAAAAATAGATGAGCTCATCGGCACATGAACTCATCTAAATAATTACTAGATTAACAACAGTATATAGCAGATGAAATAATGACTCAACCAGGAGGGACGCATATCGTCTCTCCTTTTTTAATTCAATCAAACAAATAATGGAGGAATTTATAATGAACAATTCAATCGATAAAATCACTTTTAGAAATCTATTAGCAACGACAACTCGGGAAAAGGAAGATAGTTATGTAGTGAATGAACTATTCACCCGCTACCCATCTATTCAGGAATTATTAGCTGTAACTGAGGATGAGTTGCTGCAAATCAAGGGAATCGGAAAAGTAAAGGCAAAGCAAATCATTGCTGCTTTACAACTTGCTCGCATGAACCCATGTCCAGTTGAACAACGATTTGCAATTCGTTCACCCCAGGATGCTTATGATTATCTTAAGGATATGCAATATTTAAATCAAGAGCATTTTGTAGTGCTTGGCTTAAATACTAAAAACCAAATAATCTTCCGTGAAACAGTATTTGTCGGCTCACTAAATGCTAGTATCGTACATCCAAGGGAGGTGTTTAATCATTTAGTTCGTCGTAGTTGTGCAAGTGCAATAGTGGCACACAACCACCCTAGTGGCGACGTTTCACCAAGTATGGAGGACATTAATGTAACAAAACGCTTAGGTGAGGCCGGAAAGATGATGGGTATTGAGATCTTGGATCATATCATCGTTGGCCATGAAAAATATACTAGTTTGAAAGAAAAAGGATATCTATAAAAAATATTTTTAGGAATGTCAGTGAAGGTGCTAGAAATAGCACCAACACTGGCTTTCTCTTAAAAATCATCAAGTTATGGGCTAAAGTTAGAATAAGTCATCACTTTTTTGATGAGTACCGCTATGGAAATGACCTTAAACCTTGGTATACAGGGGGTTCCTAAGAATTCTGTATAAATATTATAATCTGCTAAAAACTAAAAATGCTCTATTACTATGTATTAATCCGCTACAACCTAAAATTGTAACATTGAAATTGGAGAAACTTGATATATTTAATAAATACCCTACCTACGGATATGAATACAATCGCTTAAAAATCATTTATGATAAGGTTCATTTTTCTGTATTTTGAATGCACGATATACCTGTTCTATTAAGATAAGCTTCATTAGTTGATGTGGAAATGTCATTTTAGAGAAGGATAATTTTTGATCTGCTCGGTTTAGCACATCATCACTTAATCCATTTGATCCACCAATAACAAACGAAATCTGACTTCTACCATGGATGCTCAACTTCTCCATTTCACTAGCCAATTGTTCTGATGACCAGTTATCTCCTTGTATAGCAAGAGCAACAACATATTGATTCGGTTTAATCTTGTTTAAGATGCGTTCTCCTTCTTTTTGTTTCACTTGATACAGTTCCTTATCACTTAATTGCTCAGGGGCTTGTTCATCACTCACTTCGTCCATTTTTAATTTACAATATGGACGTAATCTTTTTTCAAACTCGGCAATGCCAAGCTTTATGTATTTTTCTTTCACTTTACCAACACTTACAATCTGTATTTGCATTGAAGATCACCTCTTCATAAGATTATTTAGCTAGTACCTTGGTAATTTTCAAGGCACTAGTTTGAATTGTTTTTTACGCGTACTGATATCCTTTGTTATTCATTATTCGTTCTTTCTCCAATGTATAAATATAAGGAATATGGCTTGATATATCAGTAAAATCAATAGTCATAATATATTGCTCATATTTAAATACCATTGCATCCCGTATCTTCTGAGCAACTTCATCATTAATCTCTACAACAGCCCGTCCATTTGTTTGCGGGAACTCAACTACATACATTTCTGTGTCATCATCTGTTTTTAATATAACACCGTTCATCGTATGTATTGAGTCAAGTTTAACCCGACCAACAGCTAGTATATCATGTGTTGGAAAAGTATCTATAATATCTACAATTACACTCATATCATGATGCTCCTTATCATTATTTCTACGTATCAAGGCATTGATGCACATTTTAGCAAATGGTATAATCAAATCAACATATAATTTCTATGGCTGTCTACTGTTTTACAGTGGCAGTCTTCTTTTTTTGTGGCACTACTCGTAATGGAGGCAACATGCTATCTCCAATAAGCAATACATCTGTTCCAAGAATACCTCTTAATTGCATTTTTCTCTTTCTGAATGTTGATGCAGCATATTTGTTTAGGCACTCATCCTCACCGCTAAACAGCAACTCTGTAGCAAATGCTATAAGAGATGATTTGGTTCTAAGTGGAATGGTTTCCTTGTTTATAGCATCTATTACTTGCTGCAATGATGTGTATTTTACACCACTACTTAACCCGTTCCGATCCAAACCCTTTTGCAATATCTCAGCTGCGACATCCATTTTCAAAATCTCCACTGCTCTTCTGCCTGGACTTATTTTACGTATTTCTGTATCCGAAAGCTCAATTTCATACCTAAGTATGCCTTTTGCTCTCTTAAGATGCCGGGATTTATCAGGATATTGATGCTGTTGTTCCACCTCCGCTTCTTTATCATACAGCTTCTCTTTTTTCTTAGTGGCCTTCCATTCAACTGATTCTACCCTATCACTTCCCTTAGCGTTATATGTTCTTTTTTGATATTTCGGTATTGAACAGCCCGACATAGCATTTAAATATCGGCTCTTTAGTTGACCAACATTAAAATTCTTACAAACATGCACCTTTTCAGCCGTCCAAGTATTAATTGGCGGTATTCTTGAAAGTTTAATCTTGAGCTTTACAGATATATATTTACGCATCATTTTAAAAAACGTATCAATATCATCAGCTCGCAGTTCATTGACATTAGAACCATATAATAATGCCGGAATAGATACCTCCACTTTTAACCTGCATTTAGAAGGATCATCTTCCCTGTATGTGTATCTTATGAATGGCAAGCCTTTAAAATCATTATCGTACAGCTTCTTGAAGATGGTGTCATTTACAGCTTGTCTTCTTGAAGAATCCGTTTGATTCCACTCTATATTCTCTATTTCCAGCTTCGATAACATTAAAGGTATTGCTATTTTCACAGTATCAAACATGTATCTCACGCTCCTTAAGTAGCTAGTTGTGCACGTATTACAGAGAAATGCGAAATTTACTCCTTATTTTTGAATTGCTCATACACAACATCTGCCATCCTTTGAATAAACTGATTACCCTTTTCTTCTTTCTCTTTTAGCCAATCAGCAATACTCTCTTCATTTTTTAAAAAGGAAATATCACATTCACTTACATTTATTGTTTCACTCAATTTAAGTCACCCCGCTTTCTTGATTGAAAGCATAACACAACATAATTAAAAATATCAATACCCCTATTTAATATTTTAATTTTGTGGTATAGTGTATGTATTTAGAAAATAAAATGTCAGGAAGTGAAACAATGAAGAAGATTACGTTAAATAAGACAAACCTAACTGATCTAGCAGATCTATCAATTGGAAAAAGAGTACGCTATATTCGTGAACATCTTCAAAGTGAATGTGGTAATTCTTTTAGTGGAAAAAGCGTAGCAAATCGAATTCAGTTATTTTCTCAATCAACATTAACAACGATCGAAAGAGATAAAACGAAAGATATTCCATCTAAGGTTTTATACGCTATTGCTAAGGATTTTGGAGCAGATTTATACATGTTTTTTGACGACTTCTATAAAAATGGCAGCCATGAATCTATTGTATTAATTCCACCTTTATACAACAAAGATGATATCGATGAGGATAATAGGGCTGATAGTGAACGAAATAAAAATCAAATGTCTATAGAAACAAACCCGCTTCTCGAAAATGAATACGCAATAAAAACAACGGTTAGTAAAGTAGCTTCAAATGAAGATGAACAAATAACGTTTATCTTTAAGAGTCGAGTAAAATATTCCGAACAACACCTATTTTACTTGCTCTCCCATATTATTAATCAAATTAATACGATAGATGTAACTATCGAACCCGAACTTGCGGAAAGTAATAATCAACTTGATTCCATAAAATTAGCTAATGATTATATTCACTATGGGAAAACATCCTTACATGCATTTCCATGGCACGCTAGTAAAGATAAGTTAATTCTTGATAATAAAGCATTTGAAAAAGCTGCTGAGTATACTGACAGACTTTCAGAAAATCTTAATCAAAAACTAGAAGAAAAGGAGGAAAAGTAATGGATAACAAAACAAAAGCCGTCCTTTATGCACGTGTTAGTACAGAAGAGCAAGCTACAGAAGGATATAGTATAAATGCTCAAAAAGAGCTTCTATACGAATACGCCAACAAGAATAACATTGAAATCATCGAAGAGTATATCGATGAAGGAAAAAGTGGTAAAAGTATTGAAGGTAGACCTGAAATGAAACGTCTGTTGAGAGACGCTAAGGATGAAAACTTTAATGCTGTTATTATTTATAAGCTTGACCGTTTATCTAGAAAAACAAAGGACGCATTAGAAATTGCAGAGAAGCTTGATTTCCATAATGTTCAGCTTATCAGTTATTCTGAAAACATCGATACTACTACCCCTGGTGGTAAGATGTTTTTCACTATTTTGAGTTCAGTTGCAGAAATGGAACGTTCTACTATTATTGACCGCGCTAAAATGGGGATGGTTCAACGTGCCAAAGAAGGCTATTACAATGGAGGAAGAGTGCTAGGTTACGACAGTATCAATAAACATTTAGTGATAAATGAGGAAGAAGCTCATATTATCCGATTAATATTTGATTATGCCGAGCAGGATTTAGGTTATAAGGCCATTGTAAGTCGCATTAATACCATGGGATATAAAACAAAACGAGGTTTTGATTTTTCCATTAACACCATTAAACAAATCCTAGACAATCCACTTTATATAGGAAAAATTCGTTTTAATATGTATGAAAACTGGGCTGAAAAACATCGCAAAGGAAAGAACAAAGATTATATCCTTGTTGATGGGAAACATGAATCCATTATCGAGCAGGAGCAATGGAATCGAGTACAACAATCTCGAAAAAGGCGCTCAATAAAACCAGCTCAATCCAATAATCCATACATATTAAATGGACTTATTAGATGCCCTGAATGTGGATATGGAATGGTTTCTGGATCTTCAAAAGGAGCGAAAGGTAAAAAGTATCGTTATTATGTATGTGGATTATTCCACAATAAAGGTAGTAAAGCATGTAGTGCACATTCCATTCGTGCAGACCGAGCAGAAGAGCAAATATTTGAGGAATTGGAACGTATTGTGTCTGAACCATATGTATTGAAACGGATTGTTGATAATGTTAATGAGAAGCGTATTGATGCAAGAACTCCAATTAACGATGAGATTAAGATATTACAATCTAAGCTGAATAAGATAGAAGTCCGGATTAATAACATTACAAATCAATTAATGGATGATCCCTCACTTGTTGCTATCTTCAAGCCTAAATTAAAAGAGCTTACTGAAGAACAAGCAGAGCTTCAAAGCAAACTTAAAGCTTTAAATACTGAATTAGAAGAATGTGATACAACACCTATTGATGCTCAAGCATTGCATAACCTTTTAACAAACTTTGATCAGGTGATAAAGGATGCAGAGCCTGAACAACAAAAGGCATTACTCCGCTTAATCATAAAGAATATACAGATTAGTAAAGAGGCACCTCGTGGGATTGGGCGACATATAAAGAAAATCAATCTATACTTTGACTTTACAATAGAGGGATTAGAAGAACATACCCTGGAGTTATTAGACTCTGTTTCTATGGATTTTATTGCACCTGTGGAATCATGGATGTTAGAAAGTGAAGATGGTAAAATGTTGAGCGAAATGATGGATTCGCTTAATATTTTACCCTTGAAAGATGTACGGTTCATTCCTAATAATCCGAAACGCCCGATACACCTGCTCCACTAATATCAATCTCATTAATTGGTGCGGGAAGGTCATCTTTGAAAAAGACAATGTATCATTTGACCGCTTCATTACATCCTTGCTTAAGCCTAGTGAGCCACCGATAATAAATGCAATTTTGCTTTTTCCATAGGTTGCTAGGTTTTCAAGATCGTCCGCAAGCTGTTCAGATGATTTCATTTTTCCTTCAATGGCTAATGCAATCACATGAGTGTCATCCGATAATTTTGAAAGGATCCGCTCTCCCTCTTTTTGTTTCACCTGCTCCATTTCAGATTCACTTAAATTTTCCGGTGCCTTTTCATCTGCAAGTTCAATCAAATCAACCTTAGCATAGGCTGTTAATCGTTTTAAGTACTCGTTGATCCCCTGGATCAAATATTTTTCTTTTAACTTTCCGATTGTTACGATTGTGATGTTCACACTTATCCCCACTTCGTTCACATTTTACAAACACACTATCCACAGAAGTTATCCACATATCCACATTTTATATCCACATCTTGTATGGGAATATTAGTTCCCTACAACATATGTCGCCTTATTTTGACAAAATTCACAGGTTGTTGATAAGTTTTCGTCTTCAATTTTCGTCATAATCGGCGCTACCTCATGTTCATCAACCACAATGTCCAATGCTAATTCAATATGTTCTTCACAACATTTAATCATTTTTTCGTCCTCCATCAAACTTACCCACATCCACCTGCGGATTATGGGTATAACTTTATCTTGTTATTTTTTATTATCCACAAGTTTTATCTTACCCATTTTAGCATATAATCTTATCCACAAAAAACAGAGGAAATTTCATTCCCCTGTTTTCTATAGCCTACATTGTTTCTCTTGCCAATCGTACCGTCGCCTTTTGTTTTTCTCCGCCGCGGTAGAATGTGACCTCCATTGTATCACCCACTGATTTTTCATTATATAAATGCTTTCGCAAATCAATTAGTGAAGTGATTTTCTCACCATCTAGTTCTACGATCACATCAAGCTCCCTTAATCCCGCTTGCGACGCTGGTGTATTTCGTAGCACCTCTAAAACTGCTACTCCCTCTGTTACGTCATTTGGTAGATGCAAGGTCTGCATTCGATGATAGGAGGAAATTTCACTTAAACTCTTTAGTTGTCCTACTCCTAAAAATGGACGATTAACCTCGCCATACACTTCAAGGTCTTCAATAATTGGCTTTGCACTCGTAATCGGAATCGAAAGGCCAATTCCTTCAACGGCTTCCTGCGCAATTTTCATTGAATTAATACAAATACTTCTCCCTTGATATTAACCAATGCACCTCCACTATTTCCTGGATTAATCGCAGCATCTGTTTGCATGACATCGGCATTCCAATCAGGGACTCCATCCTGATTAATATCGACTGGAATCGTCCGATTTAAGCCTGAGATAATTCCTTGAGTGACCGACCCAGAAAACTCAAGTCCAAGCGGGTTTCCGATAGCAATGACAGGTTCACCAAGATTAATGTTATCGGAGTTTCCAAATTGAGCTATCTTTTTTATATGACTTCCATCAATCTCAATTACCGCTAAATCCGTCCAAACATCACTCCCTAGTATTCTGCCTTTCACCCTTGCCCCATCACTAAGACTCACCTCTATATCCGAAGCTCCTTCAATTACATGATGGTTTGTGACGATAAATGCTTTACCGTCTCCCTTTTTATAGATAACCCCAGAGCCCGTTCCCGCTGTCATCGATTCCTCTGTCCAGAAATTAGTTTGTTGTAGATTAACAATACCTACAACAGCCTCACTTACCTTATTGACCGCACTGGTAACCTCTGTAGTCACGTTCACGTTGATATTTTGTTGGACACTTTCTCCTTTTACGGGTGCTTTTTCCTCCACCTCATCAAGCCCATTCACCTCTTCAGGAGTTGCATTCTCGTCATTCGGAAGTAAATGATACTTGGATAGTGTCGGTAAAAGAACGATTACAAGGAGTGCCCCAATAACAGCACCGACTAATGCTGAGAGAAACCAACTGCCTCGGTTCCCTTTCTTTCTTTGCTGCCTTTGGTTTATATAATCCTGATCATAATACCCCATTAAATGATTTCTCCTTTTACACTCTTTCTATTAATTTTACCCATATTTTATACAAATCATGACCTGGTCCCACAATGCGAAAAGACAGGAGCCACTAGCCCCTGCCTTTTTCTTTAAGCGTTTTTCCGTTCCATTAAATTGATTCCGATCCCGATTAACACGACTCCCATTAACGTCAGAATGCTGATTGGATATAGTAATTCACTCATCGGTGCTTCATAAATGGTAGCGGCTTTTAAGCCTTCCATTGCATGTTTAATTGGCACAAAATCCGACACTCTTAACAAGAAGTTTGAGCTTACAATTTCCAATGGCCAATAGGCTCCACCAAGCATCGACAAGCAGACTGATACAAGTGAAATAATTGCATTGAATTGTTGAGTACTTTTAACAACACTGACTAAAAACAACGATAGCGCGACAATTGAGAACACGTATGGGATTAACACAATTAACGTTTTTCCAAATCCCCCATAAAAGTCTACCCCGACGGCATACCGGAACACTACGAAGATGAGTGCCACCTGAAAATATCCCATTAGGAAACTATAAATTAAATTGCCTGCGTACATCTCCCATTTTTTTAAAGGGGATAAAATCATGCGGTCCCAAACTCCCCATGTTCTCTCTTGTAATATGTTGTGAACATTATAAGAGATGGTGTAAATAACAAAAAACAAGGTGAATCCAAAAATCGTCTGAAGCTGGTTATCAATAATCACAGTATCATCGCTACGAAAAGAAGCAGCTTGAATTTTGAATAACGGGTTCTCTTTCTTTTCATTATATTCTTCAATAATGGCCTCTGAGTCGATAAGGCTACTTGTGGCTGTTGCCTCTTTAATCTTCTCTTCCATTAAAAGATCCCCATAAAAGGTCTGAAGATAGCTTTCTATTATATGAAGGTTAGACGTCTCTGTCACGATGACAATTGTGTAAGATTCCTTTTCTAGCTTCACAGCTGCCTCTGCATCACCTTCACTGACCATTTTCTTTGCCTCATCTTCTGTCATTCGTTTAAATTCAAACGCCTCAGTTTTATTTAGTTCTTTCCAAAATCCGGTTTCTTCAATATTTTCAATATCTGTATAAACGGGTACTTTAATATTTGTATAATTTGCGGCACCTAATAACAAGGCAAACACAATACTCATTACGGTCATGCCAATCATAAGCATTGGCTTTCTTAGAAATAATTTAAATTTTGCCTGTAAAATACTTATCATATGGCATCACCTCTTTTCGGAAAGCTAAAAACAGCTGCGGTCAGCATCACCAAACCAAAGCCCACTAAATAAAAAATATGATGAGAAATAGCCGAAAGCTCTACACCTTGAAGCAATTGTAATAATGCGGTCATTCCTGCACCATTTGGCGTAAGATTACCCAACATACCAACGACAGAAGAAGTTTCTGCAATCGGCGTAAAACTTCCACCTAAAAAGGCAAAAATCGAAACCATCACATTCCCAAAAAAGTTTGACACACCTTCTGAGTCGATTCGAAAGTTTAATGCGGTCAACAATGCTCCTACTCCTCCTATCGCAAAGGATAGTGATAGGTTCACTAAGAGAAACCCGAAAAGATCTTTCCAAACCACGTCAAATATGAGAGAAGTAACTCCATATAAAATCGCTTGCTGGATAATCGCAAGCAGGATTACAGAGAAAAAGATACCACCCAGATACGACCATCTTGACGTATTCGATAAAATAATTCGATTGAACACCTGTAACTGCTTTTCACGATAGGCAGATGAACCAATATGAGAGGCAATAAACATAATAAACATAACGCTCATACCGACAGAATAATATTGCAATGAATTAATCGGTTCACGCTCGGTAACAGTCTCTGTCTTTCCGAGTTTCCCACTTTTCATATCTTCTAACTGAATCCCAGCTTTCCCTATTACCGTCATGGAAGTAAGCTGTTTTTGGAAATTCATAAGGATATCCTCCACTATTTTTGGAGAAATCTGTTTCCCTTCATTTTTATAAAGGGTAATCGTGGCAGTTGAAGGTTCATCAAGTAAGGCAGATGATAATGTATCGTATGTGTAATGCTCTGGTATCTCAATAACAGCAGCATAACGATCATCCTCTTTAATTTCATCTAGTTTTTCCGCCTTAACTACCTCAAGTTCCACAATTTCTTTTAGCTCATTACTACCAAACATATCATCTACTAACGTCTGGATTGGACGAAGTTGATTTGCGCTTTGGATTAATGCTGTTTCTGCTTCCTGTGGCAGTCCCTTCACGTTGACCTTTTGGATAAAAGCTTCAACATCTCCTTGTTCGTTGCTATGATTAATAAATGCCACTTTAGCTGAGATAGGTTCTACGTCACCACCCATGACCCCACCTAAGGCAAAGCCTAGGATCGCAATAAGGACAAGCGGCATTAGAACTAAAACCAGTAACTCCTGGGGGTTCCTTAGTAACACCAATAAGTCTTTTTTTATAAATGGAATAATCATCCTCTCACCTCCTAATCTCTTAACGCTCTACCGGTCAGATGAAGAAATACGTCTTCAAGTGTTGGCGCCTTTACTTCAACTGATATCAATGTTGTACTTGTTTCCTCAGCTATCTGCGAGATTTTTTGAAACAAATTGTACTCCTTTGGAACGATAACTGTTACAACACGCTCCTGTACTTTTACTTGACGTACAGTTGAATCAACCTCAAGTAATTGAATAAATTCTTCTTTTACCCGCTCAACCTGAATCGAAATCGTATTTTCAGAGGAAAGAATATTTTTCAACTCTTCCTTTGTACCTGAGGCGATAATATGACCTTTATCCATAATATAAATTCGGTCACATAAGAACTCGACTTCTTCCATGTAATGACTTGTATATAATACGGTCATTCCACGTTCCTTATTGAGACGTTTTACCGTTTCTAAAATATAATTTCGTGATTGTGGGTCAATCCCTACCGTTGGCTCATCCATAATAATTATTTCCGGATTATGAAGTAATGCCACTCCAATATTTAACCTTCTTTTCATACCACCGGAAAATGTTTTAACTATATCCTTTCTTCTGTCAGTTAAACCGATTTGCTCTAAAACCTCTTCAATTCGCTGTTTTAATTCAGCACCTTTTAACCTATAAATCTCTCCAAAAAATCGCAAATTTTCTTCAGCTGATAAATCCGTGTACAACGCAATTTCTTGAGGAACCACTCCTAAAATCTTACGGATATTTTGCGGATTCTTAATCGTACTTTTATTTAATAGCCTTACATCACCAGATGTTGGGACAACCAAAGATGAAAGCATAGAGATGGTCGTAGATTTTCCCGCTCCATTTGGACCAAGCAGACCCACAATCTCTCCTTTTTCCAAAAACATATTAATCCCCTGTGCAGCATACTTTTGTTTATATTTCTTTGATAAATCAATCACTTCTAACATACCGTCGCCTCCCTTATAGTTTTATCATAGACTTTCAAGACCTCTAACAGCACTATCTAGCGTCACTTGTTTATGAAAAAAACATGACCTAAGTCATTTCTGCATTAAAAAAGGGCCATCCACTGATGTTTGGACAACCCTTGTATGTTATGTAATATCATTTTTTACTGCAAAAATCGCCAACTGAGTACGATCGCGAAGCTCTAATTTATGTAAGACTTGCGTGATGTGGTTCTTTACCGTACCGACAGATAGATATAATTCACCCGCAATTTCCTTATTTGTTTTTCCTTCACCTACTAATCTTGTAATATCTAATTCTCGAGTAGATAAAGGCAATTCAAGTTTCTTCTCAACCTTGTGTAATAACCGTGGCATCACTTTTGCTGCAACCTCTTCATGAATCGTTAGACCCCCTTGAAAACAACTATAAACCGCATGGATTAGTGTATTCTGGTCTGATGTTTTCAGCAAAAAAGCATTTGCCCCGTATTTTAATGCCTGGATTGCGTATTCATCATCATTAAAGGTTGTGAGGATTAAAATTTTTACATTAGGCCAACGTTCCTTGATCTTTCTAGTTGCTTCAAGTCCATTCATAACTGGCATCCGGATGTCCATTAACACCACATCAATAACATGTGCCTCCATTTTCTTAATTGCTTCTTCCCCATTTTCAGCTTCAGCCATAACACGTATTTTCCCATCTTGCTCTAGCATGAGTTTCAAGCCTTGCCTAACAATCGACTGGTCTTCTACAATTAACACATTCCACATGTCCATTTCCCCTCCCTTACGTTTTCGCTAACGGAAGTCTTCCTTTGATGACAAACTCTTCATCCGTTTGATAGACCGATAGCATTCCCTCCAATTCCTCAACTCGCTTTCGCATATTTGAAAGGCCAAAACCCTCTTTGAATGGTTCCTTCTTATAGATTCGATTTTTCATGATAAGCTCAATATTTCCGTCTGCTGTTTTACCAAGTATCACCTGCACTTCACGTGAGTGGGCATGACGCATTGCATTTGTAAGTCCTTCCTGAATTACTCGATATAGCACCACACTCTGTTCATTTGTGAGCTGTTCGGACAAGATACCTTGTTTTGTCGTCAATTGAACCATAATATGACTTTCAGCCTCAAGTTTTTTGATAAGCTGTAAGATGGTTGCAATTCCCTCATGCTCTCGGTCCTTTAAAGTTCGGACTGCAAAGCGTGTTTCTTCTAAGCTCTCTTTAGCCAATTCCTTTAAATCATGATAATGTTCTCGACCTTGTTTAATTGATAGAATCTCCAACTGCATTAACAATGCCGTCAACTTATGCCCAACGGAATCATGAATGTCCCTTGCAATTTTAGTCCTCTCTTGATATCGAGCTTCCTCTTCCGTCACAAGGGCAACTCTCTTTAACTTTCGATATTCCCCAAGCAATTCTTCATAGAGGTTGCGTTGTTCCTCTCGCTTTGCCCAAAGTTCATTCACCTGAAGGGCAAGAAGGTAGAATAAAAGAAAGTAAACATAAACGGATAAATCACTTTTCATCCACATAAAGAAGCCTATTAAACAGGCTGTCGTAAAAGCAACTAGTCCTTTAAATGGTTGACTTTCTAACTGGATTGCAGCTAATAACACAACGTACATTAGTAATAAAAGTGTAAATGGATTGCCTGATTCAATGACTCCTTGCGTCAGTAGAAATATGGTTATCGCAACATATAAATAGATCGGTTTTGGTGTGATTTTCAAGAAAAAATATAAGGTCATGACAACAGCACAAATCAAAATCGAATACGCGGTTGGAACGGGCTTTTCAAAAATGAAAAACAACACCCAAAGCGTCATTAAACCTGCCGTTTGCCACATTAAAAGTTTCATAGCATCCCTACTTTCATCCTACTTTCAAGTTACTAGATAATTATGGGTGCGGCAAGTGTTTTTCTTCGAAAAGTGCAAGCGCCTTAGATAAGGAACATCGACTAACTACAGCCACGTCCTGTGGCAAACGTCGATGTCAGCACTTCCTGTGCAAGTCCGACAAGCATAAGAAAAGCCGGCGTATCCTTCTTGACGGATTGGCTTATGACCTCGAGGGGCTAGGCGCTGGAGCTAAACATCCAAACAAAAAAGCCCATCTGATCAAAGTCAAATGAGCTTCTTCTTATACATAGGCTAGCTTTGTAGGTAGCTTAGGATCTGTATCATACAAATCGAATTGTTCCCCGACAACATACCCCTTACTTTCTAAGGTTTGTTTAACCGACATACGTGCTAAATCCTTTAAATTATTATCTTTACTTAGATGCGCCAAATAGATTCGTTTCGTGTTGTCACCAATTACTTCTGACATTGCTAATGCTGCATCCTCATTGGATACATGTCCAACATCACTCAAAATACGTCGCTTAATACTCCAGGGATAATGGCCCATCTGAAGCATAGACACATCGTGGTTGCTTTCAAATACATACGCATCTGCATTTTCAATAGTGCCCTTCATACGGTCACTGACATAGCCTGTATCCGTAATTAAAACAACCTTTTTCCCCTCATTGTGGAACACATAAAACATCGGTTCAGCTGCATCATGGGAAACTCCGAAGGATTCAACATCCATATTTCCAAACGTCTTTACTGTCCCCATTTGAAAAATAAATTTCTGTTCCGTCGGAATTTCCCCAATATTACGCTCCATCGCATTCCATGTCTTTTCATTCGCATAGATGGGAAGCTTGTATTTTCTCGCCAGTACACCAAGCCCCTTAATATGGTCACTATGCTCATGTGTCACAAGAATCCCGGAAAGATGCTTAATTTCTTTGTTGATTTCTTTAAATAACAGTTCTAGTTGTTTACCACTTAACCCGGCATCTACAAGCAAGGAATGCCTGTCTGTTCCAACATAGAACGCATTTCCTGTGCTCCCGCTAGCAAGCACACTAAAATGCAACCCCATAGTCGTTCACTCCGTCTTATATAAAATTTGTCCTTCGATGGCATTGACATAAATATGTGTTTCATCGTCTATGATAACATGCCAAGCTGGGGCCAATAGCTGCGATTCTGAATAGGGGACAAGTGGGTAATACCCAATTTCCACCTTAGATACATGGCTACCTGATTTTATATGGAAATTATTAAAAAGGTTTTCTAGGGTTTCCATTGGCTTAATTAACTCCTCCAGCTCATGCTCTTCAAATTCAGGAATTAATGTTTGCTCATAGGATGTTACCTCATGGTCCTCATTCAGATACAAATAGATGACACCACTTATATTCGCTGATTGTCCAAAGACCTTGTAATTTTTATATTGTTGAATTAAAACAATCGTTCCAGCTTCTTCATCCACATCCCAAACGGTATATTTGTCACCCGATAGGATATGCTCCTTCGCAAATTGTCCGATTTTCATTTGATCTGTTAAAGAAAGCTTAATAGGATCAGTAAACGTACCCTTAAGTATGCCAGCAGTATCAATGTTTACGGTTTGATTTTTAAGAGTTTTAACATCCTCTTCTGTAAAAACTTTAACCTTCCCACTAATATAGCTTAATTCCTTTGGTTCTTTTGGCAAAGCCTCATACGTGATTTCCTCTTCGGCTAGTTTCTCGTCAATACTTAATTCTTTTAACAAATCGAGTTGACTACTATCCCTTTTTTGAACAAGTTGATATCCTAAAAAGATGTTGAGAATCAAGAAGGTAATGATAAATAAAGACTTGGTTTTACTCCAATCCATCTTTATGTCCTCCTAAATCTTCATTCTTTATCTCAACCCTCTTCCAACTTCCATTATACCTGTAAGTCCAAATCGGTTGAAGTGAAACAAACTGGGAATTATCTTCATTCTCTATAAGGTCATAAGCAACTGTCACAGACTCGAGCAATTCAGGATTAAAATTCGGCTTACTTGTGATTTCCTCCATTACCTTTTCGCCCTTTGGTAGTGGCACCTTAATTGAGTCCAAATCGATTCGTAAATTTATAGATGGATGAAAATATCTCGCTATATCATTGTTATCCCATTGTTGGGTAATATCTGTTAGTCCCTTTTGACTAAAAACAGGAATATTTTTTAAATAGAGTTTAAAAACTGTCGTTTGATTCTCTTTACTCCAGCTAAAAAAGCGGTAATCATCTGTCCAACCAACATGTTCATTAACGAAATCAATGCTTGTTTGAATTAAATCTGTTGTCTGTACTGGTTCTCCACTTATACTTGTTGGATTCATGAACTCAATATATTTTTGATTATTATAGACTCTTAGTAACCTTGTTCCATCGGTATGAACTTCACCTGTAGTAAGTACATCCTTCTTAACAAGACTTGAATTTGTGAATAAGCGATCTATGAAGGTATCAATTTCAATCGCATCAATATAATAGTCAACACGTTCTACAGTCGTTGTGTCCTTCGGTAAGTAAACTGAATTCGTATCTGATAGTTTATATTCAATTTGCTCTGGATATCTCGTCGCCGTTGTAAAGAAGTCTTTTCGAAATTCCCTTGTGAGTCTACTATTGACACGCCCCTCATATACCAAGTTGTCACCTGTGGACACAAAATACACAATCCCTTCGCCATTTTCTTCTGAATTGACATCAATTACAAATCTGTCAAACGAGATGAAGGAATAGTCCTTATCATTAATTTTGATAAACGACTTATAAAGCTCCAGAGGAAACGGATCAGGAAAGTATATTTCAACTTGTCCATTTTGCTTTAAGAATTCTGCTAAACCTTGATCCTGAACAGTATGTGTGATGTTTTGGACCTCATTAATTTCCCAAGACCTAAGCCTTTTCATGACTCGGTTCAGTTCTGTCTCGTTATAAGTCCCAAAATGCTGACCATCAATATGATATAGAATTTTAGTAGGCTTTATAATTTCGGAGGCGTCCTTTGTAATATTTGTCGTTACTTCCGCTACTAAGTCGTCATCCGTTCCTCCTAAGTGATCATATTGGGGCTGATACGTCCACAAAGACCATGTAAGAACTATGCTAAAAACCACTAAGATGATTAATATTGTTGTTTTAATTGATTCATACTTCATCCCAATCATCCTCTAAACCATCTTGATTCACATTGATTGGCAGGGTGAAGAAAATAGTTGTTCCAACCCCTTCTTCACTTTCAGCCCAAATCCTACCTCCATGAGCAACAACCATCTCTTTGGCAATAGCAAGCCCTAACCCTGTTCCACCTAATTTACGGGTACGTGCTTTATCCACTCGGTAAAATCGCTCAAAAATTCGATTGATGTTATCCTTCGGTATTCCAACCCCCTGGTCACCTACACTTACAATGATATCACCATTTGATTCAGCCACTTGGAAGGTAACTGTTCCTCCCTCAGGTGAATATTTCAAAGCATTTGAAATAATATTATCGAGAACCTGTGTCATCTTATCTTGATCAATTTCCAGATATATTGGCTTCTCAGGTAAATTTCGAATAAAGGAGATATGCTGCTTCCTTGTCATTTCAAAACGGTCAATAATTCGGTGGAAGTACTTTGTAAAGTCAATTAAATCCTTGGATAAACGATAATCCTTACTATCTAGTTTTGATAACTTTAGCAAGTCATTGACCAACCTAATCATACGTTCTGTTTCGGTTTGCGTTACATCTAAAAATTGAGGCGCAATCTTTTCATCCTGCCAAGCACCATCTGCTAGTGCTTCAAGATAGCTCCGCATTGTCGTTAATGGTGTTCGTAATTCATGTGAAACATTTGCTACAAACTCTCGTCTCTCACTTTCAATCTTTTCTTGCTCGGTTACATCATATAAGACAGCAATTAAACCATTGATAATGCCTGATTCCTTTTTAATAACTGAAAAACTAACCTTTATAATGTATTGCTTTTTATGTGTACTAAAATCAAGGATTTCCGTATCAATATCATGAACAAGCTGCTCAAATGTATATTGCTCATCTAAACCTAAGACGGAAACAATTGATTGATCAAGGACTGTTTCACGTGAAACATCTAGCATGTCGATTGCAGGCGTATTGATTAAGATAATCCGTCCCTTTTTATCGGTTGCAATTACCCCATCTGTCATATGTGCAAGGACAGAAGAGAGCTTGCGACGTTCCCCTTCTGTTGTCGCCTGTGCATCTTGTATTTTTTTTGATAAATTGTTGAAGGTCATAGCAAGTTGACCTATCTCGTCATGGCCGAATACTTTTACCTTCTTTGAAAAATTACCTCTTCCTAATTCTAAAACATGCTTTCTCATTGCTGAAATTGGTCTTGTAATCGTTTGAGCAACAAAGATTCCAAGGACTGCCGTAATCGCCATCGCAATTCCAGTACCCGTTACAAAGATATCATTGATTTCCTTAATATCATCATAGACATTTTCCATCCTTGCGGTTAAAAAGATCGCACCGATGATATCTCCATTCGAACGAATCGGTGTTGAAGATTCATACATCCGATCATAAGTAGATATATCTAAGCGAACATTATCTGGGTTGTCACCAAGCAATAACGTACGTTTGACCGAATCCTCATTCGTTTTCCGTCCAACAATTCCTTGACTGTACGGGTTTGAGCTTCCAACTACACGACTTTTGTTATCGATAACCCGAATCTCCTGGATATCTTCAGACTCATAGTCCTGCAAAATATTTCGGATATCTTTTTCTAATGTAGAAGGATCTTCCCTCTCTTTATTCATTTCCTGCTCAATACTAAAAGCAAGTATATTGACCCGTTCATTTAAGGACACTTTAAAATTTTCTACCAATCGCAACTCCAATTTGCCTATAAAATAAACACCAATAATTTGCATCGCAATTAATATTAAAAGCAAATAGATGAGTGCAAATTTAAAATGAATGGATTGAAAAAAACCTAGTCTTTTCATTTCTGAATTTACTCCTGATCAGGGTTTCGTAAATAGTAGCCCACTCCACGTCTTGTGACAATCCAGGTTGGATGACTCGGACTATCTTCAATTTTTTCACGTAAGCGGCGTACGGTTACATCAACTGTACGTACATCTCCAAAATAATCATATCCCCATACCGTTTGTAATAAATGTTCTCGTGTCATTACTTGACCTAAGTGCTTGGCTAAATAGTGCAACAGTTCAAATTCACGATGTGTTAATTCGATTGTCTCTCCACGTTTACTCACCACATAGGCATCTGGATGAATCACAAGTGAACCCACTGCAATCTCACTTGTTGTTTCCTGGCTAACCGCCTCAGAAATTTGCTGGTGTCTTCGGAGGTTTGCCTTTACCCTTGCAAGGAGTTCTCTCGTACTAAAAGGCTTAGTAACATAGTCGTCAGCTCCTAGCTCAAGCCCTAATACTTTATCAATTTCAGAGTCTTTTGCTGTTAGCATAACGATTGGCATATCATACTTTTTTCGTACCTCTCGACAAACCTCCATGCCATCTTTATGTGGAAGCATGATATCAAGAAGAATGAGGTCAGGATTTACTTCCTCTACTTTTTCTAAAGCCTCATTACCATCATAGGCGCAAATGACTTTATACCCCTCCTTTTCAAGATTAAATTGTAATATATCCGCAATTGGTTTCTCATCATCAACTACAAGAATTACTTTTTCCATTCACTTTTTCTCCTTCACAATGAAATAAAAACCTTTACCACCTAATACAGTTTTCATATTATATAGTTCGTATTGTTCCTTTTATTTTGTTCCTTTACCTCTAACTTTAGCAGAAAAAGGGAGGTATATCATCAGAAGTGTAAAAAAAACCAGTGATATAGGTCGTCCGTCCAATCTCTACTTCTATTTTATCGTTCTTTATACTTATGAAAAAAGCCTTCAGCATCATGCTGAAGGCGTATATTGGCAATTATTATAAGTAATCTAATGGGTTTTTCAATGCTCCATTAATATATAATTCGAAATGTAGGTGAGTTCCTGTTGAGTTACCAGTTGAACCCATTACACCAATTTGTTGGCCCTTCGTTACGGTTTGTCCAACACGAACATTAAGGGATGACATATGAGCATAAATGGTTTTCATACCATTGTTATGGTTAATCACAATTTTATTACCAAAGCCGCCAGAATATCCAGCCTCTACAACTGTCCCATTGTCTGCTGCTTTTATCGTATAATTACTTGGTCTTGCAATATCAATACCTTTATGGAGTTGTCCCCATCTATATCCTACATGACTGGAGATATAACCACCAACTGCTGGCCATGCTAGCTGACCTGATCCTCTGGATGGAACAACCTTCGTTCCTTTTTCAATGATTTCTGCAACAGGCTCTTTGACGATTGTTTCATTAAGTTTCTTTGTTTCAGCATTCACGCCATTAACCATTTTATATTCATAGTGAACAGTCTTTTCACCCTCTTGACCTTCTTGAGTGACTTTTCTGTCCCCTTTATACATCTCTGAGTTTTCATTAACTTTTGTTTCAAAATTAATCGTTTCTTTTTTATTTTGCTCCATCTTTACTACAACTGTTAAAAATGGCTTATACGCTGTTACATTTAATTCTTGTCCAATTTTTATGAGTGTATCCGCTGTAATTTCCGGGTTTAACGCTAATAATTCAGCTGTCGCTAAATCATGGTCTACCGCGATAGAACCTAGTACATCTCCTTCTTTAACTTGGTACTTTTTCTCTTCTAATGTACCTTTTTGAAGCAATGTAACGGTATCAGTCGGATTATGGATTTGCTCCGGTGAAACTTTTTCAGCGGAAATTGAAACCTTTTCCTCAAATGAAACGTCTAATAAACGAGATTGTCCTTCAGCTAATGCAGGCAAAGGTTGTTCTGCGTTTTCTCTCGCTTCAAGTTCTTTCAATTGCTCTTCTTTTACATATTGTAATTTTAATTGTTTAAGAGCCTCATTCGCTTCTTCTTCATCTTTTAGATAGGCAACTGGTTCTCCATCGATCATAATTGCCTTAGCTTGTGCTGCAATTTCAATCTCAGATTCTAGCACCTTTACTGTGTTTTCATTATTGAAAGTAGGATGAAAAGCCTGTTCTTCAATAATTGAAACATTATCAGCAACTAAAGAAAGCTCTTTATATTGATCTTGTAAGGAATCTACCTTTTGTTCGACTACCTCTTCTACTACATTCTTGGAATCAACTGTTCCAACTCTATTGCCATCTATGTATACATGATACACTGTTTGGATTTTCGTATCAGCTGATACTGATCCAAAAACTAATGTTGAAAGTGCAACTGATGTTATCGCAACTCGTTTAAACAAAGTCATATATTTTCTTGGTGTTTTATTTGTATTATTTTGGTTTGACACGGTCTTTCCTCCCTGAACAAAGGTTGCTTGTCCGAAAATTTCGTTCATCTCACCTTGTGAGTTGAAAAGCGTTGTCTTACAAAATACGCCAAGACGTATTATATCGTTCGACAATTCTCCCTAATTTACACTTTATTAATTTACCATAGAATTTGAAAAAAAGTATAATAGTTTCCAATATGTAATATAATTGTAGTATTACTGACAATTTTTTACACAAAATATGTAGGATTTTGACATTGAAATGAGCCTTTCCTCTCATTAATCCGTAAATTTTTTAAAGATTTATGTCGTTTTTGCACGACGAAAGACACCATAGCAAAATATTGCATGGTGATATAGTCATGAAAAAGATATTCGAATTTACTTAGGCTTTCAGTGGAAGTAGGTTGGTTTTTGGCAAATTTTAAAATAAAAAAACATAGCTGTTTCCAACTATGTTTTTCATGATATTAGCTATATATATTTCGCACTACGTTTGTTTGTGTTCGGTCCGGTCCAACTGAGAATACAGATAATGGGATACCAGTTAACTGAGATATACGCTCAACATAGTTTCGAGCATTCTCTGGTAATTCATCTAACTTTTTCATTTCCGTAATATCCTCAGTCCAGCCTGGAAACTCTTCATAGACTGGCTCACATTCTGCGAGAATTTTTAAACTAGCCGGGTATTCCTCAATTAGCTCCCCTTTGTATCGATAGGCCACGCAAATTTTTAATGTTTCAATTCCTGTTAAAACATCAATGGAATTAAGAGATAAATCAGTAACTCCACTTACCCGTCTTGCATGACGTACGACTACACTATCAAACCAGCCAACTCTTCGTGGACGTCCAGTAGTCGTTCCATACTCACGACCAACCTCGCGGATTTGATGACCAATCTCATCGTTTAGCTCCGTTGGGAAAGGTCCGTCTCCTACACGTGTTGTATAGGCTTTTGAAACCCCTACTACACGACTTATTTTAGTAGGGCCAACTCCAGAACCAATTGTAACCCCACCCGCTACTGGATTTGAGGATGTAACAAATGGATACGTTCCCTGATCAATATCTAACATAACACCTTGGGCACCTTCAAATAGAACACGACGTCCATCATCTAGAGCATCATTCAACACAACAGATGTATCACAAACATATTTAACGATTTGCTGTCCATATTCATAATACTCATCTACGATATCCTCTAGCGAAAAACCTTTTGTTTCATAAACCTTTTCGAATAGACGATTCTTCTCAGTAAGGTTATGTGAAAGTTTTTCCTCAAACACTTCTCGGTCAAGTAAGTCTGCAATCCGAATTCCCACTCTAGAAGCCTTATCCATATAGGCAGGTCCAATTCCTTTTTTTGTAGTCCCTATTTTGTTTATCCCTTTGTATTCTTCTTCTAATTCATCCAACTTAATATGATAAGGAAGAATCACATGGGCACGATTGCTTATACGTAGATTATCTGTATGAACACCCTTGTCATGCAAATAGGCAAGTTCTTTGACTAATGCCTTTGGGTCAACTACCATACCATTGCCGATGACACAGATTTTCTCTGGATAAAAAATGCCTGATGGAATCAAATGAAGTTTGTACGTTTCTCCATTAAATACGATTGTATGTCCCGCATTGTTTCCACCCTGATATCTAGCTACTACTTCAGCCTTTTCTGAAAGAAAGTCAGTAATTTTCCCCTTTCCTTCATCTCCCCATTGTGTTCCTACAACTACGACTGCTGACATTACTATGCACCCCCAGGGTTAATATAAAGATATTGTTCATTTCCAGTCAATATTTTAACAGTTTTCTTTCTCTATTACAACCAAATACGAACATTATATTGTGATAAAAATTAAACATTCGTCTTTATTATTTGACTTAATCTCCAATAATATGTAAGAAAAACAAAAAAAGACGTATCATCACACTTTGATACGTCTTTTTCCTGTATTCAGGTACGCTTTAACATTCTTCTTACGCACCTGGTGGCATATTAGCATCATCAAACCTTCGTTCCAGATTGACGAATTTATTATATTCTTTAACAAATGCCAACGAAACTGTTCCAACCGGGCCGTTACGTTGTTTAGCAATAATGATCTCAATAATATTCTTATTCTCTGACTCTTTATCATAGTAATCATCACGGTATAAGAACGCAACAATATCAGCATCCTGCTCGATACTCCCTGATTCACGAATATCAGACATCATTGGACGCTTGTCCTGTCTTTGCTCTACCCCACGGGATAACTGTGATAAGGCAATAACAGGAACCTTTAATTCACGTGCTAATGCTTTTAAAGAACGCGAGATTTCTGATACCTCTTGTTGGCGGTTTTCGCCGCTTCTTCCATTACCTTGTATCAACTGAAGGTAATCGATGAGGATCATTCCTAATCCACTTTCCTGCTTAAGTCTACGGCATTTTGAACGAATATCATTCACACGAATACCAGGGGTATCATCAATATAAATTCCTGAGTTGGATAAGCTACCCATTGCCATTGTTAGCTTACTCCAATCTTCAGGTGTTAAGGAACCAGTACGTAGATTTTGTGCATTAATGTTGCCCTCTGCACAAAGCATCCTCATTACTAGCTGCTCAGCACCCATCTCTAGACTAAAGATAGCGACATTCTCATCTGTCTTAGTTGCTACGTTTTGCGCAATATTAAGAGCAAATGCTGTCTTACCAACAGATGGACGGGCTGCTACGATAATTAAATCATTTCGCTGGAATCCGGCTGTCATCTTGTCAAGCTCTGTAAACCCAGTAGGAATACCGGTAATATCCCCTACACGATTATGAAGAGTTTCAATATTATCATAGGTCTGAACGAGAACATCCTTAATATTTTGGAAAGCACCCGCATTTTTACGGTTCGCGACTTCCATAATATTTTTTTCGGCCTCACCTAAAAGTGCATCGACCTCGTCTTCTCGTGAATAACCATCCGTAGCAATCGTTGTTGCTGTGCGAATCAAGCGGCGTAGTATTGATTTTTCTTCAATAATCTTCGCGTAGTATTCAATATTCCCAGCTGTTGGAACGGAACTCGCCAATTCACTTAAGTACGAAACGCCACCTATTTCATCTAAAATTTTCGCATCCGCTAACTCGGAGGTAACCGTTACTAGGTCAACTGGTTCACCTTTATCTGATAGATTAAGCATCGCGTCAAAAATCTTCTGGTGAGCTGTCCGATAAAAGTCCTCTGGAATCAATACTTCTGAAGCAAGAGTTAAAGAGCTTGGTTCTAGAAAAATAGCACCTAAAACAGCTTGCTCAGCCTCTATATTTTGCGGAGGAATACGATCAGCAAAAATGTCACTCAACTATTCTCCACTCCCTTTACATACTTTTTTATGTCTATCTATCTATTATACTTCTCTTTTATTTAATTCCAATGGTAAAAGCTTTATTAACATTCATGTAAATAAAAAATGTGATCTTGTATGTAAACAAAACCACATTCTTCATTCTATCTGTTTTCCCTATTCAGTTTCAATGGAAATTACTGTTCTTTGACATGAACCTTAACAGTTGCTGTTACTTCTTGATGTAATTTTACAGAAACATTGGTAAAACCTAATGCTCTAATTCCATCAGGAAGATCAAATTTACGCTTATCAATTTTAATGCCATGTTTTTTCGCGAGTTCATCTGCAATTTGCTTACTTGTTACAGAGCCAAATAAACGACCACCATCACCCGCTTTTGCTTGTAGCTCAACAGTCAATGCTTCAATCTTTTCCTTTAGCTGTTTTGACTGAGCAAGTTCCTCAGCCGCTTCTTTTGATTCTTTATTTTTCTTCGCTTCTAACGACTTCATATTTGCTGATGTTGCTTCAATTGCAAGATTTTGCTTGAATAGGAAATTGTGAGCATATCCATCTGATACGTTCTTCACTTCTCCTTTTTTCCCTTTACCTTTTACATCCTTTAAGAAAATTACCTTCATTTCTTGGTTCCTCCCTCTAAATACTCATCTATTACTAAAAGTAGACGTTCTTCTGCTTCTTCTATTGTTATGTCTTCTATCTGTGTTGCCGCATTTGTAAGATGACCGCCACCACCTAAACCTTCCATAACCAGTTGAACATTAACATCACCCAGTGAACGTGCACTGATTCCCACTCTTAAGTCATGTCGGACGGAAATAACGAATGAGGCGACGACATCATTCATAGTCAGTAATGTATCTGCGGCTTGTGCAATCATCACTTGGTCATAGGTTTCATTTTGTTTTCCTTTTGCAATCGCAATTCCTTTTTTATAAATAAATGCTGACTCAATTAATCGCGATCGCTTTTTAAAATGATCCATATTTTCCTTGAGGAATTTCTGAACAAGAATGGTATCTGCTCCTTGGGCACGAAGATAAGATGCTGCGTCAAATGTTCTTGAACCCGTGCGAAGCGTAAAACTCTTTGTATCAACAATGATTCCAGCTAGTAAAGCTGTCGCCTCTAGCATATTAATTTTTTTCTTCTTAGGTTGATATTCTAGAAGTTCAGTCACCAACTCGGCTGTCGATGATGCATATGGTTCCATATAGACGAGTAATGGCGATTGAATAAATTCCTCTCCACGGCGATGATGGTCAATAACAACCACTTTATCGATCTTTGATACCAGTTTTTCCTCAATCACAAGTGATGGTTTATGGGTATCTACTACAACAAGCAGTGTGTCATTTGAAGCGATTTCAAGAGCCTGCTCTGGCGTAATAAAATATGACCATAGCTCCGTATTTTCCTTTACTTCCTCAAGTAACCGCCCAACACCTGAATCAATTTCATTCGGATTTAATACGATATATCCTTCTTTATGATTCATTTGTGCCACTTTTAATATCCCAATGGAAGCACCTACGGCATCCATATCAGGGTATTTATGGCCCATGATGATGACTTTATCGCTATCCGAGACAATTTCCTTTAGAGCATGTGAAATAACGCGTGCACGGACTCTAGTACGTTTTTCCATTGGGTTTGTTTTGCCCCCATAGAACTTAACCTTACCGTTCGGAAGCTTAATCGCAACTTGGTCTCCACCACGTCCCAGTGCAAGGTCCAAGCTCGATTGTGCTGAAACTCCTAGCTCTGGAAGGGTTGGGACTCCAATTCCAATCCCTATACTTAAGGTTAGTGCTACACTATCCCTTGCTGTCGTTTCCCTAACATCATCAAGAATCGTAAACTTTGTTTTTTCAAGATTCGATAATATTTCTTCATTTAACACTGCAATGAAACGTTCAGATGAGGTTCGCTTTAAAAACACACCATGTTCATTTGCCCATTCATTGAGGATTGACGTAACCTGACTATTTAATGAACTCTTCCGTTGGTCATCCATCCCTTGAGTAACTTCATCATAGTTGTCTAAAAAGATAATTCCTAGCACTGTACGCTCGGCTTCATATAATTGCACAATTTCCATTTGTTCAGTGACATCAAAGAAATAAAGTAATCGTTCTTCTCTCTTAATAATTACCTTGAATTTCTGCTCATTTAACGTAATTGTCTCACTTTCGACCTCTTGCTGAATTAAAGGAACAATCAATTCCTCAACATCATATAGAGATCTCCCCACTAACGTATCAGCGTCAAGGCAATTTGATAAGTAGGCATTTGCCCATTCAACTTGAAACTCATCATTATATAGCAAGATCCCAATCGGCATTTCCATTAATGCTTCTTCGCCAACCTTTTTTAAGCGATAGGATAGAGTTGAGATATAATGCTCCATTTCTTTTTTTAGAAGTGAGTTTGCTTTGTACAAATAGTACGTAATTAATCCAAGGAGCAGAAAACTTGCTAACCCAATCACCCACTGAAAATAAACGAGAATTGCACTAAAAATACTTGTGATAACAAGTAATGCATATAAGGGATAGCGAAACAACTTTCTTTTGTAAAAGTCTGGCATGTAATTTTCAGCTCCTAAAGCTTTGTTTTACTTCTTTTTACTAATTCGATTTCGCAGTTGGAATCCTAAGTCAATTATACCTAAGATTCGAATAATATAAAGGAGAAATGGTGTTAAGACCGTTAGAACAATCGGTACGGCCTTTGGAATTCTTTTTTGATGACAGTAATAATAAATAAATGACAAACCTTGAATGACCATTAACAACTGCAGTATAAAAAAGAAGTTTAAAAAGGCGGTATATCCAAATGTCCCCTTTTCCATCTCAACAAAGCTCAAAAGTAAAATCAATAAGTAATACCATAAGATACTCTTTGGAAAATTAATCTCACGAAATGGCGGGAATGGATTCATTTTCACCCGAAGCCTTACTAGAACAGGTTTAACCGCCACAACGGTTATGAAAGCCAATAACATCGCAAGAAAGACAAACATACTTGGCATCATGTATTGCATTATTTCAACCGATTCTTCAAGCCGTGTAATGGCTTCTGTATTCATTTCTCCCCCTGTTGCCCTCATTATACTCTCAGCCATTGCAAAAGATTCTTGTGTGCTTTCTTTTAGTACTTCATTGATGTTAACTTGCAGAACGAGATTAACCGTGACAAACAGCAGCACAATCGAAAACAAATAGGACAAACATGCGCCTAAGAATAGTTCGATTCCACTTCTTCCCCTGTTAATCATTTCACCTAATAAAATCCCTGTAACTCCAAACATGATCGTAAGTATAATCCCCATAACAGAACCTAATAGTCCTGATAGGAAAAAGGCGATCAATATAAACAACAATGACTGCTTTACTTTATACTTCACTGTAAACAGAATAAATGGAATGGGCAAAAGGAATGAAAGTACCGTTCCAAGTAGTGGGAGATATAGACTGACCAGTAACAGTACACTGTATACTGCTAAAAGCATGGCACCTTCTGTTAATAATTTTGTATTTTTCACCTTTTCACCTCAACTTATATTGCAACACATCAAAAAACAGGAGCCTGTTTTACAACCACTTTCTATTTTAAAGATTTACAAGGAAGTCTTCAACTTTTGGACTTCCATAGGATTTGGCGACTTCGGCGTTTGAAGTAGGGCATGTCAGTCTTTCGTTGAAGTTTCACTGTGATGAAACTTTTTGTTTTACTTTTCCCTATTTTCTATTATGATAGTAATTAATTAATAAACGTAACCACAAGGGGAGCAATTTGCTGAGAGTGAACGTTAAAAGTTCAGACCCTTCGAACCTGTTAGTTAATGCTAGCGTAGGAATGTGGAGATTTATGAGAACTTAACCTTTTATTAAAGTTGTTCTCCTTTGGGGTGCGTTTTGTTCATTACACACTTCAAGGGGGTTTTTTTTATGAGAAATACTAGGTTACAGGCTATGATTGAAGCGGCGATTTTTGCCGTATTAGCGCTAGCATTAGACATGTTTGTACCATCAATAAAAATTGGTCCTTCCATCTCTATATCATTCGCAATGATACCTATATTTATTGTCGCACTAAGGTGGGGATTTAAAATTGGTTTCCTTGCCGGATTTTTATGGGGACTTCTACAGGTGATTTTTGATCCTTGGATTATCCATCCAGTTCAAGGTGCCATCGACTATTTCTTAGCTTTTTCTTTCATTGGATTTGCCGGTTTATTCAAAAATGGCGTTCAGGAAAGCTTAAGAACTGGTAACAAAGGTAAGTCATTAGCTTTAATCATTAGTGCCATTTTCATTGGAAGCCTTGCTCGCTACTTTTGGCATTTCGTATCAGGTTTTGTCTTCTTCGCTGAACAGCTAAAAGGCTTTGAAGCAGTATGGTTTTCTCTAACAGCTAACGGCATCACTTTTTTAGGTGCATTCATCTTCTGTTCCATTATTATGACCTTATTAATTCTTTCTTCACCACGTTTCTTCTTACTAAAACAAGAAGTACAGAAACGATTCTAGTAGTTCATTAAATAAAATATCAAAAAAGCGATGACCGCATTAGGCGATCATCGCTTTTCTTTATTATTCACCAGATACATATGGTAATAATGCCATTTGACGAGCACGTTTAATAGCAACTGTTAATTTACGTTGGTATTTTGCGCTAGTACCTGTTACACGACGAGGTAAAATTTTACCACGCTCAGAAACGAATTTTTTAAGTAAATCTACTTCTTTATAATCGATGTGTGAAATTCCATTAGCTGTGAAGTAACACACTTTACGACGCTTTGCACGTCCACCTTTACGTCCGCCTGCCATTGATTTTCCCTCCTTTTTAGTTTTCATTATATGATTGACTTACAAGTTAGAATGGAAGATCATCATCTGAAATATCGATAGGTTGTCCGTCATTTGCAAATGGATCTTGGTCTACTCTTGTAGGTCCTTGGTTTTGATTTGGGTTCTGACTCTGTCCAAATGGAGAATAGCCGCCTTGACCTTGGTTACCTTGGTTTCCACCCTGGTTACCGCCAAAACCACCTTGATTGCCACCATAGCTGCCTTGATTACCGCCATAGCCGCCACCAGGGTTACCTCCACCGCTACGCTGTTGGTCATTTGCATTTCTTGGTTCAAGGAATTGAACACTTTCTGCTACAACCTCAGTAACATATACGCGTTTGCCATCCTGGCCTTCATAATTTCTTGTTTGAAGACGACCATCAACACCTGCTAAGCTGCCCTTCTTTAAGAAGTTTGCAACATTCTCAGCTGGTCGGCGCCATACAACGCAATTAATGAAGTCAGCTTCACGTTCACCTGACTGATTCGTAAATGCTCGATTCACTGCGAGCGTGAAGGTTGCTACTGCAACTCCACTTGGGGTATATCGTAATTCAGGGTCTTTTGTAAGTCTCCCTACAAGAACTACGCGATTCATCATCAGAACCATCTCCTAACAGGATATTCAAACAGAGTCTATACTCTAAATAATTCTTATTCTTCTACTTTAACAACGATATGACGGATAATATCTTCACTGATTTTCGCTAAACGATCGAATTCGTTAACAGCTTCAGCATTAGACATTACGTTAAGAATCATGTAATAACCATCGCGGAAATCATTGATTTCATAAGCTAAACGGCGCTTACCCCATTCTTTTACGTTTGTAATCTCCGCACCATTGTCTGTTAGAATGCCATTAAAGCGCTCAACTAAAGCCTTTTTCGCTTCATCATCAATGTTTGGACGGATGATATACATAACTTCGTATTTTCTCATCACGTTACACCTCCTTTTGGACTAACGGCCCTTTTACCTAAAAAGGGCAAGGAGCAATTATTTCAATTACTCACAGAAAAATATTATAGCACATAAAAAAATCGTAGGCAAGAACTGTTTCAACAACGGATTATTAGCTCAATTGAAAAAATAAATAAAAGTTTCTCACGATTGAGCTAATAATCACCTGTTACCTTAACAAAACAGCCACAAAACGTGTATATCATCGTCCTGTGGCTAGTTCCTCGTTAAACACCTTATACATTAAATCGGAAATGAATGACATCCCCATCTTGTACAACATATTCTTTACCTTCTAGGCGAACCTTTCCTGCCTCACGAGCAGCATTCATAGAACCGCCTGTAAGAAGGTCTTCATACGATACCGTCTCAGCGCGGATAAATCCTCTCTCAAAATCAGAGTGAATGATACCAGCACACTGTGGAGCCTTCATTCCTTTTCTAAACGTCCACGCTCTTACCTCTTGTACACCGGCAGTAAAATACGTAGCAAGTCCTAATAAGTGATACGCAGCTCGAATCAATTGATCAAGACCAGACTCTTCTATTCCTAGCTCTTCAAGGAACATTGCCTTTTCTTCCCCTTCAAGCTCTGCAATTTCAGACTCAATCTTTGCACAAACAACAATGACTTCAGCATTTTCCTTTTGTGCAAACTCACGTACTAATTGAACATATTCATTCGAAGAAGGGTCTGCTACTTCGTCTTCACTAACATTCGCAACATACAATACTGGTTTACTTGTTAGTAAGTGCATTCCCTTTACATATTTCAGTTGCTCTTCAGTAAATTCAACTGCACGAGCTGGCTGCTCATTTTCAAATGCTTCTTTTAACTGTACAAGCACCTCATGCTCAGCAACTGCATCCTTATCCTTTTGCTTAGCAAGCTTTGCAACACGGTCAATTCGCTTATCAACTGATTCAAGGTCAGCTAAAATCAACTCTAAGTTGATTGTTTCAATATCGGCAATTGGATCTACCTTACCTGCTACGTGAGTGATATTATCATCTGCAAAACAGCGTACCACATGACAAATCGCATCTACCTGGCGAATATGTGATAAAAATTTATTACCAAGACCTTCCCCTTTACTGGCACCTTTTACAATCCCTGCAATATCAGTAAATTCAAAGGTTGTTGGTACAGTTTTTTTAGGTTGTACTAATTCCGTTAATTTATTTAAACGCTCATCTGGAACCTCAACAATCCCCACATTTGGGTCAATTGTACAGAACGGATAGTTCGCTGATTCCGCACCTGCTTGTGTAATTGCATTAAAAAGAGTTGATTTTCCAACGTTAGGAAGACCAACGATACCTGCTGTTAACGCCATTGATTTTTCCACTCCTCTTATCCGAAACATACTAGCCTTCAACAATTATAGGTTTTCCTTATAAAAAATACAAGCCGTTTCGGCTAGAAACGGCTTTTGTATAAATCCACCATTCTAAAGCTTTTCAATTCTAACAAGGCAATCATATAAAGTACTGCCAAGTCCGTTATCGGAAACTTCATGTGAGGTGAGATTATTGACACTACCACCAAAGATATGCCATTGTCCTTCATCAATACAAATAATCTTTGGAGATGACTCTTTTAATATTTGCACTTTCCCTGTAATTTCTCCACGATCATTAAATACCCTTACCTTATCATTCGGCTCAAGATTTTTCTGTTCCGCAATATCCTTCGAAACCTCAACTTTTACTGTTTGAAGGCCTTCAATCAAAGGATAATTTTGTGAATGGTTTGAACGTAAAGGGTGAATCGTTAGTAGTGAGTATGGATATTTTTCCGCTAACCCTTGATTAGAAAATATCGATTCTTTTGGATATGATATTTTCATACGTCCATCATACCCTTTCATCTCTCCTAAAGATGATGTGAATTCAAATTTTCCAGATGGAGTTGAAAAGTGAAAATCATTCCACGGTACAAGTCTTACAGGCAATGGTACGTGACTTTTTTCTTTAATCTCCTCAAAGGTAATCCCCTTGTCTTCTAATGAACCTACTCCCATTTTTATAAATTCTTCTCTTGAATAATTAAAATCTTCACCAAACCCTAACCTTTTGGCTAATTCACTCCAAATCCAAACATCTGATTTTGCCTCTCCACGAGCCTCAACTAATTTAGGTCCATAATTGACAAAATGATGGTACATGGATGAATAATAAATATCCTCTTCTTCAAACACAGTAGCTGAAGGAAGTACATAATCGGCTAATCTTGCCGTGTCTGTCATAAACTGTTCTAATACAACTAATGTATCTACCGATTGAAAGGCTTCCAGCACTCTATTTGTGTTTGGAACTTGAGTTAACGGGTTCCCACTTGATACCATAATCATTTTTATTGGTGGTTCTGAAGCAGTCAGAATCTTTTCCGCTTGCTCACTCATAACGAAAGATCTCGACTGTTTCTTTCTTTCTGGAAGTGTTAAAGCCGCACTATCAAAACTTTGGCCAACTTGCGTATTCCCAAAATTAGCACCACCACCTGGGACACCTACATTACCACTGACTGCAACTAATGCATCAATTAGACGAATGGTATTTCCACCATTTGCATATCGCTGCATCCCTAACCCCATATAGGTTGCCGTTGGCCCATTAGTAAATATGTGGGCTAAATTTGTAATTGTTTCACGTGGAACATTTGTTATTTTTTCAATTTCTTCCATTGAGATTGATTCGATTACAGCCAATAAATCATTAAATCCAACCGTATACTTTTCAATAAACCCTTTATCCTGCAAATCTAAACGAAGTAATTCCTTCATAATACCAATCGCCAAAAAACCATCCATTCCTGGAGTAATTGGGATATAGGAGTTTGCAATTTTTGCCGTTCCGTTGTAAATGGGATCAATGACGATTATGTTCGTACCCTTCTTTTTTACCTCCTGTAAATAACCAAAGAGATGCATATTCGTGCGTGCCACATTTCTTCCCCAAATAATTACATTTTTACTATTGTATATATCATCAGGAGCATGACTTGCTGAATTTCCAAAATCCCAATTTTGTGCTTCAATACCTGATCCCCAGCAAATGCTACCGATTAAGTCAGTAGCACCACCATAACAATTAAAAAATCGATCAGGTATTTTAGTTAAAAGGCCACCATTTGCATAGTCATGACTGTGCAAAACAGCGGTCGAACCATATTTTTGTCTTACTACTAAAAGCTTCTCTGAGATTTCTGTTAATGCTTGTTCCCATGAAATTCTTTGAAACTCCCCATCTACCTTTTTCAATGGGTAAAGAATACGATCATCAGAGTTTGTTCGTGCTTCCAGCATACGTCCTCTGCCGCAAATTTTGCCCTTCGTAATTGGATGATCTTTATCTCCATCTATTTTAACAACTTTACCGTTTTCCACTTCAACAACAAAACCACAACTGTCCCAACAATTTAAAGGACATGCGGATTTAAATGTGGCCATTCTCCTCATCTCCTATACATGTAGAAAACCTACCAAAATCTCATATCCTCTATTATAAATCACAGCACCTAACATTCTATAGAAAATATTTCCCTTAAAAGTAAATTCGAAAAAATAAAGCACGAGGCCTAATCCTCATGCTTCACAAGAATCTTCTTTAGTTTTCGACCAAACTCTTTTCGCGGAATGAGTACACTATGTTCGCAGCCTTCACATTTGATTCGAATATCCATCCCTACTCGAATAATTTTCCATTTATTTGTTCCACATGGATGAGGTTTCTTCATTTCTACAATATCATGTAATCCATAGTCTTTATCTACCATGACACCCACCCTTTATCCTTTTATATGAAGAATCTTTATATGTTGTATTGTATCAGGAAATCATTTCAAATTGTAGCGATTTACAATTGGATATAACAAAATGACGGCCAATAAGTATAAATTTGCAATACCATATAATGGGTATAAGATTGAAACGAGCGTCGAAAAACCAAAAGTCGTAAAAGGCACCATCAGCAAAATTAATAAAATGGAAATCATCCACAAGGGCATTTTTAAATTTTCTTTAAAACGTGTGGATAATCCTAGTAATCCCGACGCTGCAGTAGTAAATATTGCTCCAAATAATAGAATGGACATGATAAACACAGCAACATAAGGAAAGTTCTTTAAGATGACAAATAGCGGAATTTCATAAAGCATAATCTCTTGAGCCACTTCAATAAGTGCCTCATTATAAATAAAGGTAATTACCCCCAAAAACAAACCACTTCCAATGCTTGCAACCCAGGCTTCCCCTTTTGACTTCATTTCTTTACCAATTGCACCTAACACAGCAACAAGCGGTAAGATGTTTAATGCTGTAAATGTAAATGCGGCTGGCCAATTGCTTTGTTCTTGAAAAATAAAGGAAATCTCTTTTTCACTAGATGATAAGAAAATCAATAAAACCGTAATTAAAAAGATGATTAAGGCAGGAATTATCGCCATATTTATGGAGATCAAGCCATTAATATTCCATAAAAAGACTAGGACTAGTAGGAATCCAAAAATTAGAATTCCCCACCAAAAAGGAATCGTAAATAACTCTAAAGTAGCTCCTCCACCCGCTAACATCACAACCGTCGTTGAAAATAAGTATAAAATCGTAATCACATCGTACACATGTGAAACTTTTTCTCCTACTAATTCTTTTAATACAGGTACAAAATGCTCGGCTTTTTTTTCATAACTAATCTTCATAATGATATAGCAACAAATAATAAAAATGAACGTAAAAAAAATGATAGCTAAGGCACTTTGTTCTCCATAAAACTGCCAAATCTCCCTTCCCGATGCATAACCTGCCCCTATTGCAGTTCCTAAAATGAGAAACATCCACCGAAACCCTGCCTGAAACATATAATCCCTCCACACCTCATAATTGCTCTGACTACTTAAAACGCACCTATTACTATTTCTAAGATTCTTTTTTGTTCAGATGTATAGAATGTTAGATTTCACCGTATACTGTTACTACCGTTAAAAAGGGGTGAAAAGCCTATGAATCTTAGATATAAATTATTTGACCATCTAAAAAGTGAACCTTTTCGAATTCCACATGATCAAGACTCAGCTGACCATCAAATTGCCTTAAAAATCACTTCTATGCTCCCGCATACTACTAATCAACCAATTGTTATTTTTTGCATCGGTACAGACCGTTCTACTGGAGACTGCCTTGGACCTTTGATTGGTACTAAAATTACCGAAAAAAGATTGTCCCACTTTCATGTATATGGCACATTGGACGAACCTATTCATGCAGTTAATCTTCAAGAAAAAATTGAGGAAATCAAAATGAAGTATTCAAACCCGTTTATTATTGGCATAGACGCCTGTTTAGGAAGATTGAAGAACGTGGGAGCCATAACCATCGGAGACGGTCCAATTAAGCCAGGAGCAGGTGTAAATAAGGAATTAACCCCTATTGGGGACATGCATATTACTGGGATTGTAAATGTAAGTGGATTTATGGAGTTTTTCGTCCTTCAAAACACAAGATTAAGTTTAGTTATGAAGATCGCAAATACCATCGCAAGTGGTATTTGTAAGGCAGAGTTTCAGTTTCTGCGCAAAGTGGAGTTGGGGAGTGTTGAAAAAGATCGTTTTTCCTTATAAAAAAACCTCTTCTGTTATGAAGAGGTTTTAAAAAAGACCTTGTGCAAAGAACAAAATTGAATTCCAATAATACACTACTGTTACGAGGATAGCTACAACAAGGATACCGGGTAACAGATTTGCAACACGTATATTGGTGATCCCTATCAGATTTGTACCAATTGCAACAATCATCAAGCCACCCGCACCCGTCATTTCGACAATAAACGCGTCCATCACTTCGGTCGGAATAAATTTATCAATTTGTGTCGCAAATAGTGCAATTGCACCTTGATAGAGAATAACAGGAACTGCAGAAAATAATACACCAATCCCTAAAGTTGTTGATAATATTAAACTAGTAAATCCATCTATGATCGACTTTGTATAAAGGACACGATGGTCATGGCGCAATCCACTATCAAGTGCGCCAATGATGGCCATTGCACCAATTACAAATATTAAAGTTGCTGTTACAAAACCTTTTGCGATCGTCCCTTCATCCGAAGATGAACCTACCTTCTTTTCAATCCAAGCTCCTAATTGATTTAATTTATCTTCTAGGCCCCACCATTCGCCAAGAATGCCGCCAAACACTAAACTAAAGATTACAATTAGAAATTGTTCACTTTTTAGTCCCATTTGGATACCCAACAAACAAACAGCAAGTCCAATCGCTTGCATAACAGTTGATTTTATTTTATCTGGAATCCGATGCAATACCTTTCCTAGTAAGGTTCCAGCTACTATACACAATCCGTTTACTATCGTCCCTAATAAAACCAATTTTCATTTCCCCTATTTCCCTTTTTTATGTAATAAAAAACGCTGCACAGTCCAGTTATGTAATCAATAAAACAAGACGTGCAGGTTTGCAAGAGCATTATGAGATTTTTGGTGAATCTAGTAGTTCAAGAATTCTTTCAAGGTCATCACTGGAAAAGAATTCGATTTCAATTTTTCCTTTTTTCTTGTTTTGTTTAATCGAAACAGATGTACCAAATCGTTCACGAAGAAATGATTCTTGTTCTTTAATAAAGATATCTTTTTCCTTTTTTGGCGGTTTGGGTGTTTCACGTGGAACATTTTGATTAATTTGGCTTATCAAGGCTTCTAATTGACGAACATTAAGCTCCTCAGCCATTACTTTTTCAACAACTGCATTTAGCTTTTCCTTCTTTTTCAACCCTAATAATGTACGTCCATGTCCCATAGACAATTTCCCTTCAGAAATTAAATCCTGGACATGTTTTGGAAGAGATAGAAGACGAAGGTGATTCGCAATATGCGGTCTACTTTTTCCTAATCTTTTCGCAAGCTGCTCTTGAGTGATTTTCAAATGATCAAGTAAGGATTGGTAAGCGAAAGCCTCTTCAATTGGTGTTAAATCCTCACGCTGTAAATTTTCAAGCAAGGCAATCTCCATCATTTGTTGTTCATTTAACTCACGAATAACAACAGGAACTGTACTAAACTTTGCTTCTTTTGCAGCACGGAAACGTCTTTCACCTGCCACAATTTCAAACCCTTTAATTGTTTTTCGAACAATAATAGGTTGTAAAATCCCATGTGTAAGAATGGACTCTTTTAATTCAGTAATTGCCTCAGGCGCAAATGTTTTTCTTGGTTGATATGGATTCGTACGTAATTCAGTTACTTTAACTTCTTGTACAACCTCTTCATTCCCCACTTCCATCGATGTGGAAAATAAAGCATTGATACCTTTACCTAACCCTTTAGCCATTCACAATCACTTCCTTTGCAAGATCTAAGTATACTTCGGCACCTCTAGATTTTGGATCATAGATGATAATTGGTTCCCCATGACTTGGAGCTTCACTTAAACGGATATTTCTAGGAATAATCGTTTTATATACTTTATCTTGAAAATACTTTTTCACTTCTTCAATGACCTGAATACCTAAGTTTGTTCTTGCATCTAGCATGGTCAAAAGAACCCCATCAATCATTAGTTCTTTATTGAGGTGTTTCTGAACCAAACGGATCGTATTTAATAGCTGACTAAGTCCTTCAAGTGCGTAATACTCACATTGAACTGGAATGATTACAGTATCAGAAGCTGTTAATGCATTTAATGTTAACAACCCTAATGATGGCGGACAGTCTATAATAATATAGTCGTATTGATCTTGTACTTCTTCTAAAGCTCTTTTCAGACGAACTTCGCGAGAAATCGTTGGCACTAGCTCAATTTCAGCACCAGCTAATTGGATCGTTGCTGGAATCATATATAAATTTTCAACTGTCGTTGGAACCGTTACGTTTTTCGCCTCTACATCATCAACAAGCACATCATAAATGCACTGATCTATATTCGCCTTTTCTATGCCGCAGCCGCTTGTTGCATTCCCTTGAGGGTCAATATCAACAAGTAAAACCCGCTTACCAACATAGGCTAAGCAAGCACTAAGGTTAACAGAAGTAGTCGTTTTTCCTACTCCACCCTTTTGGTTAGCAATTGAGATGATTTTCCCCACGATGTCACCTACTTTCTACTATCCTACTTATTTTTTTTACAAAGTGAGGTCCTTATCAAATGCGCCTTGGCGTATTTGCGCCCAGATTTTTTAGGCCCACACGAGGTGGGTCACAAAGACGTTGCCACAGGAAGTGGCGTACTTAGTCTTTGATCTTATGGTCGAAAAATTACCTTTGAAAATCTGTGGCATCCGCCGGAGGCTTTAACTTTTCAAACGGGATTTGTGAGCCCGATTGAATAAGTTAATTCTATCACTTTTTCTATTCTATCATGAAAAAATGTTCTGGTTTATCTTTTTTTATTAAATTGACTGTCAAAAATGTTTCACGTGAAACATTTCCTATGACAAATAGAATGTATTTTCATAGTTTTCACTGAAAATAGTATTATTGAACTAAAAAAAATTCCTCACCTGTATAGGTAAGGAAGGAACTCAGTCTATTTATTTTTGGGAATTCGGATTGTAAATTGATAAAACTCGTCGAATTCTTCTTCTTCGGTATTTAAAGAGACACCACTTTCTTCAACCATGGTTAATGATTGACGAATCGTGTTCATCGCAATTCTCATATCACGGCTTACTGCTTTAAATTTAGGCTTTGGTCGCTTTTTCTCCTTTTCTAATTCAAGGATTTTAACTACGCGATCCTCCGTTTGCTTTACATTCAGCTCTTTTTCAATAATGTCATGCATAAGCTTAATTTGCTTTTCTGGATCCTTGAGAGGAATTAAAGCTCTCGCATGACGCTCTGTCAGCTTTTTCTGCATGAGTACTTGTTGAATTTCTTCAGGCAACTTTAATAAACGTAACTTATTAGCGATTGTTGATTGACCTTTACCCAATCGTTGAGCTAACGCTTCCTGTGTAAGACTATGTAATTCTAGTAATCTAGCATAAGCATACGCTTCTTCAATAGCTGATAGTTCCTCACGTTGCAGGTTCTCGATCAATGCAACGGATGCAGTTTCTGCATCATTAAATTCTTTTATAATGGCTGGAATTGTCTCCCACTCAAGGGTTTGAACAGCTCTCCAACGTCGTTCACCAGCTATAATTTCATACTGATTATCAGCGAATTGACGAACAACGATTGGTTGAATAATTCCATGAGTACGTATGGTTAATGCTAGTTCTCTAATCTTGTCCTCTGCAAAAACAGTTCTTGGTTGATATCGGTTTGGAACAATCTCATTTATCGGAATTTGTCGAACTTCTTCATTCAGGTGAGTTTCTTCTTCATCTTCTATTGAATCTTGTAATTGTGTTTCTACCACCTGTTCTTGATTCGTTTGTTGTTTGTCATCTTTTTCACCGATACTAAATAATCGTGAAAATGGATGCCTCATAATTCCACCACCCCTTAGAACTCCCACTAATCAAATCCGCCTTGGCGTATTTGCGCCCGATTTTTTTCGAGCCTGCTCGAAAAATTTCCATTGAAAAATCGTGGCATCCGCCGGAGGCTTAACTTTATTTAGCCAACGATTGAACGCCTCACGTAAATCGTTACACCGTACATACATCCCACTACTTAGATAAGTAGAAAATTCTGCTGAATAAAGTTAATAATTCTCTATTTTCTCTCTCATTCCTTCTATTATAACACGGATTTTACAAAAATCTTACTATCTTTCTACTAATTCATGTTGAATCAAAGGTACAATGTAAAAAAAGGTTCACCAATAGATTATTTAATTGGTGAACGATTTGGTGTTCCCGGTTTACGTGGGTATTTTTTTGGTGTTGGTTTTTTCTTATCGATAATCACGATATTTCGGTCACTTTTTTCAATCGGTAATAAAAAGTGATGTACATCTCTCACTTGACCACCTAATGTTGTGATGGCTTTCTTGCCATCCTCTAGTTCCTCTGCAACAGAAGCTGCTTTCATCGCAATAAATGCTCCATCTACTTTCACAAGAGGCAGGCATAATTCACTTAACACAGACATTCTAGCAACTGCTCTTGCCATCACAATATCAAAAGACTCTCTAATCTCTTCCTTTTGACCAAAGGTTTCGGCACGATCGTGATAGAATGTCATATTTTCGAGCTGTAATGCCCTTGAAAGCTCCTCAAGAAACGTAATTCGCTTCTGTAGTGAATCCACTATCGAGATTTTTAGATGAGGAAAGCAAATTTTAAGAGGGATACTTGGAAATCCAGCACCCGCTCCGACATCACAAATTGACGCTTCTTTAGAAAAATCAAAATAGAATGCAGCCGAAACAGAATCAAAAAAGTGTTTTAAATATACCTCCGGCTTTTCTGTAATCGCCGTAAGGTTCATTTTTTCATTCCATTCCACTAACAATTTGTAATATGTTTCAAACTGACTTAGTTGGGTTGGAGAAAGGGATATCCCCTTCTCTTCCAACATAGTTTTAAATAATGAAGTGTCCATTTCTTTCTCTCCTAGTTAATTTACGCGAGCAATTTTTCCTTGCTCAAGATATACGAGTAAAATGGAAATATCAGCTGGATTTACACCTGAAATCCTTGAAGCCTGAGCAATAGATAGAGGATGTACTTCCTTTAAATTCGCTCTCGCTTCATTAGCTAAACCAGAGATTGCATCATAATCAATGTTTTCTGGAATTTTCTTATCTTCCATTCGTTTTAGTTTGTCAACTTGCTGCAAGGATTTTTGAATATACCCTTCATACTTGATTTGAATTTCAATTTGTTCCGCAACATCAGGGTGGATCTCTTGCTCGCTTGGAGCCAATTGGCGTATATGATCATATGTCATTTCTGGGCGTTTCAGCAGGTCACTTGCTAAAATTCCATCCTTCAGTTCACTTCCACCAACAGAGCGGATTAATTCTTGTACTTCGTTGGTTGGTTTAATTCTCGTCCCTTGGAGACGCTCCATTTCTTGTTGAATGGCTGTCTTCTTATTCAGGAACATTTGGAATCTTTCTTCAGGAATTAAGCCAATTTCATGACCAAGCTCTGTTAATCGTAAATCTGCATTGTCATGACGAAGAAGTAAACGATATTCGGCACGAGAAGTTAATAAACGATAAGGCTCAGCTGTACCTTTTGTTACTAAGTCATCAATAAGTACGCCAATATAGGCATCTGAACGACTTAAAATAACTTCTTCTTTATCAAGGGCACGGCGTCCTGCATTAATACCTGCCATAATCCCTTGTGCTGCAGCTTCCTCATATCCAGACGTTCCATTAATTTGCCCCGCTGTATAGAGGTTTTTAATTTTTTTTGTTTCTAGTGTTGGCCAAAGCTGTGTAGGTACAATTGCATCGTATTCAATTGCATATCCTGGTCTCATCATTTGTGCATTTTCAAGCCCTGGGACAGATGCAATCAATCGATGTTGAACATCCTCAGGTAAGCTTGTGGAAAGTCCCTGAACATAGACTTCCTGAGTATTTCTACCTTCTGGCTCAAGGAAAATTTGATGTCTAGGCTTATCATGGAAACGAACAACTTTATCTTCAATGGAAGGACAGTAACGTGGTCCAGTCCCTTTAATCATGCCAGAATACATAGGTGAACGATGAAGGTTTGCATCAATAATTTGATGTGTTTCTTCGCTTGTATATGTTAACCAGCATGGAAGTTGATCGGTAATGTATTTTGTCGTTTCATACGAAAACGCTCTTGGTGTTTCATCACCAGGTTGAATTTCTGTTTTACTATAATCAATCGTATGACTATTCACCCTTGGAGGGGTTCCAGTTTTAAATCGAACTAAATTAAAACCTAACTCCTCAAGATGCTCTGATAACTTAATAGACGGTTGCTGGTTATTCGGTCCACTTGAGTACTTTAATTCACCAAGAATGATTTCACCGCGTAAAAATGTACCTGTTGTAATGACAACTGTATTTGCACGATATTCCGCGCCCGTATTGGTAATAACACCTTTACATACGTCATCCTCAACAATTAAGCGCTCAACCATCCCTTGAACGAGGGTTAAATTCTTTTCATTTTCTAATGTTTGTTTCATTTCATGCTGATAGGAAAACTTGTCTGCCTGAGCACGTAACGCACGTACTGCAGGACCTTTTCCTGTGTTAAGCATTCGCATTTGGATATGAGTTTTATCAATATTTTTTGCCATTTCTCCGCCCAAGGCGTCAATTTCACGAACAACTGTACCTTTAGCAGGTCCACCCACTGATGGATTACATGGCATAAACGCCACCATATCTAGGTTGATTGTTAAAACGAGTGTCTTTGCACCTAGTCGCGCTGAAGCTAAGCCTGCTTCACAGCCTGCATGCCCAGCACCGATGACGACGACATCGTAATATCCGGCATCATAGCTCAATTTAACTTCCTCCTCTTCTGATTAATCTTTCTATTTACCTAAACAAAATTGAGAGAATAGCTGATTAATTAGACTTTCATGAACAGCATCTCCGATAATTTCCCCTAATAGCTCCCAGGTTCTTGTTAAATCGATTTGAACCATATCAATTGGTAGGTCCGATTCTGTTCCTGATATGGCATCCTCAATTGACTTTTTCGCTTGTGTTAGCAAAGCAATATGGCGGGAGTTAGAAACATATGTTAAATCATTTGCTTCAACAGTTCCAGTAAAAAACAAGGATGAAATAGCTTTTTCTAAAGCATCTACCCCTTTTTCTTCAAGTAAAGAGGTTGTGACGACTGGGCTGTCTTTAGCAAGTTCCTTGACCTTCTCCATATTAATTTTTTGCGCAAGATCCGTTTTATTGATGATCACTATCGTTTCCATACCTGAAATAGCTTCAAATAAGCGCTCGTCCTCTTCTGTTAACTCATCTCCATAGTTTAAAACAAGTAAAATTAGATCAGCTTTTTTCAAAACTTCTCGGGAACGCTCTACTCCAATCCGTTCAACAATGTCCTCCGTTTCACGGATTCCCGCTGTATCAACAAGACGTAGTGGAACACCTCGTACATTTACGTATTCCTCAATTACATCACGAGTTGTACCAGGAATGTCGGTAACGATGGCCTTATTTTCATGAACAAGGCTATTTAATAAAGATGATTTCCCTACATTCGGCCTACCTATAATAACAGTAGATAAGCCTTCTCGTAAAATTTTTCCTTGGTTGGATGTTTCTAATAACTTTATAATTTCATCGCGAACATGTTTCGCTTTCTCAAGCAAGACATGATGTGTCATTTCCTCGACATCATCATATTCAGGGTAATCAATATTTACTTCAATATGGGCTAATGTTTCAAGCAATTCCTGACGTAATTGGTTAATGAGGGTGGATAACCTTCCCTCCATTTGACCAATTGCAACACTCATTGCACGGTCAGTCTTTGCTCGGATTAAATCCATGACTGCCTCTGCTTGAGAGAGATCGATACGTCCATTTAAAAACGCACGCTTTGTGAACTCTCCTGGTTCAGCTAGACTTGCTCCATTCGTAAGTACAAGCTGCAGGACTCGATTAACCGATACAAGTCCCCCATGGCAGTTGATCTCAATTACATCCTCTCTTGTGAAAGTCTTTGGTCCTCTCATCAAGGTTAGCATTACTTCCTCAACGACCTGGTTTGTATCTGGATCAACGATATGTCCATAATGGATGGTATGTGAGTCTACCTCTTTTAGATTCTTCCCTTTAAATACTCGATTTGCAATCTCAATTGCTTCATCCCCGCTTAACCGAACAATTGCAATTGCTCCTTCTCCCATTGGAGTTGAAATTGCTGCTATTGTATCAAACTCCATTTCTTCACCTTCTTTATATCAACATTCCAAATGTCTCTTTGTAATTTTGCTTTTTAAAACCTGTGAATAACTTTTATTAATCATTTTTTACTAGTATTACCTAATTATCCACAAGGATAACAAATCCTAGTTTTCCCAAAACAAAAACTATACTCCATTTTATCTTATCCACATGTGAATAACAATAATAGAGAATGCTCTTGAACGCAATAAATTATCATTATTCTTGTTATATAACAGTCTGTATTTGTAAATCCGATTTCCTACTTCCTCTTAAAAATGCACAAAAAAAACCTAGGCAATCGCCTAGGCTTTTTATTATATTACTCTGCTGGTGAAATAACGATATGTCGATTTGGATCAGAACCACTTGATGATGTCTTAACCTTTTTATGAGTTGCAAGAGTTGTATGAATGACTTTTCTTTCATAAGAAGGCATTGGTTCCAACTTCACATCTTGCTTTGTACGACTTACTTTATCGGCAAGTCTCTCCGCTAATTGAATCAAGGTTTCTTCACGTCGACCTCGATAGTTTTCAGCATCCACCATAATATTTAAATATTGATTGGAATATCGATTTGCTACCAATTGTGTTAAATATTGAAGCGAATTTAAGGTTTGTCCTCTTTTTCCGATAAGAACGGCCATTTTTTCACCTGATAGTTGGAATGTAACATTCTTCCCATTCCGTGTAACATCCAATTTTGCCGGTATCCCCATAGTTAGAATGACATCTTCTAAAAACTCCTGTGCCTTTTCTACTGGATCATCCTTTACTGTTACTTTCACAACAGCTGGCTTCGTTCCAAAAATCCCAAATATCCCTTTTTTACCTTCATCGATGATTTGTATATCGGTGCGGTCTCTTGTTGTGTTAAGTTGAGCTAAAGCTGATTCTACTGCTTCATCGACGGTTTGCCCTGTAGCAGTTACTTGTTTCACTTTTTGGCTCCTCCCGCATTTCCAGATTTAGCGGCTCTAATATCTGGACCTTTTATTAAAAACGTTTGAACAATCATAAAGATATTACCTACAACCCAGTATAATGATAAGGCAGCTGGGAAGCTAATTGCAAAGACAACAATCATGATTGGCATTAACCATAGCATCATCGCCATTTGCGGATTGTTTTCCATCCCCATCATTGTAATCTTTTGCTGGATAAATGTCGTCACACCAGCAACTAAAGGAAGAATATAATATGGATCTGATTCTCCAAGATCAAACCATAGGAAGTTATGCTCAGCAATTTCACTCGTTCTCATAATCGCATGGTAAAAACCAATTAAAATTGGCATTTGAATCAATAATGGGAAACATCCAGCCAATGGATTGACACCATGCTTTTGGAATAGCTGCATTGTTTCTTGTTGTAGCTTTTGTTGAGTAGCTTGGTCCTTCGAGCTGTACTTTTCACGAAGTTCTTTCAGCTCAGGTTGTATGGCCTGCATTGCCTTCGAACTTTTCGTTTGTTTAATCATTAATGGTAATAATGCAAAACGAATTAAAAGAGTTACAATAATAATGGCTAAACCATAGCTATTATTTGTGAGTTCAGCAAAGTATGTAATCAACCAAGATAATGGATATACAAAATATTTGTTCCAAAATCCTTCACTTTCTGCGGTAATCGGTTCATTGACCTGGGTACACCCAGATAGTAGTAGAATCAATCCTATTAGCGCACTTATTAATAATATTCGCCTTTTCAACTACTTTTTCCTCCTAGTATTAATATCTAAAGGTAAATATGTATGCCTTCTATTTTTTTCAACATATGTAGAAAAATCAATATGTTCCTTTGTATTCTAACATCTTTGTATTAAAATTTCTTTCTTTCCTTCGAAAAAATCTCCTATTTTTGCTCTTTTTTTAATACTTTTGCCACCTTTAATACATGAAGTAGGCTTTTCTCCACTTCAGCATAGCCCATCTCAGCAACCGGCTTCCTGGCAATGATCACATAATCCTTGATTTGAACTTGATCCTTGTGTTCAAGAAAGAATTGGCGAATTAACCTTTTGATTCTGTTTCTAGTAACAGCGTTTCCAATTTTTTTGCTCACAGATAAGCCGATGCGAAAATGTTCAAGCTCATCCCGCTCATAAACATAAACGATAAATTGCCGATTAGCTGAAGATTTTCCTGACTTAAACACCGTTTGAAAATCTTGATTTTTTTTTATACGGTATTCTTTTTTCATCCTTTACAACTCCCGTACGACGAAACAACGTTCAATTTCTATGATCTACTACCCTTTGTTAATTGTCGCTTCTACTTCTCTATAGTATGGGCAATAGAAAAATTGAAATAAACCTTTTTATTGAAAAAAAGACCACTGAGCTTTCAGTGGCCTATGCTGATAATACTTTTCTTCCTTTTTGACGACGACGAGCAAGAACTTTACGTCCGTTTTTAGAGCTCATGCGACTACGGAAACCGTGAACTTTGCTGTGCTTACGTTTGCTTGGTTGATATGTTCTTTTCATTTATATGACACCTCCCTGAGGAATTAACTCTCAAATTATACATCAGACAGTCTTACTAATTATATTGAAAACCTATAAAAAATGTCAACCTTATTTGAAATACTATATTTTGGATAAGGATTTTTTGTTTAGAAAAAGGGAATTATGATCTTGAACTGCTGCTTGCAAAATTCCTCATTAAAAAAATTCTTCCCCCGCTCAAATTTTAATTGGTCTAGTTCCAGTGGCTAGAAACTCAAGAAATTTCACCTCCTCCTGCAGAGGCAAAAAGCGCCTCTTTGTCGAAGCCTCCAGTTTCCTCATTTCTAAGCAAGGCGTTTCAGCTTTTCTAATTGTGGACAACTTTTTTCGACAGTTTTTTTAATCCACAACATTTATCGACAACTTTTACACATCATCTTGTGTTGTGGATAAACATTTTCCACAAGGTATAGATATTGTGGATAAGTTTTCAAAAACCATTGATTATCTAGTCATAATTTGATATTATAGTTTTGTTTTCACTCGTTATAAGTTATTAACATTTTTCTTTTATCCACAGAATGTGGATATCATGTGGACAGATTTTTACACATTGTGAATTATAACTTGTCCACAACCAGTGGATTATGTCGAAAAGATGTTTTTCTACTATATTATATAGTTATTCACAAATTGCCAAGTATGTATATTTATAAACTTATATTCATTTACTGAAAAAGAACTGCATAAAGACTTATTTTTATACATTTGATTAATCATAATTAGTAGAAGAAATTTCAGACGTAACATCGTCTAATTACCTTGGTAGGTACAAAATAGCTAACAAAGGAGGGAGATTGTTGGAGAATATTGCAGATTTATGGGCAAAAGCGCTCCAAGAGATAGAGAAAAAATTAAGTAAGCCGAGCTTCGAGACATGGCTGAAATCAACAAAAGCCCATGCACTACAGAACGATACACTTATTATTACTGCTCCCAATGAGTTTGCTAGAGATTGGCTAGAATCCAGATATCTGCATCTAATCGCTGAGACTATATATGATCTAACTGGTGCAGAGCTCGGAATCAAATTTATTATTCCTCAAAATCAGCTAGATGAAGAGTTCGAATTGAAAACACCTGAGAAAAAAGCTACTAAAAGCGATGAACCGGCTGAAAACACTCAAAATATGCTCAATCAAAAATACACATTTGATACATTTGTAATTGGCTCTGGGAATCGCTTTGCACATGCTGCATCCTTAGCAGTTGCAGAAGCGCCAGCAAAAGCCTATAACCCACTCTTTTTATATGGTGGTGTTGGATTAGGTAAGACACATTTAATGCATTCCATTGGTCATTATGTTCAAGAGCACAACCCAAATGCAAAGGTTGTCTACTTATCATCTGAGAAATTTACAAATGAATTCATTAACTCCATACGGGATAACAAAGCGGTAGAATTTAGGAATAAATACAGAAATGTCGACATCTTACTTATAGATGATATTCAGTTTTTAGCTGGAAAAGAATCAACTCAAGAAGAATTTTTCCATACGTTTAATACCTTGCATGAGGAAAGTAAGCAAATTGTCATTTCAAGTGATAGACCGCCTAAGGAGATTCCTACTTTAGAAGATCGTCTTCGTTCCCGCTTTGAATGGGGATTGATTACCGATATTACCCCTCCAGACCTTGAAACAAGAATTGCCATCTTACGCAAAAAAGCCAAGGCAGAGGGACTTGATATTCCAAATGAAGTGATGCTATATATCGCGAACCAAATCAACACGAACATTCGTGAGCTTGAAGGTGCGCTTATTCGTATCGTTGCATATTCTTCTTTAATTAATAAAGATATTAATGCCGACCTTGCCGCAGAGGCTCTAAAAGATATCATTCCAAGTTCTAGACCGAAAGTAATTACAATTTTTGAGATTCAAAAGGTCGTTGGGCAGCACTATAGTATAAAACTTGAGGATTTCAAGGCGAAAAAGCGAACAAAATCCATTGCATTCCCTCGTCAAATTGCGATGTATTTATCAAGGGAACTAACAGATTCCTCGCTGCCTAAAATTGGAGAAGAGTTTGGAGGCCGTGACCATACAACGGTCATTCACGCTCATGAAAAAATCACAAGACTATTAAATACAGACACTCAATTACAAAAACAAATAAATGAAATCATTACACAATTAAAGGGTTAAATCCCATAGATGGTTTCATCTTTTTAATTTGGACAAGTACTTGTAACGTGAATACTGTGAATAACTTCCTTGTTGTTGCGCACAGTCTGTCCACATGTGGATAGACTGTTTTCATTTGTTTTGTTACGGTTATCCACATATTCACAGGCCCTACTAGTACTTCTACGATCTTTCTTTTAAAAAAATAAATATATATAAACTAAAAGTGTATTCACACGAAATCAAAAATAGAACTATCTTTAGGAGGATTTTTGATGAAATTTATTATTCAAAGAGACCATCTTGTTCAAAGTGTACAGGATGTAATGAAAGCTGTATCTTCACGAACAACCATTCCGATCTTAACAGGGATTAAAATAGTTGCGACAAATGAAGGAGTAACACTTACAGGTAGTGATTCCGATGTCTCCATAGAATCTTTTATTCCTAATGAAGAGGCTGGAGATGAAATTGTTGAAATTAAAGAAACTGGAAGTATTGTTTTACAAGCTCGTTTCTTCAGTGAAATCGTAAAAAAACTTCCTAAGGATACAGTAGAAATTGAGGTTCATTCTAATTTATTAACTATTATTCGTTCCGGAAAAGCTGAATTTAACTTAAACGGACTTGATGCTGAAGAATATCCACAGTTACCTCAAATTGAAGGAAACCAAGGTTTTAAAATTCCTGCTGATTTACTAAAAAATATGATTCGGCAAACAGTATTTGCTGTTTCCACTTCTGAAACTCGCCCTATACTAACAGGTGTAAATTGGAAGGTTGAAAATAGCACACTCAATTGTATTGCGACAGATAGTCACCGTCTTGCAATGAGAACGGCACATATCGAAACAGAAAGTGATGGATCCTATAGTGCAGTAATTCCAGGTAAAAGCTTAAATGAATTAAGTAAAATTCTTGATGATACGACAGATTTAGTTGATATTGTCATTACCGAAAACCAAGTTCTCTTTAAAACAAAGCATCTTTTATTCTTCTCTCGTCTATTAGATGGCAGCTATCCAGACACGACTAGACTTATACCAACTGATAGTAAAACTGAGGTAGTATTAGCGACGAAGGAATTTTTACAATCAATTGATCGTGCCTCTCTACTGGCAAGAGAAGCAAATAATAATGTTGTTAAATTCACAACTTTACCAGATGGAGTGGTCGAAATTTCGTCTATATCTCCTGAAATCGGGAAAGTAAATGAAGAAATCCAAAGTAAATCCATTGAAGGTGAAGAATTAAAGATTTCTTTTAGTGCAAAATATATGATGGATGCATTAAAAGCATTGGAAAGTTCTGAAATCCGTATTAGCTTTACAGGCGCCATGAGACCGTTCTATATCAAAGCCCTTGATGACGATACAGTCTTTCATTTGATTCTCCCGGTGCGCACTTATTAAGAAAGAATGAACTACTAGGTCGTAAAAACCTAGTAGTTTTCTTTTCTAGTTGGATTTTCTTTAGTAAAATAAAAGAAAGAAGGCGAAAAAATGGCGAAAGAAATACAAATTTCGACAGACTTTATTACATTGGGACAGTTTTTAAAACTAGCCGATATCATCCAATCAGGTGGAATGGCAAAATGGTTTCTTGGTGAACATGAAGTCTATGTAAATGGAGAGCTAGAGAATCGCCGCGGTAAAAAGCTAGTAGATAAGGATGTAGTAGACATTCCTGGCTTTGGAACGTTTGTCATATCAAATGCTTAAGCTGCGGGGGACTTCCCCTCGCGCTTGTGCGCAAAGGGTGAAGCCATTTGTTCATAGAAGAAATAGAACTGACGAATTATCGTAATTATGAAAAATTATCCATAATATTTGAAGATAAAGTGAATGTCATTTTAGGTGAAAATGCACAGGGCAAGACAAATGTGATGGAGTCTATCTATGTTTTAGCGATGGCAAAGTCACATCGGACCTCAAATGATAAAGAATTGATTCGCTGGGATGAAGAATATGCTAAAATAGAGGGTAGGGTTCAAAAACGGAACGGCCCCTTATCCTTGCAGCTCGTTATCTCTAAAAAGGGTAAAAAAGCAAAAAGTAATCATTTGGAACAGCAAAAGCTGAGCCAGTATGTTGGAAATATGAACGTGGTTATGTTTGCCCCAGAAGATTTAAATCTTGTAAAGGGTAGCCCACAGATAAGAAGACGATTTATTGATATGGAAATTGGGCAAGTATCTGCAGTATATTTACATGACCTAAGTCAATATCAAAAAATCCTCCACCAGCGGAACCACTATTTAAAGCAGCTTCAAACTAAAAGACAACATGATCAAACCATGCTTGATGTATTAACTTCACAATTAATTCAAGCGGCCGTTAAAATTGTTAAAAAACGATTTGAATTCCTTGTTTTATTACAAAAATGGGCTGAACCAATTCATCATGGAATTAGTAGAGGTCTAGAAAGGCTTCAAATTGAATATAAACCTTCAATTGAGGTATTAGAAACAACGGATTTGTCGAAAATGGTAGATGTATATGACGAAAAATTTGCTAAAATAAGAGAGAGGGAAATTGAAAGAGGCGTTACATTGGCGGGGCCACATCGGGATGACCTTGCATTTTTTGTGAATGGAAAGGATGTTCAAACATTCGGATCCCAGGGCCAGCAACGTACGACCGCCCTATCCTTAAAGCTAGCAGAAATAGAATTAATTCATTCAGAAATTGGAGAATACCCGATTCTATTATTAGATGATGTTCTATCGGAACTGGATGATTTTAGACAGTCCCATTTATTAAATACAATTCAAGGCAAAGTACAAACCTTTGTTACAACAACGAGCGTTGAGGGGATCCATCATGAAACGTTAGAGCAGGCCGCAACCTATGAAGTGTCTGCAGGACTCATAAAAAAGCTTAAATGAGGTGATGAGTTTGTTCATACATTTGGGAGACAATGTAATGGTTCGTTCATCAGATGTCATTACGATATTAGATCGACAGCTTTTAAAATCCTCCTCTATCGTTAATGAATTTTTAGATGTACAAAAAGACAGAGTGGTAGAATTGTCTAATGGGAATACTAAATCAGTGGTAGTTACTGTTGATAAAGTTTATTATTCACCTTTATCCTCTAGTACATTAAAAAAACGTTCGCAACATGTTTCCGATTTTGAAACAATTTTAGATGAAATATAAGCAGTAAAGCAACTCAAAACTTGTTCTTTTTTTCGTTAATATAAAGTGTAGGTGATATTGGTGGCAATGGAAGAAAAAGAATTGCAACAACAAGAATATGATGAGAATCAAATACAGGTTTTAGAAGGTTTAGAAGCTGTAAGAAAGCGACCTGGTATGTATATTGGTTCAACTTCTGGAAAAGGTCTGCACCATCTAGTATGGGAAATTGTCGACAATAGTATTGATGAAGCATTAGCGGGTTACTGTGACGAGATTAATGTCATCATTGAAGAAGATAATAGTATTACTGTAATAGACAACGGACGTGGAATTCCAGTTGGTATCCATGAAAAAATGGGTCGTCCAGCCGTCGAAGTAATTATGACTGTCCTCCACGCCGGAGGGAAATTTGACGGTGGTGGCTACAAGGTTTCTGGCGGATTGCACGGGGTTGGTGCTTCTGTTGTTAACGCACTTTCTACAAAATTAGAGGTATATGTACACCGTGATGGTAAGGTTCATCATATTGCATTTGAACGAGGTCACGTCGTTTCTGAACTAAAAGTAATTGGTGAAACTGATCATACTGGTACAATTACACATTTTAAACCGGATGGTGAAATCTTCACTGAAACCCTTGAGTTTGAATTTGATATACTTGCGACTCGACTTCGTGAGCTTGCGTTCTTAACAAGAGGCGTCAAGATTACAATCGAAGACAAACGGGAAGAGAACAAACGTAAAGAATATCATTATGAAGGTGGAATCAAGTCATACGTTGAGCACCTCAACCGTACAAAAGAAGTGGTTCATGAAGAGCCAGTTTTCGTCGAGGGTGAAAAAGAAGGAATTTCAATAGAAATTGCCCTTCAATACAATGATAGCTATACAAGTAATATTTATTCATTCGCAAATAATATCCACACCTATGAAGGTGGAACACATGAATCTGGATTTAAAACGGCATTAACACGAATTATCAATGATTATGCACGTAAAAATAATATTTTCAAAGATAATGATGCTAATTTAACCGGTGATGACGTTCGTGAAGGACTAACCGCAATCATCTCTATTAAGCATCCAGATCCACAATTTGAGGGACAAACAAAAACAAAGCTCGGAAATAGTGAAGCAAGGACAGTGACTGAATCTGTCTTCTCAGAGAAATTTGAGTCTTTTCTATTAGAAAATCCGTCAGTTGCTCGTAAAGTTGTCGAAAAAGGAACAATGGCAGCTAGAGCACGAATGGCTGCGAAAAAAGCACGTGAATTAACAAGAAGAAAAAGTGCATTAGAGGTTTCGAGCTTACCAGGAAAACTTGCTGATTGTTCTTCCAAGGACCCTTCCATTAGTGAACTTTATATTGTTGAGGGTGATTCAGCGGGTGGTTCTGCAAAACAAGGTCGTGATCGTCATTTCCAAGCGATTCTGCCACTTAGGGGAAAAATCCTTAACGTTGAGAAAGCAAGACTTGACCGCATTCTATCCAATAATGAGGTACGTTCTATGATTACTGCATTAGGAACGGGTATTGGAGAAGATTTTGATATCGCAAAGGCTCGTTATCATAAAGTCGTCATCATGACAGATGCTGATGTAGACGGTGCACATATTCGGACTTTATTATTAACGTTCTTTTATCGATTTATGCGCAAGATTATCGAACATGGATTTATCTATATAGCACAACCGCCATTATATAAAATTCAACAAGGTAAACGTGTTGAATACGCATATAATGACCGCGAACTTGAGAAATACTTAGCGGAAATGCCAAGTAATCCAAAGCCCGGTATTCAACGATATAAAGGTCTTGGTGAAATGAATCCAGAACAGCTTTGGGAAACCACAATGGATCCTAACAACCGAACAATGCTTCAGGTTACCCTTCAGGATGCAATTGAGGCAGACGAAACATTCGAAATGCTGATGGGTGATAAGGTGGAACCTAGACGTAATTTCATTGAAGAGAATGCCCAGTACGTGAAAAACTTGGATGTCTAACGATATTTTACAGGATAGTTTTGAAATCTAGCTCTAGGCGTTATCGTTCCGAGTCTTAAGCCCATTGCTTATGCTTGTTTTCGATAAGTGGGTGCCTTGTGCCTTTCGTTACTATCCTGTGTTTTAGTTCTATATTTGAATGGGTTAAAATAAGAATCCAAATTTATTTTATACCCCTGATAAAGGGAGGTTTCTTTTTATGTCTGAAAATCAAAACTCGCATATTCACGAGATAAATATTAGCCATGAAATGAGAACATCATTTCTAGATTATGCGATGAGCGTTATTGTGTCACGTGCCCTACCAGATGTTCGTGATGGTCTAAAGCCAGTTCACCGCAGGATTTTATATGCGATGAACGACTTAGGAATGACATCTGATAAAGCCTATAAGAAATCTGCTCGTATCGTAGGTGAAGTAATTGGTAAATACCACCCACACGGTGACTCTGCAGTTTACGATACGATGGTTCGTATGGCACAGGACTTTAACTACCGCTATATGCTTATTGATGGCCACGGAAACTTTGGTTCAGTAGATGGTGATGCGGCAGCAGCCATGCGTTACACGGAAGCGCGTATGTCCAAAATATCAATGGAACTTCTGCGTGATATTAACAAGGATACAATTGATTACCAAGATAACTACGATGGTTCAGAAAAAGAACCGGCTGTTCTCCCTGCTCGTTTCCCTAATCTTTTAGTAAATGGTGCAGCGGGAATCGCAGTAGGTATGGCAACAAATGTTCCACCGCATCAATTAGGTGAGGTTATTGATGGCGTACTAGCAGTCAGTAAGGATCCTGAGATAACCATTGCTGAGTTAATGGATATCATACCTGGGCCGGACTTCCCTACATCTGGACATATTCTTGGTAGAAGTGGGATTAGGAAAGCTTATGAAACTGGAAAAGGCTCCATTACCTTACGTGCAAAAGTAGAAATCGAAGAGATGAAAAATGGCAAGGAAGTTATCCTTGTAACAGAACTTCCTTACCAAGTAAATAAAGCTAAATTAATCGAAAAAATTGCAGAATTAGTTCGTGATAAAAAGATTGACGGCATAACAGACCTTCGTGATGAATCAGACCGAAATGGTATGAGAATCGTGATGGAAGTAAGAAGAGATGCAAATGCGAATGTTCTTTTAAACAATTTATATAAACATACTGCATTGCAAACAACTTTTGGAATCAATATGCTAGCTCTAGTAAATGGGCATCCAAGAGTCCTAAACTTAAAGCAATGCTTACAATATTACTTAGATCATCAAGTTGTTGTAATTAAACGCAGAACAGCGTTTGAGCTTCGAAAAGCTGAAGCAAGAGCTCATATTTTAGAAGGTTTACGTATTGCGTTGGATCATATTGATGAAATTATTACGTTAATTCGTGGCTCACAAAATACGGATATCGCTCGCGAAGGCTTAATGACAAGATTTAACTTATCTGAAAAACAAGCACAAGCGATCTTAGATATGCGTTTACAGCGTTTAACAGGTTTAGAACGTGATAAAATTGAAGCGGAATATCAAGAGCTTGTTGCATTAATTGCAGAATTAAAGGCAATTTTAGCAGATGAGGAAAAAGTTCTAGAAATTATTCGTGAAGAGCTTTTAGAAGTTAAAGAACGTTTTAATGATAAAAGACGTACTGAAATTCTAGCAGGCGGACTTGAAATGATTGAAGATGAAGATTTAATTCCTAAAGAGAACATCATCATTACTCTCACAAACAAAGGGTATATTAAGCGTCTTCCAGTTTCAACATACCGTAGTCAAAAACGCGGTGGCCGAGGGATTCAAGGAATGGGAACAAACGAAGATGACTTCGTCGAACATCTTCTATCAACATCAACCCATGATACAATCCTATTCTTCACAAATAAAGGGAAGGTCTATCGTTTAAAAGGTTATGAAATCCCTGAATACAGTAGGACAGCAAAAGGAATCCCAATTATTAACCTACTAGAAATCGATAAAGAAGAATGGATCAACGCCATTATTCCTGTATCTGAACTAGTTGATGATTGGTTCTTGTTCTTTACAACAAGAAAGGGTATCTCAAAACGAACTCCATTATCATCCTTTGCGAATATTCGTAAAGGTGGATTAATAGCTGTTGGTTTGCATGAAGGTGATGAACTTATTTCTGTTCGACTAACCGACGGATCGAAAGACATTATCATTGGAACAAAGGACGGTATGCTCATTCGCTTCCCTGAGTCAGATGTAAGATCTATGGGTCGTACAGCTGCGGGGGTTAAAGGCATTAACCTTTCTGAAGGTGATGATGTAGTCGGAATGGAAATACTAGAAGACAACCTAGATGTCTTAATTGTTACTGAACATGGTTATGGCAAGCGTACAGCAGCAGGTGAGTACCGTATCCAAAGTCGTGGTGGTAAGGGCCTCAAAACTGTTAATATTACCGAAAAGAACGGTAAAGTAATTGCAGTTAAAGCTGTTACAGAAGAAAATGACCTTATGCTTATTACGGCTGCCGGTGTCTTAATTAGAATGTCAATTAATGATATTTCACAAATTGGCCGTACAACCCAAGGTGTTAAGCTTATTCGTCTAGACGAAAATGAGCATGTAGCAACTGTTGCGGTTGTAGAAAAGGAAGAAGAAGAGGAACTTGAAGATGAATCAGTAGAGGCTGCAGAAGAGACAGTCACTGATGAACAACCAAGTAACGAAGAAGAAACTGAATAAACTTTTATGAAAAGAGAAATGCTGCAAGTGCAGTATTTCTCTTTTTTTGGTAAAATGGTACTAGTATTCAACGAAAGACGAGGGCGAATTAAAATGCGTGTAAGGACAAGCCAGTTACAAGAAGGATGCATCGTCTCAAATGACATCTTTTCCTTAACAAATACACCAATTATTCCTAAAAACACAGTATTAACAAATGAACATATACAAGTTCTTCACGTATTTTTGGTTCAAGATGTACAAGTTGAAGCATTTTTAATCAACGGTGACTCTTTCACTCCTACTGAAATAGTAGAGGAAGTAGAAGTTGAAATAAAAGAAAGCTCAATTGCGGAGGCTTATCTCAAATCTGTAGGGGAATATAAACAACTGTTCGAAAGCTGGCAAGCGGGGGCTCTCTTAGATATCACTAAAGTACGCCAAATAATACTCCCACTCTTTAAAAGAATACTAGAACAACCAAAAGAAATATTCTCATTATATAAATATATAAACCGAAATGACTATATGTACCATCATGCTGTCACAGTAGGATTGCTCTCAGGATACCTAGGAAGAAAACTGGAGTTCAACAAGGGCGATTGCAATCATCTAGCCATAGCGGGATTACTTAGTGACTGTGGAATGTCTAAAATAGATCCCAAAATACTAATAAAGGGTACATCACTTACTTATGGAGAATATAAAGAGGTAAAAAGACACCCTTTATATAGCTACCGAATCATCGAAAAGATTCCACTTATAAAAGATAGTGTAAAATTAGCAGTTCTCCAGCATCATGAACGAATTGATGGAACTGGATACGTACTCGGGGTTACCGGGGAGAGACTGCATCCATTCGGAAAGATTGTTGCAGTGGCCGACGTGTACTCGGCCATGACCTCAGAAAGACCATACAGTAACCGCCAGTCTCCCTTCGAAGTCCTTGAAGAGATTAGAAGAGAATCGTTCGGTAAACTCGATCTAAAAGTAGTAGAAGCCTTAACAAATAGTGTTGGAATAATATCCATAGGAACAAAAGTAAAACTCTCAAATGGGCAATCTGGAGAAATTGTGTTTATTGATAAATCCCAGCCCACAAGGCCATTACTAAAAATGAATGAATATGAATTTTTGGATTTAAAAACCGACCGTGAAGTCTACATAGAAGAGATTATCTGATAACCTCCAAATTTGGAGGTTTTATTTTTGCTGAAAAAGAAGTAGTAAAACATTTTTAAAATAAATGCTTGATTAAAAGGCCTTTTGCATTTATACTTTTAAAAGTCTTATCCTTTCAACATTATTATTTTAAAAAAGTAATTGACTTTAATAATGATAATGTGATATATTAATAAAGTCGCTTCGGGGCGACAAACAAGTTCTTTGAAAACTAAACATAATACAAGCGTCAACGTTTAATTCTAAAGTAACAAACTATTGAGCAATCAATACTCTTATTGGAGAGTTTGATCCTGGCTCAGGATGAACGCTGGCGGCGTGCCTAATACATGCAAGTCGAGCGAACCTGAGGGAGCTTGCTCCCAAAGGTTAGCGGCGGACGGGTGAGTAACACGTGGGCAACCTGCCTATAAGACTGGGATAACTTCGGGAAA